>NZ_LBJA01000045.1:0-904558 GCF_028128695.1 Bradyrhizobium sp. CCBAU 25360
ACGACCTCGGTCGGTTCGGTGACCACGGGAGCCGACGGCAAGTGGAGCTTCCAGACCTCCGACCTGTCGGGCAAGTCTCATGCCTTCACCGCGGAACAGGTCGACACCACAGGTCACGTGGTCGGCACCAGCTCGGGCGCGGCGATGGTCGGCTCGGGCCGCAGCGATACGCTGACCGGCACCACCGGCAACGACGTCATGGTGGGCAAGGCGGGTGCGGATACGTTCCAGTTTGCGTCCAACTTCGGCCAGGACGTCATCAAGGACTTCGCGGCCCGCGGACCTGCTCACGACACGATCGAGTTCAGCAAGAGCGTGTTCGACAGCTTTGCGAGCGTTCTCTCCCACGCGGCCCAGTCAGGCCACGACGTCGTGATCGCGACGGGGAGTGACACCCTCACGCTGAAGAACACGCAGCTCGACAAGCTGAACAGCCACGACTTCCACTTCGCGTAGGATACGGGTCAGCCGCACAAGCTGATACTCAACAACTGCCTCGGGGGATCGCTTGGGGATCCCCCGACAAAGGCATCATTAAAGGGCAGGTGTCATGACTGACGTTGGACGGCGGGGGGTGTTTCCCCCGCCTGCGAATCTTTATCGAATCCCCATTATGCATTTGTCAGGCCTATGGTCGGCCGGGCGCCGGCTGGCGGACGAGGCCGAAGCGCCGACATCGCGGCTCGTCGGCTGGGCAAGGCGCGTGGTTGAAGCCCTTCGGCAACGGATATTCGTCGGCCGTTTCCGGTCGGCGGAGGACTACGAGGAGCCGCACTCAGAGATGTCGGCATTTCTGCGGTCGTGCGGCCGGATATTCTGGGCGCTCGCGGCCTTTAGCGGGATGAGCAATCTCCTCATGCTCACCGGCTCATTCTTCATGCTGCAAGTCTATGATCGGGTGCTGCCCGGGCGCAGCATACCGACGCTGATTGCCTTGCTGGTCCTGGCCGCGGTCCTCTACCTGTTTCAAGGTGGGCTCGACTTCGTCAGAAGCAGGATCAGCGCGCGGGTCGGCCGGTACTTTGATGAACGGCTCGGCATTCGCATTTTCGACGCGCTTGTCCGCTTGCCCTTGAAGACCAGGGCCGATGGCGACGGCTTGCAGCCGGTGCGGGATCTTGATCAGGTCCGCAGCTTTCTTTCGAGCGGCGGGCCGACGGCGCTCTTCGATCTACCCTGGATGCCGATCTATCTCGGCGTTTGCTTCCTCTTTCACTTCTGGATTGGCGTCACTGCGCTGGCCGGCGCGTTGGTGTTGATCGGCATTACCATGCTCACGGAAACCAGGACGCGCGGGCCGGCAAAGGCGTCCTCGCGCCTCGCGGTCTCGCGAACGGCACTCGCGCTCGAGGGTCGACGAAATGCAGAGGTTCTGCAGGCCATGGGCATGCGGCAGCAGGCGGCGTTGCGGTGGCGCGATGTCAACGCGAAGTACCTCGCGGCTCATGAGCGGGCCAGCGATGTAGCCAACAGCCTCGGAGGCGCCTCCAAGATCTTCAGGGCAATCCTGCAGTCGCTGGTTCTTGCCGTTGGCGCAGTCCTTGTCATCAACCAGGAATCGACGGCCGGCATCATCATCGCCGGATCGATCCTCAGCGCGCGGGCGTTGGCGCCCGTCGAACTGGCCATTGCGAACTGGAAAGGGTTCGTCGCTGCGCGGCAGTCGGGACAACGGCTTAATGCTTTGCTGAAGCTTCTCCCCAGCGAGGAAGAACGGCTGGAATTGCCTCCTCCTGTTGACGCTCTCTCGGTCGAGAATCTCTTTATCGGCGCTCCGAACTCGGAGCGGCCTACCGTCAATGACGTGTCGTTCCAATTGCGGCGCGGGCAGGCGGTTGGAATCATTGGGCCGAGCGGATCCGGCAAATCGACGCTGGCACGTGCGCTGGTTGGGGTATGGCCGGGCATTCGAGGCCGGATACGGCTGGACAACGCCGCACTCGACCACTGGTCTTCTGACGCCCTCGGCAAGCACATCGGGTACATGCCTCAGGACGTGGAATTGTTCGACGGCAGCGTTGCGATGAACATCGCGCGGTTCGATCCGCAGGCGACCGCCGCCGCTGTTCTGGAGGCCGCGCATGCCGCGGGCGCGCACGATCTCATCCTCTCGTTTCCGGAGGGCTACGGCACGAAGATCGGCGAGGGGGGGGTGGCACTGTCGGCGGGGCAGCGGCAGCGCATCGGGCTCGCCCGCGCCTTCTACGGCAAACCATTCCTCGTGGTGCTGGATGAACCCTCCTCCAATCTCGACGCCGAGGGCGAGGAGGCGCTGACCGAGGCGATCCTGAACGTGCGCCGTCGCGGCGGGATCGCCGTCGTGATCGCCCATCGTCCGAAGGCGCTTGAAGCCGTCGATCATGTCTTGTGCCTCGGGGAAGGCAGGGTTCAGTCCTTCGGCAAGAGGGAGGAGGTCCTCAAGAAGGTCTTGCGAAATCCCGTGCCGCTCAAGGTGGTCGCGGAAGCTCAAGGAGGCAACCGATGAACGGCCAGCTGGTAGCGCCGGCGATGCAATCCATCCAGCGTTACATGATCGTCGGTATGATCATGTTGGGTCTGGTGACTTTTGGAATCGGCGGTTGGGCGACAACGAGCCAATTGTCGGGCGCGGTGATCGCCCAGGGTGTCGTCGTCGTGGATTCGAGCGTCAAGAAGGTTCAGCACTCCACGGGTGGGATCGTGGGTGAGTTGCGCGTGCGCCAGGGCGATCGGGTCAATGCAGGCGACGTTTTGATCCGCCTCGACGAGACTCAGACGCTCGCCAATGCGACGATCGTCACGAACAGCATCGATGAGCTGCTCGCGCGCCAGTCCCGGCTCGAGGCCGAGCGCGATGGTGCCGAGCAGGTCGTGTTTCCCAAGGTGCTGCTCGACCGAGCCAAGGAGAACAATTCTGAGGCGAGCCGTGCAATCGCTGCGGAGCGGAAGCTGTTCGACCTCCGCCGTCAGGCAAGGAGCGGCCAAAAAGCGCAGTTGCAGGAAAAAAGCGCGCAGCTGGAGAACGAGATCAAGGGCTATACGGGGCAGACCGAGGCCAAGCAGAAGGAAGTCGAATTTATCCGCCAGGAACTGGAGGGCGTGCGTAGCCTCTGGCAAAAGAATCTGGTGCCGATCACGCGGCTCAATTCCCTCGAGCGCGACTCCGCACGCATCGAAGGCGAGCGCAGCCAGTTGGCAGGCATGATTGCGCAATCGAAAGGCAAGATCTCCGAAATCGGCCTCCAGAGCATTCAGATCGACCAGGACCTGCGGACGGAAGTCGGCAAGGACCTGATTGAAACGCGCTCAAAACTCTCCGAACTGGGCGAGCGCAAGACTGCGGCGGTCGATCAATTGCATCGGATCGATATCAGGGCGCCACAGTCCGGCCGCGTCCATGAACTCAGCGTCCACACGGTCGGAGGCGTGATCTCTCCCGGCGAGCAAATCATGCTGATCGTTCCTGATGCGGACTCGCTTGCGATCGAGGTCAAGATCCCACCGAAGGATATCGACCAAGTTTATGTGGGGCAGACCGCGACGATGCGCTTTGCAGCGTTCAACCAGAAGACCACGCCCGAAATCGACGGCGAGGTCAGCATGGTCTCGGCAGATATCACGCAGGATCAGCGCGCCGGCACGAGTTATTACACGGGCCGTATCCTGCTGAAGCCCGAGGAGCTGGCGAAGCTCGGCTCCGCCAAGCTGCTGCCAGGAATGCCGGTCGAGGTCTTCATCAAGACGGCTGGTCGGACCGCGCTATCCTATCTGCTCAAGCCCCTGCACGATCAGGCGGAGCGTGCATTCAAGGAGCGCTGAGCTCGGTGCAAGCCGTAGGCAGCGCTTGACGAAACGCACGCGGGCTGGCGCCCTACACATGGGCGTCAGCGTCTCTGCGCCCACCCCCGCAGCAGATCGCGCGCTCGCCGACCGATCGGCGGGGGCGCGTGCCTGTCGTGCCGCGCTGAGATCACGGGTTGTTCAAGCGATCGCCCGCTCAGCACGTCCATCCGCTTGGCGCGCAGGGCCATCGCGACGACGAAGCCGAGTATTGAAGCTTCGGCTCCCACAATGACGAGCAGCTCAATTGGCATATGAAATCGGTCCGGCCTGCGAGGGCTGTTCTTGCGATTTGAGCATGGCGACCAATTAAATCAATAAAATAATGTTCGGTCCGAATCCGTCCGTCTCGCTCTGGGGCGGCCACGCCTGTCGCCTGTGATTGCACTTCGCGTGGCCCGGATGAAGAGGGCCTGTCTGATCGGGGCTTCTCCATCCATCCGAGTTCCTCGCTTGCAAGCGTCGCCGGCCCTGGTCGTGTCCGTCGCGGTTTAAATGCAGATATTAATTCTGTTTAATCTTGCAAATTAAATTATAATAGTTAATTTAAATAATGACGGATCGCGGCCTGCAGCGTTCGGCTGGGTCGTGCCGCGGCCCGCGTCGATTTGGCATTTGCAGGAGAGCGGCAGGTGCAACGAACCTCAGGCTCGATCGTCGCGACAGCCATCATGATCATCATCGGGGGCGTTCAATGGGCGGGTGCGGCATTGCCGGCCGTGCCGAGGGCCCCCCAAGCGGACCCTGCGCGCATCGAGCTGGGGCGTCCGGCTCTTCCCCCCCTCACTTACACCGCGTTTTGCCTGCGCTATCAGGCCGAATGCCGCCCGCGGCGCTTCTTCCGCGGCGGGCCGATCCGGTTGACCGAGAAGCGATGGGCGGAGTTGCGGGAGGTCAATCGCGCGGTCAATCTGGCGATTGAGCCCGCCCGCAACGAGCTCGGCCTTGCGGGCGAGGCGTGGACCATTAATCCCGCGCGTGGCGATTGCAACGATTACGCGGTGAGCAAGCGCCACGAGTTGCTTCGGCGCGGCTGGCCGGCGCGTGTCCTGCTATTGAGCGAAGTCGTCGTCAGTTCCGGTGAACATCATCTGGTGCTCCTCATGCGTACCAGGAGCGGCGATCTCGTCCTCGACAATCTCACGCCACAGGTTAAGCCCTGGTCGCGGACGCCCTATCGCTGGGTTCGCGTGCAAAGCCCGGGCCGTGACGGGCTGTGGGTCACGATTGGACGAGAGGGGGTATGAGGCACTGGCACGAAAGCCCTGAGCCTTCCTTGGCCAGAGCGTTTGCGTTTACTCGTGAGCGCATTTGAGCCGCTCGAGCGTAGCGAGCCTGTCTTCAAGCGCGACGATCCGGCGAAGAAGATCGAGGCGCGACAGCCCCAGGGTGGCGCGCGTCGATCCGATGGCAGAAGCGGCAGCACATGGTCGCTCGGAGTTGGGAGGAAGGACGCTGAACATGCGCAGGACGCCGTCGCCTGTCAGCACATCCACCCAGCCCTCGGAAGGTGACCGTCCCACGATCCGGCCTGGTACGCGGCCAATATAGCAGGGAGCATCAAGCCGCGGCGACGCGTTGGTGATGATGAGCCGCTGCCCGTCAAGGTGGCTGAAGGCACCTGGAAATGGCGGTGTCAGGCCGCGGATCAGCCGATCGATGGTGTCGGTAGGCTGGCACCAGTCGATCTCTCCATCTTCCGGAACACGGGCGCAGCCATAGGAGGCATTGTCGGTATCTTGAGAAGTGCCTTGGTAGCCGGTGATCGCTCGTACGACGACCCCGCCGAGCTCACGTTCCTGAATCGCGTTGAGGCGCTCGTAGAGCGAGGTGACCGTGTCATTCGCGCCGATCGGAATGGCCTGCTGAAACAGCAGATTGCCGCCATCAAGTTCCGGGATGACGAGGTGAATGCTGATCCCGGCGGTCGTCTCGCCGTTGATGATTGCCCAATTGACGTTGGCACGGCCGCGATAATGCGGCAGAAGCGAATAGTGCACGTTGACGAAGCGACACAATGCGAGAATCTGCGGCGGGATGATCCGATCGAACGAAGAGATCACAACGGCCGCCGGGCGCAGCTCTGCGATCATTTTCTGAAGCTGGTTCAGGTCCTGCATTGCCGCGACCGGGATGCCGCGGTTGTTGGCAAATGCCTTCAACGCGCTCGCGTCGGGCTGGTCCGTTCTCCGGAATATCTGGACCACGCGGCAGTGCGCAGCCAACGAGCGAAGCGCTGCGAAGCCCGTCGGTCCGTCCGCGAGGAGTACGACATCGGGCTGCGGCTGCTCCGTCATGTCACCTCCGGCCATGGTACAAGCTGGGCGAAACCGTCCTCTGTGACGGCACCGCCCCGGCGGACCCACTCGGCCGCGCGCAAGCCGCCGGTCTGCAATCGTATGATCGGCTCGGGGCCGATCTCCGACAGCAGAATGCCCATATGGCCCTGTCCGACTGATTGTGGGGGCCAGACCGCAAGACCATTGGCGGCTAGCACGGCTCGATCGACGTCGCCCCAGAACTGCACTACAACGGCGCCGTCGGGCGCGCACGCGGCCAGATGCGCAGCCTCCGCCCGGCCGATGCGCGGCGAGTCCGTTGGCTGCAACGCGACCACGAAGGCCTCCCATGCGCCAGGATGGACTGCCGCAACACTGTCGAACGTCTCGACGTTCGCCCCCAGGTTCGTCAGCCCGGTGAGCAGGGGGGCAAGGAAGTCGTTGTCGCAGAGCAGGGCGATTTTGTTACCGAGAACCGCCAGCCCGCAATCGTGCAACTGCTTCACGGCGAGCGGGCCAAGGAATGAGAAGACGTCGATGGCGGGGTGTCGCTCGTTGACGCCGACCACCCGGATTTTGCGTCGCGCGCACGCTTCGATATCCAAGTCCTCGCGACGAAACTCCCAGGCCTCGAACATCAAGGCAATCACGGCGTCGCCGCGCAGCTGGTCGATCAGCGCAGCTGTAAGCGGACGGAGGTGGCCACTGTTGGTCACGATGTCGACGCTGTGAAGCACCTCGGGGCTGATCTTTTCCAGAATCTCGATGCGGTCAGCGACGTCTAGGGTGGCTGCGATCTCGAACGTCTCTCGTTTGGCATCTGTCACAGTCCCATGGCGGCCAGGTTTCGTGAATGCGTAGACCTGCTTGGCTCCGGCCATTGCAGCCAAGACTGGGGTGACGGCATAAGCGCCAGTCGCGGCTTCGGTCAGCACAGTCATTCCCGACATGTCCAGTCCCGTTTCAGCGAGGGCGCGTTTCATCAGCATTCGCAGTCGAGCAGGTGAAAAGCCTGGCCTGCGAAGTGCTCTCTTATCCGCATCAGATCGCAATTGCGCGACTGAGGTTCCGGTCGCGGTCATTGATGGGTCCCGCTGTTGCCGCTGGAAGACGCCGGCTTCATGGTGTTCTCGACCGGTGCGCTCTGGATATCCAATCGCGTGCCGCCCGGAGCACGTTGTGGAGCGGATCGGGTAGGAGCGCGCGCACGTGATCCTGCCAGCTCATTTGCTCGATCCCCGGATCTTCGCCGGGTCGCGCTGCCCAATACCGCACGCGGCGTTCGCCCGATGCGACGACACGGCGCGTCGTCGTGTAGTAATAGGATGCGACGGAAAGGCGCATTCGACCGGGGGGACAGGAGACCGGATCCGGAAGGCCGTGGAGAGTGGCACCGTGCGTCTCCCAGAGGATCACGGTGTTGAACCGGGGAAAGATGCGGCATCCGAGCGCCGACATGTCCGCAGGCCACAATTCGAGGCTGCCGCCGTAAGCTTCGGGCCAATCCCGATTGAGATAGATGAGCAGATTGACCCGGTGGAACAGCCCGGTCGTCGGGTGAACCTCGAAATCGCGGTGAATCTTCGTGAAGCCTCCTGGGGGCGTTCGATGAACTCCCGCAAATTTGTGCGTCGGATCGGAATGAAGATCTCGAACGCCGGTGACTGCCGAAATGAATGCTCGAAAGCCGGCACTGTCCACTAGGCTCAGCAGATGCTGAGTGGCCGGCCCCAGTCCGTCCGATACCTCCTGCTTGACCAGGCGATCGGTAGTCGTGGTAATCAGGCGGGCTTCCGGGAGGGCGGCGCATTCGGCCGCGACCATGTCCAACAGCTTCTCGGGAAAGGCATCGTTGAGGACAACGTGCGGCCAAGGTCTTGCAGCTGCGTATTCGGCGCGCAGGGAGCTGGCTCGCGCAAGGAGGCCGCTCAACGAGTGAAGCTGGAAATCAACATGCAATTCCGCAGACTCCGGCTGCAGCGCTTGGAGTCAGGGCCCCCAAGTCCGCCTGCAAATTAAATGTTATTATTAATTGGCTTTGGATTAAATGTCAAAATAAACCGTGAGCTGAATGTTGGGCTCTGTTGCACCGGAGAGTTCAATCTCCGGGCGCCGCCGGCAACGCAATCGTGATCTCCAGTCGCGGAATTCAAATCAGCGATTAACTTATTTAATTTGAGGGTCGACGATTTTGGGTCTACCTTGAGGATTGGGCTGGAATACAGCAGGACGAGCCGATGACCCAATTCGACGCGGAAGGCGATGATCGTCGTGAGTTCTTGAAGACCTGCGGAAAATTCGCCGCTGTTACCCCTCCGACAGTGACCCTGTTGCTCTCCACCTCCCTGACCTCGGCCGCAATAGCCAGTTCAGGCGGCCGTATTGTGCGTGGCAACAATGGCTTCGGCAATGGCGGCGGTGACGGCACCCCCAACGGGAAACAGGACGACAATCGGTAAATTCTGCGGTCCAATGGGCCGTCGCGGTGCGGCTGGGCTCAGCCGGTCCGGCGGCGTCTTTGTGCGGACGAGCGGTCGATCAGGAGATCGGTCAGCTTCTTGCCGGCGCGCAGCTGCGCTTTCAGCCAGCGGGGCTGTTTGCCGCGGCCGGACCAGGTTTCGGACGGGTCTTTCGGGTTCTGGTATTTCGGCAGCACCGGCGGGTAGGGGCGGCGCGGACGTTCCCCGTTCGGGGACGAAACGGCGGTCCCCTCAATCTTGCGCAGCCGCTCTTCAAGCTTGATCTTTTCCGCGGTCATCCTGCGACTGAGAACGGTCGTCACCTCATCGTAAAGCCCCCACAGCTCGGCTGTGGTCAAGTCGACCCAGTCACTTTTCCCCATGGAAGCCGTCCCCAGCTACTTCCGAACCGAAACAGGAGGGGGCATTATCAGGTCATGGCAGGGTTGGGCAAGCGCGATCCGGGCGCGCGGCGGCGCTTGTGTGCAGCGCAGTACTTGGTGCTAGCGGTTAAGACTGTATCTCCGACCGGGCGGTCGCCTCCTGAGCCCCCTCCGTCCGTAAGCCCGTCGCTTGGGCGCGAGCAATCGCTCCTCTGCTTTCAACACGCGATTACGTAAGTTCTGCAATTCTGTGAATTGAACGATGAGGGCCTTATGTGTTTGACGCAAAACTGCCGAAGAATACATGTGACCACCTACTCATTGCCGACGACGAATCCGTGCCAATAATTGAAAAATTGCTGAATTAACGAAATCTGGCCTCAAGCGCGGTAACTGGGACTTCCGTCGGTGCTACACGGGCTACGATCAATCGCAGCCTTGTTCTGTCCTTGATTACCAGCCGTTGCTTTGATGAATAGTAATACTTTCCCTCCTTCCTTCCCGGAGCTAGGCTTCATGAACGGCCTCGCTTCAGTGAAACTTCGTCGAATGTTAGATTTGAATCGTGAATGTCCCTATATATCGTTGGTAATATCCGGCTCTAACTAAGTTAATTGGATGTTGACCATCATGGCACGCCCGCCCGATCAGTGGGCCGATGACATTCTTGGCGTGAATTTTCAGTCCGATGCCATCAAAAATTGTGGATGGAATGTCATTATCCTCGCAAAAAACCGCGGTTTCGAATTTTGCGTTGAGCACCGCATTCTTACGGTGCTGCACGCATTCTCTGGGCGAGTTACGATAGTGTAAGCCATCGAGCGTTGCCGCAAGGTGCCGTCTCAGACTAGGACCCTGCGACGTTATTGACGGAGCTGACTGGATATAACTCCCGCGTCTCAGAAGGAGGGTGGATTAAACGGCTGCAAGAGGGGTTGTTAGCAACAGGCAAGGGAAGCATGCGCCGCATCAGAATTGTCATCGCTGATCGACACCCGATCGTCTTGCAAGGGATTAGGAGCGTTCTTGCGACGCAGCGTGATTTTGTCGTCGTTGCTTCCTGCAGCGATGGCGCGAGCTGTATCGAGGCAATTCGATTTCTTGCGCCGGACGTAGCGCTTGTCGATGCTGCACTGCCCGACTTCAGTCGACAGCAGATGCTCGCTCGTGCGAACGCCGTCGGCCCACGTGCTCCGATTATCTTCTTCACCGGTATTACGGCCGACAGTGAGTTACAAAGGTCGGCCTTGAACGGCGCCTGCATCGTCCTCTCGAAGGATTCGGATGCGGAGATGCTGGTCGCAACCCTGCGGAAAGCTGCCCAGGGCCAAGCTGCGGCTTCGCCGAACAACGGGCACGTCAGCGAGGCCCCCCTGGCCAGTGTGAAGCCTTTGACACAGCTAACTGACCGGGAGCGGCAGATCATGCGGCTCGTATCGGAGGGGCTATCGAACAAGGAGATTGGGCGTCGGTTGAATCTCGCCGACGGTACGATCAAGGTCCACCTTCATCATATCTTCCAGAAGCTGGAAATCAGCAATCGTACGGTTCTCGCGGCATTGGCGATCTCGCGAAGCGAGCTGCATGCAGCGCCAGATGAGCCGGATTCCCTTGGTCTGTTGCGTCAGGATCCAGCCAGCGCGAACTGAGGGGTACGTCTGGCGCGTCTTCGGCAGTATGCGCGAGGGGCGGCCTATCGCGGTGCCAGATGCTCAATCATGTTGAGGCAGGCCCCCTCGGCCTCGGCCAACGTTCGAAAGGGCGAGCCGCCAATCTTGATTGCGGCTTGGTTATTGTGGAGCGGACGCCAACTCGCCAGGTAGCCGGAGCGGCCGTGAAAGCCTGGACCTCCCGGGCTTCCGAAACTGATCACGAACGAGAAGCCGTGGCTGCTCGCACTCCAGATCTCCATGTCCCGGACGGACCGATAGAATTGCAGTGGCATCGCAATGATCCATTGTAGCCGAGCCCGCGCCCGTTAGTTAAATTCAAGTTAACTAAATTAAATGCTCGGGCGCAACTCAAATTGATGCCCCGAGACAGTGCGCCGCAAAAAACCGGGAGAAGCACGGGAAATCGCCGGCTTTCTGTCCGGGTCGCGCACGTTCAGTAACCTCTCACCGGACAAAGAAAATTCTTGGTTGAAAATCTATATTTAATATATAATAATGTAAACGTCGTTTTAAATCGAGGAGGACGCATCGTGACCCGGGACGGCAACGAAGATGACGACCGGCGGGCGTTTTTGAAGACCTGCGGAAGATTTGCAGCCGTGACGCCCCCTGTCATGACGCTGCTTCTGTCCACCTCCCTGACCTCAAAAGCCATTGCACGTTCGGGCGGCCTGCACGGGGCGAAGCAAAGCGACAGCGGGCAGTCGTTCTTTGACAATGATCGCTCGTCCGCGGCAGGGCCGGGGAGTTCCAGCGGCGGATCATCAGGGGGTGGGGGAACACCTGGTGGTCGCTCTGCCGGATCTTCTCATGCCGGAGGGGCATCCGGCGGGGCTGGCGGTAGCGGCGGGGCCGGTGCTGGCGGAGGCAATGCAAAAGGGCCCTTCGCAACCGGCGGCGGCTCTGGAATTCCAAGTGCAAATGGTGGGGTCGATTGCGCAGACGAAGAGAACGAGGAAAAGCGCAAGGCCGATTGCCCTGGAGCTAGTACTCAGATTTCCAGCGCAACCCAATCCAGCCCGTAAGATCTTCTCAGCCCATGAAGGAGACCTATGGGCTGCTGTGCGGCCAAGCCAGGCTGGGCCTTGTGCTCCGACAGGCCAAACGCGAGGCCGAAGGCATATCTGGCCAGCCGAGCGGCCTCCCCGGAGGCTCGATCAGGAGGCGTGTCATGAATACCCGCATTCGAGCGGAGAGTCCTGCGGCCCTTCTTCGAGAGCGTCTCGAAGCGCTTGTCGCCCGGCTCGCAGAACTCGAGAAGCTCAGAGACCGGGTAGGTCGAGAAGAGAATCGTCAACGCAAGCTGTGCAAGGCGGACAGTCCCCCATGCCCGAGCTCAGACCGCGGGCGGTCGTTCCAGCTTCGCACAGGCGAAGCTCATGCCCGTGCTGGTCGGTTGCAATAAATCGCGGTGTAACGAGCGTCCCAAAGCGAATGGACGACCGGAAGGGTGCGTGCGGATGGTTCGCGAAAGCGAACCGGCCTACGAGCCTGTCTTGGCTATTCGGCTACCGGGCGAGCGGGAGGGGGGGCGCGCTGGAGCCCCAGGGATGAGCCCGACCGCGCCGTGCGAGACTATCCGATCGATTCTGCGGCTCATGACCTTGTAGCACTCGCATGCCACGGCTTCGAGCCGCGGCCGATCAATCTCGAGCTGGCCGCGCCGACTGGATTTCAGCGCTCTTGACGCGCGCATTGTGCACACGACATGCGTGACCGTGGTGCGGCGAACGCCGAGCAACTCCGACAATGTTTCTTGCGTCAGCGGGAGCAGGTCACCTTCATTCGCACGATCATGGATGTGAAGGAGCCAGCGCGCTAAGCGCGCTTCGACGGAATGCAGTGCATTGCAGGCCGCCACGTGCTGGAGTTGCGTCAACAACGACATCGTGAAGACCTGCACCATGGATGCGATTGCGGGGCTGCGATGTTGGGCTGCCAGGAATTGCGCAGGTGAGATCTGCAGCGCTGCCCCGGATAGGCGGGCGACCGCGGTCGCAGGCGCGGCGGATGCGCCAAACGCTGACGTCAAACCCACGGCGCCCTCGCGCCCGATGATCGCCGTGGCAACTGTTTGCCCGTTCGGCAGCTCCGTGATCGCGGCGATGGCGCCGCTGAGGGGGAAGAGAAGATGTTCGATCCGATCGCCCGATCGGATGAGCACGGAATTGCGTTCGATCGCGACTTTCCGGAGATGAGGCGCGAGCAAAGCAAAATCCGCTGGCGGCAACGCTGCTAACAAACGATTTTCAATTCTAGTCGCATGGTCCATCATGGGATTGGCTCCCGACGGATACTCGGCACTAGAACTCATGCCGATGTGTCGAGCTGCTCTGCGGCGTTCCAGCTCAACAGCAAGCCAACCGACCACCACAGACATGGTTCCCATGATCAATGGCGAGTACGGGGTGGCCCGACAATCGCATGCCGCGTCGTAGGTATATGGCCCGCTAGTATCCGTGTTGAAGACGAGTTGGGGCGGCATCGCTTCAAGCTGAAGCCGAGTCTCCAGCGCCTTCACGCGCTCGCGCCGCATTGGCGGTGCAGTAAGCTGGGAAGCCTCCTTAACATCGACGAGTTGGCAGTCTCACTCTGCTGGAGGCGTATCGTCCTTCGACATGCTTTCGCTAACGAGTGGCACGCAACGACGCGTCCGCGGGAACGCCGGCCTTGCCCCGCAAGGCCAACACGTGACCCAACGCGGGCTTGGATCGCGCCAGGGTCGTACGAGATAATGACCCCCTCGTGCCAGGGATTGAGATCGTCCAACGTGCCCGCCGGATATTCTCGGAGGCGATCAATCCGATAGGCACGAAGTGCCTCGTTGCCGGTAATGGTCTTGACGCCCCCGCAGCCGCAGCGAACCACGGCACCTTCGGCATACATTTCCACGATCGCCTCGATGTCGCCCGCGCGGTAAATCGCACTGGCCATCGGGTCAAATGATATATTTATCACCTAAATGCCTTAAAAGCTTGCGATTTTAAGTCATTTTTAGCCAGCTAAGCCTCTTTCCCTATTCTATTAATTGTATTTTAATAATCCCGCTTGGCCTCGGCCATATGCCGAAGTACATAGATGGCCGGGCCGAGGCACAGTCCATGTTAGACGTATCTGTGAAGCAGAGACGGATCCGGCTTCTGATCGTAGATCGACAACCGATCGTTCTACAGGGGCTGAAGTCGGTACTCGGGGCACAGCAGGACTTCGACGTTGTCGCATCGTGCAGCGATGGGACAAGGTGTCTCGAAGCAATTCGGAATCTGACACCCGACGTCACGCTTGTTGCTGACAACCTGCCAGATCTGACGGTCCCCGAGATCCTCGCGATTGCGAAAGCTGAGAATCTCTCCACGCGCTTGGTGTTGTTTACCGAATCCGAAGCAGATCACGATCTAGCCGCCGCTATTGCTGCTGGCGCCTCCAGCGTAATCTCGAAGCATGCTTCCTCGGACACTATGCTGCGATTACTGCGCCTGATGACGGAGCGCAGCGTGTCGCGCGAGCAATCCGATCTCTTGCCAGCCGGCCAGGCAGCTGACGGCGGCGGCAAAGTGGAAACGATGCTGGAGCTATTGACGCACCGGGAACTTCAAATTGTACGACTAGTCTCAGAAGGAATGTCAAACAAGGAGATTGCGCGCCAGCTAAACGTTTCCCCAGGGACAGTCAAAGTACACCTATACAACATATTTCAGAAGCTTGAAATTACCAACAGAACTGTGCTCGCTACCCTCGCGTTGTTGCAGCGACCGTCCGGCTTCGGCCTGCTTGCGCTGGCGTTTCTGGCGTTCGCAATTGCGGACGAACTCAAGGCGTCGGAAGCGAACGACGTGGATCCGGACGACGACAGCGTCGGTCGCGCGGGAGAGCATGCCGAATATGAGCCCTGGAAGAGAGCTATTCTCCGACACCTCGTGGCCTGGGAATCCGGCGAGACGTCAACCCAGAGGGACTTCTTTGCCAAGGCGAGCCTGGTCACGAACCCGGCGGAGGCACTAGGAGCGCTGAGCCCGGCAGAGCAATCCGCAGGCTCGAAAACGTGGAAGGACCACGGCCCGGTTGGATCGAGCACGCCCAATCTTCCTACGCCATTACTGCGGGGCACCAGCGACACACAGATCGTTGGAGACCCGACCTCTGAACATCAATTCCCGCGGCTTGCTTCCACTCCGACGTCGATTCACGGAGGGTATGGCACCTTCGCCACTCTAACCGGTGCGTTGATCTACGCACTGAACGACCCCCATCTTGCCGTGCAATCGCATGACCCGGGCAAAGCGCCGATCGACAGCTTCGTGGTGGTCACCGGCGAGAATGCGACTACAAAACTGGCCTCGATAACCGATGCCGATACCAATGATGTAGACGGCTTTCCCCCGGCTTTCCCTTTGCACGATTTGCGCCTGCCTGCCGCGCTTGTGACCACCGGCAACGAACGCGTCGCGGGCGAAGGCGCTTCGAACCAAATGAGTCATGGTGCTGCGGACCACAACCTGCAAGAACCCCATGGCTCACCGGGCTCGGGTCGCGATGCCGGTATTGGCGGAGATGGCCGCGATCAACGGATGGGCGGCGACGTTGGCGAAAACGTTGTTTATCGCTCCCCGATCGATTCCAATTCGACCTCTTCCCACTCTGGCTTCGATTTCGCATCTGGATCGAGCCGGATCAATCTTGCGGCTTTCGGAGCGCTTGCCTGGCTCCATATGACAGCAGCAAGCAAGTCCATACCGCCGCATACCCTCGCCTGGATCTACAATCCCGCAACCAACGAAACGATCGTGTACGTGAATCCGACTGATCGGAGTCTCGATGTCGGAGACCGGGGCCTGCTGGAAATCCATCTGCAGGGGATTGTCTCCATTGCGGAGTCGGATTTCGTCGGCCAGCCGGAAGGCGCGGCTGTCGCGATCACCCTGGATCAGCTCGAAGCGCTGACATCGGCGACCGCAACCGAAGCTGTTCTGAGTGCGGATAGTGCCCATACAGTTATCGGGACGAGCGAGAGCGCGCTCGGGAGCGCGGCAGTTTGGAGCACTCTGACCGACAACGGCTTGACGTTCGGATTCGGGCAGGCTCGGACCGGCTCGGGGGGAGCGACAAGGTCCAGAACCTTCACTAGCGATTCGGTGGCTACAACGGATGAGAGCGATGGTGGGTCCGGCGGGTCGGCTCATGTATCACCGATCGCGCTTGCTCATAGCGCGACGGTCACGGCAGTTGAAAATCTCACATCGAAGAATGAGCCGATCAATGGGGGGGCTGGCTCTAGCAGCGCAGCGGGCGATAACTCACAGCACGCTTCGGAGCCAGGGTCTGCAAAGGCGGCAGCGGAATCGACTGAAGCCGGCTTCATGCAGGGGAATGGCGTCGGCAATGACAACGAGAATCATCCCGCCGCTTCGGGGGCTTCGCGAGGGGCAGCGAAGTCAGCAGAAGCCGATGGTGTGGAACACGGCAATTCGGGGCACTCAACCTCTGGAAAGCCACCGGAAGCAGCCGACCCCGGTGAGCCAGGCGTCGCAAAGGCCGGTAGCGCGGGCGGTAACTCCCAGCACGCTTCGAAGCCACCGGAATTGACTGAAGCTGGCTTCATACGGGGAAATGGCGTCGGCAATGACAACGAGCATCATCCGCCCGCTTCGGAGGCTTCGCGAGAGGCAGCGAAGACGGCAGAAGCCGATGGTGTGGAACACGGCAATTCGGGGCACTCAACCTCTGCAAAGCCAACGGAAGCAGCCGCCCCCGGTGAGCCAGGCGTCGCAAAGGCCGGTAGCGCGGGCGGTAACTCCCAGCACGCTTCGAAGCCCCCGGAGCCGACTGAAGCTGGCTTCATACGGGGAAATGGCGTCGGCAATGACAACGAGCATCATCCCCCCGCTTCGGAGGTTTCGCGAGGGGCTGCGAAGACGGCAGAAGCCGATGGCGTGGAACACGGTAATTCGGGGCACTCAACCTCTGCAAAGCCACCGGAAGCAGCCGACCCCGGCGAGCCAGGCGTCGCAAAGGCCGGTAGCGCGGGCGGTAACTCCCAGCACGCTTCGAAGCCACCGGAATTGACTGAAGCTGGCTTCATACGGGGAAATGGCGCCGGCAATGACAACGAGCATCATTCCCCCGCTTCGGAGGCTTCGCGAGGGGCAGCGAAGACGGCAGAAGCCGATGGCGTGGAACACGGTAATTCGGGGCACTCAACCTCTGCAAAGCCACCGGAAGCAGCCGACCCCGGTGAGCCAGGCGTCGCAAAGGCCGGTAGCGCGGGCGGTAACTCCCAGCACGCTTCGAAGCCACCGGAATTGACTGAAGCTGGCTTCATACGGGGAAATGGCGCCGGCAGTGACAACGAGCATCATTCCCCCGCTTCGGATGCTTCGCCAGGTTCGGCGAAGACGGCAGACGCAGATGGCTTGGAACGCGGCAATTCGGGGCACTCAACCTCTGCAAAACCACCGGAAGCAGCCGACCCTGAGCCTGGCCTCGGTAGCGCGGGCCGCGATAATTCACAGCACAATTCAGAGCCAGGGTCTGCAAAGGCGGCAGTCACAGAGTTGACTGAAGCTGGTTCTACGCAAGGGCACAGTCTCGGTAACGACAACGAGCATCATTTTCCGCCTTCGGATGCTTCGCCGGGTTCGGCGAAGACGGCAGACGCCGATGGTGTGGAACGCGGCCATTCGGGGCACTCAACTCTTGCAGACGCACCTGAAGCAGCTGAGCTCGATGAGCCAAGCGTCGCAACGGCCGGTAGCGAGGGCCGCGGTGACTCACAGCACGGGCCTGCAAAGGCGGCAGCCACAGAGCTGACTGAATCTGGTTCTGTGCAAGGACACAGCTTCGGTAACGACAACGAGCATCATTTCCCGGCTTCGGATGCTTCGCCGGGTTCGGCGAAGACGGCAGACGCAGATGGCGTGGAACGCGGCAATTCGGGGCACTCAACTCTTGCAGACGCACCTGAAGCAGCTGAGCTCGATGAGCCAAGCGTCGCAACGGCCGGTAGCGAGGGCCGCGGTGACTCACAGCACGTTTCAAAACCAGGCCCTGCAAAGGCGGCAGCCACAGAGTTGACTGAGGCTGGCTTCGCGCCGGGAAATGGCGCCGAGCATCAAGCTCCGGTCTTGGATGTTGCGGCAGCGTCAGCCGGGGAAGAACCGACCGTCGTGGAGCATGGCAACTCCGAGCACGATTTACATGGCTCTAAAGACGCACCCGAAGCAGCTGAGATGGTCAAACCGAGCGTCGCAAATGGCGGTGACTCCGGAAACTGGCCGCAGGCTGCGCAACCTGCTGCAACCGCGTTGGACCCCGTACAGCCGGCTAAAGTTGCCTTCGAGATTGGGGGTGCGGAATTGGCGTTTCGCTTCGATAGCTATGCGACTCCTCCCACATTCGGCGCGGTAGTTGAGCTTGATGGCCCGCCAGGTCGGCACGTTCCGCCTGGTCAGGAAGTGGACCTCCACACCATCGGCAAATCGATCCCTGATGCACTGGACGAACACGCGGTCGCCCCCGTTCATAACGTTCCGCATCACGCCGTTGTACCCGCGCCTCATGACTTGCTGATTTGAAGCGTCCCATCGTTACAGATGTGGGAGCCCTCCGCATCCACCGTCCTTGCGGCTCCGCGAATTTCGAGTAACGGCCCGGGAATCGATAGGTATCACATCAGCGGCTTCTTCGAGCCGTTCTTTACGACCAAGCAGATCGGCGAGGGCAGCACGGGGCTTGGCCTGGATCGGCTATCGCATCGTCCGCGAAGATGGCGGTGAGCTCCCTTGCAACGCACGAGCCGGAAGGCGGCGCGACCTTCTGACGTCAATTCTTACGCGCCGTTACCCCCTATGGAGCGACTCAGACAGATCTATTGATCGATGTAGCGTGTCCAAATTTGAGCCCGTCGGTTCACAGTCATTGAGTTCTCGGATCAATGGTTGAACGGACCGTTCTGCTTGGGCGATGGATGTTTATCTTTAGCCGGATAGCTGAGAGAGGCCGCTTTTTATGCTCACTCCATCGGATACCTGGGGCGAAGCCGTTGAATCTTAGGGGTCTTTGTTTTCCGTGGCCCCCATGATGGATCGGACCGAGAATTCAAGTTTTTCAATTGGTTAGACGGCTGCGTGTGCGCGGCGTGTGCACCGAGAGGATCCATAAAAATCCACTCATGATCATTTGTGTGAGCGTACGTTTTGAAGAGCACGGCCGCGGTTGTCGCAGCTCATTCCGTGGGGTGAATGCGAGTGGCAACATTAGCTCAATCACCGTAAGCCTTCCGCGCAATCGTGACCTGCTGTGCGCAACCGCCGCGCGTGTGCGAGACCGCACTTTCGGTCGAGCCGGTGTTGTGAGGCGCCGGACCCGGTTACGGGGCCGCTGTGAGCTGCACATCAAAAAAGTATCAGTTGCACATTGAAATCGTGGTGGCGGGCCCGGATACCGGTCGCTACGATCCCTAACGAGAGGAAGCGCTGAGCAAATTCAGCCGACAAGGGAACAGGGGCGGATCATCAAAAACCGCACCGGCCCGAAGGGAGCGGATATGGAACCGGACCTGGAAGTTGTCCAGATACGGCGCGGCGAGTCGTTCAAGGCGTGGTCGCACGGCTACCCATTCCACACGGTCCGCTGGCATTTCCATCCAGAATACGAGCTGCACCAGGTCGTGGCGACCAGCGGTCGGTATTTCGTCGGCGACTTCATCGGCGAATTCGAACCGGGCAATCTCGTTCTTACCGGCCCCAACCTGCCGCACAATTGGGTGAGCGATCTGCCGGCGGAGACCACCATTCCGCTGCGGGGACGCGTCCTCCAGTTCAGCGAAGAATTCATCGGCGACCTGATAAAGGTCATGCCTGAGCTTTCGGGCCTTGCCTCGCTGCTGGAATTCTCCCGCCGCGGCGCGCTTTTCACCCGCAGCACAAGCGAAGCGGTCGCGCCACTCATGGAGGAGATCGCGACGGCGAACGGTGTGCGCCGGATCGAGCTGTTCCTGATGATCCTGGGAACGCTCTCCCGCGCCCGAAGCGCGCGTCCGCTCTCGAGCCCGAACTATTTGCCTGACCCCTCAGGATACATGTCCGCGGGGATGAACAAGGCGCTCGCCTTCATCCGGCAGAACCTGACGCAGCCTTTCGGTGAAGCCGAGCTTGCGGCCATCGCCGGCCAATCGCAGAGCGCGTTTTCGCGCTCCTTCCGCCGGCACACGGGCATGTCGCTGGTGCAATACGTCAAGCGGCTGCGCATCAATCTCGCCTGCCAGATCTTGATGAGCGACGAGCAGGCGTCGATCACCGACATCTGCTTCGAGGTCGGCTTCAACAATCTCTCCAATTTCAACCGGCAGTTTTTGGCCGAGAAAGGCATGCCGCCTTCGCGCTTTAGGCGATTGCTCGCGCAGAACATCAATTCGGCACGCGCGGCCTAGCCGGCGAAAAAGCAAAGGAGGAGACCACCACGGGAAGAATGACGCGGGCATGCCGATGGCAGCCCGCGACAGGAATCGCTTGTCCAGGAATTCCGCGCGGCTTCGGAGCACCGGCACTCATCGTCGCCGGCGACGGGAGCCGCGAAGGCCCGTCTTCAAGGATCAACCACAGCACTCTAGTTCTGGAAAGGAAAGTCCGAATGAAAAGGTTCTCCCCGAAACATACGGGCACACTGGCCCTGGCCCTGTCGCTGCTTGGCACAACAGCCATGTTCTCGCAGGCCGCAGAGGTGAAGGACGCGACCGTTGCCTTCCTGATGCCGGATCAGGCGTCCACCCGCTACGAACAACATGACTATCCGGGCTTCGCTGCGGAGATGAAGAAGCTCTGCGCAAGTTGCAAGGTGATCTATCAGAACGCCAGTGCTGATGCCACACGGCAGCAACAGCAGTTCAACTCGGTCATCTCGCAGGGCGCCAAGGTGATTGTGCTCGACCCCGTCGACTCGACCGCCGCCGCCTCCCTGGTCAAGATGGCACAGTCGCAGGGCATCAAGGTCATTGCCTATGACCGGCCGGTCCCGGACGCCAAGGTCGATTTCTACGTCTCCTTCGATAACGAAGCCATCGGCAAGGCCATCTCCGAATCGCTCATCAAGCATCTGAAGGCCGCCAACGTCACGGCGAAGGAAGGTGAGGGCGTGCTTGAGATCAATGGATCGCCGACCGATGCCGCCGCGGGGCTCATCAAGAAGGGCATTCACGCCGGTCTCGACAAGAGCGGCTATCCAATTCTCGCCGAATACGACACGCCGGACTGGGCGCCGCCGAAGGCGCAGCAATGGGCGAGCGGCCAGGTCACTCGCTTTGGCAAGAAGATTCTCGGCGTCGTGGCGGCCAATGACGGCACCGGCGGCGGCGCAATTGCCGCCTTCAAGGCCGCTGGCGTCGATCCAGTGCCGCCGGTGACGGGCAACGATGCGACGATCGCCGCGCTTCAGCTCGTCATCGCCGGCGATCAGTACAACACGATCTCCAAGCCCAGTGAGATCGTGGCCGCCGCGGCGGCCCAGGCCGCGGTGAAGTTCCTCTCCGGCGAGACACCCAAGGCGGAAACCACGCTCTTCAATGCGCCGTCGAAGCTGTTCGTGCCGGCGGTCGTCACTCAGGAGAACCTGAAGGCGGAGATCATCGACAAGAAGATCCAGACGGCCGATCAACTCTGCACGGGCCGCTATGCCGCCGGCTGTAAGAAGCTCGGCATCACGCAGTAACTGCGTCCGTCCCGGCCGCTCGCGGCGGCCGGGACGAACGACGAGAGGACGGACTGGCACATGACCACGATCTCGGATGTCGATCACGCGCAGGGCGGACCGCGCAAGCCGGTCTTGAGTCTTCGCGGAATTTCCAAGCATTTCGGCGCCGTGTCCGCCCTGACCAACGTCGATCTCGACGTGCATGCCGGCGAGGTCGTGGCGCTCGTGGGCGACAACGGTGCTGGAAAATCCACGCTGGTGAAGATCCTTGCCGGCGTGCACCAGCCCAGCTCTGGAACGATCGCCTTCGGCGGCGAGCCTGTCACCCTATCCGATCCCGCCGCGGCGCTCGGTCTTGGTATCGCCACCGTGTTCCAGGACCTTGCGCTCTGCGAGAATCTTGATGTGGTCGCAAATATCTTCCTCGGCCGCGAGCTCAATCCGATGCGGCTCGACGAGGTCTCGATGGAGCTCCGCGCCTGGACGCTGCTCAACGAATTGTCGGCGCGGATCCCGAGCGTGCGTGAGCCGGTTGCTTCGCTCTCCGGCGGACAGCGCCAGACCGTGGCGATCGCGCGTTCACTGCTAACCGAGCCGAAGCTCATCCTGCTCGACGAGCCCACCGCCGCGCTCGGCGTCGCCCAAACCGCCGAGGTGCTCGACCTCGTCGAGCGCGTCCGCGCCCGCGGCCTCGGCGTCATCATGATCAGCCACAACATGGAGGACGTCCGCGCGGTCGCGGACCGGATCGTGGTGCTGCGCCTCGGCCGCAACAACGGCGAGTTCGAGCCCGACGCTTCCAACCAGGATCTCGTCACCGCGATCACCGGTGCGGACGAAAACTCGGTCTCGCGCCGCGCCAGCCGGCGCCGGGCCCATCTGTCGCCGGAGCTTGGGCGATGACCGACGACACGCAACAGATTTCGACCGCGCGCCTGCTCGACCGCAGCGACGAGCGGGTCAGGCACGCGGACACGCTCGGCAATACGATCAGCGCCTTTGTGGACCGCGTGCGGTCGGGCGACCTCGGTTCGCTGCCGGTGGTCGTCGGGCTCATCGTCATCTGCACGGCGTTCGAGAGTCTCAATCCTGTTTTTCTGGCGCCTAACAATCTGGTCAATTTGCTGTTCGATTGTTCGACGGTGGGGGTGATCTCGCTGGGCATCGTCTGTATCCTGATGGTCGGCGAGATCGACCTCTCGGTCGGTTCGGTGAGCGGGTTCGCTTCAGCGCTCGTCGGCGTGCTTTGGGTCGGTCAGGATTGGCCCGTCGCTGTGGCGATCGTCACGGCGTTGGTGCTGGGCGCTGCCATCGGCGCGCTCTACGCATTTCTGTTCAATCGCCTGGGGATGCCGAGCTTCGTCTCGACCCTGGCCGGCCTGCTGGGTTGGCTCGGCCTGCAGCTGTATCTGCTCGGCTCCTCGGGCTCGATCAACCTTCCGTACGGATCGCCACTGGTCAATTTCGGGCAGATGCTCGTCATGCCGCCAATCGTGTCCTACGTGCTGGCGGCGGTTGCGAGCCTTGTGATGTTCGTGACCAGCTATCGCACAGCGATGCGCCGGCGGCAGGCGGGGCTATCGGCCAGTTCGCTCGGCCGCATGGTGCTGAAGGCGCTGCTGGTCACCGTCACGCTCGAATTCGTCGTCTATTATCTCAATCTCGGCCGCGGCATTCCGTGGATGTTCGGTCTGTTTGTCGGCCTGTGCGTGGTCATGAACTACGCGTTGACGCGGACCAAATGGGGCCGCTCGATGTCTGCCGTCGGCGGCAATCGCGAGGCGGCCCGCCGGGCCGGCATCAACGTTCGCCGGGTCTATCTGACCGCGTTCGTGCTTTGCTCCACGCTGGCGGCGGCCGGCGGCATTCTTGCCGCGGCGCGGCTGGCATCTTCCAGCCAGCAGGCCGGGACCGGGGATGTGAACCTCAACGCGATCGCCGCCGCGGTCATCGGTGGCACGAGCCTGTTCGGCGGTCGCGGGACCGCCTATTCCGCTCTGCTCGGCGTGATCGTCATCCAGTCCATCGCGAGCGGCCTGACGCTGCTCGATCTCTCCTCGTCGCTGCGGTACATGATTACGGGTGCGGTCCTCGCCATTGCGGTCATTGTCGATTCGCTGGCACGGCGCTCGCGTCTCTCCCATGGCCGAGCTTGAATAACTCGAACAAGAAAAGGACAAGCCTTGGCCCAGGAACTTGCAGGAAAAGTTGCCGCGATCACCGGAGCCGCATCGGGCATCGGTCTCGAATGCGCCAGAGCTTTGATCGGCGCGGGCGCGCGGGTGGTGCTGATCGATCGGGCGGAGGAGGCGCTGAGCAAAGCCTGCGCGGAGCTGGGCGATCAGGCGATTCCGTTACGCATCGACCTCACCGATCCCGAGAGCATGCGAGCCGTGATGCCGCAGGTGCTGGAGAAGGCGGGCCAGCTGGACATCTTCCATGCGAATGCAGGTGCCTATGTCGGCGGTGAGGTGCTTGGCGGCGATCCCGACGCTTGGGACCGCATGCTCAATTTGAACATCAATGCGCTGTTCCGGTCGATCCATGCGGTGCTGCCGCATATGGTCGAACGCAAAAGCGGCGACATCATCGTCACCAGTTCGATCGCAGGTCTCGTCCCCGTCGTCTGGGAGCCGATCTATACCGCCTCCAAGCACGCAGTGCAGGCTTTCGTGCATACGCTGCGCCGCC
Organism: Bradyrhizobium sp. CCBAU 25360; assembly: GCF_028128695.1. NCBI lineage: Bacteria > Pseudomonadati > Pseudomonadota > Alphaproteobacteria > Hyphomicrobiales > Nitrobacteraceae > Bradyrhizobium > Bradyrhizobium sp. CCBAU 25360. The sequence goes on from NZ_LBJA01000045.1 coordinate 23,988, forward strand.
AGGTCGCCAAACACGGTTTGCGCGTCGGCGCCGTTGCACCCGGTCCGGTCGTGACCGCGCTCATCAAAGACTGGCCCAAAGAGAAGGTCGAGGAAGAAATGGCGGCAGGTGGCTTGATGCAGCCGGTGGAGGTCGCAGAGGCGGTGCTTTTCATGTTGACGCGTCCGAGGAACGTCACCATCCGCGACCTCGTCATTCTGCCGCAGAGCAACGATCTGTAGCTCTCTCCGATTGGCGATCCAGATGACCAAACAATCCGATGACCAACATTTTCTTGGCATCGATGTCGGCACCGGCAGCGCGCGGGCCGGCGTGTTCGATCGCTCGGGCAAGCTCCTTGCGAGTGACAACGCTCCCATCGCACTTTGGCGGGAGCCAGGCGACATCGTCGAGCACTCGAGCGAGGACATCTGGCGTGCCGTATGCCGCAGCGTGCGCGGCGCGGTGGCGCAGGCCGGCATCGCGCCGGACTGCATCGCCGGCATCGGCTTCGACGCGACCTGCTCGCTGGTGGTGCTGGGCGAAGGGGGCGCGCCGCTGCCCGTCGGGCCGTCCGGCGATCCTGCTCGCAATGTCATCGTATGGATGGATCACCGCGCCGCCGATCAGGCTCGCCGGATCAACCAGACGGGCGAGACGGTTCTCGACTATGTCGGCGGAACGATCTCCCCCGAGATGGAGACGCCGAAACTGTTGTGGCTCGCCGAAAACATGCCCGATACGTTTTCCCGTGCGTGGCAATTCATGGACTTGACCGATTTTCTCACCTGGCGTGCGACGGGGAGCCTGTCTCGCTCCATCTGTACCGTGACGTGCAAGTGGACCTATCTGGGCCACGAAAACCGTTGGGACGATCAATTCTTCCGCAGGGTCGGCCTCGGCGTGCTAGCGGACGAGCAGTTCCGGAGGATCGGCACCGAGATCGTGCCCGGCGGAACGAGGCTTGCGGCGGGCCTGACGGCGGAGGCTGCGGCCGATCTCGGACTTGCGACGGGTACGCCGGTCGCTGCCGGCCTCATCGATGCACATGCCGGCGGTGTTGGTACGGTGGGCGCGCGCGGCACGGCGGGCACGGTGCTGACGCGCATGGCCTATGTGTTCGGAACGTCCGCCTGTACCATGACGACCACGCTGGATCCGTCCTTCGTCCCCGGCGTGTGGGGACCCTATTTCTCCGCCATGGTGCCCGGGCTTTGGCTTAATGAAGGCGGGCAGTCGGCCGCCGGCGCTGCCATCGAGCATCTGTTGCAGATGCATCCGCATTCCGCGCAAGCGACGCAGGCGGCACGCCAGAAGCAGCAGACGCTTGCCGATTGGCTCGCTTCGGAAACCGAATCGCGCGGCGGTGACGGAATGATTCCGCAATTGGTCGGCGAGGTTCATGTCGTCCCCGAGTTCCTCGGCAATCGCGCGCCGTTCGCGGACCCCGAAGCGCGTGCGCTGATTGCCGGGCTCGATATGCGCTCGGATCTGGAGAGCTTGCTGGCGCTTTATCTTGCCGGCCTGTGCGGTCTCGGTTGCGGGGCCAGGCAGATCGTTCGCGCCCAGCAGGACAAGGGCATCGCGGTCGATACGATCGTGGTCAGCGGGGGCGCCGCAAAGAGCCGCCTTGTGCGGCAGGTCCTCGCCGATATGACGGGTTTGACGGTGGCTGCGTCGGCATCCCCGGAGGCCGTCCTGCTCGGCTCCGCCATGCTTGGATCAGTTGCATCGGGCGACCATGACAATCTCGGCGAGGCGATGGAGGCGATGTCGGTTCTGGGAGACATCTCTCGACCCCAGGCCGCTCTCGCAGACTGGGCCGATCGGCGCTTTCGAGCTTTCGAGGCCCTGCAGAAGGTCGGTCGGGCAATCAGAAGCGCTTCGTAGCCCATTGCCAGCTGGACCGGGCGTATCCAGGCACGGCTTGCATCCACGTCGGCGCTGCCTGCGTAGGAAAGGGCATTCGCCCCTCTTTCATCATCTCGACACATATGTCATTGTAAGAATACAAATGTATATGACGGGCATTTTTGTCCGGCGAAGGGAGGGCTGCCCATGGGTAGGAAAGTCGCATTCATTGCGGCCTTGTTCGGCGCGTTGGCATTGGTGGGTCCGGCGCAGGCGCGGGTCGAGGTCCAGTGGTGGCACGCCATGAGTGGCGTCCTCGGCGATCGGCTCAATGAGCTGGTCGAGAAGTTCAACAAGTCGCAGGACAAGTACACGATCGTCGCGGTCGCCAAGGGGAACTATGACGAGGTGACCAACGGGGTGATCGCCGCCTATCGCGCCAAGCGGCCGCCGGAGATGGTGCAGATCGCCGAGCGCGGTTACATGACGATGCTGCTTTCAGGGGCCATTGTCCCCGTGCAGGATTTGGTGGAGCAGAAAGGTTACAAGATCGACTTCTCGGACTTCATCAAGCCCGTCGCAAGCTTCTGGAGCTACAAGGGCCGGATGTCGGCGATGCCCTTCAACTCGTCGACGCCGATCTTCTGGTACAACAAGGATCACTTCCAGAAGGCCGGCTTCGACAAGCCGGCCGACACCTGGCAGGAGCTGGAGAAGCAGCTCTACACCATCAAGTCCAAGGGGATCAGCGAGTGCGGCACGGTCCTGCCAGGCGATTTCTACTGGAGCCTGCTCGAGAACTACAGCGCCATCAACAATCAGCCCTACGGTACGCTAGCGAACGGCTTCGACGGGCTCGGCACCGAGTTCGTCTACAACAAGACGAAGGTGGTGTCGCAAGTCGCGCGGCTCAAGAAATGGCTCGATGACGGCGTGATGCAGATCGCGGGTCAGGGCTTCAGTCCGGAACAATTGTTCACGTCGGGGCGGTGCTCGACCTTCGTCAATTCGACCGCCTCGCACGGCAACATCGAGCGCAATGCGACCATCAATTGGAGCGCCACCTTCCTGCCGCACGAGAGCGACATCAATCCGCCTCTCAACAGCACGATCGGGGGTGGGGCCATCTGGGTCATGAAGGGCCACACGCCGGAGCGATACGAGGCCGTCGCAGCCTTTCTGGATTTCGTCGCGCAGCCGGAAACCCAGGTCTGGTGGCATGGCGCAACCGGCTATGTTCCCGCCACCAATCGCGCCTATGCGGTCGCGCGGGAGCGGGGCTACTACAAGGATCATCCGACCAGGGAGATCGCGGTGCTGCAGCTCTCGCGCGGCACGCCGAACGAGAACTCCCGCGGCTTTCGCTTCGGCAACTTCGTGCAGACGATGCTGGCCCAGCGCCAGGAGGTCGAGGCGGTGTTCGCCGGTCAGAAGCAGCCGCAGCAGGCCATGGATGACGCAGTCAAGCGGGGTAACGAGATCCTGCGGCAGTTCGAAAAGCTGAATGCCGGGAAGACTCCGGAAACCGAGCGTCCATGACGTTGCGCCTGTCCATCCCATGGCGCGAGGCACGCGCACCCGTGCTTCATGGAAGGCGCGGGGGTGGTGGGTTCAAGGCCGTGCCGGCGGCAGTCGCCGGCAGCTCGCGTCGGTCGGGCAGAAGGCGGCCGCGTGAGGAGGCCGGACTGAAGCGCGCCAATTTCGGCGACAGTCCGGGCCTGCCGACTTTGCTCTTGCTGCCGCAATTGCTGATCCTGCTGTTCTTCTTCTTCATTCCGTCGCTGCGGGCGCTGATGCAGTCCGTTCTGCTCAGCGATCCGTTCGGGACCAACGTTCAGTTCGTGTGGTTCGACAATTTCAAGACGCTGCTTGCGAGCGGCGACTACCGCCAGTCGATCGCGGTGACGTTCTGGTTCACGGTGGCGCAGAACGTGCTCACATTGGGCAGCGCGCTCGTGCTGGCCTTTGCCACCGACAGGATCGTGCGTGGCCGTTCGGCCTATCGCACGATCATCCTGCTGCCATATGCCATTGCGCCCGCGATCGCCGGCATCCTGTGGGCCTTCCTGTTCAATCCGGCGGTCGGCCCGCTCGCGCAGGTGCTGCACGGGCTCGGTATTGCATGGGACCCCAACCTCAATCCGACCGATGCGCTGATCCTGGTGACACTGGCCGCGTCATGGAAGCACATCTGCTACGATTATATCTTTCTGGTCGTGGGGCTGCTCGCGGTGCCGGTGTCGCTGATGGAGGCTGCCGCCGTGGATGGCGCGGGACCGATCCGCCGCTTCGTCTCGATCGCGCTGCCGATGCTCGGGCCCACCATCTTCTTCCTCACGGTGATGAATTTCATCTATGGCTTCTTCGAAACCTTCGCCATCATCGATGCCGTAACCAAAGGCGGCCCGGCCGGTGCAACCAACATTCTGGTCTACAAGGTCTTCGTCGACGGCTTCGTCAATCTCGATCTCGGCTCTTCGGCTGCACAGTCGGTTCTCTTGATGAGCTTTGCGCTGATCTGCACGCTGCTGCAATTCCGCTACTTCGACCGCAAGGTCAATTACGGGGTCTAGCCGCATGGTGGAACGCTCACCCGTCCTTAACATGCTCTGCCACGCGATCCTGATCGCGGGCGCACTGACGGTCTGCATACCCCTGTATTTCGCGTTCGTGGCCGGCTCGCTCACGGTGGCCGAGGTGCAGAAGGTGCCGTTGCCATGGCTGCCGGGAGGCCAGTTCTTCGACAATCTGCAGCTGGCCTGGAGCAAGGGCAATTTCAGCCGCACCTTCACGAATTCGATTATCGTGGCGCTCGGCATCACGGCCGGCAAGATCGCGGTATCGCTGCTCTCCGCCTTCGCCATCACCTACTTCCGATTCCGCTATCGAATGCTCGCATTCTGGCTGATCTTCATGTCGCTGATGCTGCCGATCGAGGTCCGGATCGTGCCGACCTTCGAAGCCGTGGCAAATGCCGCGCTGCCGCTGCAATGGCTCTTGGATACGCTGCGTGTCGCCGATCTCTGGCGCTGGATCAGCGGGCACGAGGTCGCGATCGCGCTCGAATGGAACATGGTCAACACCTATCCGGGGCTGATCCTTCCGCTGATCGCCTCGGCCACCGCCACGTTCCTGTTTCGCCAATTCTTCCTGACGATCCCGGAGGAGCTGTGCGAGGCGGCGAGGCTGGATGGCGCCTCGCCGCTGCACTTCTTCTGGAGCATCCTGCTGCCGCTATCCGTGCCGAACATGGTGGCGCTCGCCATCATCCTGTTCCTGTTCGGCTGGAATCAATATCTCTGGCCTTTGCTGTTCACGACCGATAAGGAGATGGCAACGGCGGTCATTGCGTTGAAGGGCCTGATTCCCCGCTCCGACAGCGAGCCAGCCTGGAACATCGCCATGAGTGGTGCGCTCCTCACGATGTTGCCGCCGGTGTTGGTCGTCCTGCTGTTGCAACGCTGGTTCATCAAGGGTCTTGTCGACAGCAGCAAATAGGGACTGATCATGGTTTTCATCGCCGGGCATCGCGGCGGACGCAATCTTTGGCCAGAGAACAGCCTGACGGGCTTCCGCAACCTGTGCAGGGAAGGGGTCGACGCAGTCGAGTTCGACGTCCATCAGAGCACGGATGGCGGTGTCGTCGTGATCCATGATCCGCTGCTCGACCGCACCACATTCGAGAGCGGACCGGTGGGCGAGCGCAGCCTGCAACGCTTGACGGCAATGCGTCTTCGTGATGCGGGCGATGAGTGCATTCCGACCTTGGACGAGGTGCTCGACGTGTTCAGCGAAACCACGCTTGAGCTCCACATCGAGATCAAGACGGATGCGCTTGGCAATTCCTATTCGGGCCTCGAAGCGAGGCTGATCGACCAGATCAAGCGCCGGGGCCTGGAACGGCGTGCAATCATCACCTGCTTCGTGCCCGGCGTGATCGAGACCGTGCTCCGGCTGTGGCCGGAGGCGCGGGTGCTCGTTTCGCTCGACCGTCGTTCGGCGGAGATGATGGGCGGAATTGAGCCTGCGCTGACGCGATTGGCCGCCATTCCCGGCTGCATTGTCGCGGTCGAAAAATCACTCCTGGGGCTCGCGTTGCCGCTCGCCCTCAAGGTGCTCGGATCCGAGCGCCTTGGCGCATGGGTGACTAACGAGCCGGAGGATATCGCCTATTGGCTCTCGCAACCGGTGCGGCAGATCACGACCGATCGGCCGGATATCGCCGTGAGCATTCGCCGCAGGCTCGAAACGATGCCGGCGCGCCCATGATTCCCCGCCGCCGCTTTCTCGTGGGATCGCTGGCGAGCGCCGCCTTGGCTGCACCCGCCGGGTTCGTGCGGGGAGCGCCGGTTTCGTTCAGCGCGGATCCGTTCACGCTCGGTGTTGCGTCCGGATGCCCGCGGGAGGATCGCGTCATCCTGTGGACCCGCCTTGCTCCGCAGCCGCTCGAGGGCGGCGGCATGCGGGACGCGGCAGTGGACGTCGAATGGCAGGTTGCGGAGGACGAGGCCTTCTCGCGCATCGCCTCCCGCGGCGTCGTGCGGACGACCGCGGAGCTTGCGCATTCCGTGCATGCCGAGGCGACGGGGCTGCTGCCGGACCGCGTCTACCTGTATCGCTTCCGCGCCGGCCCGGCGCTCAGCCCGGTCGGACGCACCCGAACCGCGCCCGCCAGGGCGGCGCGGCCTTTACGTTTTGCTTTCGCATCCTGCCAGCAATACGAGCAAGGCTATTTTACCGCCTACCGCGACATGGCCGCGCGTGATCTCGACCTCGTCGTACATCTGGGCGACTATATCTACGAGAAATCCTGGGGATCGCGCCACGTCCGCCAGCATGGCGTCGGAATTCCGACGACGCTCGAGGAATTCCGCAACCGCTACGCGCTCTACAAGAGCGATCCCGACCTGCAAGCCGCGCACGCTGCCTTTCCCTGGCTTTCGGTCTGGGACGACCACGAGGTGATGGACGATTATGCCAATGATCGCTCCTATACGGCGCGCGATGCTGCTCAGTTCCTCAAGATCCGTGCGGCAGCCTATCAGGCCTATTACGAGCACATGCCGCTGCCTCCCTCGGCGCGCCCGCGCGGCGCCGACGCCACGATCTATGAACACTATCGCTTCGGCGAGATGCTCGACGTGCTGCTGCTCGACGACCGGCAATATCGCTCGGCATCGGCCTGCGTCGGAAGCGGGCGTCCGACCTGGGTGGCTGACTGTGCGAGCCGGACGGATGAAGCGCGGACAATGCTCGGCGAACAACAGGAACAGTGGCTCGATGCCCGCCTGCGCGACTGTCGCGGCCGTTGGACGATCGTCGCGCAGCAGACATTGATGGCGCAGGACAAGCGGGAAGGGGACGATGGTGCTCACTTCTGGATGGACGGCTGGGACGGCTATCCCAACGCCCGCCGCCGTCTCCTCGATTCGCTCGTGGCGCAACGCCGACGCAATCCGATCGTGATCGGCGGCGACCGTCACGCCTTCTTTGCCGCCGATCTGAAGCATGATTTCGCCCGGCCAGATCGACCGACCATTGCGACCGAGTTCGTCGGCACGTCGATCACCTCAGACGGTCCGAGCGAAGCCAGCGTGCGCAAGGCGCTGGCGGAGAATCCGCATCTGGTCTACGCGCGAGGCGACAAGCGCGGCTATGCGACCGTGGAGCTCGACGCCCGGCGTTGCACTGTGGGATTCGAGGCGCTCGACGACGTCAAGGATGCCGCGAGCGCGGTGCGCCGGCTGACGAGCTTTGTGGTCGAGGATGGCGTGCCGGGCGCGAAGGCCGCATGACGAAATCCGCATCGCAGAGATTTGACGACCAACGAAAGATCGCCTCAAATGCTCCGACGTCTGACTGTGCCTTGGGGCCGCTGCGGGGGGCTGCGCCGTGACTGATCAAACCATCCTGCGGGTCGCTTGGCTCTACTACATGGAGAACCTGACCCAGGCCGAGATCGGCGAGCGGCTGGGGCTGACCCGCGCCCGCGTCAATCGCATGCTGTCGGATGCCCGGCAGACCGGTATCGTCAACATCCGCCTCAACTCCGCCTTTGCGAGCTGCACGGAGCTGGAGCACCGCCTGCGCCGGGAATGCGGTCTGGAGGACGCGGTCGTCATCCCGAGCCCGGGGAATCCCGAGCAGGTCGGCAGCCTGATCGGGATGGCGGCGGGCGCGTATTTATCGAAATTCCTCGAACAGAAGCGGCCGCGCATCATCGGTATCGGATGGGGCGCGACCTTGCGTGAGACCATCCGTTACGTCACGCCGGCGGACTATCCCGAGCTCTCCATCGTCTCCATGATGGGGGGCCTGTCGCGGGGACTCGAGCTCAACACCTTCGAGATTGCGGGCGAGCTCGCGCACCGGCTGCACGCCCAGTGCAGCTATCTGGCCGCCCCGATCTTTGTCAGCAGCCGGCGCTCGCGCGACACCTTCCTGGCCCAGGAGGTCTATCAGGAGGTGCTGAACAGCGTTGAGAAGATCGATCTAGCGCTGTTGAGCATGGGAGATCTGACGCCGCGCTCGCTGCTGATGCGGCATGGGCTGCCGCCGGACGTTCGTGCCGAGCACCTGCGGGCGGCAGGCGCCGTCGGCGACGTCCTGGCGCAATTTCTCGACAAGACCGGCCGGCCCATAGATCACGGCATCAACAGCCGCGCCATTGCGCTGCCGCTCGAGAAGCTGGCGCGCGTGCCGACGTCGATGCTGATCGCCGGGGGGCTCAACAAGGCGCCGATCATCGCCGCGGTGCTGCGCGGGCGGATCGGCAAGGTGCTGGTGACGGACGAGAACACCGCCGTCGCCGCGCTGAAACTGATCGACAAGCAGAAATAGCCGCTTTCTCACAACGAAGAGGGGATCCACGCCTTCGGCACCGAGGGCGCGAGGCCCCGTGCGCGCCGAACGGCGTGCAAAAGCATTTGTCACTTAAGGATTACATATGTAATATGAGGGAGACAACTGCTCAGAAGGATGGCGTCGACATGCGCGCTGCGGTGCTCCAGGACATTCGTGACATCCGCGTCCTCGATATCCCCGAGCCGAAGCCGCTCGCGGAGGACGAACTCATCATCCGCGTCAAGGCTGTCGGCGTTTGCGGCAGCGATTTGCATTCCTATCTCGAGGGCGGAACAACTGGCCCGACCCAAGTCAGGCCGTTCGTCCTGGGCCATGAGTTCTCGGGTGTCCTCACGCCGGACTCGGCGCGAAAAGCGGGGTTCTCGGCCGACGCTTTGGTGGCGGTCGATCCTTCCATTCCCTGCGGCCGTTGCGAATGGTGTCACCGCGGTCACACCAATCTCTGCCCCAACGTGAAATTCCTGGGCTACGCGCCTCACAACGGCGCCATGGCCGAATTCGTCTGTGTGCCCCGATCCGCCGTGCATCTGGTGCCTGACAGCATCGACCCGGCCGGCGCGGCGATCCTGGAGACGCTTGGCGTCGCGATCCATGCGATGGATCTGGCGCGCCCGCGGCTTCTGGAAAGCGTGGCCGTGCTCGGCTGCGGGCCGGTGGGATTGCTGCTCGTGCAACTGGCGCGGCTTGCAGGTAGCGGAAAGATCATCGCGATCGACCCTGTCGAGCAGCGTACTGCACTGGCCTGCGACCTCGGGGCGGACGTGGCGTGCCGCAGCTACGCCGAGGTCGGGGACGCCACCGAAGGCCGCGGCGTCGATCTGGTGATCGAGGCAACCGACTCATCGCACGGCTTCGAGCATGCGGCGCGCTGCGCCCGCATCGGTGGCCGGGTCGTCCTCGTCGGCATCCCGGAGAATAATCAGTACGTCCTCAGCGGCGCGGAGTCGCGTCGAAAGGGCCTGTCGATCAAGTTTTCACGGCGCATGCCGGAAGTTTATCCGCGCGCCATCGCGCTTGCGCAAGGCGGGCAGGTCAAGCTGGCGCCGCTGGCCACGCATCGTTTCTCGCTCGACCAGACGCCTGCCGCGTTCGAGCAGCAGGTCGCGCGGCGCGACGGCATCATCAAGGCAATCATCTGCCCGTAGATTGAGCGCTCTCTCGCAAGTGCTCGGCAGGACGGGTGCCAATGGCGAAATCGTCGAAGCTGGTCGTCGCAAGAAAGGGACGCGTCCTGATGGTCAGACGCAGGCGCGACGGGCTCTGGATGTTTCCCGGCGGCCGAAGGCGAGCAGGCGAGAGCGACAGGAGTTGCCTTCGTCGCGAGATCAAGGAGGAGCTTCCCAAGCTGAAGCTCGGGCCGTTGAAACTATGGAAGGAAGTGAAAGCGAGAAAGAGCCGAACCGGCCGGCGGATGAGTGATGCGATCTTCCTGGCCAAGAAGGTGTCGGGGCGCCTGAAGGTCGGCGACAAGAAGGAGATCGATCGAGCGGTTTGGCGCAAGCCGCGCGGCGCCAGACTGACCCCGACGTCGCGCTACATCCGCGATAAGCTGTTTCCGAGATAAAACTCCGTCATCGCAGCGCCTGGCGCAGGAGAGTCAGCAGTTCCTCATGGATCAATCCGTTGGAGGCGATCTTGTCGAGATCGTCGTTGCGGCACGGGCGCCCCGTCAGTGTCGTGACCTTCCCGCCCCCGGCCCACACCATCGGCAACGCGGCAGCGTGCGAAACGATGTCGGCTTTCAATGAGACAAAGCCGTCCAGGCGACCCGAGGCCACCATCGTCGTCTCGAAGGCGCCCGAGACGACGATACGCACGCCGCGCGCCACTTTGCCGAGCAGTTCGATTACACGCGTCGTCCGCTGGACTTCGTCGGGCGAGAAATGCGAGGTCAGAATCACCGAGACGACCGCATCTGACAGCGAACGCGTCGTGGAGACGCGGGCGGGCACGCCATCGATCGTTGCGCCTGCCCCCGCGAGATAGCGCGCAGTCAGTCCGATCTTGGGAGCGTTGATCAGGCCAAGTTTCGTCTCACCGTCGACCTCGTAGGCGACCGTCACGGAAAACCACGGCAGTCCCTGCGCGTAGTTGATCGTGCCGTCGAGCGGATCGATGATCCAGCGCGCCGCATTGTCCCCTTGGCTCGCGCCGCTCTCCTCGGCCAGGATGCCGGCATCCGGCGTCAGCGCCTTCAAGCCCGCGACGACGACCGCCTCGGAGGCAAGATCCGCCTCGGTGACGATATCGAGCCCGTCCTTGCGCTCTGTGCGTAGCGGCGTGGATTGCATCGCGACCAGCCTGGCTGCAGCCTCAGCAACGACGGCCTCTGCGCGCCATAGCAGCGTTGGAAGGCTCTTGCGCTCCTCGGTTCCCGGATCGTCCCGATCGGGCGCGATGTCGAACGGACGACCAAAGTCTCCGATCGGGACGAGATGGCTGCTGATGCCCATGTCCGGCCGCCAACAGTGCAAGGCAAATCCCGGCGGCTCCTTGATGAAGCGGTTACCGCGACCTGGCCGCAGGTCGAGCGCGACCTGGTGCGCCGTGCTCGGCGCCACATAGCCCACGGTCCCCGCGTAGCGCACCGTGATCGAGCGGTGATAGTGACCGCACAGCACACGTTCGGTGTCCGGATGGTCCTTGATGATTGCGTTGAGCGCTGTAGCGTCGCTGATACCCAGCTCGTCCATTCCGTCGGCTCCGACGAGGAACGGCGGATGATGAATGATAATGACCGTCGGCTTGCTGGGGCCTTCCGCGAGCACTTCGCGCAGCCATTGTTGCCGCGCCGCGCAGAAGGTCCCGTGGATATGTCCGACCTCGACGCTGTCGAGGAAAATCAGCCGGACCGGGAATTCATCCACGACAAAGTTGATGAAGCCGTCGGACGGAAGATAGCGGTGGCGTGGTCGCAGCGACCGTATGAACTGCTCGCGCCGGTCGTGGTTGCCGGGAATGACGAATACCGGCATCGGCAGCCTTGCCAGGCCGGCGGCGACAATCTCGTATTCCTCCTCGAGCCCGCAGTCGGTCAGATCGCCGCTGACCACGACGCAGTCGGGTTGCGGACCGAGGTTCAGCACGGCGTCGATCGCGTCGTGAAACATCGCGTTGGTATCGATGTCTCCGTAAGCTTTCCTGCCATGCGGACGCACATGGAAATCGCTCAGCTGGGCAATGATGAACACGGGAGTCCTGTTCCGGGGAGAAGGGCCTTTAACAGCGCTTGGTCACCTGCTGTGGGCGGCTGTCCGTTGCTTACGAACTCTTCATCAAGGCGTTGCTTTCCTTGACCATGCGATCGAGCCCGGCCTCGGCGGTCGTCTCGCCGCGCATGACGGCATGGATGATCTCGCGCTGCGTGCGCCAGATCTTCACGGACTGTCCGCCCGGATAGCCCTGCCATGGCTTCGCGCGCTCGATCTGCTGCGACACGGTGCGGAAATTCGGGTTCTTGTCGTAAAACGGAGCCAGGAAGTCGGGCCCCGAGGCGCGCAAATTGGTCGGCATGTAGCCCGTGGTCTCCACCACGATTTTCTGCGCTTCAGGTCCGCTCACGAATTTCAGGAACTCCCAGGCGGCCCGCTGCTTCGCCGGATCTTTCGCCGTGATGATTGCCGCGTTGCCGCCGGTGGGCAGCCCACCTTTCTGCTTGTCGTCGATCGGGAAGGTGCAGGTGCGCAAGGTGAACTTGTCGCCGATCAGATCCGTGACCTGGCGCAACCGGGCCGGCGTGTCGGCGAAGATGCCGATTTTCCCGGCGATGAACTGCTGGCGCGAGGAGTCCCAATCGATCAGCGGCATCTTGGCATCGGCCACGAACCGCCGGCAGTGGACCAGAGCCTTCAGCCCGGCATCCTTGCCGAAACCGGCAGTGGTTTCCGACGCGTCGAGCATCTGCCCGCCACCTTGCAGGATCAGGGAACGGAACAGCCAGTCGTCGGGCCAGTCATGGATGTTATAGGCTATTCCGGCGACATCGGGTCCCTTGCTCTTGATGTTGACGGCGAGCGCGATCATGTCCGTCCAGTTGTCGGGCATCCTGTCCGGATCGCCGCCCGCCTCCTTCACGAGCTGCGTGTTGAAATAGATGACCGGCAGCGACGCATTGAATGCGAGGCCGTAGATCTTGCCGTCGACCGCCCCGAGGGCCAGGATTCCGTCGGAATAGTTGGCCTTGCGCCAGGCGGCGTCCTCCTTCTGCAGCAGCGAGGCGACCTCGGTGATCTGGTTGCGTTTCACCAGCGTGCGCACGAGCTCAGCGAGGAGGTGATAACCCGAATAGTAGACGTCGGGCAGCTGGTTGGTGACGGCCTGCCGCAGCATAGTCTGATGACCTTCGTCATAGCTCGCCGCCGGCGCCCGGAACTGGATCTTGATGCCCGACTGCCGCTTCATGAACTCCTGGGCGATCGGCTCATGGAATTTCGCGAAGGCAGGAAAGGCATAAAGGACATCCAGCGTAACGTCCTGCGCGTGGGCCGATCGCGTCAGGAGCGGGCTTGAAAGCGCGGTCGTCCCAACGGCCGCGGCGCTTTTCAGGAGGTCTCGGCGATGCAGCATGACGGTGTCTCCCTAGCGGATGTTGAAGTCATTTGATTCCGGTCATCGTGATGCCGGCAAGGAAATGCCGCCGCGCGATCAGGAACGCGATGACCAGCGGCGCCGTGATGATGGTGGCGCCGGCGGCGAGCGCCCCGTAATTCGAGCCCAACTCGGAATCGGCGAAATACATCATGCCGAGCGGCGGCGTCGCGAGCTTGGTGTCGGAGACGACGATGAGCGGCCAATACAGGTCGTTCCAGTGCGCCACGACAGAGAAGATCGAAAACGCCGCGATCGCCGGCCATGCGCTCGGCACGACGATGCGCCACACGATTTCGAACTCACCGACGCCGTCGAGCCGCGCGGCCTGGATGATCTCATCCGGATAGGACTTGAAGAACTGGCGGAACAGGAAAATCGCGAACACCGACAGGAAGAAGGGCATCATCATCGAGAGGTAGGTGTTGAGGATGCCGAGTTCGGCGAACGCGATGTAGAGCGGGAGCGAGGGCGCCTGGACCGGAATGCAGAGTCCGAGCAGGACCAGCGAAAACAGGATCGGCCGTCCCGGAAACTTCAGCTTGGCGAGCGCATAGGCGCAGGGAATTGCGACCAGCAGCTGGACGACGAGGATTCCGCCGCAGACGATGAGTCCGTTGAGCAGAAAACGCAGCAGTGGCGCGGTGCTCAGGGCAGATTCGAAATTCTGCCATCCGTAGAACTGGCGCGGCCAGAGCCGGAACGTTGCCTCGAAGATCTCGCCCGGCGGCTTGATCGCGCTCGTCAGCATGAAAACGAACGGCAGCAGCATGAAGACGGCGCCGCCGATCAGCACCGCATGGACGAGCGCAAGCGACACGAGGCGCCGCATCCGGATCGCCACCGGCGTCGGCGGGCGAGTGATCGTGGCCGATGTGCGCATCAATAGTGCACCCGTCGGTCGAGGATGAAGGTCTGCAGCACCGAGAACACGAGGGTGAACGCCAGGAAGACCAGCGTGAGCGTCGCCGCATAGCTCATGTGGAAGTACTGAAACCCCTCCAGATAGATGGCATACAGCAGCACCTCGGATGCGCCTCCGGGGCCTCCACGCGTCATCACCGCAACCGTGTCGAAGATCTTGAAGGCGGTGATGAAGGTCGTCACGGTCACGAACATCGTCGTCGGACCGAGCATCGGCCACGTCACTTTCAGGAAGCGGTCAATGGGGTGGCTCGCGCCATCGATATCGACGGCTTCGTAGAGATCGCGGGGAATAGCCGAGAGGCCGGCGAGAAACAGCACCATGTTGAAGCCGACGAGCTGCCAGATGCCGATCGCGGCGAGCGTCGGGATGACGAGGCGCGGCTCGCTCAGGAAAGCTGTCTCCGCGAACCCCAGTCCCTTGAGCGCCTGATTGATGAGCCCCAGGGTCGGGTGCAGCAGGAACTGCCACATCGTGGCCATTGCGATGAGCGTCGAGGTGACGGGGAGAAAATAGATAACCTCATAGAGGCTGCGCGTGCGCTTGCGCTGGTGGATCAGGATTGCGACCAGCAGCGAGATCAGGACGCCGCCGGGCACGACAATCGCCACGTAGAGCAGGGTATTGGTAACCGAGCGTCGAATCACGGGATCCTGTAGCGCCGCGCCGAAGTTCTTGAAACCGACGAACGAGAAGTCGAGCGCACCCAGCTCGTAGTTGGTGAAGCTCAGGAAGGCGAGAGCAGCCAGCGGCGCCAGATTCGTCAGGACCAGCAGGATGAAGGCCGGCGCGGCAAAGCCCAAGCCCGCGAACCGCTCGACCCATCGCTGGCGGCCGGCTGGCGGCGCCGCGTCGAGCGGAGTGACTTGAGCAGCGACCGTGGTCATCGGGCCTCGCTCGCGCGGCGCACATCGCGGCCGGCTGCATTGCGGCTTTCCACCTCGAGGCGGCGGCCGTTGTTGTCGAAGACGTGGCAATCCCGTGGCTCGAAGGCCAGCGGGACTTCGCCCTCGGGGATGGGGATGCTGTTGTCGACCCGGCAGAGCACCGCCACTTCCGGGGAGGCCGCGAGATCGAATTGAAGGATGCTTTCCGAGCCGAGATTTTCGCGGCGCCGGAACCTGCACGTGACGGCGCACGGTCCGCCTCCGATCCGCATTGCTTCCGGACGCACGCCGACCGTCAGTTCCGGCGTCGGCGCGTTGCGGACATCGATCGGCAGCGTCCGGCCGAGCAGCTCGACCTGGCCGCCGGGGCCCACATGGGCCGGAAATAGATTGATCGCCGGACTGCCAATGAACTGCGCGACCGCAGTCGTGGCGGGCCGTTCGTAGACCTCGGCGGGGGTGCCGAGCTGGAGTATGTTGCCGTGATCCATCACGGCAAGGCGATCGGACATCGTCATCGCTTCGATCTGGTCGTGTGTCACGTAGATCATCGTGGCGCCGAGACGCGCGTGCAGCTCGGTCAGCTCGCCACGCATGTGCACACGCAGCTTGGCGTCGAGGTTCGACAATGGCTCGTCCATCAGGAAAGCCTGCGGATGACGCACCATTGCGCGGCCGAGCGCGACGCGCTGCCGTTGCCCGCCCGAAAGCTGTCCGGGGCGGCGGTGAAAGAAGGATTCGATGCGAAGCTGCTCCGCGACGGCCCGCACCTCACGCGCGATCCCGTCCATGACGCGCCTGCGGCGAGGCGACAGTTGACGCATCAAGGGCAGGCGCTCGAACAGGTTGAGGCGCGTCATGGTGAGGGGCAGCGCGATGTTGTCGAACACCGACATGTGGGGATAGAGCGCGTAATTCTGGAACACCATGGCGATTCTGCGCTCGTGAGGCCGCAAATGGTCGACCGAAGTCCCGCCGATCGAGACCGAGCCGCGGTCCTGCGATTCGAGCCCGGCGATGATGCGCAGGAGCGTCGACTTGCCGCAGCCGGAGGGGCCGACCAGCGTCAGAAACTCGCCGTCCGCAATATCGAGGTCGATGTCGTTGAGGACGGCCGTGTCGCCGAAAGCCTTATGGATGCCGCGCAATGTGAGGCCGGCCATCGCAGATCACGCCTCAGCATCGCGCGGTGGATAGACTTCGTGCACGACGTCGTCGATCCAGTAATCGGTGAGGCCGGGCACCGGACGAATGCTCACGTCGATATTTTCGCCGTCGATGTCGTAGACCACCGCCCCAAGCCGTGCAGCGCCGCCCATCGGCGGCGCCAGTTTCTCACCGACCAGAAAGCCGGCCGCCGGCCCCCAAATGTAGTGCGTGCCGTTCAGCCGGATTTCGTGCCAGCGATGCAGATGTCCACTGGCCACGATCTCCACCTGGTAGCGTTGCAGCAGATCGAGAAGGGCGCGGCGCGGCTCCGGCTTGACCGACCAGTAACCGGTGTCGGCCTCGGTCGGTAATTCGATGAACAGCGGCCGGTGGGTGAACCAGGCAAGGCGACGCCCCGCAGCATCGGCCATCGCGGCCTCGAGCCATTCGGTCTGCTGCGCCTCTTCGGGGCCGCCGCCGAAGATCATCGAATTGAGGCCGATCAGGCGCCAACCGTCCACATCGCGTAGCCAGCGGTCGTCGCCGAAGTGGCGGCGAAAGCGATCGAGCCGCTCGCCATTTACCGGCTGATGCGGATTGCCGACCTCGCCGACGTCATGATTTCCCGGAACCGCCACGACAGGGACGCCGAGCGAGGCCAGTTGGGTCGCGCAATATGCTGCGTCGGTTTCCTGATCGGCTGCATCGACCGTCACGTCGCCGGTATGTATGACGAGATCTGGCTTATGCTGCGCGATCCAACGGGCAAGTGGCGCCCAGTTCGCGTCGAAGTGCTGCTTGCTCGGGCTGAGATGCGTATCGGAAATCTGAATAACTCGGACCATGACGCCTCTGCTTTGGGTCGCGTGTCATGCCGTGCGTTGGGCGCGCAGCGGTCTGTCGCTCGAATCGAATGCGCTGCCCCGCGCCGCGCGGAGTGGTCATTGTAGTTGTGAGATCTGAAGCTTCCGGCGCCCTCCCTGGCTGACGATGCCGCTTAAGCCGCTTGTGTCATCTCAATCAACTATACATATGATCTGTCATTGTGACAAATGTAATTCACACAAGACAAGCGGATCATGCGCGGATGTGAGCAACCGGGTGTGTCGTCTGACCAGGGACGGAAACTTCGGTCTGCGCGGTCGCGATTGAATGGCGCAGCGTCTCCGCAACCTGGATTCACATGACCGACCGACATGATCGAAGCCGATATCTCCAAGCTGAGTGCTCGAGGGCCTTTGATGCGTGTCCTATGAGTGGCGTGTGCCCTCTCGCTGAGCGTTTGCGTGACGCGTTCACCGGGACTCCGAAGACGCGATTTCCACTTCCAATTCGTGCATATGTGGTTCTAGAAGAGCCAGGTTGCGGAAGCCTCGTCACACCAGATTTCTTCGTTCCAATCACATCAAGGGTCGGGCAGAGGCGGAATATCTCAGTAAAATTAACGGGTTAGATCGGAAATTTTCCATGGTCCGATGACGGATTGGAGCGAGAGTTCTAGTTCTTCAATCGGTTAGGAAGCGGCGTGCGCACTACGTGTGCACCGGGAGATCAAAGAAAATCTCGAGAGCGCCAACGGACTCCATCCGTTTGAGAGCACGACGAGCGTATATTGCCTGCCAATCCGCTCAGCCTGAGCTACGGCTGTGAATCTGAGCGTCGGTTTGCGCTAGGTGTTGGTTTGTGGAGAAGCGCGATCGAGCCGCATAGATAGCTAAATGCTTCGGCGCTCGCGCAGCTTGCGGAAGTCGTCACCGGCGTGGTGTGAGGATCGCGTCAGTGGCGTGGCCGAGACCATGAGAAATCCCTTGGCATAGGCGGTCTTCCGATAGGCCTCGAATTCATCAGGGGGCACGAAGCGCATCACGGCATGGTGCTTGCGCGTCGGCTGGAGATACTGGCCGATGGTCAGGAAATCGACGTCGGCGGAACGCAGATCGTCCATCAACTGCAGCACCTCGCTGCGGTCCTCGCCGAGGCCGACCATGATTCCCGATTTGGTGAAGATGCGCGGGTCGAGCTCCTTCACGCGTTGCAGGAGTCGGACCGAATGGAAATAGCGCGCACCTGGGCGCACCGCGAGATATTTTGACGGCACCGTTTCCAGATTGTGATTGAGCACATCTGGCCTTGCGGCAACGACCGTCTCGAGTGCGCCGTGCTTGCGCAGGAAATCAGGCGTGAGGATTTCGATTGAGGTCGCCGGGCTCATTGCGCGGATCGCCGCAATTGTGGCTGCGAAATGGGCGGCCCCGCCGTCGGCGAGGTCGTCGCGATCGACCGAGGTCACGACCACATGCTCGAGCCCAAGCTTGGCGACGGCGTCGGCGACCTTGCCGGGCTCGTCGGCATCGAGTGGGTCGGGCAGGCCGGTGCGCACGTTGCAGAACGCGCAGGCGCGCGTGCAGGTGTCACCCATAATCATGAAGGTCGCGTGCCTCTTCGCCCAGCACTCGCCGATGTTGGGACAGCCGGCTTCCTCGCAGACGGTCACGAGCTTGTTTTCGCGCACGATACGTCGCGTCTCGGTCCATTGGGCGGAGCCGGGGGCTTTCACGCGGATCCATGCGGGCTTTTTTTGTAGCGGCGTGTCCGGGCGGTTGACCTTTTCGGGATGGCGCGGCCGATCGGTCCGCAGCTTCGTTCGCGGATCGTCGTTGAGGAAATCAAGTAGCACCGTCATGCGCCCACCCCTTGCGATGTGCGAGAGCCGAACATGGCGGCGGCTCCGCTCAGATTGTGCGACACGTTCCGTCTTGCGCGAGCCGTGGCGTGACAACAACGCCGTCCCGCGCGCGGTCGCCGACATTCAGCTATCACGGTGAAGCACGTCAACATGATTTGTAGTCCCGCGTTGATTCACGCGGTGACCGGGCGCGCTGCCTTACGCGGGCGCTTTCGTTCCCGACGTGCAAGGCCGGTTACCGGCATTGCGCGCGGCATTCGGAACCCTCCATCTGCTGATCCGAGATTTCGGGCGATGCTCTAGCCGGTTTTCCGGAGCTTCAGACGGATCGAGCCCGGATGCATGGGCGGGGGCTCCGACCCGCCCGGTAAAACCGAGCAAGTTGAACGACATCGAAGCGAATGCCGTTCTTTTCGCTGTCTGGCATGAATGCTGCTTAAGCATCTGCCAAAAGAAGCGACAGCTTCAGAACATGCAGCGCGAGGGGACGTTCAGATGCCAGCCAACGCACAACCCATCACCTGAAACGACCGGGACATCACCCGATCGGCATTGCGCGTGTCTGCATGAATGCGGACCGCAATGAACGTTGGCACGCGACTGCGGCTTGGCATGCAATGGAGAAGGTAATGACGATCGCGGACGCTCACGATCAGGACCCGCAGGAAACCCGGGAATGGCTCGATGCCCTGT
This sequence comes from Bradyrhizobium sp. CCBAU 25360, assembly GCF_028128695.1. Taxonomy (NCBI): domain Bacteria; kingdom Pseudomonadati; phylum Pseudomonadota; class Alphaproteobacteria; order Hyphomicrobiales; family Nitrobacteraceae; genus Bradyrhizobium; species Bradyrhizobium sp. CCBAU 25360. The sequence goes on from NZ_LBJA01000045.1 coordinate 43,609, forward strand.
CGGCGGTCCGGGGCCACCGCGGCAACGAACGCGCAGAGTTCGTCGTCAATGCGATGCTCGACGCCGCGCGACGCGGTGGCCTTCAGATCGAGCAGTCGCTGACGACACCCTATTGCAACACGATCCCGCTGGAGCAGCAGCCGGCGCTGCCGGGCGACCGCGCGATCGAGCACAAGCTTCGCTCCATCATCCGCTGGAATGCGCTGGCGATAATTCTGCGCGCCAACAAGGAGAGCTCGGAGCTCGGTGGCCACATCGCCAGCTTCCAGTCTGCCGCCACGCTCTACGACATCGGTTTCGGCCATTTCTGGCACGCACCGACCGAGACCCATGGCGGCGACCTGATCTTCGTGCAGGGGCACTGTTCCCCCGGCATCTATGCGCGCGCCTTCCTTGAGGGGCGACTGAGCGAGGAGCAGCTCCTCAGCTTCAGGCAGGAGACCAGCGGCAAGGGTTTGTCGAGCTATCCGCATCCCTGGCTGATGCCGGACTTCTGGCAGTTCCCGACGGTGTCGATGGGGCTGGGGCCGTTGATGGCGATTTATCAGGCGCGGTTCTTGAAGTATCTCGAGAACCGCAAGCTGGCCGAGACGTCCAACCGGAAGGTCTGGGCGTTCATGGGCGACGGCGAAACCGACGAGCCGGAATCGCTCGGCGCGATCTCGCTCGCCGGCCGCGAGAACCTCGACAATTTGATCTTCGTCATCAACTGCAATCTCCAGCGGCTCGACGGGCCCGTCCGCGGCAACGGCAAGATCGTGCAAGAGCTCGAAAGTGTCTTCCGCGGTGCGGGCTGGAACGTCATCAAGGTGCTATGGGGCTCGGGTTGGGACCGCCTGCTGGAGAAGGACAAGAGTGGGCTGCTGCTAAGGCTCATGGAAGAATGCGTCGACGGCGAATACCAGGACTTCAAGAGCAAGAGCGGCGCCTACATTCGCGAACACTTCTTTGGCAAGTACGAGGAAACCAAGCAACTCGTCTCTGACATGAGCGACGACGAGATCTGGCAGCTTGCGCGCGGCGGCCACGATCCCGAGAAGGTTTTTGCCGCCTACACCGCGGCCGTGAACCACAAGGGCCAGCCCACGGTCATTCTGCCGAAGACCGTCAAGGGCTACGGCATGGGCGAGTCCGGCGAGGGCCAGATGATCGCCCATCAGGCGAAGAAGATGACGCAGGACGCGCTGCGCGGCTTTCGTGACCGTTTCCAGGTGCCGGTCGCCGACGCGGACCTGGCCAAGGTGCCCTTCCTCCGGCTGCCGGAAGATGGTCCGGAGATGAAGTATTTCCGGGCGCAGCGCGAAAAGCTCGGCGGCTACCTACCACAACGCCGGCGGAAATCCGCGTCCTTGCAAATTCCGCCGCTCTCGACGTTCCAGCGGCTGCTCGAAAACACCGGCGAGCGCGAGATCTCGACGACGATGGCCTTCGTGCAGTTGCTCGGTGCGCTCGTGCGCGACAAGGTGATCGGCAGGCACATCGTGCCAATCGTACCGGACGAATCCCGCACCTTCGGCATGGAAGGCATGTTCCGGCAACTCGGCATCTACTCGTCGGTCGGCCAGCTTTACAGGCCGCAGGACGCCGATCAGCTGATGTACTACCGCGAAGACAAGAGCGGACAGGTCTTCCAGGAGGGAATCAACGAGGGCGGCGCGATGTCGAGCTGGATCGTTGCGGCGACGTCCTACTCGACGAACAACGTGCCGATGATCCCGTTCTACATCTACTACTCGATGTTCGGCTTGCAGCGCGTCGGCGATCTCGCCTGGCTTGCGGGCGACATGCGGGCCCGCGGCTTCCTGCTCGGCGGCACCGCCGGCCGGACTACGCTGAACGGCGAGGGATTGCAGCACGAGGACGGCCACAGCCACGTGCTCGCCGCGACCATCCCGAACTGCATCTCCTACGATCCGACCTTCGCCTATGAGGTCGTGACGATCGTCCGCGAAGGCATGCGCCGGATGTACGAGGCGCAGGAGGACGTCTACTACTACCTCACCCTGATGAACGAGAACTATCCGCATCCCGCGCTTGCCGATGCAGGCGAAGGGGCGGAGGAGGGGATCCTCAAGGGACTCTATCTCCTGAAGAACGGAGGCGAGACCGCGAAGAAGGGCCTCCGCGTCCAGCTTGTCGGGTCGGGCACGATCCTGCGCGAGGTGATCGCGGCCGCCGATTTGCTCAAGGCAGACTTCGGCGTGACCGCTGACGTCTGGAGCGCAACCAGCTTCAACGAGCTACGCCGCGATGGCATGGCGGCGGAGCGCTGGAACCTGCTGCATCCGACCGAGCCGCGTTGCGAGAGCTGGGTGGAATCGCAGCTCAAGGGACATCCAGGGCCGGTCGTGGCCTCCACCGACTACATGCGCAACTACCCCGACCAGATCCGGGAATATGTCCAGGCGGCCGGGCGTCGCTACGTCGTGCTCGGCACCGACGGGTTCGGCCGCAGCGACTACCGCGTGAAGCTTAGAAATTTCTTCGAGGTCGACCGGCACTACGTCGCGGTCGCGGCGCTCAAGGCGCTCGCCGATGAGGGGACGATCAAGCCCGCAATCGTGGCCGAGGCCATCGCCAAATATCAAATCGATGCCGGGCGCGCTGCGCCTTGGACTGCTTGAGCCAGGGAGCCGAGGGCAGAGCGATGAGTGGTCTGATCGACATCAAAGTTCCCGATATCGGCGACTTCAAGAACGTCCCGGTGATCGAAGTATTCGTCAAGCCGGGCGACAAGGTGAAGGCGGAGGACCCGCTGGTTGCGCTGGAATCCGACAAGGCAACCATGGAAGTGCCGTCGCCGCGCGATGGCGTGGTGAAGGCCGTGGTCGTCAAGGTTGGCGACGAGGTCAGCGAAGGCGTGGTGATCGTGCAGTTCGAGGGCGCGGGCGCCGAGCAGGTCGAGACTCGCCCCGTCGTCAGCGCACCGCCGTCGTCGGTTAGCGCGCCGGCCGGTGTCGCCGAGGTGCGCGTTCCGGATATCGGCGACTTCAAGGACGTTCCGGTCATTGAAATCTTCGTCAAGCCCGGCGACAGCGTCAAGGCTGAGGATCCGCTGATCGCGCTGGAATCCGACAAGGCGACGATGGAAGTGCCGGCGCCCCTCTCGGGGACCGTGCGCGAGATCAAGGTCAAGACCGGCGACAAGGTCAGCGAGGGCGCGATCATTCTCGTGCTCGCGACCAGCGATGCGTCCACGACGGCCGCCTCTGCGGCGCCTGCGCCTGCAGCAGTGTCGTCGGCGCCCACAGCGGCTCCCGTGGCGCAAGTCGGCGGGGTCGACGAAAAGGCCTTCGCGCTCGCCTATGCCGGACCGGCCGTGCGCAAGCTGGCGCGCGAGATGGGTGTCGATCTCGGCAAGGTCAAAGGCTCCGGTAGTCACGGCCGTATCGTTCGCGAAGACGTCGAGGCCGTTGCCAAGGGCGGGGCGTCCGCCGCCAAGCCGCAGGCGGCGCCCGCAAGCGGGGGCGGTGTCGGCGGCATCGATCTGCTGCCCTGGCCCAAGATCGATTTCGCAAAATTTGGCCCGGTCGAGCGCAAGGAGCTCGGTCGCATCAAGAAGATTTCGGCAGCCAATCTGCATCGCAACTGGGTCGTCATCCCGCATGTCACGACCCATGACGAGGCCGACATCACCGAGCTCGAGCAGTTCCGGGTCAAGATGAACAAGGAGCTGGAGAAGAGCGGCGTGAAGCTCTCGCTGCTGCCGTTCATGGTGAAGGCAGCCGTCGCGGCGCTGAAGAAGTTTCCGGAATTCAATGCCAGCCTCGACGGCGACACGTTGGTCTACAAGAACTACTGGCACGTCGGCTTTGCCGCCGACACGCCGAACGGCCTGATGGTGCCCGTCATCCGCGATGCCGACAAGAAATCGGTGCCTGACATCGCCAATGAGATGAACGCGCTCGCCAAGCTTGCGCGCGAAGGCAAGATCAAGCCAGACCAGATGCAGGGCGGCACCTTCTCGATCTCCTCGCTCGGCGGCATCGGCGGCATCTATTTCACGCCGATCATCAACGCGCCGGAAGTCGCGATCATGGGCGTGTGCAAGGGATACTGGAAGCAGCATTCGCCTGACGGCAAGACCTGGACGTCACGCCTGACCTTGCCGCTGTCGCTGTCGTGGGACCACCGCGTCATCGACGGTGCGGCGGCCGCACGTTTCAACGTCTATTTCGCCAGCGTGCTCGCCGATTTGCGGCGCGTGCTGTTCTGAGATCGGGAGTAGGGCAGCATGGCTCAGCAGGTCGAAGTGAAGGTGCCTGATATCGGCGACTTCAAGGACGTCGCGGTGATAGAAGTCATGGTCAAGCCCGGCGAGACCGTCGCGGTCGACACCAGCCTGATCATGGTCGAGTCCGACAAGGCGTCGATGGAGATTCCGTCCTCGCATGCCGGCGTTGTCAGGGAGGTCAGGGTCAAGGTCGGCGACAAGGTCAGCGAAGGGGCCGTCATCCTCATGCTGGAAGCCGCGGGCGCCGCGGCCACGCCGCCGCCTGCCCCCGCCGCCGCGGCACCGGCAGCGACTCCTGTCGCAGCATTCCATTCCGGCAAGGCGGATATGGAATGCGACATGCTGGTGCTCGGCGCCGGTCCCGGCGGCTACTCCGCCGCATTCCGAGCCGCCGATCTCGGCATGAAGACCGTGTTGGTCGAGCGTTACGACACACTCGGCGGCGTCTGCCTCAATGTTGGGTGCATTCCGAGCAAGGCGCTGCTGCATACGGCGTCCGTCGTCGACGAGGTCAAGCACCTCCCGGACCACGGAATCTCCTTTGGCGCGCCGCAGATCGATCTCGGCAAGCTGCGTGCGTTTAAGGACGGCGTGATCAAGAAGCTGACCGGCGGCCTTGCCGGAATGGCAAAGGCCCGCAAGGTCGAGGTCGTGACCGGCGTCGGCGCCTTCCTCGACCCGCACCATCTCGAGGTTACCTCGGCAGGCGGCAAGAAGACGATCAAGTTCGCCAAGGCCATCATCGCCGCCGGCAGCCAGGCCGTGAAGCTGCCGTTCCTGCCCGAGGATCCGCGCATCGTCGACTCGACCGGCGCCCTGCTGCTGACATCGATCCCGAAGCGCATGCTGGTGATCGGCGGCGGCATCATCGGGCTGGAGATGGCGACGGTCTATTCGACACTCGGCGCACGCATCGACGTGGTCGAGATGCTCGACGGCCTGATGCAGGGCGCTGACCGCGACCTGGTCAAGGTCTGGGACAAGATGAACGCGCGTCGCTTCGACAAGGTGATGCTGAAGACCAGGACGGTCGGTGGGAAGGCCACCGAGGCCGGGATTGAGGTCTCCTTCGAGGGCGAGCAGGCGCCGTCGGCGCCGAAACTCTATGACCTGGTTCTGGTCGCGGTCGGCCGCAGCCCGAACGGCAAGAAGATCGGCGCCGAGAAGGCGGGTGTCGCGGTGACCGATCGCGGATTCATCGACGTCGACAGGCAGATGCGGACCAACGTGGCGCATATCCTCGCGATCGGCGACATCGTCGGGCAGCCGATGCTGGCCCATAAAGCCGTGCATGAAGGTCATGTGGCCGCGGAAGTCGCCCATGGCGAAAAATCCTATTTCGACGCGCGGCAGATTCCGTCCGTGGCCTACACTGATCCCGAAGTCGCCTGGGCCGGCAAGACGGAGGATCAGTGCAAGGCCGAAGGCATCAAGTTCGGCAAGGCGGTTTTTCCCTGGGCAGCCTCCGGCCGTGCCATCGCCAACGGTCGTGACGAGGGTTTCACAAAGCTTCTGTTCGACACGGCGACGCAACGCGTCATCGGCGGCGGCATCGTCGGCACACATGCGGGCGATCTGATCAGCGAGGTCTGTCTCGCGATCGAGATCGGCTGCGAGCCCGCGGATATCGGCAAGACCATTCATCCGCATCCGACGCTCGGCGAGTCCATCGGCATGGCGGCGGAGGTCTTTGAGGGCCACTGTACCGATCTGCCGCCGCAGAAGAAAAAGTAGGACTGCCCGCGCGGAACGCAGCGAAATGAGGGAGGAGACATAATGTCTGGAGCGACCAGTGCGACGGTCGATAAGAAGGCCGTGACGCAGAAGAAGCCATTTTACCGGGTGCTCTACGTTCAGGTGCTCGCAGCTATCGTGCTCGGCATTATCGTCGGTTGGGTCTCGCCCGAACTCGGCAAGAACGAGTGGATCAAGGCGATGGGCGACGGCTTCGTCAAGCTCATCAAGATGGTGATTGCGCCCATCATCTTCTGTACCGTCGTCTCCGGCATCGCCCATATCTCCGAAGTCAAGAAGGTCGGTCGGGTCGCGATCAAGGCGCTGATCTATTTCGAGATCGTGTCGACGCTTGCACTGGCACTCGGCTTGATCGTCGGCAATGTGGTGCAGCCTGGAGCAGGCTTTCAGGGTCAATCCAACGCCGCTGCTGTCGCGGGTTACGCCAAGCAGGCGAGCGAAATGAGGTCGATCGATTTCGTCCTGCACGTCATCCCGGACACGGTCGTGGGAGCGTTTGCGCAGGGAGAAATCCTGCAGGTCCTGCTGTTTGCAATCCTGTTCGGCTTTGCGCTGATGGGGCTCGGCGAGCGCGCCCATACCGTGCGGGCGTTCATCGATGACGTGGCTCACGCGATGTTCGGCGTCATCTCGATCATTGTTAAGGCGGCCCCGATCGGTGCGTTCGGTGCGATGGCCTATACGATCGGCCGGTATGGTCCGCAGGCATTGGGCAATCTCGCTGGGCTTATCGCAACCTTCTATGTCACTGCGCTCCTGTTCGTCTTTGTGGTCCTTGGTCTGATCGCCCGCTTCGCCGGATTCTCGATCTTCAAGTTCCTCAGATATCTGAAGGATGAATTGCTGATCGTGCTTGGCACGTCGTCCTCGGAGAGCGCGCTTCCGCAGATGATGGAGAAGCTCGAGCGCCTCGGCTGCTCCAAGCCGGTCGTTGGCCTCGTCGTGCCGACCGGCTACTCCTTCAATCTGGACGGCACCAACATCTACATGACGCTGGCGACGCTGTTCATCGCCCAGGCGATGAACGTGCAGCTCAGTTTCGGCGAGCAGTTGACGATTCTCGTCGTTGCCATGCTCACCTCGAAGGGCGCATCGGGGATCACGGGTGCCGGCTTCATTACGCTGGCCGGCACGCTCGCCGCCGTCAGGCCGGAGCTGCTTCCCGGCATGGCGATCGTGCTCGGTATCGACAAGTTCATGAGCGAATGCCGCGCGCTGACCAATCTCTGCGGCAACGGTGTTGCCTGCGTGGTGGTGGCCTGGTGGGAGGGCGAACTCGATCGCGAGAAGCTTCGTGTCGGTCTCGAGCGCGACATCGATCCGACAGACTTCGAGACCGCCGTGGCAGAGGGCAGGGGCATCTAGCGATTGGATTGCGAGAGATTTAACAGACAGACAAGAGGAAATGGTCATGACTGATGTGGTGATTGTGTCCGCCGCGCGAACGCCGGTCGGCTCCTTCAACGGTGCACTTGGATCGCTGACCGCGCACGAGCTCGGAGCCGTCGCGATCAAGGGGGCCCTCGAACGCGCCAAGGTCTCGCCTGAAGATGTCGACGAGGTCATCCTGGGCCAGGTGCTGTCCGGCGGTGAGGGGCAGAATCCGGCGCGGCAGGCCGCCATGGCGGCCGGCATTCCGCAGGAGAAGACGGCGTGGGGCATGAACCAGCTCTGCGGCTCGGGTCTGCGGTCGGTGGCGCTCGGGCTGCAGCAGATCGCCAATGGCGACGCAAAGGTCATCGTTGCCGGCGGCATGGAGTCGATGTCGATGGCGCCGCATCTGTCGCATATGCGTGTCGGCACCAAGATGGGTGACGTCAAATTCGTCGATTCCATGCTGAAGGACGGCCTGATGGACGCCTTCCACGGCTACCACATGGGCGTCACGGCGGAGAACATCGCCGCCAAATGGCAGATCACCCGCGAGGAGCAGGACGCTTTCGCCACCCGCTCGCAGAACAAGGCCGAGGACGCGCAAAAGGGCGGCCGGTTCAGGGACGAGATCGTTCCCGTCACCGTCAAGACCAGGAAGGGCGACGTTGTCGTCGACCAGGACGAGTATATCCGTGCCGGCACGACGCAGGATGCTCTCGCCAAACTTAAGCCCGCCTTCAACAAGGAAGGCTCGGTGACTGCGGGCAACGCCTCGGGCCTCAACGACGGCGCGGCCGCGCTGGTGTTGATGAGCGCGGAGGAAGCCAGCAGGCGCGGCCTGACGCCGCTCGCAAAAATCGTCTCTTGGGCGACCGCCGGCGTCGACCCGGCGGTAATGGGTTCGGGGCCAATCCCGGCCTCGCGCAAGGCACTGGAAAAGGCCGGCTGGAAGGTCGGGGATCTCGATCTCGTCGAAGCCAACGAGGCCTTCGCGGCCCAGGCCATCGCCGTCAACAAGGACATGGGTTGGGATCCCTCGATCGTGAACGTGAACGGCGGTGCCATCGCCATCGGTCATCCGATCGGTGCGTCTGGCGCCCGCGTGCTGACGACGCTGCTGTTCGAGATGCAGAAGCGGGGTGCGAAGAAGGGGCTTGCAACGTTGTGCATCGGGGGTGGCATGGGCGTCGCCCTGACGGTCGAACGGTAGCAGAGAACACCGGCCATAAGCGCCGGAGCAGAATGAACGCGGACGGCACCACACCATCCGCGAACGACAGCGGCTGGCCGTGCGCCGGCAGAAGAATAACCGATCAGGATCAGGAGGAAATCATGTCCAGAGTTGCGGTGGTGACCGGCGGAACGCGCGGCATCGGCGAGGCGATCTCGGTCGCACTCAAGGCGGCCGGCTACAAGGTGGCGGCGAGTTATGCCGGTAACGACGAGGCAGCTGCGAAGTTCAAGAGCCAGACCGGCATCAACGTCTACAAATGGGACGTCTCGAACTACGAGGCCTGCGTCGCCGGCTTGAAACAGGTCGAGGCCGACCTGGGGCCGGTCGATGTGCTGGTCAACAACGCCGGCATCACCAAGGACGGCATGTTCCACAAGATGACGCCAGAGCAATGGTACGCGGTCATCAACACCAATCTGAACTCGCTGTTCAACATGACGCGGCCGGTGTGGGAAGGCATGCGCGAGCGCAAGTTCGGTCGCGTGATCTGCATCTCCTCGATTAACGGCCAGAAGGGCCAGATGGGCCAGGTCAACTACTCCGCTGCCAAGGCCGGCGACATCGGCTTCGTGAAGGCGTTGGCCCAGGAGGGCGCCCGCGCCGGCATCACCGTCAACACGATCTGCCCCGGCTATATCGCCACCGAGATGGTCAAGGCGATCAGTCCGGAGATCGTGGCCAAGAACATTCTGCCCCAGATTCCGGTCGGCCGTCTGGGTGAACCGCACGAGATCGCGCGCGCGGTGGTGTTTCTCGCCTCCGACGATGCCGGCTTCATCACGGGATCGACGATATCGGCGAATGGCGGCCAGCACATGATCTGAGGCCGCATGCCGGCCTCCCGAACCGAAGAATCGAGGAACACGATGGACCAGGATCTCAGGGAAGCCGCACTCGAATATCATCGCCTGCCGACGCCGGGGAAGATCTCCGTGGTGCCGACCAAGGCGATGGCCACCCAGCGCGATCTGGCGCTGGCGTATTCACCTGGTGTGGCCGAGCCCTGCCTGGTCATCGCCGAGGATCCGTTGCAAGCGGACGTGTTGACGGCCCGCAGCAACCTCGTCGCCGTCGTCACCAACGGCACCGCCGTGCTCGGCCTCGGCAATATCGGCGCGCTGGCCGGAAAACCGGTCATGGAGGGCAAGGCGTGCCTGTTCAAGAAGTTCGCAGGCATCGACGTGTTCGACATCGAACTCGCCGAGGAGAATCCCGACGCGCTGATCGAGACGATCGCGCGGATGGAGCCGACCTTCGGCGGCATCAACCTCGAGGACATCAAGGCGCCGGAGTGCTTCTACATCGAGAAGAAGCTCCGCGAACGGATGAAGATACCCGTCTTCCACGATGATCAGCATGGCACCGCGATCATCGCTGCAGCCGCGATCCTCAACGGGCTGAAGCTGGTCAAGAAGGACATCGCCGAGGTCAAGCTGGTCTGCTCCGGCGCGGGTGCTGCGGCGCTCGCCTGCCTCGATCTCATCGTGAGCCTTGGATTGCGCCGCGAGCGCATCATCGTGACCGACGCCAAGGGTGTCGTGTATGCCGGCCGTACCGAAAGCATGGACGACAACAAGGCGCGCTATGCCGTGAAGACGGATGCGCGGAAGCTGGACGACATCATCCAGGATGCGGACATCTTCCTCGGACTGTCGGCCGGCAAGGTGCTGACATCAGACCTGGTCAGGAGGATGGCCCGCGATCCCCTGATCTTCGCGATGGCCAATCCGGTTCCGGAGATCATGCCGGAAGACGCGCTGGCGGTTCGTCCCGATGCGATCATCGGCACGGGGCGTTCGGACTATCCCAACCAGATCAACAACGTCCTGTGCTTCCCGTTCATCTTCCGTGGCGCGCTCGATTGCGGTGCGACCACCATCAACGAGGAGATGAAGCTTGCGACGGTCCGCGCACTCGCAGACCTCGCCCTGGCCGAGGTTCCTGAGGTGGTCGCAACCGCCTACAAGGGCGAGGACCTTCGCTTCGGGCGCAACTATCTCATTCCAAAGCCGTTCGATCCACGTCTCATCGAGATGATTGCGCCGGCGGTGGCAAAGGCGGCCGCCGATACCGGTGTTGCAAGGCGTCCGATCGCCGATATGGACGCTTATCGGCAGAAGCTGAGCCGTTTTGTCTACCAGTCCGGCAATGCGATGCAGCCGGTGTTTTCGGTGGCGAAGGGGAGCGGAAAATCCCTCGTTCTGGCCGAAGGCGAGGATGAGCGCGTGCTGCGGGCAGCACAGGTCATCGCTGACGAGCGGATCGCGAAGCCGTTGTTGCTCGGCCGGCCTGCCACCATCGAACAGCAGATCAAGGCTTTCGGTCTCCGGCTCAGGCCCGGCCAGGACTGCGAGATCATCGATCCGCACGATGCGCAGGTCTATTCCAAATGCGCTGACGTGTATCATGCGCGCAGGAGGCGCGATGGCGTATCGGCGGCCCTCGCGCTGTCGGAGACGCGGAGCAATGCGACGGTGCTGGCGTCGATCCTGCTCGAGCGAGGGATCGGCGATGCGATGCTTTGCGGAGTGATCGGGCGAACCGCCGATCACCTGGCGGCGATCAAGAACGTGATCGGAACGCGGGACGACGTGCGGACGCTCGCCGTAATGCAAATGCTCATTCTCCCGCAGCATCAGCTGTTCATCTGCGACACGCATTGCAATCTCAATCCGACTGCCGAGCAGGTTGCCGACATCGCGCTGCTGGCGGCCGCCGAAGTCAGGCGATTCGGCATCACGCCTCGAGTGGCGCTGTTGTCGCATTCGAGCTTCGGCAGCTCGGCGGTGCCGGAGGCGCACAAGATGCGGGAGGCGCGCACGATCATCCGCGCGCGCTCGCCCGATCTGGCCGTGGAAGGCGAGATGCGCGGCGACGCGGCGCTGTCGCAGTCGGTGCGTGACCACGAGTTTCCCGATTCCGGTTTCGTAGGTCCGGCGAACGTGCTGGTGATGCCCAATCTGGACGCGGCCAACATCTCGTACAATCTTTTGCGGATGGCTGCGGGGCAGGGGCTGACGGTCGGCGGCATTTTGCTCGGCGCGGCCAAGCCCGCCCACATTCTCACGCCATCCTCGACCGTCCGCCGCATCGTGAACATGGCTGCCGTCGCAGCCGCGGATGCGGTGTCGGAGAGAGCCTGATCGGAAGGACACGATTGGGCGGACTGTGAACGCGATCGGGCGAGGCCATCATGAGTGAGGCGCAATCGGGAAAGCTCCGGATCGTGATCGTCGGAGGCGGGGCGGGAGGATTGGAACTCGCGACCCGCCTCGGCGACAAATATGGCCGCAAGGGCAAGCTCGACGTCACGCTGATCGAGCGCAACCGGACGCATGTCTGGAAGCCGAAGCTGCACGAGATCGCGGCCGGCAGCATGGATATCGCTGCCCACGAGGTCGACTATCTCGCGCAATCCTACTGGCACGGGTTTCGTTACCGGATCGGCGAGATGATCGGGATCGACCGGGAGCGGCGTCAAGTGCTGGTGGCGCCCTATCTCGATGGCGAAGGGCGCGAGGTGACGCCGAAGCGGAGCTTCGACTACGATATCCTCGTCATGGCTATTGGCAGCCAGAACAACGATTTTGGCACGCCGGGCGTCGTGGACCACGCGATCAAGCTCGAAACGCAGGTCGATGCCAAGCGGTTCCACGAACGCATGGTCAATGCCTGCATCCGCGCCCATGCCCAATCGTCACCGCTCGGCGAACATCAGTTGAAGGTCGCGATCATCGGCGCCGGTGCGACCGGTGTCGAGCTTGCGGCGGAATTGCACCGGACGACGCGCGAAGTGGTGGCATACGGCCTCGATCAGGTCGATCCGCAGAAGGACATCAGGATCACGCTGATTGAAGCGGCGGATCGGGTGCTTCCCGCATTGCCGGAACGCGTCTCGAAGGAGACGGAGAAACTGCTGCTCAGGCTGGGTGTCAATCTGCTGGTCGGCGCCAAGGTGTCCGTAGTCGGGTCCGACCGCGTCAGCCTGACGGACGGGCGGACCATTCCCGCCGAACTGATCGTCTGGGCCGCGGGCGTCAAGGCGCCCGATTTCCTGAGGGACATTGCCGGGCTCGAAACCAACCGCATCAACCAGCTGGTGGTGCGGCCCACGTTGCAGACCACACGCGACGACAACATCTTCGCCATCGGCGACTGCTCGGCCTGCTCATGGGGCGAGCGGGGCAATGTGCCGCCGCGTGCACAGGCAGCCCATCAGCAGGCCTCGCATCTCTATTCCCAGTTCCCGCGGCATCTGCGGGGCGAAGCGCTGAAGGACTACCGCTACAGGGACTTCGGATCCCTGGTCTCGCTCGGCGAGTTCAGCACGGTCGGCTCGATGATGGGGGCACTGGTGGGCGGCAGCCTGGTCTTCGAGGGGCTGTTCGCGCGGATGATGTACCTGTCGCTCTACAAGATGCACGAATACGCCCTGCATGGTCCGGCCAAGGTGGCGCTCGACACGCTGGCCCGCCTGATCACCCGGCGGACCGAGCCGCACGTCAAGCTTCATTGATTGCGGTCGCGAAGGAGATGGATGTCGTGTCGGCCGTTGCGCACCCGGCGCCGGCTCGAGCCCGGAGGGGATGCTGATGGACGCTGTGCTCCTTGCGCGTATCCAGTTCGCCGCGAACATCACGTTTCATATTCTATTTCCATCGATCTCGATCGCCCTGGGCTGGGTGCTGCTGTTCTTCCGCCTGAAGCATCTGCGCGCAACCGACCCACAGCAGAAGCTGGACTGGCTTCGCGCCTATCGGCTGTGGACCAAGGTATTCGCCCTGACATTTGCGCTCGGGGTCGTCAGTGGCGTCACCATGAGCTTCCAGTTCGGCACCAACTGGCCGGGCTATATGGAGCGGGTCGGCAATATCGCAGGCCCGTTGCTGAGCTATGAGGTGCTGACCGCTTTTTTTCTCGAGGCGGGCTTTCTTGGCGTGATGCTGTTCGGCCACCGCCGCGTCGGCGAAGCGATTCACCTTGGGGCGACCTTTCTGGTGGCGCTGGGCACTCTGATGAGTGCGTTCTGGATCCTCGCCCTCAATTCCTGGATGCAGACACCGGCGGGATACGAAATTGTCGACGGCCAGTTCCATGCACGGAATTGGCTGGAGATCGTTTTCAATCCCTCCTTTCCCTATCGTTTCGTCCACATGGTGCTTGCGTCGTCGCTGACGTGCGCGTTCCTGCTGATCGGGATCAGCGCCTGGCAGCTCCTCAAGGGCGTCGCGACGGCGAGCGCCTCGCGGGTGCTGCGAACCGGGCTCGTGTTCGCGGCCCTGGCCGCGCCGGCGCAGATGGTGGCGGGCGATTTTCACGGGCTCAATACGCTCAAGTATCAGCCGCAGAAGATCGCGGCGGTTGAAGGCATCTGGGAAACCACGCGCGGCGCGCCGCTGCTTCTGTTCGCGATTCCCGACGATGCGACCCGGTCGAACCATTTCGAACTGGCCGTGCCGAAACTCGCGAGCCTTATCCTCCGTCACGATCCTGACGGGGAGCTCAAGGGGTTGAACGAGTTTCCATCGGCGCATCCGCCGGTGCTGCCGCTGTTCTGGTCGTTCCGGATCATGGTAGGAACGGGCATCCTGATGTTGCTCGTCAGCTGGGTCGGCCTCTGGAGGCATTGGCGCGACGGTTGGGAGTTTTCCCTGATGCCGCGGCCATTGCTCAGGTTGTTCGCGGGAATGACCTTTGCCGGATGGGTGGCAACCATCGCCGGATGGTACGTCACGGAGATTGGACGGCAACCGTTCATCGTGTCAGGCCTGATCCGAACGAGCGAGGTCGCCTCGCGCGTTCCATCGGCGAGCATCGCGCTGACCCTGGTCATCTACGTGACCCTCTATGTGGGCTTGCTGGTGGCCTATGTCGGCGTGCTGAAATATATGTCGGAGAAGCCGGAAAAGCGTCCGGCGGCGGTCACGTCGGAGGACCTTGCACAGGATCCGCTTCGCTATCAGAGCCGCGGAGAGTTCGCATGATGTCGATGTCCTTCGACGAGCTTCTGCCACTGATCTTCATCGGACTGATGGGCGTATCGCTGCTCGTCTATGTCGTGAGCGACGGCTACGATCTCGGGGTCGGCATGCTGATGCATCGGGCGACGCCGGACGAGCGGGATACCATGGTCGCCTCGATCGGCCCGTTCTGGGATGCGAATGAGACCTGGCTTGTCCTCGGCGTCGGCCTTCTCCTCGTCGCCTTCCCAAAGGCGCATGGACTGGTCCTGTCGGAATTGTACCTGCCGACCGCGCTCATGCTGGTCGGCCTGATCCTGCGCGGTGCAGCTTTCGATTTCCGGGTCAAGGCCAAGGCCGACCGGAAGGCGATGTGGGATCGCATGTTCATCGCCGGGTCGATGCTGGCGTCGGTATGCCAGGGCTGGATGCTCGGCCGCTACATCAGCGGGTTCGGCGAAGGCTGGAATTATCCGATCTTCGCCGGCGCAATCGCGATTGCGTTGCCGATGGCCTATGCACTGCTCGGCGCGACGTGGCTTGTGATGAAGACGCATGGCGAGCTGCAGGAGAAGGCGATCGAGTGGAGCAAGATCGCCTTCGCACCCATGGTTCTCGGTCTGATCCTGATCTCGATGGCAACGCCGTGGATCAGCGAGACGGTCCGCATCAGGTGGTTCACCCTGCCGGCGATGATCGCGGTGGCCTCGATCCCGATCACGTCCAGCGTTGCGCTGCTGACGGTCCGCCTTCTGCTGGGTGCACCGGCCGTGCGCGGCGCGCTTTGCTGGCTGCCTTTCGCGCTATTGGTGCTCGTGTTCCTCCTGAGCTTCCTTGGTCTCAGCTATAGCATCTACCCCTATGTCGTGATCGACCGGCTCACGGTCTGGCAGGCCGCCAGCAGTCCGGAGTCGCTCCGAGTCATACTGATCGGGGTCTGCGTGACGCTGCCGGTCATCATCGCCTACACCGGATTTTCCTATCGCGTATTCCGGGGCAAGACCATAGAGTTAGACTATGCGTGAGTGGCCTGCCGCAATTGCCGGCGCTCCCGGGTTTGTGCTGGTTCACAAGATGGCGGAGCTTTCATCCCTGGTGAACGTCAAGGAGCCTGCCAAGGTTGGTTCGGTGGCGCCTGCTTCCGCGCGTTGGTTCATTCGCGGTGCATTTGCCCTTGCGTTGGTCGCCGCCGCGGCGTGGCTCGGATATGCGGTCACGTTCCGCCGGGGACTGGACCATCTGCACGCCGTGGCCCAGCAGCGGCTGGCCGTCGAGGCGGCCAGACTCGACGGCCATCTTTCGAGATTTGAGTATCTCCCGTCTCTCCTGGAGACGTCCCCCGGCGTGTTCCGGCTGCTGGAGGCGCCCGGCGATCCCGCGTTGCAGCAAGCCGTCAGCCTCTATCTGAAATCGATCAACCTGCTGGCGGGGGCCGACAACCTCTACGTCCTCGGTGTCACCGGCGCGACGCTGGCCGCGGCCGATTTCGACCAGCCCGGAACACCCTTCGGCGAAAACCTGTCGTATCGTCCCTATGTGAGCGAAGCGCTTGCGAACGGTCGCGGTGCATTCTTCGGTGTCGGTATCACCACCGCGCGCGCCGGTTATTATCTGTCCTATGCCCTGAAGGACAGCGGGACGACCAAGGGGATCGCGACCGTCAAGGTCAATCTGGATTCGTTCGAGCGGGCGTGGCGCAACATCGACAACGACATTCTACTGGTCGACGAGCGCAAGGTCACGATACTCGCCTCTCGCGACGAGTGGCGCTATCGCCCGATGGAGCCGCTGTCGGTTCAAACGCGCGATGACATCGCGCGATCCAAGCCCTACGGAAACCACGATCTTGCGCCGCTCGGATGGACCTTCGTCGCCCAGTCCGAGAACGGCACGGCACGGATCACCGCGGAGAACGGCACCGCCTATACCGTCAGCGAGCTTCCGATCAACCGCGGGCTGTGGAAACTCGTGCTTCTCGACGACGAGGCGCCCATACGGCAGACTGCGCTCGTCATCGGGGTCATATCGGGATTAGCCGCCCTCGTCGCGCTGTTGGCGCTTGGACTTGTGGAGCAACGCCGCAGAGAGATCAAGCAGCGGTTGGCGAGCCAGGCCGCGTTGCAGGCGGCGAACGACATGCTCGAAACCAGGGTGCAGGAGCGCACAGCCGAATTGCGCGCTACGCAGGATGAACTCGTTCATGCCGGCAAGCTGGCCGCGCTCGGCCAGATGTCGGCGGGCATCGTTCATGAACTGAACCAGCCGTTGGCAGCCTTGCAGACCGCCGCCGACAATGCCGTTTTGCTGGTCGACCGCGGATCAATCGGAGATGCCCGTGGAAATCTCACCCGCATTGGCGAGCTGGTGCGGCGGCTCGGACGCCTGACCGGCCAGTTGCGGGTGTTCGCATACAAGTCGAGCAGCCCGCTTGGCGCGGTTTCCGTTGAGCAGGCCGTGGCTGAATCGCTCAAAATATTATCCGGGCGAGTCAAGGAGGGCGGGGTTGCCGTCGCGACGGACATTGACGCAAAACTCTGCGTCATCGCCGATCAGACGCGGCTCGAGCAGCTGTTGTGCAACATAGTGGCGAATGCGCTGGATGCGGTGGAGAATGTCGAGCCGAAGTCGATCCTGATCCGGGCGGGCAGGGAGGAGGCGCAGAGCGCGCGCTGCCGCATTGCGATCAGCAACAGCGGGCCCGCGATCGCCCCCGACGTCCTGCAGCGCATGTTCGAGCCGTTCGTGACGACCAAGCCCGCGGGCAAGGGGCTTGGGCTGGGCCTGATGCTGTCCAACCACATTGCACGCTCGTTCGGTGGCGAGCTGCATGCGCGAAACCTGGCGCCGAGCGGCGCCGAATTTGTTGTGACCCTTCCATTGGCTGAGATTACAGAGGCGGCTCCCGCATGGGCGATGACCAATCGATCGGCGTGATCTATGTCGAGGATGATGACGACGTCCGGATCGGCGGGGTCCAGGCGCTTGAGCTTGCGGGATTTTCCGTTTCGGGCTTTGCCTCGGTCGAGACCGCCCACAGCTCCGTGCGCGCCGACATGCCCTTTGTCGTGGTCTGCGACGTGCGCCTGCGCGGGCGCAGCGGCCTCGATTGGCTGTCTGATCTGCGTCGGCTGGATCAGGATCTGCCGGTGATCCTGATCACCGGTCACGGCGATATTTCGATGGCCGTGCAGGCAATGCGGACCGGCGCCTATGACTTCATCGAGAAACCCTGCTCCTCGGAGCAGCTGATCTCGGTGGTGCGCCGGGCGGCGGAGAAGCGGCGGCTGACGCTCGAGGTGCGATCGTTGCGATCCGCCTTGGCGGACCGCCAGGGAATCGATGCCAGCCTGCTCGGTCGGTCGCCGCAGATCCAGGAGGTGCGCCGGTTGGTCTCCACCTTGGCTGCGACCAATGTCGACGTCACGATCTATGGTGAGACCGGGACGGGCAAGGATGTGGTGGCGCGCTGCCTGCACAATCATAGCGGCCGCCGCGGCGGCAACTACGTTGCGGTGAACTGCGGCGGCCTGCCGGAATCGCTGGTCGAGAGCGAGCTGTTCGGCCACGAGGTCGGCGCGTTCACCGGCGCCACGCGTCAGCGGATCGGAAAGATCGAATACGCCAGCGGCGGAACGCTGTTCCTCGACGAGATCGAAAGCATGCCGCTCAGCGTGCAGGTCAAGTTGCTGAGGTCGCTGCAGGATCGCTCGATCGAGCGCGTCGGCACCAACAAGCCGATCGCTGTAGATTGCCGTGTCGTGGCCGCGAGCAAGGTGAATCTGCTGGAGCTCAGCGAAAAGCGGCTGTTTCGTGCCGATCTTTACTATCGCCTCGGCGTCGCTTTCATCGAGCTGCCGCCGCTGCGCGAACGGCGGGAGGACATCCCGCTGCTGTTCGAGCACTTCACTCTGGATGCCGCCAGGCGTTTCGAGCGCGACGCCCCGATCCTGGATGACCCGACCATGTCTCACCTCCTGGCCTATTCGTGGCCGGGCAACGTGCGCGAGCTTCGCAACGTCGCCGACCGTTTCGTGCTCGGTGTCCTCGACGGCAAGTCGATCAACAAGTCGGGCTTCGGCGCGTCCGATATGTCATTGCCGCGGCAACTGGAGAACATCGAGCGATCGATCATCGAGGATGCGCTGCGGCGCAGGCAAGGCGATGTCCAGGCAACGGCTGCCCTTCTGAGCATTCCGAAGCAGACGCTGTACGACAAGATCAAGCGCCTCTGCGTCAATGTCGACGGAATCAGGGAGGGCGCGACCGTCCGCTCCGGATCCTGAGACCGCGGCGGATGAGACGGCAAGCTCTCGGTGCAAGCGGGGGCAAAGGGCGCCAGGCAGAAGCGGCCCGAAAACCGGACGTCAACGAACCAATCAATCTTGCCAAGCGAGGAACGCCATGAATCGGCCATTCAACATGCCTGACGAATTTGTCGAGGGCTTCATGAAGGCGGGTGAAAGCCTGTGGCGCTCGCTCGGATGGGCGCCAAAGGGCGATCGTAACGGGGCCGATCCCGGCCCGGCTCTGAATTCGTCAGGCCTCGCTCAATTGCAGGCGGACCACATGATGCGGCTGTACAAGCTCACCGAGCATGTCCTCAAATCGGCCGCCGGCGTCCAGAGCGAAGCAGGCATCGAGCCCGCGCGCGGCGATCGCAGGTTCAACGCGACGGAATGGCGGGACAATGCCACCTATAGCCTGCTCAAGCAATGCTATCTACTCAATGCGCGCTATTGCGTCGACTTCGTCGAAGCACTCGATCTCGACGAGAAGGAAAAGCATCGGCTGCGCTTCTTCACGCGCCAGCTGGTCGAGGCGATGAGCCCGACTAATTTTCTCGCCACCAATCCTGACGTCATAAAGCTTGCGACGGACAGCGAGGGGCAGAGCCTGAAGGCGGGCTTGGACAATCTCATGGCCGATCTCGGCCGAGGCAGCCTGACGATCACGGACGAGGAGGCGTTCGAGGTCGGAAAAGACGTCGCCGCATCCAGGGGCGCGGTCGTGTTCGAGAACGAGCTGTTTCAGCTCATTCAGTATGAACCCGCGACCGAGCAGGTGACGGCCCGGCCGCTGCTGATCGTGCCGCCATGCATCAACAAGTTTTACATCCTCGACCTGCAACCGGCCAACTCCTTCGTCCGCTTTGCGGTCGAGCACGGCCTGACCGTCTTTATGGTCTCCTGGCGCAATCCGGATGCCTCGTGCGGGCACTTTGGCTGGGACGATTACGTCGGGCAGGGCGCCATGCGCGCCATCGAGGTGACCCGCTCGATCTCGGGTGCCGACAAGGTCAACGTGGTCGGCTGGTGCGTCGGAGGAACCATTCTGTCATCTGCGCTGGCGATCCTGCGGACGCGCGGCGACGAGTCGGTCGCCAGTGTGACGTTGCTGACCACGATGCTCGACTTCCGTGAACCGGGGGATCTCGGCGTGTTCGTGGACGAGGAGGGTGTGCGGCAGCGCGAGCAGACCATCGGCAACGGCGGCATTTACCGCGGCTCGGAGCTCGGGTTCGTCTTCCAAACCCTGCGTTCCAAGGAACTGATTTGGCCGAACGTGATCAACAACTATCTGAAGGGAAAATCGCCTGAGCGTTTCGATCTTCTGTTCTGGAATGCCGACGTGACCAACCTGCCGGGGCCGATGTATTGCTGGTACATCAGGAACATGTATCTGGAGAACAGACTTCGGGAGCCGAACCGGTTGACGATGTGCGGCACGTCCGTCGATCTGGGGCGAGTCGACCTGCCTGCCTATGTCTTGGCGACCGTTGAAGATCACATCGTGCCGTGGCGATCGGCCTATCGCACCACGGGCCTGTTCAGTGGCAACACCCGCTTCGTGCTCGGAGCGAGTGGGCACATTGCCGGCGTGATCAACCCTGCGTCGAAGAACAAGCGAAGCTATTGGCTGTCGGACAAGCGATGCGAAGACCCGGCGGCGTGGCTTGCGAGCGCTGACGAAAAGCCAGGCAGTTGGTGGAACGATTGGATCGCGTGGCTCAAGCCGTGGGCTGAAGATCAGGTGCCCGCCCGGACGCAACTCGGCAGCAACCTCTATCCTCCGGGGGAAGTGGCACCAGGCCGATATGTGAAAGCGAAGGCAAACTGACTTCGCTGAACGGTCATGGAACGATTGGAAGATTTCGGAAGAGCTGGCAGTTCGAGCAATCGCTGAGCGAGGCGACCTCATCATTAGAAGCGATGATGGATTGCTCTTCGTACCGTTTGGCGACATCGATACGTTGTTGAGGGCTGCCACAGAAAAGTGCGAGCGAAGCGCTTTGATTGCACATGCACACCTCGGCCTCCGTCTGACGTGTGCATTGAGAATCCGAAGAAGCGATTTCTGCTTCCAATTCATGCAAATATCGTCCTAGAAGAGCCAAGTTACGGAAGCCTCGTCAAATGAGAATTCTCAGTCGGTCCAATTGCACAAAGGGCTGATCGAAGTTAAAATACCTCAATAAGATGAATAGCTTAGAACGAAAATTCGCCGTAGCCCCCATGATGGACTGGAGCGAGAGCTCATGTTTTTCAAACGGTTAGAAGGCGCTGTGTGCACGACGTGTGCACCGGAAGATCAAAGAAAATCTAGCGACGACTAGCGTGAGCGGCTTCGGTGCTGAGCTTGGCGCACGGCTGGCATTGCGCGACCGCGGCGCCATTTGAGCGCGGCCCTTCAAGTCTCCCGGCGCAGGTGCTTCCGCGCTTAGTAACAGTCACCCGGAAGGAGCTAACTGGCTTACCGTACAGCTATCGCAACAGCAGCCAGTGCTGCCGGAAGGGACCAGGCCCAGTCTGCCGCCAATGAAGCTGCTGCCGCGGCGACGACACATCCGAGCAGGAACCCGAACAAGCGACCCAGCGAACGATTCAGCGGGGTTGAATCGTGCGGCAGTAGCGGATGTCGGTCTGTCAGCAAGTCCATCGCTGACAGGACCGCGTTGGCCAGATTGCCGGTCATCACCGCGGTCGAGATCGCGCCGGGCACCGCCAGGCGGAGCAGGGCGTACTGGCAGGCCATGGCCGACACCGCGATCATGGCGGCCGTGCCGGCCAGCAATCCCACCGGATCGGCCGATGCCTTGGTGATGACGCAAAAGATCAGGAGTGCGACCAGAAGCAGGAATTGAACCAGGAGCAACAGTCGCGCCAGGCTCGGACCGCGCCGGCGCGAAGCCTGCGCGACCAGCCAGACGCTCCCCAACGCCAGCATGAAGACAGGAATGGCCAACAACTGCGCCCAGTGAAACGAGCCGCCCTCCACGGCGACGCCGGCGGCCAGCACGATATTGCCGGTCACATGCGCCGTGAAGACATGACCCAGGGTGAAGAAGCCGGTGGCATCGACCATTCCGGCGATCATGCTGAGCAACAGCGGCAGCCGCGCCTCCAGGCGCGACAGCTCCGCTGCGTCATCCGCCGAATCCGGTGTCCTTGCGAAGGTGCGGGAGTCGCTCGCGAGCATGGACATCTTTGGCCGCTCCGGCTATTGCGCGGTCCAGCCGCCATCGACGGAGATCGTTGTTCCCGTGATCTGGTCTGCCGCCGGCGAACACAGAAAGGCGACGGTGCCTCCGAGTTGCTCCGGGGACGCAAAATCGAGAGACGGTTGCTTTTCCGACAGCAACTCCTCGACGGCTTGCTGTTGACTGATGCCGCGTTGCGCGGCCATGTCGCCGATCTGCTTTTCGACCAGCGGCGTACGCACCCAGCCGGGGCAGACCGCATTGCAGGTAACGCCGCTTCCGGCCGTCTCAAGCCCGACCACCTTGGTCAGGCCGACCAGCCCGTGCTTGGCGGCGACGTAGGCGGCCTTGTGGGTCGAAGCGACGAGGCCGTGGGTGGAGGCGATGTTGACGATCCGTCCCCAACGCTGCTTTTTCATCTGAGGTACTGCTGTCGCAATGCCGTGGAACGCCGCCGACAGATTGATTCCGAGGATCGCATCCCACTTGGCAATTGGGAACTCATCAACCGGAGCGGTGAACTGGATGCCGGCATTGTTCACGAGTATGTCGAGGCGACCGAATTTCTCGATCGTCGCGGTGATCAATCCGCGTACGGCTTCGGCTTTCGACATGTCGGCGCCGTCATAGACGGCCCGGACACCGTGTTCGCCTTCGATCCCTTGGCGGATCGTCTCGATCTCGCTTGCGTCGCCGAAGCCATTCAACACCAGGTTGGCGCCGAGCCGGGCCAGCTCCTTCGCGATTCCCAGCCCGATGCCGCTGGTCGAACCGGTGACGATGGCCACCTTGTCCTTTAACATGGGAATTCCTTTGGTCGCCTGGTCGAAGTTGATGCGGGGGTTCATGGTCGTGCTCCCTTGGGTGCGGTTGGAACGAATGATCAGTGGGCGCCGCCGGCACTGAGCTGGCCGGGCTTCTTCAGCATCATGGAAGCTGCGAGTGCTACGACGAGCGCGGCACCGAGCAGGAAAAACATGTCGCTGAAGGCGAGGATGAACGCCTGCTTCTGCACGATCTTGCCGATCGCGACATAGGCGCGGTGCGCGGCATCGCTGCGATCGATCACGCCGTGGCTGATGAAATACTGTGTCAGCTTCTCAACTCTTGCCTGAGTCGCCTGCTCGAGCATGGAAACCGACTGCATCAACACGTTGGAGTGATACTGTTCGCGCTTGGTGAGCAATGTCTGCAACAGGGCGATGCCGACGGCGCCGCCGAGGTTACGTATCATGTTGAATAGGCCCGAGGCCGAGCCGGCGTTCTCTGCCTCGATGCCCGCAGTAGCGACCGCCGATAGCGGCGCGAACACGAAGGCCTGACCTACGGCACGAACGACGTTGGGCCAGAACAACTGGTCGGTGGCGTAGTCATTGGTCATGTGGATGTTCATGAAATTGGAAACCGCGAACAGCGCGAAGCCGGCACCGATGATGATTCGGGCGTCGAAGCGCCGCATCAGTTGCGGCACCAGCGGGATGAACAGCAATTGCGGCAAGCCGGTCCATGCCAGCACCATGCCGATCTGCTCGGCGTTGTAGCCCTGGATACGCGACAGATAGACCGGCAGGATAAACACCGAACCGTACAGCGCGATGCCGAGCAGGAAGTTGGCGAGGATACCGAAGCCGAAGTTGCGACGAGCCAGCAGGCGCAGATTCAACAGCGGCTTGCTGGCGGTCAGCTCGATCCATAGGAAGGCTGACAGCGCAACCGTGGCGATAACCGACATCTTGACGATGAAGGGCGAGCCCAACCAGTCGTCCTTGTTGCCCTCTTCCAGCACCGTCTGAAGCGCGGACAGGCCGATCGACATGGTAACGATGCCCAGCCAGTCGCCTTCGCGAAGCAGCGACAGATTCATCGGTGCTGGCTCCAGGGAGAACCACAGCATCGCAATCATCGCCGCGCCGGGCACCAGGTTGACGTAGAAAATATATTCCCAGCCCCAGTTCTCGGTGAGATACCCGCCGATCGTGGGGCCGATCGCGGGGGCGAATGTCGCTGAGATCGCAAACAACGCGAGCCCGATCGGCTGCTTCGCCTTTGGCAGCAGCGTGATGATGAGCGTGAACGCCATCGGGATCAGCACGCCGCCGGTAAACCCCTGCACGGAACGCAGCACAATCATCTGCGGCAGGTTTTGCGCCAGTGCGCAGGCCGCCGAGAACAGCAGAAACAGGACCGCGTTGGTGAGAAGATACACCCGGATCGAGAATACCTGGGCAAGCCAGCCGGAGAGCGGGATTACCACGATCTCGGCGATCAGATACGAGGTCGAGATCCAGCCGCCGTCGTCGGTTCCAGCACCGATCGCGCCCTGGATGTCGGCGAGTGAGGCGTTGACGATCTGGATGTTCAGTACCGCCATGAAGGCGCCGAGCGTGGCGCCGCCCACTGCGATCCAGGTTTTTGCGGAGACGGCAGGAGCCTTCGGGGCTTCGGCGGCGAGCCGGGGATCGCTGGCGGGAACGCCGTTATTGGCGGTTTGCAATGTGGTCATGATGGTTCTCGTCGGATGCGAGGGGCGGGCGATCGGCGCCGTTCAACTGCGGGGCCCGGCGGCCCGCGAGGCGAGGCGCTTGCCGGCTTCACGCTCGGTGACGACCGTTGCCTTGGTGTCGACGGTCGGCTCGGCCGACATGCCCGGCCGCAGCAGGCCCTTCAGGTTGTGATCGTCGAGCACGATCTTCACCGGCACGCGCTGCACGATCTTGGTGAAGTTGCCGGTGGCGTTGTCGGGTGGCAGCAGTGCGAACTCGAGGCCGCTGGCCGGCGAGAGGCTATCGACATGGCCCTTGAGCCGGGTCGAGTGGAAGCTGTCGATTTTGAGCTCCACCGGCTGGCCGTTGCGCACATGGGTGAGCTGGGTCTCCTTGAAATTGGCGACGACATACACGGCGTCGAGCGGCACCACCGCCATCAACTGTGTGCCGGCCTGCACGAATTGACCGACCCGCAGCGAGCGCGCGCCGACTGTGCCGTCGACCGGCGCGGTGACGGCGGTGTAGGAAAGATTTAGCGCCGCCTGCTGCTCCATCGCAGCCGCGCGGTCGCGCTGCGCGATCGCCTGCGCCCGCTGGGTGGTGAGGACATCGACCCTGCGTTCGGCTGCCAGCAGGCCGGACTTCGCGTGCTGCCATTGCGCGTTGCTGGCACGCAGCGCCGCATCGGTTTGCTGGGCGCGCTGCACCGTGCCGGAGCCGGTCTTCATCAAGCCGTCGTAGCGCGCCTGCTCTTCCTGTGCGAACTTCAGGTTGGCTTCAGCGGCGGCGATATCGGCGATACCTTGTTCGATGATTGGCTGCTGCAGGGCGAGCTGTGCATCGAGATTGCGGACGGCGGCTTCGCCCGCCGCAACGTCGGCGTCGGCCTGGCGGAGCGCCGCGCGAAAATCGCGATCGTCGATTTTCGCCAGCAACTGGCCGGCCGTCACCGGCTGGTTATCGCTTACCAGCACCTGCGCGATGTAGCCGGAGACCTTCGGCGCGATGATGGTCGAGTCGGCTTTGACATAGGCGTCGTCGGTGGTTTCCAGATAGCGGCCGGTGGTGAGGTAGTAGTGGCCGAAATCGGCTCCGGCTGCGACCCCGAGCGCCGCCGCCAGCGCCAGGGCGGCACGTTTGATCGCCTGCCGTGAGGGGCGAAGGCTGATTTTGGCTTTTTGTTCCTCGGTATAGGCAAGTGTGGACATGGCGTTCTCCCAAATCTGCTGGAGGGCGTTGAAGCTCAGTCGCGGCGATGGACGTCGTGGGTGACCATGCCGAGTTCGTGGGCCGGCCGGTCGAGGCGTTGCGGCTCGGCCAGCGTGCGGCGGATGTCATCCACCCCGCTCTGCCAATGCGTGCGCATCGCACTCAACCCGAACTCGTAGTCCCTGGAATGTCCCTCGTAGATCTTGGACTGGTAGATCAGGTGGATGATGTTGTAGGAGCGATGACGGGCCAGATCGGCAATCGCCCGGATTTCCGGATCGTCCTTTGCGCTGGCCGGCAATTTCTCCATCGTCCGTTGCAGCGCCTGACGCATTTTCTGCATCCGCGTCATGTGATCGGTAATGGCGCGCGTCCGGCTGGAATATTGAATGTCTTTCTGCCGGCTCGACACTTCCATCATGTCGTGGGGAACGCGACCCATCGCCGACCAGAGATCGATCTGGAATGTCAGCGTGTCGCGCGGCTCGCCGGACAGCACGCGGGAGAGGGGTGTGTTGGAAACGACGCCACCGTCCCAGTAGTGCTCGCCGTCGATTTCAACGGCGGGGAATCCCGGAGGAAGTGCGCCGGAAGCCATGAAATGCTTCGCTCCCAGCCGGCGTTCGGCGGTGTCGAAATAAGTCAGGTTGCCGGTGCGGACATTGACCGCGCCGACGCTGACGCGCGTTTCACCCGAGTTCAGGCGGTCGAAGTCGACCAGTCGCTCCAGCGTCTGCTGCAACGGTGCGGTGTCGTAGAAGCTAGTCGCCGCATCGCCTGAGAACGGGGACCAGAGCGGCGACGGGAACCGCGGCTTGTAGAAGCCGGGCTGGCCTTGCACCAGCGCCCGCGTTGCCGCCAGCGCGTTGCGCACCGAGCTGATGTCGAACGCAAAGGGCAAGGCATTGGCGAGCCCTTCGCCGGCGGGCCACTCGATCGAGAAGGCGCAGATGGTCTCCCAGAATTCGCGCAGCCGCTGCACCCGTTCGCCTTCGGGCGAGCCGGCGATGACGGCGGCGTTGAGGGCGCCGATTGAGATGCCGGCCAGCCAGTTCGGCCGGATGCCAGCCTCGTGCAGACCCTCATAGACTCCGGCCTGGTAGGCCCCGAGCGCGCCGCCGCCTTGCAGCACGAGAGCTACGACATCGTAGGGCAGCGGTCTGGTTTGCTGCGTCGCCGGACTGATCTGCTCGCGTATCACGTTCAACATGGCCAATACTCCCTGCATTGCGGTTGACCCGATCACCCGGCATTCGCTTCGATCAGGATTTCGGACCCGCTCCCGCGTCGACGTGCGGCAGCGCCAGATGCCAGGTAGTCGTGGACCACCGTGCCTAGCCCAAGCGTCAGGTCGGCAACGATGTGCTTGGCCGACAGCACCTGGAGAACCGGCAACTCGGCGACGGGAGCCAAGGCATGCGAATACAGGTCCAGTGCCGCGGGTCCGGTCCATGCGCCCTTTACCGTGATGTCTTCGAGGTGGTAGCGGACCAGCTCGCAGATGCGCGGGGTGCCCTCGACATGCGGGATGATCTTGAGCAGGAAATTGGGTGCGGCGAGCTTGCCGGCTTCGATCGCGGTGTCGAGCGCGCGGTGTTTGTAGCCCATGGTGCCGGTCGCGATCCGCACCGAGCCATAGTTCAAGGTGCCGACCAGCGTGTCGATCTCGACCGCGAGCTTTGGTTGCGCCAGCTTCTTGGGAAAGCCCCACAATTCGCGTCCGCCGGCGATCGGCGGATGATCGTTGAGAAACATCTGATGGGTGAAGCTGCCGGTCTCACCCCGGTAGGACACCGGGATGACCTGACCGCTTTCGGTGTAGTCGCCGAAGCCGGTCGAGTCGGGCATGCGGATGAATTCGTAATTCACCACCGGCTCGGTGAGTTCGAGCGGCTCGGGCACGATCCGGCGCAGCGCCTCGGGATCGGTCTGATACTGGATGATGAAGTACTCGCGGTTGACGAAGCGGTGGGGGCCGGGTGGAAAAGCCGGGTTCGTCAGCGGCATGGCGAAGGCCTTCGTTCGCACGGTCTCATGTTTCATCGCGGTCGAGCTCCAGGTTGATCGATGTTGAGCGGGCCGCGCTCTGGCGCGGAAGACGCGGCCCGTATCGGATGAGCGCTTGCTGCGCGCTTGCCGGCACTAACCCGACAAGCGATCAGTAATCCCAGAAGGCCGGCACCCAACGAAACGCATCGCCCGCTGTGGCCACATGGCCGACGGACGGGAACGGCATGTGCGTGGCGACCAGCAGTCCGCCGGTCTCCGCCAGCTCTCGCAAAAGGCTGGTACGCGCACGGGCGGCTTCCTCGGGGTAGTGTTCGAAGCCGTTGTGCCAGTCGGGGTGTTCGAACCCGACCGCGAACACGAGGTCGCCGGCGAATGTCAGCCGGTCGCCGCCGGACGTCAGGCGAACGATGCTGTGCCCGGGGGTGTGACCGCCGGTGCGGTGGATGACCACGCCCGGCGCCACCTCGTGCTCATCCTCGAAGAGCCGAAGCTGGCTGCGGTATTCTTTCGTGAACCGTTTGGCCGTGGCGCGAAGCGCATCCGGGAAGCCGTCCGGCATCGAGACGTGGGAGAAATCGGGCGACTCCCAGAACTTGACCTCGGCGGCCGCGACGTGGATCTGCAGGTCCGGACGCAGTTGCTGCTTCACGCCGTCGACAAGCAGCCCGCCGACATGGTCCATGTGCATGTGGGTGAGCACTACGTCGGTCACGGAGGCGAGATCGACACCGGCGGCCTCCAGCCGATGGATCAATTGCCCGGCCCGGGGCAGCGGAAATTCCGCCCCCATGCCGGCGTCGATGAGGATGGTCCGGCCGCCGCTCCGCACCACGACCACGTTGAGTGCCCAATCGAAAGCGTCCGGTGGCAGAAAATTTTCTTTCAGCCAGGCCTCGCGGACGGCCGGCGCAGCGTTGTGGGCCAACATCGCGCCCGGCAGCGTCAGCACGCCGTCGCTGACCACCATCACGTCAATCTCGCCGATCCGCAGCGCGTAGCGCGACGGGACCAATTCATCGGGCACCTTGTTGCCGGTGTATGAGGGATCGTGCAGGTTCATGTTTCTCTCCTGTTAAGTGGCTGGGTGCTGGCAGGTCTTGTTTGGGCAGGCCGCGCAGCCAGCGCGGAGCGCGGCCTGCTTCACGTCGCGGGCTAAAAGAAGCCGCTTACATCGCCCACACGCTCCGGATCGGCCGAGGCGAGGGCGGCGGCGCGTTCGGCCTTCGGCGGATAGATCCAGACGGTGTTGATCTCCTGCTTGGTTTTCTTGGCGGTATCGCCGACCATCGTCACCTCGCGCTCCCAGCCGCGGGTGAACACCGCGTCGGCTTCGCCGAGGTCGAGGCAGGTAACGTATTTCTCCTGGTGGTAGCGTTTGGTCGGAACGCCGAGCAGTTCTGCGGCGGCGTTGTGGCCGGCAAAGGCGCCCATTCGCGTGGCGTGCTGGCACGACATCAGCGCGAAATTACCGTCATCGTCGCAGGCGGCGCGGGCGGCATCGCCGGTGGCAAAGACGCCGGGTACCGACGGCACGCGCAAATCACGGTCGACCAGCAGCCGGCCGGAATTGTCGCGCTCGGCGGGGACTTGTGCGGTCAACGGAGCTGCGCGAATGCCGGCCGCCCAGATCACGGTCTCGGTCTCGATGTGTTCGCCTGAGGTCAGCGTAACGCCCGATTTATCGAGCGAGGCGACACCGACGCCGAGCCGGGTCTCCACGCCGCGCTTGTGCAGGGCGTCCTCAATGACGGGGCGGGGGCGTTCACCCATGGCGGGAGCGATAGCGCTGTTTCGGTCGACGATGATGACGCGCGGCTTGACGCCCTTGCCGAAAATAGCGCGAAGCCGCGTCGGCAACTCGGTTGCCGCCTCGATGCCGGTGAACCCGCCGCCGGCCACGACGACGGTGTCGCGCCCGTTCAATGCCGGCCGGTCAGCCAGGCCATGCAGATGCCGGTCGAGGGCAATCGCGTCGTCGAGCTGGTCGACGCTGAAACCATGTTCGGCAAGGCCCGGAATATCAGGACGCGCCAGCCGACTGCCGGTCGCCACCACCAGCCGGTCATAGGACAGGCTCTTCTTCACACCCTCGGCGGCGACGATTCCCACCACGCGCGACTGGGTGTCGATCGTCTCTGCGCTGCCTTGCACATAGACGACGTCGATGGCCTTGAGCACACCCAGCAGCGGCGCGGTCAAGGTCTCGGGCTTCGATTCGTAGAGCCGCGGGCGGACCACGAGCGTCGGCTCGGGCGAAACCAGCGCGATCTCGAGCTGTTCGGGCGAAACGCCCTGGATGTCGCGCAGGCGGGCGGCGGAAAGTGCGGCGTACATGCCGGCGAAGCCGGCGCCAATGATGACAAGTCGCATGTCGTTACTCCTCTGGTTTGACTTCTCGAACCTACGCGCGCGTCACCGTTGCCGCTCCCGCATCCGGGGATGGCTCGTAGCGATCGGTGACGACGCGAATACGTGAAACGAAAATTGTCGGGCGCTTACGGAGCGCTGCAGTCCGGCGCTAGTATCGTTGGACGTTCGCAGGAAGCCTGACAGCCGCGCGACGCCCGGGCGAGCTGAAGGGTGATCGGTTCGCTGGCCCTCAACGGCCAGCCGTCGCGCAAAACAGGGGCGCCATCTCTGGTTACGATCGACGTTGCGGGCAGTGTCGGAATTTCAACTTCCTCGCCCGTAGCTGAAGTGAAGCGCACGCTGAGTGACAGTCCGTACACCAGCGCGGTCGCAACGACCTTCCGTCGCGGTACGATTGCAAGGAGGGCGACACAGTGCTTCCAGGCCATTGTTCGTCTCCGTCCGTTGTCGATGTTCGATACCGCAAATCTACGGGATCGGAGTTGTGACCGCGCCAGCGCGATTGACGCGGTTGCAGAGAGATTGCTGTTACCGGATGCGCCGGCGCCAATCGCTCGGGGTATTACCCGTCAGCTTCTTGAACGCTGCCGTGAAAGCAGTTTGCGAAGCATAACCGAGCTCTGCGGCCACCAGCTCGATCGATGCGTCGGTATCGCGCAGCATGTTCATGGCCCGCTCGAGTCGCTGCTGGCGCAGCCAGGCGTGCGGTGAAAGCCCGGTGCTATCCTTGAAGGCGCGACAGAAGTGGAAGCGCGACAGGCCGGCATCCGATGCGAGCGCCGCCAGCGAAACGTCAGCATCGTTGCCCGAGCGCAGGCGTTCGATCGTTCGGCGGAGCGCATGGGGCGACAGCCCACCCACGGCCGGCTCGAACGTGACGGCTGTGCCGGTATGCGCAGCCAGCAGACGCGTGGCCAGCAGATCCGTCAGCTGCTGCCTGAACAGGGCATCAAGGGACGAATTGCCGTCGAGTACATCCGCCGCGCTCATCAGCAAGCTGGATGTGATGGCGTCGGGATGCCCCGTCCGTTCCAGCAGTTCGCCGGGAGCAGATGCGTCGGCTTCGCGGGCTACGCGTTCGAGCGTGGTGCGCGGAAGATAGAGCTGGATGACATCGACGGGGCCGGGGATATCCCATTTCGAGCTTGAACCCGCCGGAATGATCGTCACGACTCCGGGACGCGCCGTTCCAGTTGCCAGCGATTTCCCGCTGCGCCGCTCCAGACGCTGAACGCCCGTGGGGTAAGCCATGATGACATGGTCGGCCATGGGCTCGACCACGTCGTGCAACGCCCCGTGCTTCCAATGCGCGATGGCGCCGTTGGCAGGGTCTGAAGCCATCTGTACCGGCGCCGTCTTGAGCACACGCGCCATCTCGACTTCGGCAGCGCGCCGCTGGGCGGCCGGCCAACCGTCCTGGTGCGCACCGGCTGCGCCAAGCAGAGCCTCCAGGGGATCGTTCACGATCGGTTTCTTCATGAAACTATCCTTGCGTTGCTACCGCGCGCCTCGTCGCCAATCGGTCGGAGTTTCTCCGGTCAACCGCCTGAAGGCGGCCGCGAATGCCGTCTGCGAGGCATAGCCAAGCTCGGCCGCCACCGACACGATGGATGTGTCGGTGTCGCGCAGCATGTTCATGGCTTGCTCGAGGCGATATTGCCGCAGCCATGCGTGAGGAGAGAGCCCGGTACTTTCCTTGAAGGCGCGACAGAAGTGCGAGCGCGACAGGCCGGCATCCGAAGCGAGAGCTGCAAGCGAGACGTCGGCGTCGCTATCCGAACGCAAGCGTTCGATGGCGCGAAGCAGGACATTCGGCGAAAGCCCGCCGATGATCGGCTGGAACGCGGTGGGCGAAGCGGTGTGCGCGGCCAGCAGGCGCGTCGCGAGCAGGTCGATGAGCTGATGCCTGAACAGCGTATCGAGAGCGGAGTTGCCCTCCAGCCCGTCGGCCGCACTCAGGAGTAGTCGGGATGTAACGGGGTCGGGATGCCCGGTTCGCTCCCGGAGATCGACCACAGTGGTCGCGTCGGCTTCGCGGGCCACGCGCGCGAGCGTTGTGGTCGGGAGGTAGAGCTGAACGACATCCACGGGTTTCGGAATATCCCACCGCGAACTCGATCCTTCCGGAATGATGATCACGGCTCCGGGACGGAACGTTCCCTTCGAAAGCGATTTTCCCGAGCGCCGCTCCACGTGCTGCACCCTGCCATTGTAAGCCATGATGACGTGGTCGCTCATGGGCTCGACGACATCGTGCAACGGATCATGCTTCCAGTGCGCAATTGCGGCTCCAGAGGGGTCCAACGCCATGCGGATCGGTTCGGTGTGGAGGACGCGCGCCATCTCCGCGTCGGCGGAACGCTGTTCGGCGCTCGTCGATCGGCCCTGACGCTCGCCGGACGCGGCCGAAGGATTCTCATGCGCGGAATCGTGCGAGATCGGCTCGCTCATTGGGGCGCTCCCTTCGGAGGGGGACTTGCGCTGGCGTCGCCTGGGGCGACTTGCGGGCCGGTGTGAAGCCATTGCTTCCGTATGCCCGAATTGATCCGCGAGGCGCCGCGAACTCTCGCTGCGCGATCTAGGCGCGTGGTATTACGGGGTCTTTCCCAAAGCGGCCGCGATTTGTCTGATTCTGCTCAAAGCGCTCCGCGCCGCATTTCGTGATCGGCTGGAGTTCCGATTGACGCCAATGGCAAGGTTGCCATCGAACGCGATGGGTATTGAAATCACTTCGAAAAATTACTTTGTGACAATTAAGGCGGCCGACGATCACAATCACGGTCGACGTTCACCGCGACCTAGACCTCCGCACTCCGATACCGGATAATGCGTGCCGACATGACGGGTGGCGGTGAGACGAGCTGCCTGGTCAACTTCGGACGGGCCGGTCGAAATGGCACAGGCGAGCACCTTCGGACAGAGGGTCAGACAGCAGTTACACCTGACGGATACGCCGCCCTCGCTGATCACGCGTTCGCTGCGCGGCATCGAACTCGCGGCCACCGAAACCCGGAATGATAATCCCGTGCCAGGCCGTTCCGGTTCAGCGGCGGATGAGGCCTATTTCGTCAGTCTGAAGCTTCAGGATTATCCGGACTGCGAACTCTGGGATCATGGCAAGTGCGTCATGAAGACGGATGTCAAAGCCGGTACCACGTATCTGTACGATCTCCGGAGCGATCCGGGCTATATCATCGACAAGCCGTTTCATTCCCTGCACTTCTATCTTCCGCGTTCAGCGCTCGACGGCATCGCCAGAGAATCCCGTGTCCCGCGCGGTGACCTCGCCTGTCAGTTTGGCTTCGGCCATGACGACCAGGTCATGCGTCATATTGGGGCAGTGCTGTTGGAAGCACTGAGTCGGCCGGCAGAGGCCAACCAGCTTTTCATCGATCACATGATGCTGGCGTTCACCGCGCACATCGCGCAGGCCTATGGCGGGCTGCAAAGCACTGCCGGACCCGCTCGCGGGGGTCTTGCCCCGTGGCAGGTAAAGCGAGCCTGCGAACGGCTCGACTCAGACCTTGGTGGGAGGCTATCATTGCAATTGATCGCGGCCGAGTTCGGACTCTCGGTCAGTCATTTCTCGCGCGCGTTCCGAATCTCGACCGGCCTGCCGCCGCACCAATGGCTGCTGCGTCAGCGGGTGAACGCGGCCAAGCAGTTGATGACCGCACGAGACCTGTCGCTGTCCGAAATTGCGATCTCAGCCGGGTTCGCTAATCAAAGTCACTTTACGAAAGTGTTTTCGGTGCAGGTCGGCATCAGTCCGGCGGCATGGCGTCGCGAGGCCGCTGGCGGCTCCGAAGATGATATGTGATCACGGACAGCCCCAGACGGCTGTTTCGTACTCATCGCAATGGTCATGACCTTTGGTCGATCCCGATCAGGTGTTCCGTGCAACTCCACTCAAGGAGGCGGTGCATATGAAATCGTCAGGTTTCTACGGTCAGACCGTGAAGCGGTTCTTGCACCTGGAGCAAGAACCGGTTTCGTTGATCACGCGTTCGCTGCGCAACGCCGAGATCGCCGTCACTGAGACTCGTGTTGATGCGCCCGTGCCACGCCCCTCCGGCGAGATGGGTCTTCAGGATGCGTATGTTGTAAGCCTAAAGCTCAACGACTACCCGAACTGCGAGATTTGGGAGCATGGCAACGCCGTCAAGGCCGATATTCGTGCGGGCGCGACCTATCTGTACGACATGAAGAAGGATCCGCGTTTCATCATCAACAAACCGTTCCACTCGCTCCATTTTTATCTTCCGCGCTTTGCGCTCGACGGTATCGCTGAACAGTCCGGCGCACCGCGCGTGGGTGATCTGCCTTCTCAGCTCGGCGTCGGCCACGACGACCAAGTCATGCGTCATATTGGCGGGACGCTACTGCAAGCGTTGCGCCGGCCAACTGAGACCAACCAGCTCTTCATAGACTACATTATGCTCGCTTTTACCACACACGCTGCGCAGGCCTTTGGCGGGTTGCGATGGCGCGCTCGGGTGCCCCGGAGCGGTCTTGCTCCTTGGCAGGTACAGCGCGCCTGCGAAAGGCTCGACTCGGACCTCGGCGGGATGCTTCCATTGCAACTGATCGCTGCCGAGTTTGGCCTCTCGGTCAGTCATTTCTCGCGCGCGTTTCGAATTTCGACCGGCCTGCCGCCGCACCAATGGCTGCTTCGCCGGCGTGTCGAAGCGGCCAAGCAGTTGATGACCGCGCGAGATCTGTCGCTGTCCGAAATTGCGATTTCGGCTGGGTTCGCCAATCAAAGCCACCTTACAAAAGTGTTTTCGGCCCAGGTCGGCGCCAGTCCAGCGGCATGGCGCCGTGAAGTGCAGGGCACCGAGGATAGCGAAAGCTGATCATTCGATCACCGGCGTTGCGCCAGCGACGTCGCGTAGGCGGCGCGGCGTGCCGCGAAGATCTCATCGGGTGGATAACCGATGCCTTCAGCGAGGGCTGCCGGATCGAAGGCCAATGCGTCGCACACTTCGTTCGCTTCGATTGCGGTGATCACGATCGTGCCGAGGCGCACCGTCTCCCTTTGGTCCTCATCCGGCCATCGAGTCGTGACGTCCAGGATCGGGTCGCCGGGACGGCCGAGCACCGCC
Source organism: Bradyrhizobium sp. CCBAU 25360 (assembly GCF_028128695.1). NCBI lineage: Bacteria > Pseudomonadati > Pseudomonadota > Alphaproteobacteria > Hyphomicrobiales > Nitrobacteraceae > Bradyrhizobium > Bradyrhizobium sp. CCBAU 25360. The sequence goes on from NZ_LBJA01000045.1 coordinate 78,823, forward strand.
ATCAGGCTGAAGCGGATATCGCGTGCTGCGATCCTGCTTTGCAGATCATCGTGCAGGAAGGCTCCAGGCTTTGTTTCGGCTACGTCTTCGGTCGGCGCAGCCCGGTTGCCGACCGGGACGATCTTGAACTTGATGAACTGTGTCTCGTCACGCCCGTTTGTCGCCGGAAAGGAGTGGACGGCCCAGTAGGTGGTGTCGGCAAAACTTGCGGGAAGCGGATGGGCGGCCATGTAGCTTGCCTGATGCAGGGTCTCGGGATTGGCAGTGGAGAACGCCTCGAATTTATCCGGATCGGGCCGTCCGTCTGGGGTGGGAACGCGCACCTTCAGGTACGCCAGCATTTGTGCAAGTGTCCTCGCATAGTGAACGGGAGCGCTCTGTGTGAGGATGTCGGAACGATGGTCGACATCCCCAAGCCTGAAGCTGAAGCCGCGCAGCACGGGATTGTCCGTATCCGGCATGCGCGAATTGCCGTCTACCGCGAAGCGCGCCACCACGCGCGACGCGCCCGTGAAGCTCCGGGACTTCGTAATTTCTTCAGCCCGGTCCGACGGAATATAGGTGCCCCGGACGCAGCGGCCTTTGGCGAATCTGGCACGTGCCTTTGGAGAGGCGCCGGCCATCGCTTTCAGCGTGTCGACGATGGACGCGGGCGTGGCGCCACCGGTTGGGACCCGGATCATGACGATATCTCCGACATCCTGCTAAAGCGGCCAGGCACGGCAGCCTCGCGGGCGCTGAAAGACCAGCGGCTGCGTGGGCTTCGGTCTCCAGCCCATGCAGAAGATCGGAACGCCGTCCCGGGTCATGATCGAGGCCAGGGGATTTTGCGCGTGCGCCGGTTGCGGCGGAATCTTCGTTGCTTCATCTGCCGTGGAAGCGAAGCGTACCGTCGCTGACAGGGCGCACATGAAGGTGGCGGTGAGGACTTTCGGCCGTGATGCAAGGGTCGCAGATTGGTTGACGAGGTTTTTCCAGATCATCACGCGTCCCTTCGTGGTTGACGTCGACGCAGTGATGGTAGGGAAATGGCTCGCCGCTGCCCCAGAGCGATTGACCCAATTGTAGAGCGATTGCTGGCAGTTGCTGGCGGTCGGGAACCGCGCTGCGCGAGCGTTGCCGGTCATTCCTGGAGTTTGCCGAAATTGCCGCTGCTGGACGCGCGCTAGCTCAAATGGCTCTCGATGGATCCGAGCGAGAGTTCGGTTTCTTCAGTTGCCGATAGGGTGTCGAAATCCGATTCACTACTGATCGACACTGCTGTTTCGGCGCCATTGCCCCACAATGACGGCAACGCGTCGCAGTGATGCCTCGCAGGCACATCGCGCTGGCGTGGATGGATTGGGAGTGAGGGCAATGTCCAACATCGCATATATTGCCGTGGTTACGGGCGGCTTGGCGATCACATGGGATCGGCAGCTATACTATTCTCGCGAAAATAGTATAACGGAAGGCAACGGCAAGAAAATGTGGTAATCTATTGAAATCACTAAATTATCGCTTTTCCGTGGCCCCCATGATGGATTGGAGCGACCGGCACTGCCGGGTGTTCCACCGCCACCTGACGCGGCGGGCGCTGCTCTACACGGAGATGGTGACGACGGGCGCCGTCATTCATGGCGACCGGGAGCGGCTGCTTGGGTTCGACGTGAGCGAACATCCCGTGGCGCTTCAGCTTGGCGGCTCGGATCCGGGAGAGCTCGCGCGGGCGGCGCGGATCGGCGAAGAATTCGGCTACGACGAGATCAATCTCAATGTCGGCTGCCCGTCGGACCGCGTGAAGGATGGCCGCTTTGGCGCCTGCCTGATGGCGGAGCCGGAACTCGTGGCGCGGTGCGTCGATGCGATGAAGCAGGCTGTCGCGGTTCCCGTCACGGTGAAGTGCCGTATCGGCATCGACGACCAGGATCCGGAAGTGGCCCTTGATGCGCTTGCGCGCGCGGTGGTCGCCTCCGGCTGCGACGCACTGATCGTGCATGCCCGCAAGGCCTGGCTCAACGGGTTGTCTCCGAAGGAGAACCGCGACATCCCGCCGCTCGACTATGAGCGCGTCTATCGGCTCAAGCGCGCGATGCCTGACGTGCCTGTCATCATCAACGGCGGCATTCGAGGCCTCGACGAAGCGAGAGCGCATCTCGAGCATGTCGACGGCGTGATGCTCGGCCGCGCCGCCTATCAGGACCCGTGGCGGCTGCTCGGCGTCGATCAGGAGATCTTCGGCGAGGCGAGCCCGCACGCGACCGTGCAGGACGCGCTGGAGGCGATGATGCCCTATATCGAGCAGCAGCTTGCGCGCGGCACGCGGCTGCACGCGATCACGCGGCATTTCGTCGGCGCATTCCATGCCGTGCCCGGCGCGCGGGCCTTCCGCCGCCATCTGGCCGAGCAGGGGGTTAAGGCGGGCGCCGGCCTCGAGGTGCTGCGCGATGCGATCGCGTGCGTCGGTGCGCGTGCGCCGGCCGAGGCGGCGTAAGGCGGCTAATCCATCGCCGTGCGCGAGCGGCGATGGCTGCTCTGAAGCTCGGGATAGCCGGTCAGCATCAGCTTGTCGGCGCGCACCCCCCAGCTCTCCAGGCGGTCGAGGAAGCTCATGCCGAGCAAATTGGTCTTCATCTGCCCGCGCTGGACGACGAGGGCCGGCACCGATTTTTCGACGAGATGGCCGACGGAGAGACGGTCGAGGGTGAGGCGGGCTGCCTTGGTATGTCCGCCCGCGGTTTCGAGGTCGACATCGTATTCGAGCATCTCGAGCGGCAGCCCGATGGCTTTCGCGGTTTCCCAGGTCAGCACCACCGACGTCGCGCCGGTATCGATCACCATCGGCGCGGCGATGCCGTTGATCTTCGCGCGCAGCGCGAATTCGCCGCCCTGGCCGCGTGGGATCTGCACGGCGGGAGCGGGCGTTGCCGTCTGCGCGCGAAAAATGTGGGAGACCTTGTGGCTGGCGCGCGCGATCTGCTCGGGGTCGCCATAGGCGACGACCGCGCCTGCCGTGCCTGCAAGCATGACGAGAACGAGCAGGAAGCGGATCATCGCGCGCCTCCGCAGGCGAGCAGGCCGGTCAGGTGCGTTTCGGCGATGCCGCGATCGGCGCCAGTCCAGCTTCCGTCATGCGTGCCGGCAACAGCGCCATGACCGCGAGCCGGTCCGCGCTTTCCATGGCGTGCCAGCGCGCGATCTCGGGCAAGGTCCGGCCGCAGCCGAAGCACAGCTTGGTCCTGGGATCGATCATGCAGACGGCGACGCACGGCGTTTCTTTGCTCATTCGGACATAGTGGGGGATTGTCGGGCATGTCTGCAAGCATCTGGTTAGGAGCCTGTACCTGCGCTCATGATCGGCTTGTGGCGCGGCCGGCGCTTCTCCTCGGGCAGTACGGAACTCTCCGGCTGGAGCGGCGGGGAATCATCCGACAGCGGCGCCAGCGCGCTCATCACGCGCTCCGGCGGGAAGGTGACGATCACCTCGGTGCCGATGCGCAGCTTCGATTTCAGCGTGAACGTGCCGCCATGCAGGTCGATCAGATTCTTGGCGATCGGCAGGCCGAGACCGGCGCCCTGTTCGGCGGACTTGATCGAGTTGGAGCCCTGGCCGAACGAGGCGAGCACGACCGGGATCTCGTCCTCGGGAATGCCGGAGCCGGAATCCCGCACCGAGAGATATTGTCCGCCCGAGGCGGTCCAGCCGGCCTTGAGCCAGATCTCGCCGCCTTGCGGAGTGAACTTGATCGAGTTGGAGAGCAGGTTGAGCACGACCTGGCGGATCGCGCGCTCGTCGGCCCACAGCCGCGGCATGGCCTGCTCGAACACTTCGTGGATGGTGATGCCGCGGCTGGAGGCGCGCAGCTTCATCAGGTGATGGCAGTCGGCGACGATGCCGACCAGCGACACCGCTTCTTCGTTGAGCTCGTAGCGGCCGGCCTCGATCCGCGACAAGTCGAGGATCTCGTTGATGAGGTTGAGCAGGTGCACGCCGGAATTATGGATGTCCGCCGAGTACTCCTTGTACACCGGTACCGCATGCGCGCCAAAGATCTCGCTCTTCATCACCTCGGAGAAGCCGAGGATGGCATTCAGCGGCGTGCGCAGCTCGTGACTCATCTGCGCGAGGAAGCGCGACTTGGCGACGTTGGCGGATTCGGCGCGGTGGCGCGCCTCGTCCGAGATCGCCTTGGCCTGTTCGAGCTCGCCGATCAGCGCGTCCTTCTCGGCGCGCGCTTCCAGCGTGGCGAAGGTGGAGGAGTGCAGGCGGTGCGCCAGCAGCACGAAATAGCCTTCGGCGGCGAGCGCGAGCGCGGCCAGGATGTAATTGTCCAGCGAGCCGGTCATCACGAAGCTCAGCGCCATGGCGACCGCGACCGGCGCGGTGGCGGCAAGGGCTGCGATCGGCAAGTTCGCGGCGAGCATGCTCGACACTGCGATCACCAGCAGCATCAGGAACATCATCAGCGATTCCGTGACCATGTCGAGCACGGGATGGATCAGGATCGCCATCCAGCACAGGCCATAGAGCAGGTCGAGCACGACGAAGCGCGTCCGCCAGGCGCGCGTCGCCGCGGGCGAGGCGGGCTCGGTCAGGAAGCGCCGGCAACTGCGGGTCATGGCGCTGTGGATGCAGAGCATGCCGGCGGTCCAGGCCGCGGCCGGGATCGGCTGCATCCACAGGCCGAACAGCACGCCGGTCGCGACCACCAGCAGCATCACGACATAGGAAGCCGACAGCCGCGTCTGGGCGTATTGGCGCAGCATCTCGGCGTCGAAGGCCGGCCGGGTTCCACTGGTCGACGTTAACTTGTCCCGCGCCTCGCGCACCCGCTGCGCCGCAGCCCTTCGGCTGCTCGCCGATGGAGCGCTCACCGGCTCGGCCGGAAGCTCCACAACCTCAGGCTTTTCAGCGGGGTTACTCATCAAGCAACACGATTCCTGCCCACGCCGGACGCGGGCCTTCTGCATTGTCTATCTCTGGCAAGAAATCCTTAAGAGGTGACTTAAGGAGCTAAAGAATTACGTTAACCCGGCGTTAATTTTGGATCTCGCCTGCGCCGTCAATGCAGCGCTGCGTACTGGGCGATGTAGACCATCGCGCCCGCCAGATACCCCACCAGGGCGGGGCCTGCGATGCGGCGGGCGTACCAGAAGAACTCGATCTTCTCGAGTCCCATGGCGGCAACGCCCGCGGCCGAGCCGATGATCAGGATCGAGCCGCCGGTGCCGGCGCAATAGGCGATGAACTCCCAGATGAAGCTGTCGGGCGGATGTTGCACCAGATTGTACATGCCCATCGTGGCCGCGACGAGCGGCACGTTGTCGATGATGGCACTCAACAGGCCGAGCAGGATGACGATGACGTCGAGACGCCCGACCGTGGCGTCGAGCCATTTCGCCAACAGTTCCAGCACGCGAGCATGCTCCAGGCACGCGACGGCCATGAGGATGCCGACGAAGAACACGATGGAACTCATGTCGATGCGCGTCAGCGCATGGACGAGGGTGAGGGGACGGCGCGCATCCTCGTCCTTGTGGCGGTGAACGACCTCGCCGACCAGCCAGAGGATGCCAAGCCCGAAAAGAATACCCATGAAAGGCGCAAGGTGCGTCACGGCCTTGAAAACCGGAACGGCGACCAGGGTGCCAAGGCCGAGATAGAACATCAAGTTGCGCTCGAACACCTCGACCCTGAGGGCCTGTGCTTGGTCTTGCAGCGGAGGGACAATCTCCTTCCCCTTGATGGAATAGCCAACGATGAGCAGCGGTATCAGCAGGTTGAGCAGTGAGGGCAGGAACACCGACTTCATGATGCTGAGGGGAGTGATCTGCCCTCCGATCCAGAGCATCGTGGTCGTGACGTCGCCGATCACGGTCCAGGCGCCGCCGGCATTGGCCGCGATGACGATGATCGAGGCGAACAGCAGGCGATCGCTCCTGTTGCCGATCAGCTTCTGGATCAGCGAGATCATCACGATGGTGGTGGTGAGATTGTCGAGGATCGCGCTCAGGAAGAACGTCACGAAGCCGATGATCCACATCAGCGTGGTTTGCTTCGTGGTGCGGATGATCGAGGTGATGACTTCGAAGCCGTTGTGGGCGTCGATCACCTCGACGATCGTCATGGCACCGATCAGGAAGAAGACGATCTGCGCGGTCGAGGCGACGGATTCGTCGAGCTGATGGTTGACGAGCGAGGCGTCGCCGACGGACAGCGCGTAGATGGTCCAGAGCAGGCCGGCTCCAAGGAGAGCCGAGGCGCTCTTGTTGACACCGAGCGGATGTTCGAGCGCGATGGCAGCATACGCAACGATGAAAACGGCGGCTATCACGCTCAGCAAAGTCGGTCCCCCCGGTGTTCGTTCTTCGGCTCGATGCGCTTGCAAGACCTCGACGCGGCGCCGCGTCAAGGCCGGGGGGACGGTCGCAGCTGCCCGGCAGCGACCGTCGATGCGCTCCTCAGCGCTGCAGGCGCGCGAGCAGGCTGGACGTATCCCAGCGCTTGCCGCCCATCTTCTCGACCTCGGAATAGAACTGATCGACCAGCGCGGTGACCGGCAGGTTGGCGCCGTTGCGGCGAGCTTCAGCCAGCGAGATCGAGAGGTCCTTGCGCATCCATTCGACCGCGAAGCCGAAATCGTACTTGTCCTCGTTCATGGTCTTGTAGCGATTCTCCATCTGCCAGGACTGCGCCGCGCCCTTGGAGATGGTCTCGATCACTGCGGCGACGTCGAGGCCGCTCTTCTTGGCGAAGTGGATACCCTCGGAGAGACCCTGCACCAGACCGGCGATGCAGATCTGGTTGACCATCTTCGTGAGCTGGCCGCTTCCGGCGGGCCCGAGCAGTTTGCACATCCGCGCATAGGCGCCCGTGATGATCGGCTCGGCGCCGGCATAGGCGTCCTGCGCGCCGCCGCACATCACCGTCAGCACGCCGTTCTCGGCGCCGGCCTGGCCGCCGGAGACCGGCGCGTCGATGAACCTGAAGCCGGCCTTGGTCGCGGCCGCGTCCAGCTCACGCGCGACTTCGGCGGAGGCGGTGGTATGGTCGACGAAGGTCGCACCCTTCTTCATGCCGGCGAACGCGCCGTCGGGGCCGATCGTGACCGCGCGCAGATCGTTGTCGTTGCCGACGCAGCACATCACGAAATCCTGGCCTTCAGCGGCGGCCTTCGGGGTCGGTGCGGTCTTGCCGCCGAACTTGTCCGCCCATTCCTTCGCCTTGGCCGCGGTGCGGTTGTAGACGGTGACCTCATGGCCCCCTTTTTTCACGAGGTGTCCGGCCATGGGGTAGCCCATGACGCCGAGACCGAGGAAAGCGACTTTAGCCATGTGTGGTACCTTGTCCGTAGCTTGAGTTTTACGGTTGCAGCCGGGCGAGGGCGCCAGGGCGGCGTCCTCCAAGTTCCGCCGCGAGGGCGGATCGGAGGCGCACCATAAACCGTTAAGCCGGGAGGGCAACGGCTTCGTTTGGCGGCCCCCTGTGCTAGGATGGCGGACCTAAGGACTTCAAAAAAGGGAGCGAAAGCATGGGCGGCGTGAGCGTTGGCGTCCTCGATCATTTCAACATCCGGACCCGGAATCTGGCCGAGACCGTCCGCTTCTACGAGGATGTGCTCGGCCTGGAAAAAGGCGCCCGGCCGAATTTCGCCTTCCCCGGCGCCTGGATGTACAGCGAGGGCAAGGCGGTGGTGCATCTCGTCGATATTTCTGCGACCGCCGAGCCACAAAAGCCGGATTCCGGCGTTGTCCATCATGTCGCCTTCGTCAGTCGCGGCTTTGACGGCATGAAGCGGCGGCTGGCGTCCAAGGACATGAAGTTCGAGTCCCGCCAGGTGCCCGGCGGCGACCTCTGGCAGATCTTCGTCAACGATCCCAACGGGGTCATGATCGAGCTGAATTTCGAGGCCGCCAGGGAGCAGGGGGCGGCGCCCGCCGAGAAGGCCGACGATATCGGCAGGCAGTAGCCTTTTGGGCGTTTCCGCTCTAATGGGGCATCCTAGAGTCTCGAGCATGACCTTGCCGGAAAGCCGCGCCACGCCTTGCGCTGGCGCCGTCCTCCGGCTCCGGATCATGCTCCGTTCAGGAGATGCGCTTTGAGCGTGACGCAGCAACAGGTTCTCGACAGCCTCGCCAGGATCAAATCTCCCCGCGGGGTCGCGCTCATCAATGCCAACGTGCTGAGCGCGATCAGCGCGTCCGACGGCAAGGTGTTCTTCTCGATCAATGTCGATGCCGCCGAGGCGAGGGCCTGGGAGCCAATCCGGGCCGAAGCCGAGGCCGCTGTGCGCACCATTCCCGGCGTCACCACCGTCATGGTGGCGCTGACCGCCGAGCGCAAGCAGCCGGGCTCCGCGCCGCCGCCGCCCCCGCAACCCAGCCGCGGCACGCCCGGCGTGCAACCGGTCCATGCCCACAAGCCGCCGCAGGGCGGCGGGTCGCCGATGGCGCGGCAGTCGGAAATTCCCGGCGTTGCCGCCGTGATCGCGGTCGCCTCCGGCAAGGGCGGCGTCGGCAAGTCGACCACCGCGCTGAACCTGGCGCTGGGCCTGCGCGACCTCGGCCTCAAGGTCGGGCTGCTCGATGCCGACATCTACGGCCCCTCGGTGCCACGGCTGACCGGCCTGCACGACAAGCCGGAGCTGAACGACGAGCGAAAGATGATTCCGCTTCGGCGCTTCGGTCTCGCCATCATGTCGATCGGCTTCCTGGTCGAGGAAGAGACCGCGATGATCTGGCGCGGTCCCATGGTGATGTCGGCGGTGACGCAGATGCTGCGCGACGTCGAATGGGGCAAGCTCGACGTGCTGGTCGTCGACATGCCGCCTGGCACCGGCGATGCCCAGCTCACGCTGGCGCAGAACGTGCCGCTGAAGGGCGCGGTGATCGTCTCGACCCCGCAGGACCTGTCCTTGATCGATGCGCGGCGGGGGCTTGCCATGTTCAAGAAGGTCAACGTGCCCGTGCTCGGTATCGTCGAGAACATGAGCTACTTCCAGTGCCCGCATTGCGGCACGCGGTCGGACATTTTCGGTCATGGCGGCGCGCGGCACGAGGCCGAGAAGCTCGAGGTACCCTTCCTCGGCGAGATCCCGCTGCACATGGCGATTCGTGCTACCTCGGATGCCGGCAATCCCGTCGTCGACAGCGAGCCGGACGGTCCTCATGCGGCGATCTACCGCGCCATTGCAGGGCAGGTCCGCGACCAGCTCAAGGGCGTCATCGCGGCGGCCTGAGCCGGCCGCTCGGGGCACGCCTTCCTCGTCCTTTTGGGGGGCATGCGACTTTCGTAGAGCCCCGTCATGCCATTGTCGCGTTCCGCAAGCGGGGCTTCCGTGGTAAAGGCCCACGGCAGTCAAGCCCCTTCGGTTCGACGCGGCCCTAACGCGTCGCCGGAATGAGCGGCGGCAAGAAGAGAAGTTAAGGGGAAACGCCCCAGCAAGGAGAGACCTGAAGATGAAGCGTCGTGATTTTCTGAAAGTGTCGGCAGCAGGCGCGGCGGCAACCGCGGTAGCCTCGCCGGCGATCGCGCAGTCCTCGCCCGAGGTGAAGTGGCGCTTGACTTCGAGCTTCCCGAAGTCGCTCGATACCATCTATGGCGGTGCCGAGCAGGTGGCGAAGTACGTCGCCGAGATGACCGACAACAAATTCCAGATCCAGGTGTTCGCGGGCGGTGAAATCGTCCCGGCCCTCCAGGCGCTCGATGCGACCTCCAACGGCACCGTCGAGATGTGCCATACCGTCTCGTACTACTATGTCGGCAAGGACCCGACCTTCGCGATCTACGCCTCGGTGCCGTTCGGCCTCAATGCGCGCCAGCAGAACTCCTGGTGGTATCAGGGCGGCGGCATGGAGCTCGGCAACGAGTTCTTCAAGAAGTCGAACGTGATCGGCTTCCCCTGCGGCAACACCGGCACCCAGATGGGCGGCTGGTTCCGCAAGGAGATCAAGACCGTTGCCGACCTCTCCGGCCTCAAGATGCGCATCGGCGGCATCGCCGGCCAGGTGCTTCAGAAGGTCGGCGTGGTGCCGCAGCAGCTCGCCGGCGGCGACATCTATCCGGCGCTCGAAAAGGGCACCATCGACGCCGCCGAGTGGGTCGGCCCCTACGATGACGAGAAACTCGGCTTCGCCAAGGTCGCCAAGTACTACTACTATCCGGGCTTCTGGGAAGGCGGTCCGACCGTCCACGCCTTCGCCAACCTGGAGAAGTGGAATGCGCTGCCGAAGAACTACCAGGCGATCCTCACCAACGCGATGACCAATGCCAACACCTGGATGGCGGCGCGCTACGACATGCAGAACCCGGCGGCGCTGAAGCGTCTGGTTGCCGGCGGCACCCAGCTTCGTCCCTTCACCAACGAGGTGCTGGAAGCCTGCCTCAAGGCGACCAACGAGCTGTGGGCGGAGATCTCGGCCAAGAACCCCGACTTCAAGAAGTCGATCGACGCCATGCAGGCCTACCGCTCCGACGAATATCTGTGGTGGCAGGTTGCCGAATATACCTACGACAGCTTCATGATCCGCTCGCGCACGCGCGGCTGATCGCCTAGGCCTAAAGTCGCAAAGACCGGAAAGCCCGGCCTCCATTGGAGGCCGGGCTTTTTCTTTGCCGCAGTGCGATCGGGATGGAATTGGGCGGCGGCTTGCGTCATGGTGGTGCAAAGCCTCGGCAAGAAGGCCCACAATCACTGGTACATCAGGGCAGGAAATCATGAAGAGAAGAGACTTCATCAAGGTCACAGGACTCGGTGCGGCCGGCGCCGCCACGCTCGCGGCTCCCGCGATCGCGCAGTCGATGCCGGAAATCAAATGGCGCATGCCGACGAGCTGGCCGAAATCGCTCGACACGCTGTTTGGTGGCGCCGAGATGATGTGCAAGATGGTCGCCGAGGCGACCGACAACAAATTCCAGATCCAGATCTTCGCGGCCGGCGAGATCGTGCCGGGCCTCCAGGTGCTCGACGCCGTTCAGAACGGCACCTGCGAAATCGGCCACACCGCGTCCTACTATTATTTCGGCAAGGATCCGACCTTCACCTTCGGCTCGGCCGTGCCGTTCGGCCCCAACATGCGCATCAACCAGGCCTGGTACATGCAGGGCGGCGGGCGCGACGTGCTCAACGAATTCTACAAGAGCTACAACGTCGTCTCATTGCTCGCGGGCAACACCGGCTGCCAGATGGGCGGCTGGTTCAGGAAAGAGGTCAACGCACCCGACGATCTCAAGGGCATGAAATTCCGCATCGGCGGCTTTGCCGGCCGCGTGCTCCAGAAGCTCGGAGTGGTGCCGCAGCAACTCGCCGGCGGCGACATCTATCCCGCGCTGGAAAAGGGCACCATCGATGCCGCCGAATGGGTCGGCCCCTATGACGACGAAAAGCTCGGCTTCTACAAGATCGCGCCGCACTACTACTATCCCGGCTGGTGGGAGGGTGGGCCGATGCTGCTGGCCTTCGTCAACCTCGACAAGTGGAACGCGCTGCCGAAATATTACCAGAGCGTGCTGGAGCAGGCCGGCCACTACGCCAACAACTACATGATGGCGCGCTACGACACCGCCAATCCGCTGGCGCTGAAGAAGCTGCTCGCGGGCGGCGCCAAGCTGCACGCCTTCTCGCCGTCGATCATGGATGCCTGCCACAAGGCCGCCAAGGAGCTGCATGCCGAAGTCGGCGCGACCAACGCCAATTTCAAGAAGGTGCACGACTCCCTCGCCAAGTTCACGAGCGACGGCTACGCCTGGTTCCAGGTCGCCGAGGTCGGCTACGACATCTTCATGGCGCGGCGCTCGCAGAGCTGATCGCGTCACGCCGCCGAATGCAACGCCCCGGAGCGGAAGCTTCGGGGCGTTTCTTGTGCGTCCTGCTTCTTTGAAACCAGGAGTAGTTGACTTGTCGGGCAAAGCAGAATGTTAGGATCCAATGATCCGGAATATGGTTCGTCGGCAGCCGTTTGGACGTGACATGAGTTTCGATCCCGAGGCCGTTCAAAGCGCGCTGCTCAAGGCGTGGTCGCGGTCGACCGCGAGCCAATGGACGGCGGACAATCCGGCCGCAGGACAATGCAACGTCACGTCGCTGCTCGTTCATGAACTCTTCGGCGGCGACCTGCTGAAGACGCCACTGCCGGCCGGCGACCATTTTTACAATCGGATCGAAGGCAAGAGGTACGACTTCACGGCGAGCCAGTTCGACCGGCCGATCGCTTATACGGACTTGCCTGCAGATGGGGCCGACGCGTTGCTGGGAGCAACGAACGATCAATTAGCCGAACTAAGGGCAGCATTTCAGCAGAGCCATACCAAGTCAGGCTAGCGCCATCAGGCAGAAGGCGAATGCGAGTGCGAGTGTGAAGCTGACCATGTGCATGCGTTGCCCTCCGTTGAGATTTGCGGAAGGTGTTTGTTCGGAGCGGATCCATCCATAAGGTGGTTCTTCGCTGCGCTCTCTCCATCCCTGCATGCTGAAGCGCCATTGCTTACACAAACCTGACAAGCGTGGCCTTCTTTGATGCCGCTCATCAGCGGTGCGCCGGGAGAGACCATCGCGTCCGGAGGCGCGAGATTTCGTGTCATTCAACGCCCACGCGATGCGTAGTTTTTCGGTGTTCCTTTTACGGAACGGTCGAGTTATCGGAATCCGGCAATCGGGCTGAAGCTGCGGCGTGTCATCACGCCGGTCGCGCTTCACGGTACGGTATACCGGACTCAACCAGTCCCGACGGGAATGCAGCATTCACCGAACACGGCGGCTCTCGATCGTTGATCGAGATGCCAGGGCCGCCGTTTCCCGTGGGACTTCTCAAATGAGACTGGCAATTGAAATTCTACAACTCCTGGTCCAATCGGCCGACAGCTGGCTTTTTGAAGGGAGCCTTGCGGGGCTGAGCGATCGGGAATGGATGGCCTTGCGCTTTCTCGCCCGCGCAAACAGGTTTTCGCGGACGCCCACGGCTCTCGCCAGCTTTCTGGGCACGACCCGCAGCGTCGCATCGCAGATCGCCGCCGTGCTCGAGAGCAAGGGGTTGATGGTTCGCAAGCCATCTGCAGAAGACAAGCGCTCGATTGCGCTCTGCATCACGAGCGAAGGCGAGAAGTTCCTCGAGCGCGATCCAATTAACGTCCTTCGAGATCAGCTCGTGACACTTGAGCTCCCCGATCGATCTCAGCTGCGCGATACGCTTCGCCGCGTCCTCGATGGGCTCGATGTTGCCAAGCGCCGTCACAATGCCGACGTCTGCGGCAGGTGCATGTTCCTGATCGAGAGCGGAGAGGGGAAGGGTCGTCACTTCAAGTGCCGGCTGTTCCGGAAATCCATAGCTCCAAGGGACACGACCCTGCTTTGCGCCTATTTCGAGGGACGAGGCTAGGCGGCACTGGTGCCCGTGAGGATTGCTGCCGCGCACCGTGTCCTCATCCCGAGGGCCCGCCAACGGCGGGCGTCTCGAAGGATGGCCATAGAGAAGTCGCTTCCAAATGCGATTGGCCTGCGCCTCTTGGGGGGTACACCTGGTCGGCTTACACAAACCTGACAGACGACTGGTTCGGCCGGACGCTTTTTCGCTGGCCGAGGCGTCCGGAATGATGGAAGACAGCGAAGATGCCGCGCGAGGCGTGCGGTGACCTGAGTATCCGGCAGATATGCGATGCGCCTTCTGATCGTCGAGGACAATGCCGAGCTGTCGCGCCTCGTCGCTGGCGGGCTGGCGGCGGCTGGCTATCAGAGCGACATCGTCGGCAGCGCGGCCGAGGCGCGCGAGGCGGTGAGCAGCGTCAGCTATGCCGCGATGATCCTCGATCTCGGGCTGCCCGACGGCGACGGCCTGTCGGTGCTGCGCGAGTTGCGCATCAAGATGGAACCGCTCCCCGTGCTGGTGCTGACCGCCCGCGGCGGCCTGCAGGACCGCGTCAGCGGCCTGCGCAGCGGCGCCGACGACTATCTCGCCAAGCCGTTCGCGATGGAGGAACTGGTGGCGCGGCTGGAGGCGATCCTGCGCCGGCCGGGCCAGCTGCTCGGCCGCTCGCTCAGTCTCGCCAACCTCGTCTACGACACCGAGAGCCGCCAGATCTTCGTCGACGACCAGCCGCGGATCATCTCCGCGCGCGAGACCTCGGTGCTGGAGATTTTGCTGCGCCGGCAGGGGCGGGTGGTGCCGAAGAAGAACGTAGAGGATCACATCTTCGGGCTCGACGGCGAGGTCGCCTCCAACGCGGTCGAGGTCTATGTTTCGCGGCTGCGCAAGCAGCTCGCTGAACACGGCGCCAAGGTCGTGATCCATACCATCCGCGGCGTCGGCTATCTCATGGACGTGGAGAAATAGCGTGACCCAGCTCGGATCCAACGTCGGATCCTATGCCGGGTCCTATGGCAGGTCTCCGACGTTCAAATCGCTGATCTGGCGCATCGTGTTCCTGCACATCCTGGCGGTCGCGGTGGTCGCGATCTTCCTGCCGCTGGTGCTGTTCTGGCTGCTCAATTCCGAGATCGACCAGCTGCATCGCGATGCCATGCGCGCCCAGGCCGAGGTGCTGGCGGAGCGCATCGTTGTTCAGCCGGGCGGATTGCTGACGTTCAATCTGCCCGACAGTCTCAAGGGCCTCTATTCGGAAGCGTATGGCCGTTATCAGTACGACATTCGCGATGCCGATGGCCGGCTGCTGTTCTCCTCCCATCGGCGCTCCGCCGCCACCGCTGCACCGCGCTCGTCGGAGAGCATTTCCGGCGCCGCCGTCACCCGCGACATCGACGGCAAGACGGTGCGCATCCAGGTTGCCGAGGACCTCGCGCACCGGGACGTCATCATCGACGACATCGTGTCGAATTTCTTCCGGCGCGTGGGATGGATCACCATCCCGATCCTGCTGGTCCTGCTCGCCACCGACATCATCATCTTCCGCCGCGCGATCGCGCCGCTGTGGAAGGCCTCCGAGGAGGCCAGCAATATCGGTCCGGCGCGCACCGACATCCGCCTGCCGACGGAGCAGATCCCGCGCGAGATATTGCCGCTCGTCACCGCCGTCAACCAGGCGCTCGACCGCCTCGAAGGCGGCTTTCGGGTACAGCGGCAGTTCACCGCGGATGCCGCGCATCAATTGCGCACGCCGCTCGCGATCCTGCGCACGCGGATCGAGACGCTCGACGATCGGGCGGCACGGCATGCGCTGCATGCCGACATCGAAACCATGAGCCGCCTCGTCGCCCAGCTTCTGGAGATCGCCGAGCTCGACACCCTGGTGCTCGATCCCGGCGAGACTGCGGATTTGCGCGCCGTCTGCGCCGAAGTGGTCGCCTCGATCGCCCCGTTCGCGATCGCGCAGCACAAGGACATTGCGCTCCGGGGGACCGATGCGCCGGTCACGATCCACGGCAATGCGGAGATGCTGCAGCGCGCGGTCTTCAACCTGGCGGAAAATGCCATCAAGTTCACGGCAAAAGACACGACCGTTGACGTCGAGGTGCGCGAGGACGGTTCGGTGCGCGTGCGCGATAGCGGCCCGGGGATTGCGGAGGCCGAGCGTGAGCTGATCTTCCAGCGCTTCTGGCGCGCCGACCGCCGGCGCAGCGACGGCGCGGGACTTGGGCTTTCCATCGTGCGGGCGGTGGCGGACGATCACGCGGCGACGATTGCGGTGGAGAATCTTCCGGGGGGTGGGGCCGAGTTCACGCTGCGGTTTCGGCTGGCGGACAGCAACACCGAGTTACCCTCTCCCCTTGTGGGAGAGGGGGGCTCGCCGCGATAGCAGCGAGACGGGTGAGGGGTCTCTCTCCGCTAGTCTCACCCTCAATTGAATGCGCGGAGAGAGACCCCTCATCCGGCGCGAACTGCGTTCGCGCCACCTTCTCCCGCAAGAAGGCGGGGTAATCGCATATGGCGCATTGAGAGACCTGAGCGCGCGCCTCGTCCTTCGAGACGACTGCTTCGCGGTCCCTCGGGATGAGGCTAAGCAGCATCGGTGCTCGTTGAAGCGAGTGCCGAACGTCCGGTCCACATCCTGAGGGCCCGCCAAGGGCGGGCGTCTCGAAGGATGGCTACAGGCGAAATCGCTGCCATATGCGATTGCCCTGCACAAGAAGGGGAGAAGGAAGAAAGGCCGTCGCTACTTCAGTTTACCCATGGACAGATCCATGATCATGCGTGTGGCCAGATACAACCGCGGCACGATGCTGTTGATCTGCACATATTCGGCGTCGTTGGAGTGCGCACCGAAGCCCGACAGGCCCATGCCCTCCACCACGGCTCCACTGGTCTTCAGCGCGGCAAACGCTGCGTCTGTGCCGCCCCCGGTCGCCTTCTCGTCGACCTTGAGGGACATTCCGAGCTCCTGATAGATCGTCTTGCCGTAGGCCGCCACGCGGCGTGAGGCCTCGTTGGCCTCTAACGGCGGGCGACGCACCTCGAACTTCAGCTCGACCTTGGAGTCCGGCAGCAGGCGATCCTTGATCTTGTCCTGGAGGGCCTTCTCCAAATCGTCGAAATCGGACACCTTAAGCGCGCGCGCATCGGCCTGGGCGGTGGCGTCGGCAGGGATCACATTGCGGTTGGTGCCGGATTTGGAGACCGTCCAATTCAGCTTCAGGCCCTGCTCGGGCTTGGACAGGTCCTTCATCTGCAGCACCTGGTGCGAGAGCTCGTATAGCGCATTCACGCCGCCCTCGGGCCTTGCGCCGGCATGTGATGACTTGCCCTGCACGGTGAGATAGGCCGAGCCGATACCGCTGGTGGCGAGGCGCAGCGTGCCGTCGGTTCCGCCGCCTTCGAACGAGAACACCGCGTCCTGGTCAGAGGCGAACCGGGTGATGGTGCTGCGCCAGCCGGGGGAGGAGATCTCCTCGTCGCCGTTCGCGAGCACCGTGAGCGTGCCGTAGTCCTTGAAGGCCAGCTTCTGCAGCAACGCCACGGTATGGAGAATGAGCGCGACGCCCTGCTTGTCGTCGGCGATGCCGAGGCCGTAGGCCTTGTCGCCGTCGATGCGGAACGGTTGATCCTTCAGCATGCCCTTCAGGTACACCGTGTCCATGTGGGCGATCAGCATGATCTTCTTGCTGCCTATGCCCTTGAATGTGGCGTGCACGGCCGGTCCGATCTTCTCGGGCGTGTCGTCGAGGCGATAGATGTCGGTGGGTTGCAGGATCTCCACCGTGCCGCCGAGCTGTTTGAGCTGGCCTGCGACGCGCTCGGCGATCTGGTTCAGGCCTTCGATGTCCTTGCTGCCGGATTCGATGGCGACGAGATCGCGCAGCGTGTCGAGCAGCGGCTGCTGCTCCTTTTGCGCCAGCATGTGGACATCGGCGATCGGCTCAGCCTGCACCGACGTTGCGGCATATGTCAGCCAGAGTGAGGCGATCAACCGGCCAATGAGCGATGCGGCAGGGTGCGATCGGGGCATGAGCGGCCATCCATGGGATTGAGGATGGCCCGGTATGCCTCCGTTTCCGGTGCTTGTCACGCGCGCCGTCGCGCGTCATGCGCCGCTTGAGCGGAGCACGACGGTGAGGGGCGTCCGCGGCTACTTCTGCGGCGGTCCGAGATCCAGCGGCGGCAACTCGATCTGCGGCACCTCGATCTTGATCGTGCTGGGGTCGATGGTCGACTGGACGCCCTTGTAGTGCATGACCATCGACGGGAACGCGATCACCAGAGCGACCATGATGATCTGGATGACGACGAATGGCACCGCGCCCCAATAGATCTGGCCGGTGGTGACAGGGTCCATCCGCTTGCCGGTGACGCGGTCGGTGTAGCGCTCCTTCGGGGCGACCGAGCGGAGATAGAACAGCGCGAAGCCGAACGGGGGATGCATGAACGAGGTCTGCATGTTGACGCCGAGAACGACGCCGAACCAGATCAGGTCGATGCCGAGATGCTCGGCGGCAGGTCCGAGCAGAGGGATCACGATGAAGGCCAGTTCGAAGAAGTCGAGGAAGAAGGCCAGCACGAACACGAACGCGTTGACGAAGATCAGGAAACCGACCTGGCCGCCGGGCAGCGAGGTGAGCAGGTGCTCGACCCAGACGTGCCCGTTGACGCCGTAGAAGGTGAGCGAGAAGACGCGGGCGCCGACCAGGATGAACACGACGAAAGCGGACAGCTTGGCCGTCGATTCCGTGGCCTGCCGGATCAGGTCCCAGCTCAGCCGCCGCTTCGCAGCACCGAGGATGAGGGCGCCGGCGGCGCCCATCGCGCCGCCTTCGGTCGGGGTCGCGATGCCGATGAAGATCGTGCCGAGCACCAGGAAGATCAGGAAGAGCGGCGGCACCATGACGAAGGTGGTCTGCTGCGCCATCTTGGACAGGAAACGGAAGCCGGTGAGCTTGTCGATAACCCAGTTCAGCACGGCGACGGCGAACGCGAAGATGATGCCGTAGAACATGCTGAGCACGACGTAATCGGCGCCGTGCGTCTCCGAATGGCGCATCATGAACCAGCCGAACACGCAGCTCGCGATGAAGAGCACACCGAGCGAGCGGAGGCCACGATCGCCACTCTCCTCGCGAAAGCCGATGGCCTCCTTTGGCAGGCCCGGGACGGCCTTCGGGAAGATCACGCTGACGAGGAAGGCGTAGAGGGCGTAGAGGCCCGCGAGCACGAGGCCCGGGATGAAGGCGCCCTCGTACATGTCGCCGACGGACTTGCCGAGCTGGTCTGCCATCACGATCAGGACGAGCGAGGGCGGAATGATCTGCGCGAGCGTGCCCGAAGCGGCGATGATGCCCGTCGCCACGCGCCGGTCGTAGCCATAGCGCAGCATGATGGGCAGCGAAATCAGTCCCATCGAGATCACGGAAGCGGCGACCACGCCCGTCGTTGCGGCGAGCAGCGCGCCGACGAACACCACCGCGTAGGCGAGGCCGCCGCGGATGGTTCCGAACAATTGGCCGATGGTGTCGAGCAGGTCCTCGGCCATGCCTGACCGCTCCAGCACCAGTCCCATGAAGGTGAAGAACGGGATGGCGAGTAGCGTGTCGTTGTTCATCACCCCGTAGACGCGCTCGGGAAGGGCCTGGAGGAAGTCCGGGTGGAATTGGCCGAGCTCGACGCCGATGATGGCGTAGAACAGGCCGACGGCGCCGAGCGAGAATGCCGCGGGATAGCCCAGCAGCAGCATGACGACCAGCGACGCGAACATGATGGGCGCCATATTGGCGATGATGAATGCGGTCATGACTTCCCCTAAACCGTCGCCAACGGCTATTTCTTCTCGATCGCTCCGACGAGATGCTCGACTTCCGCCTCGAGCGCCGACACCTGGGATTCATGCGGGTCCGGGATCAACCCGCGCATGACCGCGATGCGCTTGATCAGCTCGGAGATGCCTTGAACGAGCAGGAAAGCGAATCCGATCATGATCAGGGATTTGGCGGGCCATTGCGGCAGACCGCCGGCATTGCCGGACTGCTCGTTGATCTCGAACGAGCGCTGGAAGAACGGCACGCCCGTGATGATCATGACGATGCAGAGCGGAATGAGGAAGAACAGGTGACCGATCACGTCGATCAGGTTGCGGACCGGCTTCGGCAGCGCGTTGTTCACGATGTCGATGCGGATGTGCTCGTTGTCGAGCAGCGTCCACGGCGAGCACAGCAGGAACACGATGCTGAACAGCACCCATTGCAGCTCGAGCCATGAATTGGATGACGTGTCGAACGTCTTGCGGACGATCGCATTGACCGCGGAGATGATGACGGCGGCCACGATCAGCCACGCCAAGCGTTTGCCCGTCCAGCGTGTGAACGCGTCGATTCCTCGGCTCAGCTTCAGGAGCGCTTGCAACGACGGATCCTCCCGATCGTGCCCCGGCCGTCTTGACTGCCGAAGCGGGCGCGTGGCTTGTCTCGCCGCGCAGGCATGAGGCTGTCGCACCAAACCAGCGGCCATGCCGCCCGTCAATTGGAAGTTTGTTGAGAGTTAAGGGGAATAAGGCCGCAGCCGATGGTGTCAGCCGCCGGTGACGCTCATGTGCCTGGAGACGCTGGGACGGTCGTGGCGGCGGTCGATGATGAAATCGTGGCCCTTGGGTTTCAAGCCGATGGCGCGGTCGATCGCATCCGCAAGCAGCATGTCGTCATCGGATGCACGCAGAGGTTTGCGCAAATCGGAGGCATCCTCGTGGCCGAGGCAGGTGTGCAGCGTTCCCGTACAGGTAATGCGAACCCGGTTGCAGGATTCACAGAAATTATGCGTCATCGGCGTGATGAAGCCGAGCTTGCCGCCGGTCTCGGTGACGCTGACATAGCGGGCCGGACCTCCGGTGCTCTCCGCCAAATCCGTCAGCGTGAATTGCTGGGCGAGGCGCGCGCGCACCAGCGAGAGCGGCAGATACTGGTCGATGCGGCCCGAGCCGATCTCGCCCATCGGCATGACCTCGATCAGCGTCAGGCCCATGCCCTTGCCGTGGGCCCAGCGCATCAGGTCGGGAAGCTCGTCCTCGTTGAGGTTCTTCAGTGCCACCGCGTTGATCTTCACGGCAAGTCCTGCGGCGCGCGCGGCCTCGATGCCTTCCAGCACCTTGTCGATCTCGCCCCAGCGGGTGATCTCGCGAAACTTCTTGGGATCGAGCGTATCGAGCGAGACGTTGATGCGGCGCACGCCACAATCGGCGAGCTCGCTTGCGTGTTTCGCAAGCTGGGTGCCGTTGGTGGTCAGCGTCAGCTCGTTCAGGGCGCCGCTCGACAGATGCCGCGACAGCGAACGGACCAGCGTCATCACGTTGCGCCGGACCAGCGGCTCGCCACCGGTGAGCCGCAGCTTCTTGACGCCCTTGGCGATGAAGGCCGAGCAGAGCCGGTCGAGCTCCTCCAGCGTCAACAGGTTCGCCTTGGGCAGGAACGTCATGTCTTCCGACATGCAGTAGAAGCAGCGGAGGTCGCAGCGGTCGGTGACCGAAACGCGCAAATAGCTGATGGTCCGCCCGAACGGATCGGTCATCGGGGTGGACAGCGCGGCGGATCCGTTCATGCGAGAGGCCTTGTCACTGACGGCGACGGGCGCACCTTGGCTTCGGCGGTGCTCGGCACCCAATCTAAGCATCGGACGCGACGAGGACAATCGGGTGGTATACGTAGATCAGCGCCTGCCGGCGTTCGGATCGGGGAACGGTGAGCCCGCGGCCGTTGCGGCCTCAGCCGGTGCCGCAGCAGGCGCCGCGGCGGCCGGTTTGGGCTTCCTGGGCCGGTGCGGCTTGCGGATCGGTTTCGGCGGGGTGGCCGGCTGGAGTTCCGCAACCACCGGATTCGGGTCGGTGACCACCGAGGCCGGGGTGGTGAAATCCCCGGGATTCTTGATCACGTTCACCGGGACGCTCGCCGGCTGGTACTTGGGCAGCGCGAAAGCGACCGTAAACGGGGCCTCGGGTGCGGGAACCGAGACGGAGCAGGGTGTCTTGCAGCCCGGCCCGAGCGAGGTGGTGGCGTCGGCACCTGGCGGGTTGGATTCGATTCGGACCTGGACGGTCGGCGGGGCCGATTTGAACATGTCCCAGGACATCGAGGAGCAGCCCCCAAGACTTGCCGCTCCCAATAGACTCGCTCCGGCTAACGCAACCGCGATGACACGACGCATGACCCATCCACTTCAACTGCGACGAACCGCCACATAACCCCGCGCGGACTTTAGGAGCGTCGTCTGGGGCAGGGCAACCGGCGGGCTGCGCATAAGTAATGAATGGTTAAGGGGTATTTCGCGGAATAACGACGCTATATCAATAGCTTGGTAGAGCTATGCCGTCATCAGGCTGCTGGCGGCGGCTGGCAGGTCACGCATGTGATGGATCAGCCGGTCCGGCTTCAGGTCGGCGATCGGCACGTCGGTGTAGCCAAAACTGACCCCGATCACCGGCACTCCGGCCCGGCGGGCCACCCCGACATCGGTTCCGGCATCGCCGACCATGATGCTGGCTTTGACCGCTCCGCCGGCGCGCGCCACCGTTTCACGAAAGATGGTCGGGTCGGGCTTCTGGACGCCAAAGGTGTCCGCGCCGCAGATCGCCGCGAAGCGGCGACTGAGGTCGAGCTGGTCCAGCAACCGCTTCGACAGCCATTCCAGCTTGTTGGTGCAGACGGCGAGGCGATGGCCCTGCGCTGAAAAATGGTCAAGCGCGGCCTCGAGCCCCTCGAAGGGGCGGGATTCGACCGCGATATGATCGGCGTAATAGGCGATGAAATCCGCGGTCATCCGGTCCATGTCGGCGGGGGTGACCGTGCGGCCCTCGGCCTCCAGCCCCCGCTCGATCAGCTTGCGGGCGCCGGCGCCGATCATGTTGCGGGCCGAGGCCATCGGCACGGGCGGCAGCCCTTCGCGGTCGAGCACGTGATTCAGCGCGGTGATCAGGTCGGGCGCCGTATCCACAAGCGTGCCGTCGAGATCGAAGACGATGGTGTGAGGGGAGGTCATGGTCCAAGCGCTACCGGCCCGGCAAGGTCAGTGCAAGGGGCGGCGCCATAAGATCAGCTTATAGCCTGGTTCCCCAGACACTGTTCTCCGGCGGAAAACGAGGCTACATAGGCCGCCGAAAGCGGCCGGGATCGGCGGCACGTTCGAGACTTCAGAGGCAGGCGCAAACGTGAATATGGACCAGTTGAAGCGACAGGCCGCGGCGCGCGCGCTCGAGGAGGTGCGGGACGGCATGCAGCTCGGGCTCGGCACCGGCTCGACCGCCAAGCATTTCGTCGAGCTGCTCGGCGAGCGCGTCGCCGCCGGGCTCAAGGTGATCGGCGTGCCGACCTCCGAGGCGACTCGCCTCGATGCGACGCGGTGCGGCGTGCCGCTGACCACGCTCGACGAGATCGACCATCTCGACATCACCATCGACGGCGCCGACGAAATCGATCCCGCGCTCAACCTGATCAAGGGCGGCGGCGGCGCGCTGCTGCGCGAGAAGATCGTGGCAGCGGCCTCGGATCGCATGATCGTGATTGCAGATGACACCAAATGGGTGCCGACGCTCGGCAAATTTCCGCTGCCGATCGAGGTCATTCCGTTCGGCCTTGGCGCAACACGCCGTGCGATCGAGAAGGCATTTGCCGAGTGCGGCGTTTCCGGGCAAATGGCGGTCCGCAAGGCCAAGGGCGGGGACAAGGATGGCCACGTTTTCGTCACCGACGGCGGCCACTGGATCGTCGATGCCCAGCTCGGACAGATCGGGGATCCTGCCGGCCTCGCCAGCGCGTTGAGCGCGATCCCCGGCGTGGTCGAACATGGGTTGTTCATCGGCTTGGCCAGCTCGGCTGTTCTGGCGGGCGGCGAGGGAATTCGCGTGATTGAACGGCGTAAGCCGAAAGGAGACTAGGAATGAAGAGCGTTTTGAAGATTTTGCCGGCTGCGACCCTCGCTGTGGGACTGGCCCTCTCGGTCGTCCCGGCCGCCGCGCAGCAGGCGGCGCCGAAGGCTGGCGCCGCACCCGCCCAGCCGAAGGCCACGCCGGCGGCGGTCGCGGCGGCCAGGGAAATTCTGCAGATCAAGAATGCCACCGCGATGTATCAAGGCGCGGTGCCGGGCCTGGTCGAGAAGACCAAGATCGCGCTGATCCAGCAGAATCTCAACTACCAGAAGGATCTCAACGAGGTTGCCGGCGTCGTCGCCCAGCAGCTCAACGGCCGCCAGAACGAGATTG
This sequence comes from Bradyrhizobium sp. CCBAU 25360, assembly GCF_028128695.1. Taxonomy (NCBI): domain Bacteria; kingdom Pseudomonadati; phylum Pseudomonadota; class Alphaproteobacteria; order Hyphomicrobiales; family Nitrobacteraceae; genus Bradyrhizobium; species Bradyrhizobium sp. CCBAU 25360. The sequence continues at coordinate 102,416 of NZ_LBJA01000045.1, forward strand.
GCGACGGCATGGCGCAGATCTATGCCAGCGAGTTCACCGAGCAGGAGCTGAAGGATCTCGTCACCTTCTACAAGTCGCCGCTGGGCAAGAAGCTGATCGACGCCGAGCCGCGCGCCATCGGCCTGTCCATGGCCTTCATGAACTCCTGGGCCCAGAACTTCTCCGAGACCGTGATGGGAGCCTTCCGCGCCGAGATGCGCAAGCGTGGCAAGGAGATCTGACAGACACTATCTGATCAGGACTTCCTGACAGGGGTCGGAGTGGACAATGGCTGAATTCGACGTCGACCTCTTCGTCATCGGTGGCGGCTCGGGCGGCGTGCGTGCCGCCCGCATCGCGGCCGGTTACGGCGCCCGCGTGACGATCGCGGAGGAGTACCGCATGGGCGGGACCTGCGTGATCCGCGGCTGCGTGCCGAAGAAGCTGTTCGTGATCGGCTCGCATTTTCGCCACGAGCTCGAGGACGCCGCAGGTTTCGGCTGGACCGTTCCGCCCGCCAGCTTCGACTGGCCGACGCTGATCGCCAACAAGGACAAGGAAATCGCGCGGCTCGAGGCGGCCTACACCGCCAATGTCGAGAAGTCGGGCGCGCAGATCGTCAAGAGCCGGGCGGTGATCGAGGACAAGCACACCGTCCGCCTGCTCGAAAACGACCGCAGGATCACCGCAAGATACATCCTGATCGCCACCGGCGGCGCGCCCAACCACGGCGCGTCGATTCCCGGCATCGAGCACGTGATCTCCTCCAACGAAGCGTTCCACCTGAAGAAGCTGCCGAAGCGGATCGTGATCCAGGGCGGCGGCTACATCGCGCTGGAATTCGCCGGCATCTTCGCCGGATTCGGCTCCGACGTCACCGTGATCTATCGCGGCGACAACATCCTTCGCGGGTTTGACGAGGATGTTCGCACCCACGTTCGTGCCGAGATGGAGAAGCAGGGTATCACCATTCTCACCGGCTGCACGGTGAGCAAGGTCGATCGCCACGGCGAGGAGTTCACCACGCATTTGTCGAACGGATCGAGCATCGCCTCGGAGCAGGTGATGTTCGCGATCGGCCGCCATCCGGCGGTGGCCAATCTCGGCCTCGAGAATGCCGGCGTCGCCATCAACCCGAACAATGGCGGCATCGCGGTCGATCATTTCTCCAGAAGCTCGGTCGACAGCATCTACGCGATCGGCGACGTCACCCATCGCTTCAACCTGACGCCGGTCGCGATCCGCGAGGGCCACGCCTTCGCCGACACCGTGTTCGGCAAGCGCGAGGTGAAGGTCGACCACGCCAACATCCCGACCGCCGTGTTCTCGCAGCCGGAGGTCGGCACCGTTGGTCTCACCGAGACTGAAGCGCGCGCGCAGTTCAGTCACGTCGACATCTACAAGACCTCGTTCCGCCCGATCAAGGCGACGATGTCCGGCCGCGACACCCGCGTGCTGATGAAGCTCGTGGTCGACGGCTCGACCGATCGCGTGCTCGGCTGCCACATCGTCGGCGATGCGGCCGCCGAGATCACGCAAGCCGTCGCGATCGCGGTGAAGATGAAGGCGACCAAGGCCGATTTCGACGCGACGATCGCGCTGCATCCGACGGCGGCCGAAGAGCTCGTCACCATGCGCACCCCGACCGCGCGCCACGTGCGCCAGGCCGCGGAGTAGGCCTTACTCACGAAGTCCCTTCACTCGGTTTCGGTGATCTTTCCCTTGCCTTCGCAGGCCTCGCATTTGACCGGGTAGACTTTGCGGCCCGGCGAAGCCGCCTTGATGGACAGAGGAAAGCCCGTTCCGCTGCACGCCGGGCAGGTCCGCTCTTTGATTTTCGGGGCCATGGTCGTTCCTTTCCGACAGCTTCATAAATTCTCAGATCAACGCAGCGTTTCGGCCGCGGCTTCGTCGATTGCGGCCATCAAATCGGCCGTATCCGACTGTTGGATCATATGACCCGCTCTCGCGACGCGTCGCATCTTGCTGTGCCTGATTTCCTCATGGAGGCGACCGGACTGTTCGTCGATGTCGATGAGGCGATCCTGCGGCGGGTTCTCGCGTTGAGCCTTGTCGGCGAGCTTTCGATTGACGACCCGCAGCCGTGGCCATCAAGGCGACAGGCGCGGCAATCGCGGACGCGACCGGATTTTCTGCAAGAACGCGAAGGCTCGTGGCCGCCAAAGATGGCGAACGTTTCTTCAGTATGCGCATCTGAAAACTTTCGATGAAGATATTGGAAGAGAAAGAAAGGGAGCGTACGCCCATGGCCTGATCTTGGGGACGCATGCATCCATGGGCAGACGCAACAGGAGAGGCCGCGATATGTTCCTAAGTCCCACGGGATTGGTACGGCAGGGAGACTGTCACTCAAACGGAAGCCCCGCCGGAGCATCGTTCATCGGCACGTGAAGTGTGGTCGGGGTATGGCCACGGGCCGGATGCCGGGAACGTATTTTCGGCGCCGCGCTCTGGTGAATGGCGATCGAGACCCCACATTGAATGTATCGCTAGCACGACACACGACAGGCGCTAGTGGCCGAGAGACGTTACAGCGCTCCCGCCGAAACAGGAGGCGCGCATTGAACGTTTTGCAATATCCCCTGCATCTTTGTCGCAAGTTTGAACGCCGCTGGAGCGCGAAGGTGGTTCAGGACGACGGCGAAATGACCGCGTCGCAAGCGACGGTCGGCTGCGCCGTGTGCGGGCGGCTCGCTGCGGCCCCGGTGCACTCGACCTACTTGCCCATAGGCAAGTTCGTCTATCAATGGCGGTGTACTGTGTGCCGAAACTCCTGGCAGACTTCTGCCGATCCCGCGAGCGGCACGGAGATCCAGGTCAGTCGGTCCGGGCATCTTCGGGAGAATGCCGGACGCTGTCTGACCCTGGAAGGCACCGCTCCCAGCGACGCGGCGCGCAAGCGGTACAGGCGAATGGGCGATGCTTGGCTCGCTCTCGCGGAAACTGAGGATTGGCTCGACGGCGCGGTCCCGCCGGTCCTGCGCCCTAAAAAGGCGCAGGCTTGATCGACCTCGACTCTCCCAAGGCAGCGCAAGGACATTTGTCATGACAGAGAATCGCAGCCGCATCCATCAGGCGGGTTCACTTGCCGAGCGTCTGGCGGCCGATGCACTGAGATTGCGCGAACAGGCCGCGCGCCTTGAACCCGGTGCAGAGCGCGACGCGCTTTTGAACAAAGCGCACCGCAACAAGATGGCTGTCGATATCAATGCCTGTCTGACCTTTCCGGGGCGCCGGGTCCCGGAATAGCCAACGGGACCTTCTACGCTCAGTCGTACAGATATCCGACCGGCTTGCCTTCGGTCCGCAGGGGACGCATGTCCTTCCGTGTGATGATCTGGCCGGCGAGACCGTCGATCTCGTCGCGCTGGGTCGGCGTCCAGCCGCGAAGGTCGTCGATACCCCTGAGAAGGCCGAGCCGGAGCACCTGCGTGTTCTCGCCGACCGCAATGAGGCTGATCGAGCTCTTGCCTGCGGTCACGACGTCGCCGGCCGCGAGCTCGAAGGTCTCGCCCGCCTTGTTCCTGAATTCGGCCGTGCCGCGAATGACGCGATAGATCACGACCTCGCCCTTGGCGAACGAGGCGGCGTCCGCGGATGCCAATGTACTCTTCGGCAGAAGCGACCCGCCGCGCGGGTCGGTTGCGATGATGTGGCCGGTGACGAGCTGGCCGCTCGGCGCCTCGATACCGATATCGCGCACGTAAACCGGCAGCGCTGACTTGATCGAGCCGTCGCAAAGCGGCTTGAACAGCGCATCCAGCGCCAGCGGATCCTGAAGCCAGAAGCCGGCATTGGCCGGGCGATCGTGCAGCGGATGGCTCCAGGCCACGCGCGGCGTTTCGGCTTCGTTGATCTGATCGGGACCGACGATGGTGGGATTCGGAAAGGTGGTGGGATCGGTGATGAAGGCTTCGAGGAATTTGCCCGAATAGCCCATCGAGACCGGATCCGGTACCACCGTCTGCGGCGTCTTCAAATTCTCTTCGGTCGTCAGGCCCGACCAGGTGTAGAACAACTGGCGATGCACGATCGCGCTTTGCAGCATCACCGCGCCGGGGCCGACATTGTAGAAGCGCCCGTCATAGTCGAAGGTGAAAGCGCCCGAGGTGACCAGCACGAGCTGAAAGCCGCCGGGCGGCAGATGCAGATGGAAGTCGGTGGGACCGGTGTCGGGACGGTAGATCGGCAGATTGGTCGCGACTTCGTGCAGCAGGAACGTCTCGTTGTTGGCGTGAAAGCCTTCATTGGCGCGATTGTAGAGCGCTTGCGGACGATACGTCGCCTCGAACTTCGCATTCCGGTCGCGATCGATTGCGACGAAGTCCTGGGTGTTGAGGCGGAGCGGCGCGCCATTCGGATGGGTGAGGCCGGTCGTCTTGAGATCGCCCGCAGCATGCACGTTCATGACGTTCTCCGCTCTGCGCCGTTGCTTCGCTTGCACCGTCATTGCGAATTTTGGGCCAGTTGGTTTGCGAAGGAGCAAGCCGGCCTGGCGCCGCGATGCCGGCGTGCCCGTTCGGGAAAAATCCGGTGGTTGCACGGAGGGTTAGATCGACGGCTTGTTCTGATGGGGCGGACGCGTACCAGGGACGCGCGCTTTCGGCGTAGCGAGGGGGCTGTCTAATTTGTCGGCAGGCGCGAGTGCGCGTGCAGCGGCGGCGGTGCCGGATCGGTCCGATGGCGCCTTCGGGATTCAGCGAAAACGTCGCGACCGGGCAGGGCGGTGATTGACAGAATGTTCATGTTTTGTTCTTATGCTGCGACCGAGATGGAGGCCGCCATGGACAACCGCATCAACGAAATCCGCAGAACCATCAGAGCGCTCCGCGTGAGCATGCGCGAAGCGGAAGCGATCATGCATGAGCAGATCAACCGCGACGAGGATTGCAGCTTCGTGGCGCAGGAAGTCATCAAGATGCGCTCGGTCATGAGCCTGCTCGTGAAGGAGCGGATCGCGCTCGGCGATGACGAGCCGATCCTCGTGAACAATTTCTTCATCCCGCGGCGCCGGCCGACGCGAAAGCCGGTCGCGGCTCTTTCCCCGACCGTGGATTCCGTGTTCCGTCCGCGCGTGGTGGCGCGGGTTTGACGCAGAGGCCGGCTCAATCAAAAGCGTGAGGCGCGGCCCGATCCGGCTTGCCGGCCGGGCTGTCAGCCCACTTTGCCATCTCCATGGTCCGTGCGTCGACGCCCTCGCACCACAAACAGCTTGGCCGCGCGCGGCCGTTCTCGGACAGAATCGGGACCAGGCTGTGGCCGCAACCGGCGCACCAGGCGATGTCAGTCATGCATTCCCCCACGGCGTAGCAAATTCAGAAATGACGTTCTCGTCCGCGAAGCTTGCGCGGGTGCTATGACGGCGCTGGAGCGCTGCGCCCGATGGGCGCGCTCGTCCCTGAAGTCGTCGATGTCGCGATCCATCGTGACACGGCCGCGATGTCGTCGCCGCTTTCACGATAGGCGCGAAGCTGGAATTCGGCCGAGCTGCCGCGGTCCACAATGGTGCGGCAATGCTCGATCTCGGCGACGCAGCCCAGGGCGTCGGCGTCCCCGGCGGTGTCGTCGATGATTCGGGAGAGCATCTCGGAGATCGTGACCGGTCCGTCTCTGGAGCCGAAGATGCAATCGGTGCCGTAGCGCTGGGCGCGCCATTTGTTCTCCACGGCAATTGCGCGTTCGACCGCGGTGACCCCTTTGGAGAGATCCGGTCGCAGATAGAGGTGGCGCGTCAGGCAGCGATAGAGCGAGGCGATGGCGACGGCGTCGTCGACGAAGGTGCAGGTGTCGGGCGCCCGAAGCTCGAGGGTCGGATGCCGCATTGACGGGCGCATCGCCCACCAGATGTGGCTCTCGTCGGGAATCACGCCGGAGCGCTGCAACGCGCCGACATAATCGTCGTAATCCTGCCTGCTCTCGAACAGTTCGGGCAGGCCGGTGCGCGGCAGCTCGGAATAGGCGGCAAGCCGGTAGCCCTTCAGTCCGGTCTTGTGCGAATTCCAGAACGGTGAGGAGGCGGACAGCGCGATGAACAGCGGCAGATGCGGCAGCATCGCCCGCATCACCGCCATGCGCTTCTCGGGATCGGGCAACTGGACGTGCACATGCATGCCGCACATCATGTTGCGATGGCCGATGCTGCGCAGATCCTCGATCATCTCCTCATAGCGCGGTTTCGGGCTCGGCTGCGACATGCGCCAGACCGCGGTCGGGTGCGTGCCGCAGGCCATGATCACGAAACCATATTGCGCGGCGACGTTCGCGACTTCGCGCCGCAGGAAGCGAAGCTCTTCGCGGGCGTCGTTGACGTCGACGTGGACGTTGGTGGCGACCTCGAGCTGGGATTGCAGCATCTCCCGCATGGCCTGGCCGCCGGTCGACCAGTTCGCCGACTCGAAGAGCTCGTTGGGCGTTTCGATCGCAACGTCGAACGTGCGACGATCGGCCAGGAAGTATTCCTCCTCGATCCCGAAGGAATATTCAGCCGCCTTGCCGCCGCCGCCAGCGGAGCGAATCACGAGATTCTGCTTGTCGCCCGAGGAATCGAGGCGAAGCAGTTTCAAAACGTCTGAAGCAAATGTCATATCCCACCCGGCAAAGATCACCTGCGGGCACTAATCCTTCTGGTAGGGGCGGGTTCCCTGTCAGCGCTACTGCAAATTGTCGCGTCGAACGGAACAATCTTCACGTTTTCGGACGCGCGCGCGATCAGCGCGTGATTTGGCGGCACTTCGGTCCAGTCCGATTCCTTGTCGAAGGGTTCGGACACGACGATGACCTGGCCGCCGTCCTCGCGGTAATAGAGCGTATTTGCGGCGTCGTTGACCGCAACTCGAAACGCATAGAGATCCCGGCCGTTGGCGATCGCACTGGTGAAGCGCAGCCGTTCGCGCAGCTGGCCTTCATTGACGAGGCCGACGAGGGCTTGCAGCACGCGCCGCGTCGCTCGAAGCGGATCGCCGTCGAGGCCGGCGCCCATCATCGCCAGGAACACGGCTTCCGAGTCGGTCGTGCCCAGCCGCGACGGATAATAGGCATCGGGGATCAGCGCCTCGACCTTCCGCCGCAGCCGATTCCAGCTCCCGACGAATCCGTTGTGCATGAACATCCAGTGGCCGCAGGCAAAGGGATGGCAATTCTGCCGCGTCACCGCCGTGCCGGTGGCGGCGCGCACATGGGCAAAGAACAAATGCGAGCGCAGATGCCGGCAGAGGTAGCGCAGGTTTTCGTCCGACCAGGCAGGGCGGGTCTCGCGATAAAGGCCGGGCTCCGGATGCTCGCCGTACCAGCCGAGACCAAAGCCGTCGCCATTCGAGCCCGCCGTGGATTGCAGCGAGCGGATGCTTTGCGCGACCAGCGAATGTTCGGGCTCGGTGACATAGGGCTCAAACGAGGTGGTCTCGCCTCGGTATGCGATCCAGCGGCACATGGGGTTCCTGTGAGGCGGCGGATGGGTCGTGAGCTGCACTAACCGACGTGCCGGCCTCGTGGTTCCCGGCGCCAAGCAGCGATCACGACCAGAGGCGGCTTCAGTGTTACGATGCGGCAATTCGAAATTGGAGACCGAGATGAACGATCAAGCCGTATTGGCCGCGCTTCAGCGACCATTGCGACGCCTCGGACGCCAATGATTTCGAGGTCGAGCACGATATCTATCGCGAGGACGCAGTGCTCGACTATCCGCAGTCGGGCGAGCGCATCCGCGGTCGCAGGAACATTCAGGAGAGCAGGTTCGTGCAGCCGAACCAGAAGCGCTTCACGGTTCGGCGGATCGTTGGCGGCGGCGATCTCTGGGTCAGTGAATTCGTGCTGAGCTATGACGGGGTGCCGTCTCATGTCGTGAGCATCATGGAATTCCACGACGGACTGGTGACGCGCGAGACGCAATATTTCGGCGACCGCTTCGATCCCGCGCCATCCCGTGCGCATCTGGTCGAGCCGGTGGGGTGAGACGCGTTGATGCAGGTGCGCGACGAAATGGTGGCGTCTTGCCTCGGACGCAGCGCAGCGCCGACTTAGCGGTGCGCAGCGCGTCCGGAACACGATGCCCCACCACGGAACCGATGCGGCGGCTGGTCGCAGCCGTCCCGCCTTGATTCCGACAGGCCCACCTTTATCTCTGACACGAACAAGAATCCGGGCCCCTCTGGCGAGGACGCCGACGACGTCGGCAAACCTCGTGATGTCGGATGACCTGTCCCGCGCGAATGCGATGGATCGGCCGATCGTCGGGCCTCTGTACGTTCTCTCCGACCATTCGTCCCCATCGCAGCTCCGTGCGGTCATTTCGCAAGTTAAGGGAGCAACGATGTCTGACGCCAAATCCTCAAATCCCATCGAGATCGAGATCACGGAACCGTCCCGCCTGAACGAGCAGGCCGCGGCCGCGTTGGTAATCGTGGGCGCGCTGGTCGCGGTTGCCGACCGGCGCGTTTCGGCGGTCGAGCGCGACGAGGTGATCCGCTTCATCAGGGATCGCAAGCTGGCGCCGCACATTTCGGAAGAACGGCTCTACGCGATGTTCGACGAACTGGCCGAACGGCTCGAGGAGCCGGATTTTGCCAATGTCGTGATCGACACGCTGCGGCCGGTTTCGAACCTGCCGCTCTCGTCCCATCTGATGGAGCTGTCGGAGCGCGTGGCTGCGGCGGATGAGGACGTCCATCCCCATGAAGTGCAGGCAATCAAATTGTTGCGCTTGCTGACACTGGTGCTGCCGCGCGCGAAACCGGTCGTGCCGAGTGCCGCGGGCGCCGAACGGCAGGCTGCCTTGAAGGAGTAAGCATGAGCACAGTTTCGGACGAGCGCACGGCGAAAACCGAGGGCGCCGGTCAGATGGCCGGCGGAGACCCGCGTCTGGACAAGCTCGTCCACCGTTTGCCGCCACGCATGGGCGACACCTTCGCCTATCTGCTCAAGCCGTCCAGCCGCTGGGTGCGAATCCCCTCGGGCACGCTGCTGGTCGTCGGCGGTATGCTCTCCATCCTGCCGGTGCTCGGCATCTGGATGCTGCCGCTCGGCCTCGCGCTGCTCGCCGAGGACGTGCCTGCGCTGCGCTCGTCGCGTTCGAAGGTCTTCGACTGGATCGAGCGCCGCAAGCCGCATTGGCTCGATCCGTCCGCCCCAAAAAATGATCAAACATGACTGAATTCATCACACCCGAAGCGCTTACGGCCCTCCTTCAAGTCGTCCTGATCGACCTCGTTCTCGCCGGCGACAATGCCGTCGTCATCGGCCTCGCCGCAGCGGGACTGCCGGCCGAGCAGCGCCGTCGCGCCATCATCGTCGGTATCGCCGCCGCCACGGCATTGCGCATCGTCTTCGCCGGCGTCGCGACCCAGTTGCTGCAGGTCATCGGCCTGTTGCTTGCCGGCGGCGTGCTGCTGCTCTGGGTTTGCTGGAAGATGTGGCGCGAGCTGCGCGAGCAGGCGCATGCGCGGCAGCTGGCGTTCGGCCATGGCGGCGGCGCGGATGGTGCGGCCGTGCAGCGAAAGACCTTCGGTCAGGCCGCGGTGCAGATCGTCGCCGCCGACGTCTCGATGTCGCTGGACAACGTGCTCGCGGTCGCGGGCGCCGCGCGCGAGCATCCCTACATTCTCGTCTTCGGGCTGTTGCTGTCGGTCGCGATGATGGGCGTCGCCGCCGATCTGCTTGGCCGGGTGCTCCAGAAGCATCGCTGGGTCGCCTATATCGGCCTCGCCATCATAATTTACGTCGCCTTCGAGATGATCTATCGGGGCTCGCTCGAGCTCGCGCCGGTCATAGCGAGTCTCTGAGGCGACAACTCTTTCCGCAATCCGGAGTAATTCATGACGTCCGAACCCCAAGCACCTTCGGCGCAGGCCGAGCCGCCGCGCCTAGGCCTGTTTGCGCAGCTCATCTTTGGCTCGCGTTGGCTGCAGGTGCCGCTCTATGTCGGCCTGATCGTCGCGCAGGCCGTCTATGTGCTGCTGTTCCTGAAGGAACTCTGGCATCTGGTCGCGCACTCGTTCGACGCCAGCGAGCAGCAGATCATGCTGGTCGTGCTCGGGCTGATCGACGTCGTCATGATCTCGAACCTTCTGATCATGGTGATCGTCGGTGGCTACGAGACCTTCGTTTCCCGCCTGAATCTGACCGGTCATCCCGACGAGCCGGAATGGCTGAGCCATGTCAATGCCAGCGTGCTCAAGATCAAGCTCGCGATGGCGATCATCGGCATCTCCTCGATCTCGCTGCTCAGGACCTTCATCGAGGCCGGCAATCTCGGCACCACGCGCAGCAATTTCACCGAGACCGGCGTGATGTGGCAGGTGCTGATCCATCTGACCTTCATCATCTCGGCGATCGGCATCGCCTGGGTCGACCGCCTCAGCGAGAGCGGCCATCGCAAGGAGGCCGGCCACGGCTGATGAACCTGGCCGTCCGAAACCTCCCGAGCGGCCAATCCTGAGCCCGCCTGATCGTCCGATCGGCGGGCTCTTTTTTTGAGATCGATAAAATTGTCTGCAATCCGCTCAGCCGTGGCAAACCCTGCCGACAAGAACCGCGCGGTCTTAAACCAGGGCTTTGGAACCGGCGTGCATCCTTCCCGCAAAAGGGTGGGGCATCAGCATGTCAGTTCTCAAGGAGGTCGTCGCTGCGCTCGCGGGAGTTTACGCGCTCCTGTTCGCCTGCGACGCATTGTTCGGGGTCGGCGAGGTGCGCTTCGACGACGCCTATTACCGCGCCAGCTTCTACGCGCCGCGGCCGAAGGAATTCCGCTTCGCAGACGGCACCACGCCGGCGGCGCGCGTCAGCGACGCGTTCGCCCAGTTCTCGGCGGGCGAGGCCAAGCCGAACAGGCGTTACTCGTCGCTGACGACGATCATCCGGTAGGGCCGCTGCTCATTGATCGGCTATCCGCCTGACGTCCGGTTTACCGCCGGCATCGGCCGAGGAGCGGATGGCTTCCGAGGTCGCTGATGGGTCAGGAGCGGAAGCGCCGCTGCCCCAGCCGAGAAATTGTCGCGATGAAAACAGCGATGCGAGGAAAGCTCATTGAGGCATGTCCAAGTCAGCCTCATCTGATTGTCTATTGATCGCCTGCGGACGTTTTCCCGAAACCGCTAAGGTTTGCCGGATCGCAATAGCGACGAAGATCACAGAGGACCCCGCAATGATCAGAACCGCACCGAGGCCGATAGAGAAGCCGAATTGCTGGAAGAGATCGCGCCCCCTAAGGAAGGTGATCATCCCCATGCCTATCAGACAGGATATGAGGAACAGCCCCTTAAGTGTATGTCTACTCAGTGCCATTCGCACTAACGATTTCGTCCAAAGGTTGCATCTGAGACCGAAGCCTATCTCAAACTACGGACCACCGCAAAGCAGGTAGAGAAGGTCGGCAAGGGGTTACAAGCCGCAGATCACGGTCAAGGTGGTCGACTTCCGCTTTACGATAGCGACCCAACATTATGAGTCCACGCCCTGGTTCAAGGCGCACGCCGGCGGTCCCGAAGCCTTCAGCTTGGCGGCTTCCTTGTCGGTGAAGGCGCGGCTGTGCGTCGGGAATCGCACGCCTTCAGCGCTTCCACGGCAACGCCCGAGCCGCGGCCGGGCACGATATCTACAACACCTTGTGCTGCCGACGGGCGAAACACGCGAGCGCTGGGGCAACTCTGATCACCGAAAATATTCCACTTTACCGAAATTCGGATATCGCGTATGTGTTGCGGCATCCCGGCCCAACGAAGAGGGGCGTATCGCGATCGTCACGAACGCGGGCCGGGCGGCGGTGGACGTGGGTCACATCGGCGCCAAGGATTCCGCAGGGCGGGCAACCGTGAGCGAAACACCTGGCGCACACGACCGGTGTGATCGGCGTACGGCAAAATCGTGTCGTCCTGGCGCCCGGGGTCTGTGCGCCAAGTCTTGCGGTGATGTGGCGGCCCGACCGGGCACGCGCATCAGTCATCTACAAGGCGACGGGGGCAATAGTGCAACGCTCCCCGGGGAGAGCACGACATAAGCCGTAAACCCACTGCGCAGGGAAGGCCGGATGTACGGCTTCACCTGTATGCCGCTGTGCAGCTTCTTGTTACGCAGAATTCGCACAGTGGACCGCGGGTGCCAGCCGGCGCCCGGTCTTCCCTGCGCCCTCTTTCAAGTGAGGGTGAAGCGATCAAGCAAAGCTCGGGCGAAATGCGCCGCGAGGATGATCAATCATGTGTGTCATTGAACAAAGGTCTCGTGCCCCGGACGCGGCGCAGCGTCCCTTCGACGATGCGCTGCAGAGCCGGGGCCCATGCATCAACGAGTGCCGTGGCCTGCTGGGTCCCGGCTCTGCGCAGCAGCGTAAGGACGCTGCAGCGCGTCCGGGACACGAGAGAGACGCAGATCGCCACACGCGCCCTCATTGCAAGAAGCCTTTGCACAAGCAATCCAGACTGTCTCCGCGAAGGCATTCCGGAAGCCCGGACGAGATGCGCCGCGAGGACGCGAAGCTGTGTCTCAGTCCCCCTGAATCCATTCCGCGACGCCGCGCCACAGCGTGTCGCGGTGCTCGGGGCGGAAGAAGCCGAAATGGCCTATTGCCTTGGCGCCGACCTCGGACGGCTTGACGTTGAGCACCTCCGGCTTGATCGCGGTGAACCCGCTCGCGAGCAGCTCGACCGCCGGCCGGGTCGCCCAGGGATCGTCGGAGAAGCACAGCGCCCGCAGCTCGCCCTTGAACTTTGCAAAATTCTCCAGCGCCGGCAGCTTGGAATCGAAGAGATAGCGGGGGCTCGAGACCCAATCGGCCCATTGCAGGAAGACGCCCTTGGGCAGATCCTCGCCGACGCCGGCCCAGCCCGGGGCGTAGCCGAGCGTGTGGGCGAGCGGCACGCCGATGAGGTTCATGAAGGCGAAGACGCGGTATTTCTCCGGCGAGGTCATCAGCCGCCAGGTCGCGGCCTGCGAGGCCACGAAGGCGGCGCGCGAAATTTCGCTGTTGTTGGCGATCAGCCCCAGCGCCTGACCGCCGAAGGAATGGCCGACATAGGCCAGCGGCAGGGTGTTGTACCGCTCCCGCATCCAGCTGACCGCGGCGGTGACGTCGAGCGCGGCCCAATCCGACATCGAGGCCTTGAAGCCGACCAGCGATTTCGGCTGGTTGTAGCCGACCATCGCTGGCAGCCGGGAATCGCCGATGCCGCGATAGTCGTAGGTCAGCACCGCGCAGCCGCGATGCGCGAGATAGGAGGCAAAGCCCCGGTAGATCTTGCGCGGAACGGCGGTTGCCGAGTTGATCAGGACGGCATGGCGTTTGGTGCCGCGCGGCAGGAACAGGGTGCCGGTCAGGGCATACCCGTCGGTCGCCGGGAAGTTGATCTCGTCGATGAAAACGTCGTCCAGTGCCGCGTCCATGGGCGCAAGGTATCCTGCCAGTTGCCTCGCCCTCCCAGCAAATGCGAATTTGGCTTTCCCCGCAAGGGTTTGCGATCCCAAACGGATTTACAACTGGCGATGTCGTGCCAGCCTGTGTATAAGGCGGCCCTCGCAACCCCCAGATCAGGTTGCACTTTTTTGCTTCACGGAGAGATTGCGATGTCCGAGCGGTGGACGCCCGAGTCCTGGCGCAGCAAGCCGGTGCTACAGGTGCCCGACTATCCCGACGCCAAGGCCCTGGCCGACGTCGAGGCGCAGCTTGCGACCTTTCCGCCGCTGGTGTTCGCCGGCGAGGCGCGCAACCTGAAGAAGGCGCTGGGGCGCGTTGCGGCCGGCGAGGCCTTCCTGCTGCAGGGCGGCGACTGCGCCGAGAGCTTTGCCGAGCACGGCGCCAACAACATCCGCGATTTCTTCCGCGTGCTGCTGCAGATGGCCGTGGTGTTGACCTACGCCGGCGCGGTGCCGGTGGTGAAGGTCGGGCGCGTTGCCGGCCAGTTCGCAAAGCCGCGCTCCTCGCCGACCGAGAAGATCAATGGCGTCGAGCTGCCGAGCTACCGCGGCGACATCGTCAACGACATCGCTTTCACCAAGGAAGCGCGCGTGCCGGATCCGCAGCGTCAGCTGATGGCCTATCGCCAGTCGGCGGCGACGCTGAACCTGCTCCGCGCCTTCGCCACCGGCGGCTACGCCAATCTCGGCAGCGTGCATCAGTGGATGCTCGGCTTCCTCAAGGATTCGCCGCAGTCCCGCCGCTACAAGGAGCTGGCCGACCGCATCTCGGATGCGCTCAACTTCATGCGCGCCTGCGGCCTCGATCTCGAAGCCCATCCCGAGTTGCGCGCCACCGATTTCTACACCAGCCACGAGGCGCTGCTGCTCGGCTACGAGCAGGCGATGACCCGCGTCGATTCCACCACCGGGGACTGGTACGCGACCTCCGGCCACATGATCTGGATCGGCGACCGCACCCGCCAGCTCGATCACGGCCATATCGAATATTTCCGCGGCATCAAGAACCCGATCGGGCTGAAATGCGGCCCGTCGCTCAAGCCCGACGAGCTTTTGAAGCTGATCGACGTGCTCAATCCCGACAACGAGCCGGGCCGGTTGACGCTGATCGGCCGCTTCGGCTCGGACAAGGTCGGCGAGCATCTGCCGAACATGATCCGCACCGTGAAGCGCGAGGGCAAAGTGGTGGTCTGGTCGTGCGACCCCATGCACGGCAACACCATCACCTCGACCTCGGGCTACAAGACGCGCCCCTTCGACCGGGTTCTGTCTGAGGTGAAGTCTTTCTTCACGATCCATGCCGCCGAAGGCACCCATGCCGGCGGTGTGCATCTGGAGATGACCGGGCAGGACGTCACCGAGTGTATCGGCGGCGCCCGCGCGATCACGGACGAGGACCTCAACGATCGCTATCACACGGTCTGCGATCCCCGCCTCAATGCCGAGCAATCCATCGACATGGCTTTCCTGATCGCCGAGCTCCTCAAGCAGGAACGCGCGGGCAAGGCCACGCCGATGCCGGCCGCAGCGGGGCTCTAGGATCTTGCTGCGGATCTGGAAGGCCACGATCAATTCCCGTAACGGTCTGGCCTTTGCGTTCCGATCGGAGCAGGCCGTCCGCGAGGAGATTTTTGCGCTCCTCGCCTCGCTGCCGCTGGCCTGGTTGATCGGCGCGACCGCGATGCGCGCGGTCGAGCTGGTCTGTTCGGTTGCGTTCGTCCTGACGGTCGAGCTGCTCAACACCGCGATCGAAAAGCTTGCCGACCGGCTGACGATGGATCACGACAAGCAGATCGGGCGGGTCAAGGACATGGGCTCGGCCGCCGTCGGCGTCGCGCTGCTGATGGCCGGCGCGTTCTGGATCATCGCCATCATCGAGCGACTGGGATTTATCTGATCGGAGCGCGGCGGCCATGACCGAACGTCTCAAAGCATTCGCGGTCACGCTCGCCCAGCTCAATCCGACCCTGGGCGACATCGAGGGCAACGCCGCCAAGGCGCGCAATGCGCGCACGCGAGCCATCGCCGACGGCGCCGATCTCGTGCTGTTTCCGGAATTGTTCATCGCCGGCTATCCGCCGGAGGACCTCGTGCAGAAGCCTGCTTTCCAGGCGGCCTGCCGCGCTGCGATCGAGGCACTGGCCCGAGAGACCGCCGATGGCGGGCCGGCCATGCTGGTCGGCACGCCCTGGGTCGAAGACGGCAAACTCTACAATGCCTGCGCGCTGCTCGACGGCGGCCGCATCGCCGCACTTCGCTTCAAATGCAATCTGCCAAACTACGGCGTGTTCGACGAGAAGCGGCTGTTTGCGCGCGGCCCGGCGGCGGGGCCCGTGACTGTGCGCGGCGTGCGCATCGGCGTCCCCATCTGCGAGGACATCTGGCTGGAAGAGTCCGAGGATTACGAGAACGTGGTCGAGACGCTGGCCGAGACCGGCGCCGAGATCATCCTGGTGCCGAACGGCTCGCCTTACGCCCGCGACAAGAACGACGTGCGCCTGTCGGTCGCGGTGGCGCGCGTGACCGAAAGCGCGCTGCCGCTGGTCTATCTCAACCAGGTGTGCGGCCAGGACGAACTGGTGTTCGACGGCGCCTCCTTCGCGCTCAACGGCGATCTTTCGCTCGCGGCGCAATTGCCGTCCTTCGAGGAGAGCATCGTCACGCTGCGCTTCATCCGCAACGGCGACGATTGGCGCTGCACGGGACCGATCGCCGAGCAACCCGAGGGCGACAAGGCCGACTACGCCGCCTGCGTGCTGGGCCTGCGCGACTATGTCGCCAAGAACGGTTTTCCCGGCGTACTGCTCGGCATTTCCGGCGGCATCGACTCGGCTCTCTGCGCGGCGATCGCGGTCGATGCGCTCGGTGCCGATCAGGTGCATGGCGTGATGCTGCCGTATCGCCACACCGCAGCACACTCGATCGCCGATGCGGGCGAACTCGCCGGCCATCTCGGCATCCGCTATGAGGTGCTGCCGATCGCGGAGGCCGTGACCGGGTTCGAGACCATCCTCTCGGGCCTCTTCAAGAATCTGCCGCCCGATATCACCGAGGAAAACCTCCAGGCCCGCAGCCGCGGCACGCTCCTGATGGCGATCTCCAACAAGACCGGGTTGATGGTGGTGACGACAGGCAACAAGTCCGAAATGTCGGTCGGCTACGCCACGCTCTATGGCGACATGAACGGCGGCTTCAACCCGATCAAGGACATCTACAAGACGCAGGTGTTTCGGCTGGCAAGCCTCCGCAACGGCTGGAAGCCCGATGGCGCGCTCGGGCCGGCGGGCGAGGTGATCCCGCCCGACATCATCACACGGCCGCCGAGCGCAGAGCTGCGCGAGAACCAGACCGACCAGGATTCGCTGCCGCCCTATGAGGTGCTCGATGCCATCCTGGAGCGTCTTGTCGAGCGCGAGCAGCCGCTGGATCAGATCATCGCGGCCGGTTTCGATCGCGAAACGGTCGCCCGCATCGACCATCTGCTCAACGTCGCCGAATACAAGCGCCGCCAGGCCGCGCCCGGCGTGAAGGTGACGCCGAGGAATTTCGGCCGCGACCGCCGCTATCCCATCACCAACCGCTTTCGCGACAAGGGCGAGGGGCTGCCCGCCGGGGACGAGACGCTGGTCTCGCGCGGCAGCAAGGCGTCGATCGACGCGTTCGAGGGCTGACTTAGAGACTGGGCCTGCCGGCGCTACGACGGGGTTGCGAAGAACAACACCCGAAGCAAGTGCGTGTATTCGGATTCGAGCACCATGATCGACACAAATACCAATACCGCGATCGGCGGCAGCAGGATTGCATAGGCCAAGGCCAGTCGCTCCCAGGCCATGTGCATGAAGACGGCGACGATCAGGCCGGCCTTCAACATCATGAACAGCAGGATCAGCGACCACCTCAGGTAGCCGTGCAGGCCAAAGTAGTCGACGAGGTAGGAGCACGTGCTGAGGACAAACAACCAGCCCCAGACCACGAGGTAGAGCTTGATCGGGTGCTGTTGACCCTTGGCGTGAACGGCTCCTGTTGCGACTGCGCCATGCGCCGGAGCGTGGAGCTGTCCTTCCATATGTATTGTCGCGTTTGTCATGCGCCGACCTCACCAAAGATAGAAGAATGCAAAGATGAATACCCACACGAGATCGACGAAGTGCCAGTACAGGCCCGTGATCTCGACGATCTCGTAATAGCCCTTGCGGCTGGTGAAAAAGCCGCGCCTCTCGACATCGAAGTCTCCCCGCCAGACTTTTCGCGCGATCGCGATCAGGAAGATCACGCCGATCGTCACGTGAGTGCCGTGGAAACCCGTGATCATGAAAAAGCTGGAGCCAAACTGTGCCGCGCCCCATGGATTGCCCCAGGGGCGAACGCCCTCCATGATCAGCTTGGTCCATTCGAACGCCTGCATTCCGACGAATGTTGCGCCAAATGCCGCTGTGACCAGCATCAGGATTGCGGTTCTCACGCGATCGCGGCGGTAGCCGAAATTGACCGCCATCGCCATCGTTCCGCTGCTGCTGATCAGCACGAAGGTCATGATGGCGATCAGGATCAGGGGGATGTGGTTGCCGCCGATATTGAGGGCGAAGACTTCGCTGGGATTCGGCCAGGGCACGGTCGTCGACATGCGCGCCGTCATGTAGGAGAGCAGGAAGCAGCTGAAGATGAAGGTGTCGCTGAGGAGGAAGATCCACATCATGGCCTTGCCCCAGGACACGTTCTTGAAGGCGCGCTGATCGGACGCCCAGTCGGCGGCGATGCCGCGCCAGCCTTCAAGCTCCGCAGTCGATTGGCCCGGATTTGTCAGCACGGTTTCGGCCATCTGGTCACGCCTCCCTAGCTCAGCAATCGGCGACAGACGTCGACGAAATCGTCGGTCCAGCCCGTGAGAAGACCGAGCAGCACAAGCCAGACCAGCAGCAGGAAGTGCCAGTAGATGGCGCACAGCTCCACGCTCAAGCGCATGTCGGCGATCCTGGCGCCACGCCACATCTTGGTCGAGGTTCGGCCCAAAGCCACCAGACCGCCCGTCAGATGCAGCCCGTGCACTGCGGTCAACAGGTAGAAGAAGGAGTTCGCCGGATTGGACGCCACGAAATATCCGGCCGCACCGAGCTGTTGCCAGGCCAGAAGCTGTCCGCCGAGGAAGATCACGGCAGCTGCGCCGCCCGCGAGCAGGCCGATCATGACGCCTTCAGCGTCGTCTCGGCGCGCGGCCACGTAGGACCATTGCAGCGCGATGCTGCTCAGGACCAGGACCCCCGTGTTGAACCACAGCAGCCGCGGCACAGGCAGCGCCCGCCAGTCCACCACGTTCATGCGCATCGAGTAGGCGCTGATGAAGAGGACGAACAATGCGCTCGCGACGGCGAGAAACACGCCAAGTCCGATCTTCGCTGCCGGCCAGGTCATGGCGTCGCCGCCGGGGAAGTCACCGGCCGGACCTTCCTCCAGCCAGGGCCTGGCCGTCAGCCGCTGCTGCGACAGCCACCATCCGGCGACGACCGCGATCACAGCCACGAACAGGATGACGGCACTCACGAAGCAGCTCCTTGAACGACGTGCGTCGCGCGCGGCGGCTGGTTCTGCGGAATGAAGTCCTCCTCGGCGCCGGGTACGCTGTAGTCATAGGCCCAGCGGTAGACGACCGGCAGCTCCTTGCCCCAGTTGCCATGCCCGGGAGGGGTCTCCGGCGTCTGCCATTCCAGCGTCGTCGCCCGCCACGGATTGCCGCCTGAGGCCTCACCTTTGAACAGGCTCCAGGCAAGATTGAACAGGAACACCATCTGGCTGAAGCCGACGGTCAAGGCCACCACGGAGATGAAGGCGTTCAGTGAATGGGCCGAGGACGGGATGAACGACGTATCTCCGAGTTCGAAATACCGGCGCGGAACCCCGAGCAGTCCAAGATAGTGCATGGGGAAGAAGATCAGGTAGGCGCCGAGGAAAGTGACCCAGAAGTGAAACTTGCCGAGTGCGTCATTGTACATTCGCCCCGTGACCTTGGGGTACCAGTGATAAATCGCACCCAGCACGACCATGATCGGCGCCACGCCCATCACCATGTGGAAATGCGCGACTACGAACATGGTGTCGGAGAGGGGCACGTCCACGACGACGTTGCCGAGGAAGAGGCCGGTGAGCCCGCCGTTCACGAAGGTGATGATGAAGCCGAGGGCGAACAGCATCGGCACCCGGAGATGAATGTCGCCGCGCCACAGGGTCAGCACCCAGTTGTAGACCTTGATCGCGGTGGGAATGGCGATGATGAGCGTCGTGGTGGCGAAGAAGTACCCGAATTGCGGGAACATGCCGCTCACATACATGTGGTGCGCCCATACGACGAAGCTGAGCGCGCCGATGGCCACGATTGCCCAGACCATCATGCGGTAGCCGAAGATGTTCTTGCGCGCATGGGTGCTGATCAGATCGGAGACGATGCCGAAGGCGGGGAGGGCGACGATGTAGACCTCGGGATGGCCGAAGAACCAGAACAGGTGCTGGAAGAGCAGCGGGCTGCCGCCACCATATTTCGACAGCTGGCCCATCTCGACCAGCGAGGGCATGAAGAAGCTGGTGCCCAGCAGACGGTCGAGCAGCAGCATGACCGAGGCAACGAAGAGCGCAGGGAATGCCAAGAGCGCCATGACCGTCGCCGTGAAAATCCCCCACACCGTCAGGGGCAGGCGCATCAAGGTCATGCCGCGGGTGCGCGCCTGGAGCACCGTGACCACATAATTCAGCCCGCCCATCGTGAAGCCGATGATGAATAGGATCAGGGACGACATCATGAGAATGATGCCCCAATCCTGCCCGGGCGTTCCGGAGAGGATTGCTTGCGGCGGGTACAGCGTCCAGCCGGCGCCGGTGGGGCCGCCAGGCACGAAGAATGTCGAGGCCAGCACCAGCACTGCGAGCAGATAGACCCAGTAGCTCAGCATGTTCACATAAGGGAAGACCATGTCCCGGGCGCCAACCATCAGCGGGATCAGGTAGTTGCCGAAGCCGCCGAGGAACAACGCGGTGAGCAGGTAGATCACCATGATCATGCCGTGCATGGTGATGAACTGGAGGTACTGGTTGGCATCGATGAAAGAGAACGTGCCGGGGAATCCCAGCTGCAGTCGCATCAGCCACGACAGCACCAGGGCCACCAGCCCGATGGCCGAGGCCGTCAGCGAGTACTGAATGGCGATCACCTTGGCGTCCTGCGAGAAGACATACCGTGTCCACCAGCTCCTCGGATGATAGAGCTCGACATCGGGTACTTCGGCAGGCGGCGCGCCAGCGATCCCTTCATATGGAATATCGACCATAGAGAACCTCCTCGGTCGTTTCCATCGGGGGCGACGAGTTGGTCTCACGCACCCGATTCATCTTCGCGGCGGCGCCTTGCTACTTGCCGCCGGATTGATATGCCGCCTTCACGACGGTGTTTGCCGGCGACAATTCTGCAAACGTCTTCTGTTGCTCCAGCCAAGCGTGATATTCACGCTCTTCGTCGATGATGACCTTGGCCCGCATCTGATAGTGAGCCGCGCCACAAAGCTCCGCACAGAGAACGTCGAACGTTCCGGTTCGGATCGGCGTGATCCAGAAGTAAGTCACCATGCCTGGAACCATGTCCATCTTGGCTCGGAATTCGGGCACGTAGAAATCGTGCAGGACATCAACCGAGCGGAGCAGAACCTTGACCGGCTTTCCCAGTTGAAGGTGCAGGTCGCCGTTCTCGATCACGACGTCGTCCCGCGCATGCGGATCGTCGCGATTGAGTCCCATCGGATTGTCGGAAGCGATGTTGCGGACATCGGATGTGCCGAGCCGCCCGTCCTTGCCCGGAAGGCGGAAGCTCCATTGCCATTGCTGGCCCATGACCTCGACCTCGGTGGCGTCCGCAGGCACGGTCACGAACTGATGCCAGACCACGAGGCCGGGCGCCAGCATGGCCGCGACACCGATTCCGGTCCCGACGCTCAGCCACCATTCGAGCTTTTTGTTCTCGGGATTGTAATCAGCCCGTCTTCCCTCTTTGTGGTGAAAGCGGAAGACGCAATAGGCCATGAAGGCGATTACGGCGACGAAAACAAAGCCCGTGATCCAGAACGTGATGTTGATGGTGTGGTCGATATAGGCCCAGTTCGTGGCGATCGGCGTCCACCACCATGGGCTGTAGAGGTGAAACAGCACCGAGCCGATCGCGACCAGAAGCAGTATCAGTGCGACAGCCATCCTGATCCATCCTTGCCATCAAAGGCTACGGATACGAATCCAGGGCGGAGCTCATGTCTGTCGCGATGGCTGGCCTTTCTCGGTTGGCACTTATGCCATCGCCGGCCTCTTGCCTCGCCCATTCCACCGGCCGCGAAATCAAGAGAATGTTCGCGACCATCAACTCTAAGGGCGTCTGCTTCTAAAATGATACCAGCCTAACCCGGCGTCAATAGCGCAATGGTAGGTGCCCGACGTGGGGTGATCGCCGTGCTGGCAAGCCGACGAAGCATCTGGCGCGCATGTTGGGTCTGGGTGATGCAACGCACAAATCCGTGCTGGTGCACAATTCACTCAACCGTGAGTGCAGCTTTGCGCCGCAAGCGCTAAACTTTGCGAGGCAGGTCGCGACGGGTTCCGTCCGGCCAGGCTCGTTCGCTGAACCTGAGTTGCCGTACTCGACCCATCGCGTTTCCTGCTCATCAGGCGGACACGCGTGGCTGGAAAGCGCGTGTTATCGAAACCGCGATTTTCAGCACGGGAGGGTCCGTTCATGGCCACTCTGTACTCCCACGACATCATCAGGCGGCACGTATTCGGCGAAGCGGCCTCCTATCCCATTCGCAAGATCAGCCTGTCCGATCTGACCGAGGCCCTGCGCCTGGGTTGGGAAGATTTCCAGGCGATGCCGAGTCACGCGATCGTCGTGTGCGTGATTTATCCCGTTCTCGGTCTCGTCCTGTTCAGGATGGTTCTCGGCTATTCGGTGCTGCCGCTGCTATTTCCACTGGCCGCCGGCTTTGCCTTGATTGGCCCGTTTGCCGCGATCGGTCTCTACGAACTCAGCCGGCGTCGTGAGCGCGGCGAGGAGGTCGCTGCATGGGATGCGGTCAAGGTGCTGCGCGCACCGTCGTTCGGGGCCATGGTAGAACTCGGCGTGCTCCTGCTGGTCCTGTTCGGGGCCTGGATCGGTGTCGCGAACGCAATCTATGTCTCAATCTTCGGTCATGCGGCGGCCGCAAGCATTCCCGACTTCGCAACGCGCGTGCTGACGACACCGGAAGGCTGGTCGCTCATCATCGTCGGTTGCGGTGTCGGCTTCCTGTTTGCGGTTGTGGCTTTGTGTGTCAGCGTCGTGTCGTTTCCGTTGATGCTCGACCGGCATGCGACTGCGATCGACGCGATCCGTACCTCGCTCCGAGCAGTAGCGGCGAACCCGGTTGCGATGGCCGGATGGGGCCTCATCGTCGCGGTGCTACTCGTGATCGGCTCTGTACCGCTCTTCGTCGGTCTCGCTGTCGTTCTGCCGGTGCTTGGCCATGCCACCTGGCACCTCTATCGGCGGGTGGTCGAGCCGAATCCGAATCCACCGGACGCGCCGCCGCCGCCCACGAAGGGAAGGCGCTACGCAGCGGACTTTCCGGCCAATCTCTTCCCGTGGAGCCGCGAGCGTGAGTGAGACGGGCGATTGCGCCCATTGATTGTTGTCATCATTCGCGAAAGCGGATGATCCAGTACGCCGCGGCGCTGCCGGTGCGAGCCAAGTGTCGACACGGAGTACTGGATGCCCCGCTTGCCGCCTACGCTGAAGCTTCGGCGCGCCAAGACCTCAAACCCCGGCGAAGCCTTGGCGTAGCCGGGTCGCGGGGCATGACAGTTGAGCAAAAGGTGATTTACTTCTGCTGCTGCGGCAGGAAGGTCGGCCCGACCGAGCGGATCGGCTTGTTCTCCGAACTCGATGCTGCCGTGCCGGTATCTGCCGGCGGCGTCGCGGCCGGTGCATTCGCCGTCGTCGGCGCGGGGGCTGCGCCCTTCTTGGCGTTCGCAGGCGTGCCCTTGTTGAGCCGCTGCTGCTGCATCTTCTTGGCGCTCTCTTCGGTGACGATGATATCGCCCTGCTGCTCGGCTGCCGCCTTGTCGTCGGCTGATTTCAATGCGTCCGCCCAGGTCTGTCCTGCGGCCTTGCAGGAGCAGGACGGGTTGAACTCGCTGCGGAATTTGAAGGCGGTCGGCAGCGCCGTGTAGGGCTGGCCGCTGACCGAGACCGCGGAGTTCATGTCTTCGCCGGGATTGCGATGGGTGTAGAGCACGGCTTCCGCGGCCGGGCAGAGCGCCTTGCAGGTCTTCTCGTCGTCGGGGAAGCGCGCCGGCACCGTTGCAAACGAGACCGGGAAATAGGCGCCGTCGCAGGTGCGCACGCACACGGTGCGGTAGGTGCCGGATGGCGGGCCGAGATCGGACGGCGGCACACCTTGCGGATTGCCCGCGTTGTTGCCGCCGAACAGATTGCTGAGGAAGTTGCCGCCGCCTTGTGACTGCACGGCGTTGGCATATTGCGGGCCGCAATTGTTCTGCGCCAGCGCAACCAGCACCGAGCGGCGCTGACTGTCGCGCTCCGGGCTGAAGCCGCCGCCGCCGCGCAGGCGCTCGAGATTGCCGGTGATCTGGTCCAGATTGGCGCGCATCTGCTGGATCTGGGTGTTGACCGGTCCGCATTGGGCCGACTGGCCGTTGAACAGCGAGAAGAAGCCGGAGGAATCGCAGCCCATGCGCTTGGCCTGCATGGTGACCCGGTCGAGTTCGGCCTGCTGCTTGGCCTGGGAATCCTGATAACGGCGGATCTGGTCTTCGCGCGCGGGGTCACCACCGCCGCCGCGGTCCAGCGCCGCGAGCTGGCCTTCCAAACGCACGCACATCGGATTGGGCCCGAGTCCGTTCTGACCGGGCTGAGGCGGCGGTCCGGGCGGACCGGCCTGCGCGAGAGCGCCGGTGACGAGCACGGCCGTGCTCAAGAGCACGGTACAGGCAAGAAGCAAGCGAGCACGGGAGAGGGATAGGAATTCAGGCATATCCGCCATTCTAGCGAGGTCATGGCCCAATGTGACTTGGACGCTGAAGTGACTTGGACGCCGAAGCGACTTGGACGCCGAAGCAATTTGGGCCCCGAAGCGCGCCCTCCCAATAGCCGCTTCCTGCGGCATCGTCACGTCGTTTTGGGGGCCAATGGACCGGGCCTAAGCTGCGCCAGCTCCGAGCGAATTCAGCGCTGGCAAGTGATTGCGACATATTCGTCGCAATGGCCATGGGAGCAGTTTGCGCCGGATTTGGGGACAGAGCCGGTAATTTCGTCGGGGTCGACCCGGCGATAGCTTGATGCCTGGGCAAAATCTCGTGACTGGCAGTAGGTGCGGGCGACGGAGGCGCCGCATTTCTCGCCCTTGGCCAGGCACTGATCGACGCCGTAGCCGTCAGCCTGGTTGGCGATGATGAAGACGCGGGTCTCGGCGCAGGCGCCGGATGTCGCGAGAATCGCGGCGCTGAAAATGAGCGCGGGCAAGGATCGCATGAAAATACCGGGAGGCAAAAAGGAACAATCTGGTTCCAGAATGGACTCAAATAGTTAAGGATCATGAACGATCCCGGCGGCGGCGCGCTTTGCGGACGTAAAACGGCATTTTCGCGGCTCCCTTGACGCGGGGCCGCCTCATAGCCCATATGTGGCCGCATGAACGGTCTCCTCGCCATTTGCGCCATTTGCCGCGAGATTACGAGCTAGCGATTCGCTGGCTGGAGCCGTCTTTTCTCAAAACATTGAGAGCCCTGGACGCCCGGCCAACAGCCGACGGGTATCCATATGGAATTGCGCCTTTACGATACGCTGACGAAGGAAAAACGCATCTTCGCGCCGCTCGATGCGGAGAACGTCCGCATGTATGTCTGCGGGCCGACCGTCTATGACTTCGCCCATATCGGCAATGCGCGGCCGGTGATCGTGTTCGACCTGCTGTTTCGGCTGCTGCGCCACCTCTATGGCGAGGCGTACGTCAAATATGTCCGCAACATCACCGACGTCGACGACAAGATCAACGACCGCGCCGCGCGCGATTTCCCGGGCCTGCCACTGAACGAGGCCATTCGCAAGGTCACCGAGCAGACCGGCAGGCAGTTTCACGCCGACGTCGACGCGCTCGGCGCGCTTCGGCCGAGCGTCGAGCCGCGCGCGACCGAGCATATCGCCGAGATGCGCGAGATCATCGAGCGGCTGATCAAGGGCGGCTTTGCCTATGCCGCCGAGGACCATGTGCTGTTCTCGCCGCAGGCGATGAACGCGGCCAATTCCTCGCTGCCCCGCTACGGTGCGCTGTCGAAGCGATCGCTCGACGAGATGATCGCCGGCGCCCGCGTCGATGTCGCGCCTTACAAGCGCGATGCCACCGATTTCGTGCTGTGGAAGCCGTCCAAGCCGGGCGAGCCGTCATGGCCGTCACCGGCTGGTATCAAGGCCGAGGGGCGTCCGGGCTGGCACATCGAGTGCTCGGCCATGGCCTGGAAGCATCTCGGCGAGCATTTCGACATCCATGGCGGCGGTATCGATCTCGTGTTTCCGCATCACGAGAACGAGGTCGCGCAGACCTGCTGCGCCTTCCACCAGCAGCGCATGGCGAACTATTGGATGCACAACGGCTTCCTGCAGGTCGAAAGCGAGAAGATGTCGAAGAGCCTCGGCAACTTCATCACCATCCATGAGCTGCTCGCGGATTGGCCTGGCGAGGTGCTGCGCCTGAACATGCTCAAGACGCACTACCGCTCGCCGATCGACTGGACCATGAAGTCGCTGGAGGAGAGCGCCAAGACGCTCGACGACTGGTATCGCGTCGCGGCCGACGTCGCACCCGGCGAGCCGGCTGCGTCCGTGGTCGAGCCGCTGCTCGACGATCTCAACACCCCGCTGGCGATCGCGGCGCTGCACAGCCTGCGTGGAGGTGACGTGGGTGCCCTGGCGGGCTCGTTGCGCCTGCTCGGCTTCTTGTCCGAGAGCGCCGCACAGTGGGAAGGCCGCAAGCAGCAGGCGAGTGGCGTCGACGCCAAGGAGGTCGAGCGCCTGCTCGCAGAGCGGACGGCGGCCCGTAGCCGCAAGGACTTCAAGGAATCCGACCGCATTCGCGATCTGCTTGCTGCAATGGGCGTCGCGATCAAGGACTCCAAGGACGGCACCACCTGGGAGTTTTCGCGATGAAACGGCCCGACACGCCTTTCCCGCGTCACTGGCTCTATTACATCGCGCTGAAGATCGCGCTGCTCGCTGGTGCCGTGGCGCTGGTGCTCAAGCTTTATGGGATGTGGTGAGGACGATGGGACAGACTTTGCCAAAGCCCGGCTTGCGGCCGTTCCTGCCGGCGGACGTGCCAATTCTTGCTGCGATCTTCGCCGCCAGCATCGAGGAGCTGACTGGCGACGACTATAGTGAGGCGCAGCAGCAGGCCTGGATGGAGGCGGCGGACAGCGAAGAGTTCGGCAAGCACCTCGCGTCCGACCTGACGCTGATCGCGACGCTCGATGGTTCGCCGGTTGGCTTTGCCTCGCTGCGCGGTACCGACCACATCCGCATGCTCTACGTGCATCCGGCAGTCAGCGGGCAGGGCATCGCAACCCTGCTGGTCGACGCTTTGGAAAAGCTTGCAGGCGGCCGCGGCGCGCAAAACCTCTCGGTCGATGCCAGCGACACCGCGCAGGGTTTTTTCGCCAAGCGCGGCTACGTCGCCATGCAGCGTAACAGCATCACGATCAACGACGAGTGGCTCGCCAACACCACCATGAAGAAGACGCTCGGAGCGCCGCAATGAGCAAGGAGCGCCTTTATCTGTTCGACACCACGCTGCGCGACGGCGCGCAGACCAACGGCGTCGATTTCACGCTGACCGACAAGCAGGTCATCGCCGCGATGCTCGATGACCTCGGCATCGACTATGTCGAAGGCGGCTATCCCGGCGCCAATCCGCTCGACACAGAGTTCTTCGGCAGCAAGCCCAAGCTCGCCCATGCGCGCTTCACCGCGTTCGGCATGACGCGACGGGCCGGACGCTCGGTCTCGAACGATCCCGGCGTGGCCGGGCTTTTGGAAGCGAAGGCCGACGCGATCTGCTTCGTGGCGAAGGCATCCGCCTATCAGGTGCGCGTCGCGCTGGAGACGACGAAGGAGGAAAACCTCGCCTCCATCCGCGACAGCGTCGCGGCCGCGAAGGCCGCCGGTCGCGAGGTCATGCTCGACTGCGAGCATTTCTTCGACGGCTACAAGGAAGATGCGAGCTTCGCGCTCGCCTGCGCCAAGGCCGCCTTCGAGGCCGGCGCGCGCTGGGTGGTGCTGTGCGACACCAATGGCGGCACCATGCCGCACGAGGTCGAGGCCATCGTCACTGAAGTGACGAAACACATCCCTGGCGACCACGTCGGCATCCACGCCCATAACGACACCGAGCAGGCGGTGGCCAATTCTCTCGCCGCGGTGCGGGCCGGCGCGCGGCAGATCCAGGGCACGCTGAACGGCCTTGGCGAGCGCTGCGGCAACGCCAATCTCTGCTCACTGATCCCCACGCTGAAGCTGAAGCCGGAGTTTTCGGACGCCCTCGAGATCGGCGTCACGGCCGAGAAGCTGGCGACGCTTGTCAAGGTCTCGCGCACGCTCGACGACATGCTCAACCGGGTGCCGAACCGGCATGCGGCCTATGTCGGCGAGAGCGCCTTCGTCACCAAGACCGGCATCCATGCGTCCGCGGTGCTGAAGGACCCGCAGACCTACGAGCACGTGCTGCCGGAGACGGTCGGCAACCACCGCAAGGTCCTGGTCTCGGACCAGGCCGGACGTTCCAACGTCATCGCCGAGCTCGACCGCGCCGGCATTCCCTACGAGAAGAGCGATCCGAAGCTGACACGCCTCGTCGAGGAATTGAAGGAGCGCGAGGCGGCCGGCTACGCCTATGAATCCGCCAACGCCTCGTTCGAGCTGTTGGCGCGCCGCACGCTCGGCAAGGTGCCGCATTATTTCGAGGTCGAGCAGTTCGACGTCAATGTCGAGCAGCGCTACAATTCGCATGGCGAACGCGTCACCGTCGCTTTGGCCGTGGTGAAGGTCGACGTCGCCGGCGAGCATCTGATCTCGGCTGCCGAAGGCAACGGTCCCGTCAACGCGCTCGACGTCGCCATGCGCAAGGACCTCGGCAAGTACCAGAAATACATCGAGGGGCTGAAGCTGATCGACTACCGCGTGCGTATCCTCAACGGCGGCACCGGCGCGGTCACGCGCGTCCTGATCGAGAGCGAGGACGAGAACGGCGACAGCTGGACCACGGTCGGCGTCTCCCCCAACATCATCGACGCCTCGTTCCAGGCGCTGATGGATTCGGTGATCTACAAGCTCGTGAAGTCGGGCGCGCCGGCGTAAGCGACGGCGTGGCCACAAACGCCGTCATTGCGAGGGGAGGGAGTACGGCATGATCGACCACATCTCCGTCGGCGTCAGCGATCTCGATCGCGCCGCGAAATTCTACGAGGCAACGCTCGCCGCCCTCGGCCTTTCGCGCCTCGTCACGCGGCCGCGCACGGTCGGTTTCGGCAAGGCCTATCCGGAATTCTGGATCAATCTACGCGAGGCCATGCCGCGCGTGCCGCCCGAAAGCGGCGTTCATATCTGCCTGCGGGCGAAGACGACAAGCGAGGTCGATGCGTTTCACGCCGCAGCGCTGTCCGCCGGCGGCGCTTCGGACGGTGCGCCCGGCATCCGTCCGCATGATCGCGTGCGCTACTACGCGGCCTTCGTCACCGACCCCGATGGTAACCGGATCGAGGCGGTGACGTTTCCGAGCGAGTAGGACGTCAGAGCTTGCGCGCGACTTCCGGGGCGAGCTTCTTCTCGGCCTCGTCGATCTGGGCTGCGGCCGCCTTCAGCTTCGGCAAGATGTCCTCGACTCGATCGGCCTTGAGGATGTCGACCGAAAGGCCGGCGCGGATGAACTCGGTCTGCCGCATGTGCGACAGCAGCGAGAACAGCGGCTCCCAGAAATTGTCGATGTTGGCGAGCAGCACCGGCTTGGCGTGGCGGCCGAGCTGTTTCCAGGTCAATTGCTCGACCAGCTCTTCCAGCGTGCCGACGCCGCCGGGCAGCGCCACGAAGGCGTCGGAGCGCTCGAACATCAAGCGCTTGCGCTCGTGCATGTCGGGGGTGACGATCATCTCCTGCACGCGTGTCAGCGCGTTCTCGCGCATCCGCAGGAATTCCGGGATGATGCCGGTGACGGTGCCGCCGTGATCGAGCACGGAGGTCGCGACCGAGCCCATCAGGCCGAGCGAGCCGCCGCCATAGACGAGCCGGACGTTGTTCTCGGCGAGCGCCTTGCCGAACGCCTTGGCGCCTTCGGTGAAGCGGGGATTGGTTCCGGGGCCGGAGCCGCAATAGACACAGACAGTTTTGATCGTGCTCATTGGTGCCATGATGCATTGCAGCGAAGAGGCGTCAAGCCCAATCGGTGATTCGATACTCCCGGAAATCTACTGGTAAACGACGGCAAACAATCAAAGAATCGCCATCTGGCGGGGTGCGCTGGCATCGGGAAGGCTCTATATGACGTGCGAAAATCGTAGATCGCAGCGACGCCCGCATCCGGCGGGCTTTCAGGCTTTTTGATGGACCAACCTCAATCGTTCGACGGCGCCGACGTTCCCGATCCTCCTCCCGGCGGACCACCGGAGCGGGCGACGCTGATGGGAACGCTGGCGCATCTGTGGCCCTATATCTGGCCGGGCGACCGCTTCGACCTGAAGATGCGCGTGGTGTGGTCGCTTGTGCTGCTGCTCGCTGCCAAGCTGATCACGCTGACGGTGCCGTTCAGCTTCAAATGGGCGACGGACGCGCTGACCGGCGCCAACACGGCGCCGGTGCAGGCGGACAATTGGCACCTCTGGGTGATCGCCTCGCCGCTGTTGCTGACCGTGAGCTACGGTGCGATGCGCATTTTGATGGCGCTGCTGACGCAATGGCGCGACGGCATCTTCGCGCGCGTGGCCATGCATGCGGTGCGCAAGCTCGCCACCATCACCTTCGTCCACATGCACGAGCTGTCATTGCGTTTCCACCTCGAGCGCAAGACCGGCGGCCTGACGCGCGTGCTCGAGCGCGGGCGTGAGGGCATTGAGGTCATCGTGCGCATGGTGATCCTGCAGCTGATCCCGACCATCGTCGAGGTCTCGCTGCTGATGGCCGTGCTGCTCTGGCAGTTCGACTGGCGTTACGTGGTCGCCACCCTGATCACGGTCACGCTCTACATGTACTACACCTACATCGCGACCGAGTGGCGCATCGGCATCCGCCGCAGGATGAACGATTCCGACACGGAGGCGAACACCAAGGCGATCGACTCGCTGCTCAACTACGAGACCGTGAAGTATTTCAGCGCCGAGGCCCGCGAGGCGCAGCGCTACGACAAGTCGGTCGCGCGCTACGAGGAGGCGAGCGTCCACACCTACACCTCGCTTGCGGTGCTCAACACCGGCCAGGCCGTGATCTTCACGCTGGGGCTGACCGCGACCATGCTGATGTGCGCGATCGGCGTGCGCAACGGCACCAACACGGTCGGCGACTTCGTGCTGGTCAACGCCATGATGATCCAGCTCTACCAGCCGCTGAACTTCATGGGCATGGTCTATCGCGAGATCAAGCAGGCGATCATCGACATCGAGAAGATGTTCGGCGTGATCGGCCGCGAGGCCGAGATCAAGGACGCGTCCGATGCAATGCCGCTGGTCATCTCCGCCGGCACCGTGCGCTTCGAGGACGTGCGCTTCGCCTATGAGCCGACTCGCCCGATCCTCAAGGGCATCAGCTTCGAGGTGCCGGCCGGCAAGACCGTTGCCATCGTCGGCCCGTCGGGCGCAGGCAAGTCGACCATCTCGCGCCTTCTGTTCCGCCTCTATGACGTCTCCGGCGGCAAGATCCTGATCGACGGCCAGGACATCCGCGCGGTGACGCAGGATTCGCTGCGCGCGTCCATTGGCATGGTGCCGCAGGACACCGTGCTGTTCAACGACACCATCCGCTACAACATCCGCTACGGCCGCTGGGACGCCGATGACGCTGAAGTCGAAGAGGCCGCGCAGCTGGCGCAGATCGACCATTTCATCCGCATGGCGCCCAAGGGCTACGAGACCCAGGTCGGCGAGCGCGGGCTCAAACTGTCCGGCGGCGAGAAGCAGCGCGTCGCGATCGCGCGCACCGTCCTGAAAGCGCCGCCGATCCTGGTGCTGGACGAGGCGACCTCGGCGCTGGATACCCATACCGAGCACGAGATCCAGGGCGCGCTCGACCGCGTGGCGAAGAACCGCACCTCGCTGGTGATCGCGCACCGGCTTTCGACCATCGTCGGGGCCGACGAGATCATCGTGCTGGACCAGGGCCGCATTGCCGAGCGGGGGACCCACGCCCAGCTGCTCGCGCATGGCGGTCTCTATGCCAGCATGTGGAACAGGCAGCGTGAGGCCGAGGCGGCACGCGAGAAACTGGCCAAGATGGCCGATACCAGCGAGGCCCCCAACCGGGAGCCGCCGCCGGTGGATGACGCCCTGACGGCGCCTGCGGCAGCGGAGTGACCTTGTCTCCGGTCCCAACTCTGGCCTAAACAGGCCCGCGCGACGACCCGTGCCATTAACCCCGAGCGGCAGATACCGATGTCCATTCTCGATTCGATCCAGCGTCAGATCCCGCCGATTCACAAGGAGGGCTATCCCTTCATCGGCGGCTTTGCGCTGGCAAGCCTCGTCCTGTTCTGGCTGTGGTCGCCTTTGGGGTGGATCGGCACGATCCTGACCGTGTGGTGCGCGCTGTTCTTCCGCGATCCCGTCCGTGTGACGCCGGTGCGCGAGGGGCTT
The DNA here is from genome assembly GCF_028128695.1 of Bradyrhizobium sp. CCBAU 25360. NCBI lineage: Bacteria > Pseudomonadati > Pseudomonadota > Alphaproteobacteria > Hyphomicrobiales > Nitrobacteraceae > Bradyrhizobium > Bradyrhizobium sp. CCBAU 25360. The sequence continues at coordinate 134,714 of NZ_LBJA01000045.1, forward strand.
GTGGTGTCGCCGGCTGACGGCCGCGTCTCGATGATCACCATGGCGCTGCCGCCGGCCGAGCTCGGGCTCGGCGACCGGCCGCTGCCGCGCATCTCGGTCTTCATGAGCGTGTTCAACTGCCACGTGAACCGCGCTCCCGTGGCGGGCAGGGTGGACCGCATCGCCTACCGGCCCGGCCTGTTCATCAATGCCGAGCTCGACAAGGCCAGCGAGGACAATGAGCGCAATTCGCTGGTCATCTCGACGGCGACGGCGCGGATCGGCGTGGTGCAGATCGCAGGGCTCGTCGCCAAGCGCATCGTCTGCTTCGTCAGGGAGGGCCAGGCGATCGGCGCCGGCGAGCGCTTCGGCCTGATCCGCTTCGGCTCGCGGCTCGATGTCTATCTGCCTGTGGGGACCAAGGCGCTGGTCTCGGAAGGGCAGACCGCGATCGCCGGCGAGACGATTTTGGCCGATCTTTCCGGAGACGACCCCAGTCGCGCCTTCCGCGCCAATTAACCAATAAGTCGGTCTGTGGGGGCCTTCCGCCGCAATGGCGGAGGGAGACGCGGCTTGCTATATCTCGCCTTGAGGTGAGGACCAGCGATGACGCCCTATGACTTCAAAGACCCTGACGTACGCCGCCGGCGGTTCCGCCCGATTCCGGTGCGGATGCTGGTGCCCAACGTCATCACGCTGCTGGCGATCTGCGCCGGCCTGACCTCGATCCGGCTGTCGATCGAAGGGCGGATGTCGCTCGCCGTCTACGCCATCGTGTTCGCGGCCGCCCTCGACGGCATCGACGGCCGCATCGCGCGCATGATCAAGGGGCAGTCCAAGTTCGGCGCCGAGCTCGACAGCCTCGCCGATTTCGTCAATTTCGGCGTCGCGCCGGGCCTGATGCTGTATTTCTGGCAGCTGCACGAGCTCGGCAATGCCGGCTGGATCGCCGCCATGGTGTTCGCGATCTCCGGCGGCCTGCGCCTGGCGCGCTTCAATGCCACCATGGACGACCCGAACAAGCCGGCCTTCGCTGCCAATTTCTTCACGGGCGTGCCGGCGCCGGCCGGCGCGATCACCGTGCTGCTGCCGATCTATGTTGCGTTCCTCGATCTCGGCCGCTGGCCCGCCGCGATGACGGCGGCCTATACGCTGCTGATCGCCTTCCTGATGGTGTCGCGCCTGCCGGTGTTCTCCGGCAAGACCAAGCGCATGCGCGTGCCGCCGGAGCTGGTGCTGCCGGCGTTCGTCGCGGTGATCGTCTTCATCGCGCTGCTGATCGCCTATCCCTGGCACGTACTCTCGTCCGGCACCGTCCTGTACCTGCTCTGCCTGCCGCTCGGCTACAAATCCTATCGCGACCAGGCCCGCGCGATGGAAGCCTCCGCGCCGTCGGGAGGCGAGGTCACCTCACCGCCGTCGGCGCCGACGCTGGCGAATTTGTCGGAGCCGCCCAACGACGACGACGACCGGCCCGGACGGCTGCACTGAGCGGCCACACGCGGATATCTGCCATGAGGCTCCCCGAGTTGGGCTGAGACCTGATCTCGGCTATATCGCCCTGTGCCGGCGGCATCGCGCCAACAGCGACCGCCAATCTGGGAGAGAACGCCGTGACTGATAAAGCGACCGGGCCGCTGCCCGCTTCCGTCCTCGAAGCGCTGGGCCGCTACGACACGCCGACGATCTGCAATGCCATGGAGATTGTGGCGCCCGAGCGCCGGCTGATCGGCTACACCACCAAGCAACTGGTCTGCCCGTTTCCCGACCTGCCGCCGATCGTCGGCTATGCCCGTACGGTCGCGATCCGCTCGGTGCTGAAATCCTCGCTTCCGGCCGAAGAGCAGTCCAGGCGCCGCATCGAGTATTACGAATATGTCGGCACCGGCCATGGTCCGCGCATCTCGGTGATTCAGGATATCGATGGTCCCGACGTCGGCTACGGCGCGTTCTGGGGTGAGGTGCAGAGCAACGTGCACAAGGCGCTCGGCTGCCTCGGCGTCATCACCGACGGCTCGATCCGCGACATCCCGCAATGGGCGCCGGGCTTCCAGGCGCTGGCCGGCTCGATCGGTCCGTCGCATGCCTGGGTGCATGCGGAGAGCTTTGGCGGCGAGGTTCGCGTTGCCGGCATGACCGTGAAGTCTGACGATCTGATCCACGCCGACCAGCATGGCGCCATCGTGATCCCGCTGGACATCGCAGCAAAGCTGCCGGAGGCCGCCGAGCTCTGCGGCCGCCGCGAGACGCCGATTCTGGAGATCGCCCGCAGCCCCGACTTTTCGCTCGAGAAGCTGAAGGCCGCGCTGAAGCGTTCGGCGGAGATCCACTGAGGGGTGATGAGGCGGCCTAAGGCCGCGACACCGGTCGCGGGTCACCCTGTTCCGTCAGAAACAGGGCGGCCTGATCCGGCTCGCCGAACATCGCGGCGGCGCACCCGATCAGGGTGAAGCCGCCTGCAAGGTCCCACAGCGTGATGTCCTCCGCATTGTCCGGAAGGTGAATCAAGCGCGCTGCGATCACCGCGAAGGCGGCCTCGGCAAAGAGCACGAGGCTGAAGGCCGGCAGAACGAGTTCCGGCTCGAGCAGGTGGAGCGCCAACACCGCAGGCAGCGCGGTGAGAAGGCTGAACAGCGTCAACATTGCAAAACGGCTCCCGCGATGGAGCATGCCGCAGGGCCCTAGAATAGCAGTCATCCCTCGTTCCGCCCCCGTGGCGCAGGGCCGCAGCCGGAGGACGCACGATGAAGATGAATGGCAAGACGATCCTGGTAACCGGCTCGACCGACGGCGTCGGCCGCTACGTCGCGCGCCGGCTGGCCGAAGACGGTGCAAGGGTCCTGATCCATGGCCGCGATGCGACGCGCGCGAAGGTGTTGAGCGACGAGATCGCGAAAGCCGGCGGTGCCGCGCCGGCCTTCTACCAGGCCGATCTGTCGTCGATGTCGGGTACGCGAGCGCTCGCCGAAGCGGTCATCCGCGATCATCAACGTCTCGACGTCCTCATCAGCAATGCCGGCATCGGTTCGCAAAACGATGGGCCGCAGCGACAAGTCAGCGCCGACGGTCACGAGCTGCGCTTTGCCGTGAACTACCTCTCCGGTTTCCTGCTGGCCCATCTGTTGTTGCCGCTGCTCAAGACTGCGGCGCCGTCGCGGATCGTCAACGTCGCTTCCCTCGGCCAGCACCCGATCGACTTCGACGACGTCATGATCACGAAAGGCTACAGCGGTTCGCGTGCCTATGCACAGAGCAAGCTCTCCCAGATCATGTTCACCATCGATCTCGCGGACGAACTGAAGGGCGCGGGCATCACCGTGAACGCGCTGCATCCGGCGACCTACATGAACACCACGATGGTGCGCGCCGGCGGCGTCACGCCGATCTCGACGGTGGAGCAGGGCGGCGCGGCGATCCTGCGCCTCGTCGGGGGCGACGATGTCGCAGGCAAGAGCGGCCTGTTCTTCAACGGCATGAGCGAGGCGCGTGCCAATCCGCAGGGCTACGATGCAGCTGCCCGCAAGCGCCTGCGCGAACTGAGCCTGAAGCTGACGGGCCTGGCACGCTAGCGCGCCGCAATCATGGTTAGCAAAGCGTTGAAATTCGTGTCGGCAGTCGGCAAAGCCGGCCTCATCCCGATGCGTTGCCCCGGTCTGGCGCGCCGGCTCAACTTAACCTTTACGCGGCTTTAAGGGCGGCACTCTAGGGTTTCCGATGCGGTTCGGGGTTGGGCCGCGCCAGCGGCCAGGACGGCCGTTGTTGCGTACGCGTTGGAGTATCCCATGGATATCATGACGAGCGTCGGGCTCATTGCGGGCATCATCGTCATCACGATGATGATCTTCATGGGCGGCGACCTTCACATGTTCATCTCCGAACATGCCATGATCATCATCTTCGGCGGCTCGATCTCCGCCACCATGATCCGCTTTCCGCTCTCGGCACTCCTGCACGGCCTTCCGCTCGGCGCCAAGTTCGCCTTCACCATGAGCCGCCTGTCGGCGCACGACCTCGTCGACGAGCTCGCCCGCATCGCCGAGATCGCCCGCAAGCAGGGCCCGGTGGGTCTGGAAAAGGTCGAGACCGACGAGCCCTTCCTCGCCAAGGGCATCCGCTACGTCGCCGACGGCTATGACCTCGACTTCATCCGCGACAATCTCGAGCGCGACCGCGACAACTTCCTCATGCACCTCGACGAGGGCAGCAAGATTTATCGCGCCATCGGCGACTGCGCTCCGGCCTTCGGCATGATCGGCACCCTGATCGGCATGGTGCAGATGTTCGCCAACATGACCGACCCTTCCAAGCTCGGCCCGTTCATGGCGACCGCGCTGCTCGCCACGCTCTACGGCGCGCTGGTCGCGAACCTGTTCTGTCTGCCGATCGCCGACAAGCTGCACGGCAAGCTGCTGGACGAGGAGACCAACCGCACGCTGATCATCGACGGCATCCTGATGATCCGCGACTCCAAGAGCCCGACCCTGGTGCGCGAAATGCTGCTGGCCTACCTGCCGGAGAAGCATCGCCACGCCGAGGGCGAGCCGGTGCCGGCGTAAGCCCGCCCGCCGGGATTTTGAGACATGGCCAAGAAGAAACGCGGCGATGCCCATGGAGGCGGTCACGGCTGGTTCGTGACCTTCGCCGACCTCATGGGCCTGATGATGAGCTTCTTCGTGATGCTCGTGGCGTTCTCGACGCAGGACGCCAACAAGCTGAAGATCGTCGCGGGATCGATGCGCGACGCCTTCGGCGTGCAGAGCGAGGCGCGCTATGCCGGCATCGTCGAGTCCGACGGTTTGCCGACCCGCCCGCGGCTGAAGAACGTCGACCATATCCAGCCCGAGGATGCCTCCAACACGCCGACCCCGGACCAGGAAGATCGCGACAAGACGTCGGGCGCGAAGATCAAGGTCGACCGCAATTTCGCGCTCGCCGCAGCCTCGCTGCGCCAGGCGTTGCAGGACATGCCGGAGCTGACCGAGATGTCCAAGCACATCATGTTCGAGGAGACCAAGCAGGGTCTCAATCTGGAGATCGTCGACCAGGACGGCCGCTCGATGTTCGCCGACGGCTCCAAGGTGCCCTATGACCGCACCCGCCGCCTGGTCGAGAAGCTCGCGATCCCGCTCAAGGCCACGCCGCTCCGCGTCTCCATCGCCGGCCACACAGCGGCCGGCTTCGTGCCGACCCGCAGCGACTACGGCGCCTTCGATCTGTCGGCCGACCGCGCCAATGCCGTTCGCCAGATCCTCGAACGCGAGGGCCTGCCGCCGTCGCACATCTTCGCCGTCTCCGGCAAGGCAGATACCCAGCCGTTGTTTCCGGACGATCCCTCGCTCGCGGCCAACCGGCGGGTGACCATCACCCTGATGCGCGAAGATCCGCCGCTGCCGCCGAATCTGAAGCCGTGAGCATCACCCGGGCACGGTGAGCACTTTTTTCCGACGAGATCCTGCCCGGAAAATAGGCCCCTTGCGCTACCATTCTACCTGAGGCATGTCGTCGCGCTGGCAATGAGCGTGGCTGCAGCGTCACAGCATCCGGCTCTGCGCCTGCTATGGTGGTGCGCCGATTGACAGGCGCACCGGAAGCGTCAAAAGGCGCCGGATCAATTCCAGGGAAGAAGCGTTTTCCATCTTCATGACGGCGAGCATCACACAGACCGAGACCCAGGACGGGCCGGTCACCTCGGGCTTTTGGTCCCTTACGCTCGGGAGCATCGGCGTCGTGTTCGGCGATATCGGCACCTCGCCGCTCTACGCATTCCACGAGGCGGTCAGGGGCGCCGCTCATGGCGAGCCGGTCTCGCGGGTCATGGTTCTCGGCGTGCTCTCGCTGATCCTGTGGGCGCTGCTGATCGTCGTCACCGCCAAATACGTGCTGCTGCTGCTGCGCGCCGACAACAACGGGGAGGGCGGCACGCTCTCGCTGATGGCGCTCGGCCAGCGCGCGCTCGGGCGGCGGAGCTGGTTCCTGCTCGCCCTCGGCGTGGTCGGCGCTTCCATGTTCATCGGCGATTCCATGATCACGCCGGCGATCTCGGTGCTATCGGCGGTCGAAGGCCTGAAGCTCGCAACCCCCGCGCTCGAGCATTACGTGGTGCCGCTCACCGTCCTCATCCTGGTGCTGCTGTTCGCGGTCCAGAGCAAGGGGACGGCGTTGGTGGCCTCGGCCTTCGGGCCGGTGATGGTGATCTGGTTCACCGTCATCGCCGTGATGGGAGCCGTCCACATCGCCGACGACCCGTCCGTGCTGGCGGCGATCAATCCCTATTACGCCGTGCAGTTCGTGCTGTCGCACGGCACGATTGGCCTCGTCACCCTTGGCGCCGTGTTCCTGGCGGTGACCGGGGGCGAGGCGCTCTATGCGGATCTCGGCCATTTCGGGCGCAAGCCGATCCAGTCGGCCTGGATGTTCTTTGTGCTGCCCGCGCTCTTGATCAACTATTTCGGGCAGGGCGCGCTGGTGCTGTCTGATCCCAGCGCGATCGAGCACTCGTTCTATCGCATGGTGCCCGAGAGCCTGGTGCTGCCGCTGGTCGGGCTTGCGACGGCCGCGACCGTTATCGCGAGCCAGGCGGTGATCACCGGCGCCTATTCGCTGGTCTATCAGGCGGTACAGCTCGGCCTCTTGCCGCGCTTCGAGGTCCGCTACACCTCCGAGACTCACGCCGGCCAGATCTACCTGCCGCGGGTGAATCGACTGCTGCTGATCGGCGTGATGCTGCTGGTGCTCTTGTTCCACACCCCCAGCAATCTGGCGTCGGCTTACGGCATCGCGGTCTCCACCACCATGGTCGCCGACGGCATCATGGGCTTCATCGTGATCTGGAAATTGTGGAACTGGCGCGCTGCCACGGCTGCGGCCGTGATCATGCCCTTCGTCATCGTCGATCTGAGCTTCTTCAGCGCCAATCTCTTGAAGCTGCTTGAGGGCGCCTGGGTGCCGCTGCTGTTCGGCGTGGCCATGGCGGGAACGATCTGGACCTGGCGGAAGGGCTCCGGGATCCTGATCCAGAAGACGCGCCGGATCGAGGTGCCGCTGGACGATCTGATCCGCAGCCTGGAGAAGCGGCCCCCGCACATCGTCAAGGGCACCGCGGTGTTCCTGACCAGCGATCCCTCCTTTGTGCCGACCGCGCTGCTGCACAATCTCAAGCACAACAAGGTGCTGCACGAGCACAACGTGATCCTGACCATCGAGACCGCGCATACGCCCCGGGTCGACCTGGCGGAGCGTTTCCGCATGGAGAAGATCAGCGACAAGTTCTCGAAAGTCCGGCTGCGCTTCGGCTACATGGAGCAGCCGAACGTGCCCAAGGCACTTGCGATCGCGCGCAAGCAGGGCTGGCAGTTCGACATCATGTCGACGTCGTTCTTCGTGTCGCGGAGGTCGCTGAAGGCGTCGGCGCAGTCGGGCATGCCGCTGTGGCAGGACCATTTGTTCATTGCGCTCAGCCGGTCCGCCAACGACGCCACGGATTACTTCCAGATCCCCACGGGACGGGTGGTTGAAGTCGGAACCCAAGTCACCATCTAGAACGAAACTGCCTTAGTCATGCAAATTTGCATGTCTAAGCCCCGGAATCGGGCTAGGCTATGCCGGTAGCGCAGGACTATAAGCCGCGCGCTCTTCCGCCATTGTGCAGTGAAGCATTTTAGAGGCCACTGGGCTCTCCCATGACAAGCGACGTAGTGATTTCCGCCCCGGAAACGGCGGCGGCCAATGGGCATGGCGAGGCCCATACCACCGCCCGTTTCGGCGCGCTGACCCTCGGCAGCATCGGCGTCGTCTACGGCGATATCGGCACCAGCCCGCTCTACGCGTTCCGCGAGGCGGTGATGGCGGCATCGGGCGCGGACGGGCTGCCGACGCCGGCGGCGGTGCTCGGCGTGGTCTCGCTGATCCTGTGGGCACTGATTGTCGTGGTGACGCTCAAATACGTCGTGATCCTGCTCCGGGCCGACAACAACGGCGAGGGCGGCACGCTGGCGCTGATGGCGCTGGCCCAGCGCGCGGTCGGCACCGGCGGGGCGACCGTCGTCCTGCTTGGCATCATTTCCGGCGCGCTGTTCTATGGCGATGCCGTGATCACGCCTGCGCTGTCGGTGCTGTCCGCGATCGAAGGCATGAAGGACGTCACGCTGCGGTTCGAGCCCTATATCGTGCCGCTAACCGTGGTCATCCTGGTCTGCCTGTTCGCCGTGCAGTCGCGCGGAACCGCCCGCGTCGCCGCCTTCTTCGGCCCGATCATGTGCGTCTGGTTTGCGGTCCTTGCCGCGGCGGCGATCCATCCGATCATCCAACAGCCGCAAGTGCTGTATGCGCTGAACCCGCTCTATGCGGTCTCTTTCATGTTCCACCACGGCATCATCGGCTTCGTGACGCTGGGCGCGGTGTTCCTCGCGGTCACCGGGGCTGAGGCGCTCTATGCCGATCTCGGCCATTTCGGCAAGCGACCGATCCAGACCGCGTGGCTGTTCATCGTGCTGCCGTCGCTCGCGCTGAACTATCTCGGGCAGGGCGCCCTCGTGCTCGGCGATCCCGGCGCCATCGTCAGCCCGTTCTTCCAGCTCTTCCCGCAGGGCTTGTTCCGCGGCTGCATGGTCGTGCTCGCCACCATGGCGACCGTCATCGCCAGCCAGGCGGTCATCACAGGCGCCTATTCCTTGACGCGCCAGGCGATCCAGCTCGGCCTGTTGCCGCGCTTCGAAATTCGCCATACGTCGGAAGCCCATTCCGGCCAGATCTTCATCCCGCGCATCAACCAGCTGCTGCTGGTCGCGGTGGTGCTGCTGGTGCTCCTGTTTCGCTCGTCCAGCGCGCTCGCCTCGGCCTACGGCATCTCGGTCACCGGGACCATGGTGGTCACGGCGATGATGGGCTTCGTCGTGATCTGGAAGGTCTGGCGCTGGTCGCCGCTCGCGGCCGGAGCGCTGATTGCGCCGTTCCTGTTTCTCGACCTCACGTTCCTGGCCGCCAACCTGCTCAAGGTGTTCGAAGGCGGCTGGGTGCCGCTGGCGCTCGGCGCGCTCATGATCATCCTGATGTACACGTGGCGGCGCGGCAGCCGCCTCTTGTTCGAGAAGTCGCGCAAGCTCGAGTTCCCGCTCGCCGATCTCGTGGCGATGCTGGAGAAGCGGCCGCCGCAGCGGGTGCCCGGCACCGCGGTGTTCCTGACCTCCGACCCGCTCAGCGCGCCGACCGCGCTGATGCATAGTCTGAAGCACTACAAAGTGCTCCACGAGAAGAATGTCATTCTCACCATCGAGACGGCGCAGACCCCACGGATCGATCCGGCCGAGCGCGTGAAACTGGAGCAGATCTCACCGACCTTCTCCAAGGTGACGCTGAAGTTCGGCTTCATGGAATCGCCCAACGTGCCGAAAGCCCTGGCGATCGCCCGCAAGCTCGGCTGGCAGTTCGACATCATGTCGACCTCGTTCTTCCTGTCGCGCAGAGCGCTCAAGCCCGCCGTCCATTCCGGCATGCCGCGCTGGCAGGACCGGCTGTTCATCTCGCTCAGCCGCTCGGCCAACGACGCCACCGACTATTTCCAGATCCCCTCTGGCCGCGTGGTCGAGGTCGGAACGCAGGTGACGATTTAGGCGGCCGGCCAACGCCCCACTTCAAGTCGCTGCGATTTAGCTTTAACTTGCGCCGCGCGGCTCAAGCCTTTGTAGCGCTTGATTTTCGTGAGCCGAGAGGCGAGGTTGCCGCCGGCCGGGATAGGTCCGGCTGGCACGCGCGACGTTGGAGGATGATGTGGCAAACCAGGTGCAGGATCTGACCCCGGACGAGGTCTCCAAGGGTGTCGCGGAGGGCCGCTATCTCCTCGTCGACGTGCGCGAGCCGAACGAGGTCGAAGCCGAGGCCTATCCCTACGGCGTCGTGGTGCCGCTCTCGACCTTCGATCCCAAGGCGATCCCCGATCCCCAGGGCAAGGACGTCGTGTTTGCCTGCCGCTCGGGCAAACGCTCGGTGACGGCCTCGCTCGCGGCTCAGGCGGCGGGCCTGCCTTACGACAAGCATCTGGCCGGCGGCATGCTGGGCTGGAAGGCGGCGGGGCTTCCCAGCAAGGTCGGTGGCTAGCCCCGCGATGACGTCCAAGAGCTCTTCGCTGAACAAGGTCTTCGCCGACCTTCCCGTCACCATCTTCGAGGCGATGTCGCAGGCCGCGCGCGACAATGCCGCCATCAATCTCGGCCAGGGCTTTCCCGACGATCCGGGGCCGGAGGACATCCGCCGCGCCGCGGCCGAGGCCTCGCTGAACGGCTACAACCAGTATCCCTCGATGATGGGCCTGCCGGAGCTGCGCCAGGCGATCGCGACCCATTACGGCCATTGGCACGGGCTCAAGCTCGATCCGATGAGCGAGGTGATGGTCACCTCCGGCGGCACCGAGGCACTGACCTCGGCGATCCTCGCGGTGGTGCAGCCCGGCGACGAGGTGGTGTGCTTCCAGCCGGTCTATGATTCCTATTTGCCGATCATCCGCCAGGCCGGCGGCATCCCGCGCCTCGTGCGGCTGGAGCCGCCGCACTGGCGGCTGAATGAGGACATGCTGAAAAGCGTCTTCAATTCAAAGACCAAGGCGGTGCTCTTCAACAACCCCTTGAATCCCAGCGCGGTGGTTTTTCCGCGCGAGGATCTCGAGCTCTTGGCGCGCTACTGTCAGGAGTTCGACGTCATCGCGATCTGCGACGAGGTCTGGGAGCACGTCACCTTCGACGAGCACAAGCACATCCCGCTGATCACCATTCCGGGCATGCGCGAGCGCACCATCAAGGTCGGCTCGGCCGGCAAGATCTTCTCACTGACCGGCTGGAAGATCGGGTTCGTCTGCGCCGCGCCGCCGCTGTTGCGCGTCGCCGCCAAGGTGCACCAGTTCCTGACCTTCACCACGGCGCCGAACCTGCAGGCCGCCGTCGCCTACGGCCTCGGCAAGTCCGACGACTACTTCCTGTCGATGCGCAAGGATTTGACGCGGAGCAGGGACCGCCTGACCAAGGGGCTGGAGAGCCTCGGCTTCCCCGTGCTGAAGTCGCAAGGAACCTACTTCCTCACCGTCGACCTGTCGCCGCTCGGGCTCAACGAGAGCGACACCGAGTTCTGCTGGCGAATCGTGAAGGACTACAAGGTCGCGGCGATCCCGGTGTCGGCCTTCTACGAGCAGGACCCCGTGACATCAGTGGTGCGCTTCTGCTTTGCCAAGAAGGACGAGACCCTCGACACCGCCCTGGAGCGGCTGTCGGACGCGGTGCGCGGTCGCAAGAGGTAGAGATGACGAATGTCGGCCGCTGCGGGTTTGGCCTTGGCCTCGCGATCGCCGCCGCGCTGAATTTGCTTTCCGCCCCTGTCAGGGCCGAGGAGCGGGTCGTCAATTTCTACAACTGGTCCAACTATATGGCGCCAGACGTCCTCGAGGCCTTCACCAAGGAGACCGGCATCAAGGTGGTCTACGACACCTTCGATGCCAACGAGACGCTGGAGACGCGCCTGATGGCCGGCAAGTCCGGCTACGACGTCGTGGTGCCCACGGCCTATTTCCTGCAGCGCCAGATCAAGGCCAACATTTTCCAGAAGCTCGACAAGTCGAAGCTGCCCAACCTGGAAAATGCCTGGCCGATGGTGACCAAGAACCTTGCGACCTACGATCCCGGCAACAATTACGCCGCCAACTATATGTGGGGCACGACGGGCATCGGCTACAACGTCGCCAAGGTGAAGCAGATCCTGGGGCCCGACGCGAAGATCGACAGCTGGGACATCGTCTTCAAGCCGGAGAACCTCGCCAAATTTAGAGATTGCGGCGTCCACATGCTCGACTCCGCCGACGACATCTTTCCGGCGGCGCTGAATTATCTCGGGCTCGATCCGAACTCGACCAAGCAGGCTGACCTCGAGAAGGCCGCCGATGTCGTCGCAAAAGTCCGCCCCTCCGTGCGCAAATTCCACTCCTCCGAATATCTCAGCGCGCTCGCGACCGGCGAGATCTGCTTCGTGGTCGGCTGGTCCGGCGACATCATGCAGGCCCGCGCTCGCGCGGCCGAGGCCAAGAAAGACAACAGCAGTGGCATCGAGATCGGCTACGCGATCCCGAAGGAGGGCGCGCAGATGTTCTTCGACAATCTCGCGATCCCCGCGGACGCCAAGAACGTGAGGGAAGCCTACGAGCTGATCAACTATCTCTACCGTCCGGACGTCGCCGCCAAGAACTCGGACTTCCTGTCCTACGCGAGCGGCAACCTCGCCAGCCAGAAGCTGGTCGATCCGAAGATTTTGAACGACAAGAACATCTATCCGGACGAAGCGACGCTCGCAAAGCTGTTCGTCATCACCGCGCGCGAGCCGGCGACCCAGCGCATCATCAACCGGCTGTGGACCAAGGTGAAGACGGGAAGGTAGAGGGGCCGCACTCGTCATTGCGAGCGGAGCGAAGCAATCCAGAATCTCTCGGTGAGGGCACTCTGGATTGCTCGTCGCTTAGCTCCTCGCAGTGACGGCAACTACCGCCACCTGCGGTGCAGCCACAACCACTGCTCGGGATGCTCGCGCACCCAGCCTTCCACGACGCTGGTGATCGCCTGGGTCGTGCCCTGGATGTCGATCTTGCCGTCGGCATCGCGCACCGGTCGGACCTCCTCGGTGATCTCGGCGGTGAAGCGGCCGCCGGGCAGGCGGATGATGCGGACGCCGTGGATCGGACATTCGACCTGGCGGAGCAGGCGGGCCAGCATCGGGTTGGCGCGGGTCTTGCGGCCGAAGAAGGTTACCTCGACGCCGCCGGTCAGATACTGGTCGATCAGCATGGCGACGTGCTTGCCGTCCTTCAGCGCCTGCGCGAGGCGCAGCGGCGCGTCGCGCCCGGCCGGGATCAGCGTGCCCATGTTGACCTGGCGCATCTCCTGGATGATGCGGTCGGCAGATGCGATGTTCGGCCGACGGTAGAGGATCGCGGCATCGAGGCCATGCGAGACGGCGGCGAGCGCCGGCAACTCCCAATTGGCGAGGTGAGCTGCAAAGATCAGCGCCGGCTTGCCGTCGTCGCGGATCTGGTCGAACAGCTCGATGCTGCGCGCCGGGAGTTCGATCCGGCTGTTTTCGGGATGATCGCGGTCGTAATCCCAGACGTGATCCATATGGGCGAATTCGGCGCCGACGCGGCCGAGATTCTCCCAGACGCCCATCAGGATGGCTTCGATCTCTTCGGGCGACTTCTCCGGAAACGCCGCGGTGAGGTTGGCGCGACCGATGCGGTGCTCGCGCAGGCGCGGGCCGATCAGCTTCACCACGCGCGCGAAAAAGTCCGAGGTCTTGACCGGATCGAAATAGCGCGTGGTACGCAGCATGCCGACGGTGGCGGCGCCGATCAGGCTGCCGCCGATCGATTTCGCAGCCTCCCGCGCGCGGGCCTTCGTCCTCGCAGGAAGCAGCGCCATGCGTCCGGTCAGGCCGGTTCGCGGGTCAGGATCAGCGAGGCGTTCTGGCCGCCGAAGCCGAACGAGTTCGACATCACCGCGGTGACGCGGGCGTCGCGCGCCTTGTTGCCGACGACGTTGAACAGGATCGTGGGATCCGGCGTCTCGTAGTTGATCGTCGGCGGGATGCGCTGATGCTCGAGCGTGAGCAGCGAGAAGATCGCCTCGACCGCGCCTGCCGCCGAGATGGTGTGGCCGACCATCGACTTGTTGGAGGTCACCGGAATCTTCTGCGCCAGCTCGCCGAACACGGCCGATGTCGTGTTGAACTCCATCTTGTCGTTCTCGGGCGTCGCCGTGCCGTGCGCGTTGATGTGGTCGATCTGGTCCGGCGTCATGCCGGCATCGGCCAGCGTCTTGTTCATGCAGCCGATGATCGGCTTGCCGTCGGGCGAAGAGCGGGTGCGATGGAAGGAATCGGTGAGCTCGCCGCAGCCGGCGATCACGCCGAGGATCTTTGCGCCGCGGGCGGTGGCGGCCTCGTAGCTTTCCAGCACGAGCGCGCCGGCGCCTTCGGCCATGACGAAGCCGTCGCGGTTCTTGGAGAAGGGGCGGGAGGCCGCCTGCGGCGGATCGTTCTGGGTCGACAGCGCCGAGAGCAGCGAGAAGCGCACGAGGGCCTCGGGGTTCACGGTGCCGTCGGTCGCGACGCACAGCGCAGCATCGGTCTCGCCGCGGCGGATCGCCTCGACGCCGAGCTGGATCGAGGTGGCTCCGGACGCGCAGGCCGTCGACAGCGAGATCGGCGAGCCCTTGGTGCCAAAGGTCTCGGCGAGATGCGCGGCCACCGAGCCGAACATGAAGCGGTGATGATAGGCGCTGTACTTGCCGCCGCCGGAGATGCGCAAGAGATCGTCATAGTTGAAGTCGAGCGCGCCGACGGCGCGGCCGAGCTCGCGTCGCTGTGGCCATTCGACCTCGACCGGCGCAACCGCGAGGAAGAGGGGCCCCGGGAAATCGGCCTTGGCGCCGATGCCGGCCTGCTCGAGCGCTTCTTCCGTCACGAGCTCAGCCATCCGCTCGGACAGGCCGGTGGAGGAGAATGGATCGACGCTGACGAAATCGACGGTGCCGGCCATCGTGGTCTTCAGGCCGTCGACCGGAAAGCGCGTGATGGTACGGATGCCGGATTCGCCGGCAACGAGCTTGGCCCAATTGTCGGCCTTGCCGGCACCGAGCGAGGTCATGATGCCCATGCCGGTGACGACGACGACGGGGCGCCCGAGTTTGTCGCGTGGTGCAGTCATGTCGATCCCCCGATAGAGCTAGCTAACTGCCTCGACCAGCGCCATGCCTTCGCCGCGCCAGTGTCCGGCCCCCACCACCACAATCTGGGTGGGCGCTCCCTGCATTTCAATCTCGGTGCCCGTCGAATCGTTCGGCGGGAACAGCGCACCGCGCGAGATCGACAGCGCGGCGAGCGCGATGCCGAGCGGGAATTGCGTCTCCATGGTGTGGCCGAACATCGTGCCGGTCGAACGCACCGGGAAATCGGCATGGCCCTTCAGGAAGCCGCGCTCTTCGCTCGTTGCGGGCTCTGCACCGGTTGCGCCTGAGATGATGGCGCCTTTACCTTCGCGCCTGGGCAGCTTGGCCCACAGCTGCTCCAGCGTCGCGGCCATGTCGCCGGGCTGCTTGCGCCGGGCGAGGTCGGCGACGACGCTCGACAGTCTTGCGAACGGCTTTGCGCCGCGCGCTTGCGCATGCGCCTTCGACTCCAGCACCAGGAAGGCGCCGGCAGATCCGAGCGCGAAGCCGGCGTGGTCCTTGCGCGCCCAGACGGGAGCGAACTTGTCCTTGAGATTGAAATCGCCGAATTCGTAGAGGACGAGCAAGTCCTTGCGCTCGCCATTATGCGAGCCGCCGACCAGCGCGATGTCGCTCTCGCCCGAGGCGATGCGCGCAAGCGCAATGCGGGCAGCATCGGCGCCCGCGACCTCTTCGCCCATGAAGGTGCGCGAGGTGCCGCCAAGTCCGTGCACGATGGCGATGTTGCCGGCGAGCAGATTGGAGAGCTGCGCCAGGAACAGCGTCGGCCTCAGATCGCTCATCAGCCGTTCGTTGAGGAAGCCGGGCGCGTTCGCGCCCTTGGCCTCGGCCGTCAAGACACCGGTGTCGACGTTGAGATCGCGCTCGCCGCCGCCGGCGGCCACCACCATGTCGATCTTCGACAGGATGTCCTTGTTGCCCTTGATCCCGGCGGAATCGAGCGCAAGGCCGGCGGCGTAGGTGCCGATGCGCTGCCAGGCTTCCATCTGGCGCTGGTCGCCCTTCTTCGGGATCTGGCTGTCGAAGCTGACAGGCGTCAAGGGATGCACGATGTAGGGCGCAAAGCCCTTCTCGTCGACATTGATGCGCTTCTCCTGAAGCGCGGCCCAGTTGGCGTCCAGGCCCTCGCCGAGCGAGGTCGCGAGTCCAATGCCGGTGATCCAGACTTCGGTCTGGCCGGGCTTCGAAGCAGTGTCAGTCATGGCGATACGGCCTGTTGCGGAAAGCCGACGCGCTCGGCGACTTTCGTCATGTAGCCGCGCATATCCGCATTGGGGAAGGGGATCAGCGTGAAGGTGAGCGCCGAATTCGCGCGCAGCTTGCCGCCGACCCTGATCTTGGCTTCGGTCATGGCATAGCCGGAGCCTTCATGGATGAGGCTCGCCTCGATGCTCATGAGATCGCCGGGGAAGACCGAGCCGCGGACCTTGGCCTCCTTCACGGCGGCAAGGATCGGCATGCGTTCAAACTTGAACACGCCGAGCTGAAGCCAGCCCGAGGCCTGCGCCATCGATTCGATCAGGAGCACGCCGGGCATCAAGGGGTAACCCGGGAAGTGCCCCTCGAAGATGGTGCTCTCCTGCGGGACCTGCGCTTCGACGACGATCGTCTTCTCGTCGACCTTGAGGTCGACGATGCGATCGATCATGTGGAAGTATTCGAGTTGCATGACCGCGCGCTTAGGCGCTCGCGCCCTTGGCCGCAACCAGTTCGTCGATGCGGGCGCACAGGTTCTTCAGCACGAAATACTGCTCGGTGGTCGCCTTGCCGTCATTGACCTCCTGGGTCCACTTTTCCAGCGGGAGCTTGATGCCGAACTGCTTGTCGATCGCAAACGCGATATCAAGGAAATCGAGGCTGTCGATGCCGAGATCGTCAATGGCATGACTATCCGGCGTGATCGTGTCGCGCGGGATGTCGCAGGTTTCAGCGATGATCGTGGCGACCTGATCGAATGTGGAAGACATCACTAAGCCTTTGATATATTGCGGATATTTGTCAGGTTATCCAGAGTGGCACGGTGGGTGGGCATCGCGCCCCTGATGACGCCCTCAAACCCCCCTCTGGCCGGGTCGAAAGCCCGTATATCGGAGCGCCGCCCTGAGTTCAATGGAGGCGGGCAGGCGGTGAGACGGGGCTGGGGATGCCCCGCTGAAGTCGCGTGCCCGCCGGGGCCGGGGCGAGGTGGGCCTAGATGTGCGGCGTCGTGATCTTGACGCAGTCGCGACGGCCCATCAGCACGCAATCCTGGGTCCGGCGCAGGTCGGCGATGCTGACCGCGAGCCAAATTCCGATTGCGGTTAGCGCGATGGTGAAGGCCAGCGCCGCGATGTTGGCGAGCATGCGATGGCGGAAATTGTCCGGCTCGGCGCGGGGCTTCTCGTAGCGCGACAGGTCGAGCGGTTCGGGGGCGACTCGCAACGGCTGCACGGTACCGCTGCCGCGGTGGACCGTCGGGGAAGGCGAGGTGCGCGGCCTGAACTGGAGCACCCGGTGCTCGTCGTCAGAGCTTATGGGCCGCTGGGTCGTCATGGGGCGGGGATCACTCCGAAGCAGCGATTTTAGATAGCACACGTGATGAACGTGTTGCAGAAAATCTTCGCAATGCCCGCGAGCATTTGTACGCTCGCACTATTTGTGCATGGATTGTGGGAAGCGACCGCGGAACCGGCCGTCGTGTCGGCGGCAGGGATGCAAGGGTTGCGTTGCAACAACAGAGGTAGCAAGGGCCAAGGATTTCACACCTTCGTTCCCCTCTACATCGGCTTGTGATCTCCGCGTCCTTCCGAACACGTTTTGCCGCCGCATGGCCCATGTCATAGTCGTGGAACCTGAACCGTCAGTTGCATCCATGCGAGGGGCCTTCGACCATGACCACGACCAACGCGCGTGAGCCGAGAGTGCACCCGGTCCCGATCCTGTCGCTCCGGCCGACGCAGATGACGGTCGGCATGCGCGAGGTCAAGGAGAAGCGCAAGCGCTGGCGCGAGCATGACAAGAAGAAGCAGGCGGATCTGCTCGGCAAGCACATGATCCCCGTCGTCTACGGCCCCGACGCGCGCTACTATGTGATCGACCATCATCATCTCGGCCGCGCACTGCACGACGAAGGCGTCAAGGAGGTGCTGGTGACCATCGTCGGCGACCTCCGCATGGTCGAGCGCGAGGCGTTCTGGGGCGTGATGGACAACAAGCGTTGGGTCTATCCTTACGACGCCAAGGGCGAACGGCGGCAGTTTCGCGACCTGCCAAAATCGGTTGCCGATCTCAAGGACGATCCGTTCCGCAGCCTTGCCGGCGAATTGCGCCGCCTGGGCGGCTTCGCCAAGGACACCACGCCGTTCTCGGAATTCCTGTGGGCCGACTTCCTGCGCCGAAAGGTCTCGCGCAAGACGGTGGAGGCCGATTTCGACAAGGCGATCGAGAAGGCGATGTCCGCAGCCAAGAGCAAGGACGCGATCTATCTGCCCGGCTGGTGCGGTCCGGAGGACGATGATTAGGGGCAGTCGGGAATCGCTCTAGTGAGCTGACCATCATGCGCAGCCGCTCGCGTCAGTCGCGCTGGAAGATCCTGGCGCCGGGATAGGCGCGGCGAGCGTAAGTGACCACTAGCGCACGATCCTGCGTGTCGAGGAAGGGCGTTCGGATCAGGCACGATCCGACGATGAGGTGCCACAGGCCATTGAGCTTCTGGATCACGATCTTCATTTGAATAGTCCTTGATGACTCCCATTCCAGCGAATGCTGCTGGTCGCCGCAGTGCTTTAGGATCGTGTCCGCGGACGTAGAATTCCCAACACGGCCGGGCTCCGCTGCAAAATACGTCGACCATTGTTAGTTGGTTGCGGAATGCGTCCAGATAAGCCGGATCCCATCACAGGCGCTTGAGTGAAATCAATTTCCGCGCCCATGAAACCGTCCTGAAACAGAGCCGTCCCATCTGTATGGGGTAGACGAGCTCACACAGGAGGCGAACATGCGCCGTCTGGCTTTCGTAATTGCGTTGCTCGCGGTCGCTTCGGCAGGAATTTCGGCATCGTTTGCCGCAGTTCACCACGCCAAGTCGTTGACGTTCGCGGAGCGCTTTGCTCCGGCGCTCGAGTTGATGGCGAAGCGCTAGCGGCACGGCGCCTTGCAACCATGAGCGATGCCGCGGCTGATCGCTCGCGGCGGGACATCACGTCGCACCCGTCGACCGGCCAGATGCGGCGATGGCCGGATCAGGCTTGACTTGTCGCAAATCTGCGCCGCTGTGACGGGCTAAAGTCTCTCTGCATGGTTGCAGAAGCAGCGTTGTGCCCAGACGTCGTGGGCCCGGGCTCCAAGTCATGCAAGACTGGAGACATGACCATGAGCCTCATCTTTCGTATCGTCTTTATCATTGCCGGCGCGCTCACCGCGTTGTTCGTCGCGCGTGATGCCCTGAACTTCACCATCATCCAGACCTTCGTCGCCGTCCTGCTCGTGACAGCCGTCGTGGGGGCTGGAAGTCTCTGGAGCATGCGGCGGAAGACGTGAGCAGGACAGAAAGCGGCGGTTCGGCCGGGCTCAGCGAAACCGAGGCCCGGCTGCGGCTGCAACATGAAGGTTACAACGAGCTGCCTCGGCCCGAACGGCGCACGCCCCTGCGCATCGTGCTCGAGGTGCTGCGCGAGCCGATGCTCGCTCTCCTTCTGTGTGGCGGGCTGGTTTACCTGCTGCTCGGCGACCTCCGCGAGGCGCTGCTTCTCCTGGCATTCGGCGCCATCTCCGTCGTGATCACGATCGTGCAGGAAACCCGCACCGAGCGCGTGCTGGAGGCGTTGCGGGAGCTGACCAGTCCGCGAGCGCTCGTGGTCAGGGATGGCGAGCGGCGGCGGATCGCGGGCCGGGACGTCGTCCGCGGCGATCTGCTCGTCCTGGCCGAAGGCGATCGGATTCCGGCGGATGCGGTACTCGTCAGTGCGCGTGATCTGGCGGTCGATGAGTCCCTGCTGACCGGAGAGTCGGTCCCGGTTCGCAAGCAGGCCCTCAAGACGCCGGTCGCCGAGGCTTCCATGACTGAAAAGGTCGCCTTGGCCGAACATCGCCCGGGCGGCGATGACCTGCCGTTCGTGTATTCGGGCTCGCTGGTCGTGCGAGGCGAGGGCCTCGCCGAGGTCGAGGCCACCGGCCCTCGCAGCGAGATCGGGAAGATCGGACTGTCGCTGCATGGTTTGCAGTCGGAGCCGCCGCGGCTGCAGCAGCAGACCGCACGGCTCGTACGGCTTTGCTTTCTCGGCGGCGCGGCGATCAGCCTGGCGGCTGTCCTGCTTTACGGAGCGTTGCGCGGGGATTGGCTGCAGGCAATGCTCGGAGGCATCGCGATCGGCATGTCCATGCTGCCTGAGGAGTTTGCCGTCGTGCTCACGGTGTTCATGGCCATGGGCGCCTGGCGGATCTCCAAGGCGCGGGTGCTGACGCGGCGCGCGGCCGCGATCGAGGTGCTCGGCTCCGCCACGGTGCTGTGCACCGACAAGACCGGCACGTTGACGCAGAACCGGATGTCGGTCGCGGAGCTGAGGCTACGCGGCGGGACGAGCGTCCGCCTCGTGTCTTCGCAGCCGGCGCCCGTGGGAGCGGAGTTTTTCGAGCTGGCGCGTTGCAGTGCTCTGGCGAGCTCGCCCGAACCGTTCGATCCGATGGAGAAGGCCCTGCACGCGTTCGCGCAGGCGAACCTGCCGGAGGCTGATGAAACCCTGCATGCTCGGACCTTGATCCGCACCTACGGCCTGCGTCCCGAACTGCTGGCGATGACCCAGGTTTGGCAATCGTCCCAGGGAGTGTTCGCCTCGGCCAAAGGTGCTCCCGAAGCGATTGCGCGCCTCTGCAAGTTGCATGGTGCGGACCAGGACGCGATGCGGGATGCGGTCGCGGCGATGGCCAAGGACGGTCTTCGCGTGCTCGGCGTGGCCGCCGCGACCTGCGACGGCGAGGCCCTGCCGAGCTCGCAGGAAGGTTTTTCGTTTCGCTTCCTCGGTCTGGTCGGGTTGGCCGATCCGCTTCGTCCGCATGTCCCCGAGGCGGTGGCCGAATGTCGTTCGGCCGGCATCCGCGTCGTCATGATCACGGGCGACTATCCGGCGACCGCCATGGCGATCGCCGGGCAGGCCGGGCTCGACGTCAACGAGGTCGCGACCGGTGAGCAGATCAGGCTCGCGGACGAGAGCGGGCTGGAGGCCCTCGTCAGGAACGTGAACGTGTTCGCGCGGGTCCTGCCGGAGCAGAAGCTGCGGATCGTTCAGGCGATGAAGCGCAACGGCGAGATCGTCGCGATGACCGGCGACGGCGTCAACGACGCGCCGTCCCTGAAGGCGGTCCATATCGGGATCGCGATGGGTGGTCGCGGCACCGATGTCGCCCGCGAGGCATCCTCGATCGTCCTGCTCGACGACGATTTCGGCTCCATCGTCGCATCCATCCGGCTGGGGCGCCGAATCTACGACAATCTCCGCAAGGCGATGGCCTTCATTTTCGCCGTCCACGTTCCGATCGCGGGGCTCGCCCTGCTGCCGCTGGTTTTCGGGCTGCCTCTGGTTCTCGGGCCCGTTCACATTGCATTTCTGGAGCTGATCATCGACCCGGTCTGCTCGCTCGTGTTCGAAGCCGAGCGGGAGGAGCGCGATGTCATGACGCGCCCGCCGCGGCGCGCCGATGCGGAACTGTTCTCGTGGGCTTTGGTCGGCTGGAGCGTTCTTCAAGGCGTCATGGCCTTTGCCTTGATCGCGGTGATTTTCGTCGTTGCGCTTCGTTCCGGTATTCCACCCGACGAGGCGCGCACGCTGGCTTTCATCGCGCTGGTCGTCTGCGTCGTCGCGCTGGTGCTGGTCAACCGGTCCTTCAGCGCGTCGTTCTTGTCGGCGTTCTTCCGTCCGAATCCGGCTTTGCTCTGGATATTCCTGTCGATCGCGCTCGTTCTGGCCGCGGCCCTGTTCTGGCCGCCGGCGTCCAGTCTGTTCCGGTTCGGTCCCCTGCACCTGGACGATCTGATGGTCACGCTCGGCGCAGGATTGCTGGTACTCACGGCGCTCGAACTGCTGAAGCCGGTTTGGGGCCGGCGGTTGCGATTCTAGATCGTGACGCGGCAGGTCGGTCATCGCGGCGCGCTGCGGTGGATCGTCAGCGTCGGGAATTCATGCAGCCCGTGGAGGGCCGGCGCAAGATGCTGAGGCCATTTCATTAGAATGGATCCAGTCTACATAGATTCTACGACACGAACGTCCAAAAGACTTTGATTGTGCGTTCGGAGTCTTTGCATGGTCGTCCCGGTAAATTCGGGGACTGGGAATGCTGGAATTCGTGTTTGACGCACGCGCAACGAAGCGCGGATGCGTGTCGATGCTGTGCGGTCTTGTCGTGCTTCCTCCGGCGATCGCTTTTGGCGGAAACGCGCAAGCCCAGAGCGCGAGCGCAGCATCAGATCTTCCGCCGGTCGTCGTCGAGCAAAGCCGCGCGAACAAGCGTCAGGTCACGAGATCGCGCACCACCCGGTCTGTGAGCGCCCGAACTGCGCGATCGCGCGCGGCAGGACAGGTGCTCCAGTCCGGCTCTCAGCCCGCCGCCGTCGCCATGGAGCGCGGTACGGATCCGGTGAAGGGATTTGTACCTGTCGTCAGCTCGGCTGCGATGAAGTCCGACGTCCCGATCCTCGAGACGCCTCAATCCGTCTCCGTCGTCAGTCGCGATCAGCTCGATGCCCGCTCCGTCACGACACTGGTCGAAGGATTGCAGCATGTCGCAGGTCTCGCCATTCAGCCGGGCGGTAAGGACCCGCGCTTCGACAATGTCTTCATCCGCGGCTTCGACAACAACGGCTACGGCGCATATCGCGACGGGCTTCGCGAGATGGGCGATCCCAACTTCCTCTCGCTGTTCCGCAACGAGCCCTATGGTTTCGAGCGCATCGACGTCATCAAGGGGCCGAGCTCGGTCATGTATGGACAGGGCGCGCCGGGCGGACTTGTCGATGTCATCAGCAAGCGGCCGCCCGAAAAGGCCTTCGGTGAGATTGTCGGGCAGTTCGGCAACTACGACCGGTTTCAGGGTGCCTTCGACTTCGGTGGTCCTGCCACCAAGGACGGCACGCTGCTCTACCGGCTGACCGGTGTGTTCAGGGATTCCGATGCGCAGATCGCCAACTTCTCGAACTACGTGAAGGACAATCGCACCTATATCGCGCCGGCGGTGACCTGGAAGCCGACGAATGACACGACGCTGACCATTCTCGCCGACTATACCCGCGATCTGACCGGCAACGCCTTTCCGCTGTCGATGGCCCATGTGAGCGGCGGGAAGATCACCGGTATCACGGCGCTGCCGCTTTTCCTTGGCGATCCCAGCTACAACAAGTTCGACCAGGAGCAGGAGCGTGTCGGCTACCAGTTCGAGCATCGCTTCAGCAACAATCTGGTCTTCGAATCGAAGGCCCGCTACGGCCACACCGAACTCGACTATCGCTATCTGACGTTCATCGGAAGTCCGCTCGATACGACCACGGTCTTTCCGCGGCGTGCGGTGCGCATACAGGAGCAGGTCGAATCGCTGTCGACCGACAACCACCTGATCAGCAAGTTCAGCACGGGGCCGCTTCAGCATACGGTGGTCTCCGGCGTCGACTATCTGACGTTCAACATGACGGACCGGACTTATTCCGGAGCAGCGACGCCGCTCAGCAAGCTCAATCCGGTGTACGACCAGGCCGTCGTCGTTCCGACTGCGCTCACCACCCCCTCGACGAACCAGACGATCGACCAGGTGGGCGTCTATGTGCAGGATCAGATGAAGATCCAGAACTGGATCTTCACGCTGGGTGGCCGGTACGACGCCTCGGAACAAAACACCTACGCCTTGGCGACCAACAAGACCACCGACACGAAGGACACGGCCTTCACCAAGCGGGGAGCCGTCTCCTACGTGTTCGATTCCGGTGTTGCGCCTTATTATAGCTACTCGGAATCCTTCCTGCCGACACCCAACACGAACTTTGCGGGAAACCCGTTCAAGCCGACGATGGCGCAGCAGCATGAGGTGGGCGTCAAGTATCAGCCGTCGCGAAACCTGCTGATGACCGTGGCGATCTACGACCTGACGCGGCAGAATTCGCTCACGTCCGATCCATCACATCTCGGCTTCTCGGTCCAGCTCGGCGAGGTGAACTCGCGCGGCATCGAGTTCGAGACGCTGGCGCAGATCATGCCCGGGCTGAACTTCGTGGCGACCTACACCAACCAGGATGTGAGGGTGACGCAGAGCACCGGGACCGACCTCGGCAAGGTGCCGACGCTCGTCGCCCGCCAGCTCGCATCGGCCTATGTCGACTACACGATCCAGGGCGGCACCTGGGACGGCTGGGGACTTGGCGGAGGCATCCGTTACAACGGACCGACCTTCGCCGACACGACCAACACAATCGTCAACGAGGGCTACGTCGTGCTGGATGCGGGCCTGCATTATCGTCAGCCGAAGGGCGTCAACCTGGCGCTGAACGTGAAGAACATCGCCGATCGCGTCACGCTTGCCTGCACGACGAATGGCGGTTGCCAATACACGAGCCCGCGCACCATCACGGGCACGGTCAGCTATCGCTGGTAGTATTCGTCATGGTTCAAGCACGCACGATTCGCCTGTGGTCCCGCATTCACACCTGGACGTCCCTGGTGTGCATGCTGTTTCTGCTGATGCTGTGCGTCACGGGGCTGCCGCTGGTCTTTCACGATGAGATCGACGACCTGCTCGAGGATGAGATCGCGGCGCCCGCCATGCCGGCCGGTACGGCGCGGCTCTCGCTCGACCGGATGATCGCGGCGGCACAGGCGCGCTTTCCCGGTCAGTACGTGCTGCTCCTTAATCTCAAGCAGACGGAGCCGCTGGTCACGGTCGCGGTTTCTCCGACGGCGATCCCGGCGCCGGGCAGCTTTCATCGCCTAACGCTTGATGCGCGCACCGCCGAGGTGCTCGGGGAGGAGGCTCCCCATCAGGACGTCATGGACATTGTATTGCGGATTCACAAGGACATGTTCGCGGGCTTGCCCGGCGAATTGTTTCTCGGAGGGATGGGTCTTCTGTTCGCAGCGTCGATCATATCCGGTGTGGTCGTGTATTGGCCGTTCATGCGGCGGCTCGATTTCGGCACGATCCGCCGGCGCTCGTCGCCACGCGCCAAATGGCTCGACACCCATAATCTCCTCGGCATCGTCACCGTGACCTGGACGATGGTTGTGGGTCTCACCGGCATGATCAACACGCTGGCGACGCCGCTGTTCGATCTGTGGCGCGCGCAGCTGATCCCGGTCTTGCTGGCGCCTCATCTCGGCAAGCCCGTGGCTCCGATCCCGTCGGTTCAGGCTTCTGTCGAACTCGTCCGCGCGAGATTTCCGGATCGTCTGGTCACCTCGGTGACGATGCCGACGTCGGCCCGCTTCGGCAGTCCGCAGCACCTCGTCGTCTGGACCAAGGGCGCGACGCCTTTCACGGCGCGCATGCTCCAGCCGATGCTCGTTGATGCCAATGACGGCAAGACGATCGCGGCACCCGAGGTGCCCTGGTATCTGAAGACGCTTCAGGTCTCGCGCCCACTGCATTTCGGCGACTATGGTGGGCTTCCACTGAAGATCATCTGGGCGCTGCTGGACATCATCACGATCATCGTTCTCGTCAGCGGGATCTATCTGTGGGTGGCGAGGCGAAAGTCGTCGGTCCGCCGCAAGCCGCTCGACGCGGGCCGGACCGCGGCAGTCGGCGTCTAGCCCATGGCCATTCCCGCCCGGAACCAGCTCCGGATTCACAGGAGCGCCTGGGATGTCTTCCGCTGGCCTGTCCTTGTCGGCGTCGTCTGCGGCGCGGGGCTCGGCGTTGCGCTCGTCGGGGACGGATTCTGGGACGCTCTTTCGTGGCTGGGGTTGTCGCTGCCGGTCGTTCTGGCGATTGTCTGCTGGCGCCGTGCAGGTCGACCCCGCTGAGATTTATGGACGGCGATCCGGCTCCGACAGGTGGCGCTCTTCAATATCGTGGCTGACGTCGTGTTTCTCATCCTTGCCGCCAAGCATCCGATGCAGCCAGCGTTCGACACGTCGGCCGATCGTGAGCAGCACGAAGGTGAAGGCCAGCGCGACCAGGACGATTTTCCATTGCCCGGCGCCGCACGCAATGCCGAGACAGGCGGCGAGGAAGGTGCAGGCCGCGCTGGTCAGGCCGAGTACGCGAAAACGATCGCTCTCATGGACGATGACGCCGGCTCCGAGGAAGCCGATGCCGGTCAGGATGCCCTGGATCACACGGCTCGCCGCATCGGTGATCTTGCCGGGCTCGGCGAATTGGACCGCGAGCAGCACGACGGTTGCAGTGGAGAGCCCGACGATGCCGAGTGTCTTCAGCCCGATCGGCTTGCCGTGCAGGTCGCGGTTCAGGCCAATCGCGCTGCCGGCGAGCGTCGCGGTGCCGAGGCGCAGCAGGATTTCGGGCCAGTCCATCTCGGTCATGTCTTGTCCGTCACTTCTTCGGCACGCGTCCCATCAGGTAGAACTCGCCGTTCGGGCGCATGCCCGTGAAATTCGCCAGCCGGTTCGACAGCGCAAAGAAGGCGGAGATCGCGGCGATGTCCCAGATGTCGTCGTCGCTGAAGCCGTGCGGCGCGAGCCCGGCGAAATCGTCCTCGGAAATGCGCTGCGCGTCGGCCGAGACCTTCATCGCGAAATCGAGCATCGCCTTTTGCCGCGGCGTGATGTCGGCCTTGCGGTAGTTCACCGCGACCTGGTCGGCAATGAGCGGGTTCTTGGCGCGGATGCGCAGGATCGCGCCGTGGGCGATCACGCAATACTGACACTGGTTGGCGGCCGAGGTCGCGACCACGATCATTTCGCGCTCGGCCTTGGTGAGGCCGCCGTCCTTTTCCATCAGCGCGTCATGATAGGCGAAGAACGCGCGGAACTCGTCGGGACGATAGGCCAGCGTCAGGAACACGTTCGGCACGAAGCCGCTCTTCTCCTGCACCGCGAGAAGACGCGTGCGGATGTCATCGGGCAGCGTGTCGAGGGCGGGAGCTGGGAAACGTTGTGAGGGCTGTGTCATGGTCATGGATTCCGGCTTGCGGCCGGGGACCATAGTCGATGCGGGCGAGAGGCTCCAGAGGAGTCGTTACGTCTGGTGCCCCGGACGCAGCGCAGCGCTCCCGGCGATGCGAAGCATCGTCCGGGGCGGTGAGCTGCTGAGCCGGGGCCCATGTCTCCGAGAGTGCCGTGATTGTGGCATGGCTCCCGGCTCTGCGCAGCAGCGGTTCACGCTGATGCGCGTCCGGGACACGAGAGTCCTTACCGCAGCGGCTTCTTCAACAGCGAGAAGCGGTCCGGATCGAGCCCCATCGAGGGCTGCAGCATCGGGGCCTCGACGTTGGAGAGCGTCTTGGCGGGCGGAGCCGAGAACACAGGGTCGTTCGGCACGTCGCGCTGCGAGGTGGCGCCGCGCCAGCGTTCCAGCACGGCGCTGACGAAATGCATGTCATGGCCGGAGGTGACCGAAGGCACGCTGCTGATGGTAGCCTCGCCGCGCGGCAATTGGTGCGGTGGCACCTCCTTGAAGCGCAACCGGGTCGGCAGTGCGACGCCTTCGCCGAAGGCCAGCACTTCACGCGTGCCAAGCGAGGGCACGAAGGAGAGCAGGTTCGCGGCGGCGTCCGACACCGCGGCGCGCAGCAGCGCCTGGTCGCGCTCGTTGGCAAGACGCATCGTGAACAGCGTGTTGCACTGGGAGATGATGGTGGCGTCGAGCTCGGCCGGACGCTGGGTGATGAGGCCGAGATAGACGCCGTATTTGCGGCCTTCCTTGGCGATGCGCGACACCGCCTTGCGGGTCGGGCCGAAGCCGATATTGCGGTCGGCGGAGGCGTAGCGATGCGCTTCCTCGCAGACGAACAGCAGGGGCGAGACGCCGTCGCTCCACAGGCCGAAATCGAAGGCCATGCGGCACAGCACCGAGACGACGGAATCGATGACCTCGGCGGGGAAGCCGGCGAGTTGCATCACCGTCATCGGCTTGCCGTTCGCCGGCAGGCGGAACAGATGGCTGATGACCTCGGCCATGGTGTCGCCGCCGACATTGGCGTTGTCGAACATGAAGGCGTAGCGGGGGTCGTTGCGCACCGCTTCGATGCGCGAGATCAGCTTGTGATAGATGATGCGCGAGGAGCGGTTCTCGAGCTTGCCCATGCGCTCGTCGATCAGCGACATCAGGTCGACCAGGCGGTACGGCACCGGGGTGTCGACGGTGTAGCCGATCTGCTTGGGATCGATGCGCTTGAGGCCGATGCGGTCGGCGTTCTGATATTGGGTGTAGACGCCCTTGGCGAGTGGGATCACCTCGGCCAGGATGTCGAGCTCCTCGGGCACGCCGGCGCGGCCGCCGAACAGCACGTCGACGATTTCCTCGAAATTGAACAGCCAGAACGGCAGCTTCAGGTTTCGCGGGTTGAGCACCAGCGCGCGGTCGCCGAAGCAGCGGCCATATTCGTTGTGCACGTCGAGCAGGAAGATGCGCAGGTTCGGGCGCGCCTTCAGGATCTCGTTGAGCAGCAGCGACACGCCGGTGGACTTGCCGACGCCGGTCGATCCCAGCACTGCAAAATGCTTGGACAGCATTTCCTCGACATCGACATAGGCGACGACCGAGCGATCCTGCTGGAGGAAGCCGACATTGATCTGGTCCGAGCCGGTCGGCGCGTAGATCGTGCGCAGCTCCTGGCTGGTAATCAGATCGACGGAATCGCCGATGGTCGGATAGTTGGTGACGCCGCGCTGGAATTTCGGCTTGTCGCTGGCGTTGAGGATCTCGCCGAGCAGGTCGACCGACGCAACCGCGATATAGCTGTCGCTGCTCGACAGGTTCTCGCAGGACACCTCGGTGATCATCGCAACGATGACCGAGCTGGCGCTGCGAATACTGACGAAGCGGCCGACGGTCGCCCGAACTTCCGAGATAGGCATCTGGCTTTCTGCCAGCAGCCCGACCCGGGCCAGCGATCCGCGAACCGAAATCACGCGTCCAAAGGATGTCACGATGAATGAACCTGGCAAGAGCAAGGGATCTGCTCGGACTATGCGCGGCCGTGGCTGCACAAACGGTTAA
The DNA here is from genome assembly GCF_028128695.1 of Bradyrhizobium sp. CCBAU 25360. NCBI lineage: Bacteria > Pseudomonadati > Pseudomonadota > Alphaproteobacteria > Hyphomicrobiales > Nitrobacteraceae > Bradyrhizobium > Bradyrhizobium sp. CCBAU 25360. The sequence goes on from NZ_LBJA01000045.1 coordinate 163,576, forward strand.
GCGCCGGGCGCGGGCACTTCGTTAAATCCGCGACAATTCGGCCGCGAGGTTTGTTCCGATTGCATACCTACTGGCGGAAACGGCGGGAAATTGGCGCAATTTCGGGCCGTTGGAGCCGAAAGGCAATTAAGGAACATTTTACCATCAGGCCAGTCAGTCCACCGTTCGGGGGACATCTTCCTTCGATCCAGGGGTGGTTGATTTGTTGACGGGACCTAATCATTTGTACATTAGTACAAATAGGCCGGCGGACCTTGTGACCGTCTCCGGGGGCTGAGCGCGTTGCAGCCTTGCTCCCGATGATGCGATCCGGTCGGCGGATCGCCAGCTGTGCCCTGGAGGAAAGCCATGCAGCCCGAACCGATCCTCGATCTGGCTCATCTCGGCCATATGGAGCTGCTGACGCCCAAGCCCGATGAGAGCCTGAAATTCTTCGTTGACGTCATGGGCATGACCGTCAGCGGCCAGAAGGGCGAGTCGGTTTACTTGCGCGGCTGGGACGATTACGAGCGCTATTCGCTCAAGCTGACGGCGTCGAAGACCTCGGGCATGGAGCACATGGCGCTGCGCGCGCGCAGCCAGCAGGCGCTGGAGCGCCGCGTCGCCGCGCTGAAGGGCTCCGGCTTCGATATCGGCTGGATCGACGGCGACATGGGGCAGGGGCCGACCTTCCGCTGCCGCGACCCCGACGGCCACATCGTCGAGCTCTATTACGAGACCGAATGGTATCAGGCACCGCCCGAGCTGAAGCCGGCGCTGAAGAACCAGGCGCAGCGCTTCCCCGCGCGCGGCGTCAATGTCCGCCGCCTCGATCATCTCAACTGTCTCGCCGTGGACATCAAGGCCAACCGCGAGTTCTTCGAGAATTACCTCGGCTGCCGGCTCACCGAGCAGATCGTGCTCAACGACGGGCGGGAAGCGGCGATGTGGCTGACGATGTCGAACAAGAGCTACGACTTCGCCTATTCGCTCGACCATTCAGGCGTGCCCGGCCGCTTCCACCACGTCACCTACGCGCTTGACAGCCGCGAGGAAATTCTGCGCGCTGCCGACATCTTCCTGGAGAACGGCATCCACATCGAGACCGGCCCGCACAAGCACGCGATCCAGCAGACCTTCTTCCTCTACGTCTACGAGCCCGGAGGCAACCGTGTCGAAGTCGCCAATGCCGGCGCCCGCCTGATCCTCGCGCCGGACTGGAAGCCGATCGTGTGGACCGAGGAGGAGCGCAAGAAGGGCCAGGCGTGGGGGCTGAAGACGATCGAGTCCTTCCACACCCACGGCACGCCGCCGGTGGAAGTGAAGAAGCACGCTTAGTGGATTGAAATGCGCACCCGCGCAATCGTCTCGCGCACGCCGGTCCACGCCGGCTTGTCCGGCGCGAACTGGCCGCGCAGGAAGCTGACGAGCTCGTCCACCTGTGCGTCGCTCATGCTGTTCCTGAACGCCGGCATGTAGCCGAGGTCGCTCGACACCGGCTCGGCGATACCATGCAGGATCACCTGCACGAGATTGTCCGACGTTGCGCTGTGCAGATTGCTGTTGAGCGCGAGCGAGGGCCGGCTGCCGAACAGTGGCAGGCCGCCGACTTCGTGGCAGACGGCGCAGGCGCCTTGATAGAGCCGTGCGCCGGTGGAGGAGGCGATGGTAACCTGCGTCGCGCTCTCCAGCTTCGCGGCGAGCACCTCCGGCGCATCGGCTGCGGTGTCGTTGAACGAGTTGAGATAGACCGCCATCGCGCGGATATCCTGATCGGGCAGGGCCTTGAGATCCCTGACAACAGGCGCCATCGGGCCGGCGGCGACGCCGTGATAGCGCGAATGGCCGGTGCGCAAATAGGCGAACAGCTCGTCCTCGCTCCACGGGATCGGGGCGTGAGAGAGCGAGGTTAGGGGCGGCGCTTCCCAGCCTTCGGCGAAGCCACCGGCGAGATAGGCCTTGCGTTGCTCCGCGCCGAGCGCATTGCGCGGCGAGTGGCAGCCGCTGCAATGGCCGAGGCCCTCGACGAGATAGGCACCGCGATTCCAGGCCTCGGACTTGGTGGGGTCGGGCTTGAATTCCTTTGCCTGGTGGAAGAGCGCATTCCAACCCGCGAGCAGCGGGCGCAGGTTGAACGGGAAGGCGAGCGAGTTCGCCGGCGCCGTCGCGCGCACTGCAGGCTGCGCCATCAGATAGGCATAGAGCGCCTGAAGGTCGGCTTCGTTTGTCTTGGCGAAGTGTGTGTAGGGAAAGGCGGGATAGAGCTGCCGCCCGTCGCGATGCAAGCCGTCGCGCATTGCGCGCTCGAAGGCGGGATAGGACCAGGCACCGATGCCGGTCTCGACGTCGGGGGTGATATTGGTTGAATAGATCGTGCCGAATGGCGTCTCCAATGCGCGGCCGCCGGCATTGAGTACGCTGTCGATATTGGTGTGGCACTCCGCGCAATTGCCGAGCGCAGCAAGCTGCTCTCCCCGTGCGATCGTCGCGGCGGAATAGACCGATGCGTCGGGCCGGGCGATCGGCGCAATCGCGCGCCCCGGCAGCAGCGCCGCGCCGATGCCGATTGCGGCAGTGCAGACCGCGGCAATCGTCGCGACAATGCCGGCGCGTTTGGCGAAGGGAGTCTCCCGGATGCGCGACGGCGGCGGCGCGGCGGGCGCGGGCAGGGCCTGCGGCACGGGCGATGTTTCACCGTGCAATCCCCTCAGGATGCGTTCGGGCGTAAAGGGCGGCTCGCGAAAGCGCACACCGGTGGCATCGAAGATCGCATTCGCTATCGCCGCCGCGCTCGGGACCGAAGCGGACTCGCCGACGCCAAGCGGTGGCTGGTCCTGACGTGGCAGCATCAGCACGTCGATCTTGGGCACGTCGGGGAAAGGGATGATCGGATAGGCGCCCCATTCGCGCGCCGCCACCGCGCCGCGCTCGAACGAGACTTCTTCCATCAGCGCGCGGCTGGTGGACTGGATGACGTTGCCGTGGATCTGGTGGCGGACGCCCGCCGGATTGATCATCAATCCGGAATCCTGTCCCGCAACCACGCGGGTCACGCTGACATCGCCGGTCGATTTGTTCACCGCGACATCAGCGATCCATGCCGACCACGCCGCACCGTAGCCGGGAAACTTGCTGTGGACGTAGAGCGCATAGGCAAAGCCGCGCCCGTGCACGATCTCCCCGTCCTGCTCCTCGCGCACCGGCCGCGGCGTCCAGCCCGCGCGCTCGGCGACCGCATTGACGAGATCGACGGCGCGCTGGTCCTTCAGATAGCGCAGGCGGTATTCGATCGGATCGACGCCAGCCTCGGTCGCGGCCTCGTCGATGTAGGATTCATGCGCAAAGGTGTTCGGCAGCGCGGAGACGCCGCGGAACCAGGAGGCGCGCACGATCGGCGGCATGTCGTGCGCGACGACGCGCATGTGGTCGTAATCGTAGGGCGGGATCGCGGTGCGGTCGCCCATCTGCAGCACGGCAGGTTCGGGCGAGATCCGACCCGTCAGCAGCAGGGCCAGCGTCGGTGCGGCATTCGAGGGATAACGCGTGGCGAGATCATACGCCGCGATACCGCCGTCCGCATCCAGACCGCCATTGACGTCGATGAGCTGCGCGGTGCCCTTGGGCTCCCAGGCGTGCTCCTGCTCGCGTGTCAACTGCACGCGCACGGGCCGCCCGACCGCGCGCGACAGCAGCAAGGCGTCGGCAGTGACATCGTCGGCGCAGTTGCGCCCGTAGCAGCCGGCGGCTTCCAGCCGGATCACCTCGACCTCGCTTTCCGGTCGCTCGATCAGAAGTGCGAGGTCGCTGCGCAGCACGTGCGGATTTTGCGTGCCCGACCAGACCCGGATATTGCCGTCCTGAAAATCCGCGACGGCGCAGGATGGGCCGATCGAGGCGTGCATCTGATACGGCCACACGTAAGTACGCTGCATCGGCTTGGCCGCACCTGCTATCGCCGCATCGACGTCGCCCTTGTCGATCAGCGTGCGCGGCGTCGATGGATTGGCGCGCAGCGCGGTCTCGATGTCGGCGAGATCCGTGAGGGTAGGCGTAGGCTTCCAGCTCACCTTGAGCTGCTCCGCCGCGCGGATCGCGTTCTCTTCGCGCTCGGCGACGACACCGACGAAGTCGCCGATGCGCACCACGGCGACAAGCCCGGGAATGTTGCGCACTGAGGATTCGTCGACCGCGATCAGGCTGGTGCCGACGAACGGACCGGCATCGAGGCCGGCATAGGGCGGGCGCACCACGCGGCCGTGCAGCATGCCGGGGACGCGGATATCGTGAACGAAAGCCAGCTCGCCCGTGGCCTTGGCGGGCAGGTCGACGCGCGGCATCGACTGGCCGACGATGGCATAATCGCCGACCGCCTTGACGGTGACGTCGTCGGCCAGCTCCAGGCGGATCGTCTCGTCGCCAATCAATTCGCCATAGCTGATGCTGCGATTGTCGTGCCCGCGCACGAGGCCGTCTTCGATCCTGAGATCGGCCGCCGGCAGCTCCAGCCGCTCGGCCGCGCGCGCGATCAGGAAGTGACGGGCTTGCGCCGCGGCCTTGCGCAGGGGCACGGCCGTGATCTGGATGGTCTCGCTCGCGATCGTCGCGCCCTGATTGGGCACCACCGCAGTGTCGCCGAGCACCACGACGACGCGCGCAAAGGACACGTCCAGCTCCTCGGCGACGATCTGGCCGAGCGCGGTACGGATGCCGGTGCCGAGATCGACATGGCCGTTATAGGCGCTGACCGAGCCATCCGCGGCGATGCGGATGAAAGTCTCGGACGTGAGCTCGTCCACGGTGCGGACGACGACGAGCGAACCGGATTGGCGCTCAGATCCATCAGGGGCAGGGGAGGCCATCAATCAACGGCCTCGGTGAGTTGGCCGGAAGCGCGCATCACGGCGCGCAGGATTTCGACATGTGTGCCGCAGCGGCAGAGATTGTAGCGGAGCGCCGCCAGCGCCTCCTGCTCGGTCGGGCGCGGGTTGATCGCGAGCAGCGCCTTGGTGGTCATGATCATGCCGTTGAGGCAATAGCCGCATTGCGCGGCCTGCTCGTCGATGAAGGCCTGCTGCACGAGGTCAGGCTTGTCGCGCGTGCCGAGCCCTTCGAGCGTCACGATGTCGCGGCCGGCGCAGCCACCGACGGGAATCACGCAGGAGCGGGCTGCGGCCCCGTCGATCAGGACAGTGCAGGTGCCGCATTCGCCGAGGCCGCATCCATATTTCGGGCCGTTGAGCGCGAGATCGTTGCGCAGCACGTAGAGCAGCGGCGTCTCCGGCGCTGCAGCGACCTCGTGGATCCCCCCGTTCACGGTGAGGCGGATCGGTGTCTGCGTCATCCTCGTTTCCAAGCGCTCGGCCAGTAATGGCGAAAATCTACGTCGCGACGATACCGTTTGTACACAAACGTGCAAGCCATGCATGCCGCACTGCAGCGCGACTGCCTTCTTTGTGGACAGGGCGGATAGGCAAATGAGGTTTTATGCAGCAGCAGCATCTTTTGCGCCGCACCGCCGCTTGACAGCCATCCGGGGCGCGCGCACCATCGTTCGTATACGAATGATAACCGCGGTCTCGCTGGCTCTGACATGGTGATGGAAACGACGAGCGCTGCTATCGACAAGATCCGCTGCGATGCTTGTCCGGTGATGTGCTACATCAAGCCGGGCGCGGCGGGCGCCTGCGATCGCTACGCCAACCACGACGGCAAGCTCGTCCGCGTCGATCCGCATGTGATCCTGGAGCGCACGGTCTCGCATGGCGGCAAGCTGGTCCCGTTCAGCCGCACCGAAGACTGGGACGGCAAGATCGTCCACGAACCTTCCACCTTCGTGACGGCGATCGGCGCGGGCACGACCTATCCCGACTACAAGCCGGCGCCGTTCATCGTCTCGGCGGAGGTCGACGGCGTCGACATGGTGACTGTGGTCACCGAGGGCATCTTCTCCTATTGCGGCATCAAGGTGAAGATCGACACCGATCGCTATCTCGGGCCGGAGACTGCGACAGTCCGCGCGCAGGGCGAGGCGGTCGGCCACGTCACCACCAGCGAATACGGCTCGCAGATGCTGTCGCTCGGCGGCGTGCATCATCTCACCGGCGGCTCCAAGAAGGAGGGCCGCGTCACCTGCGACACGCTGATGGATCTCGCCAATTGCAAGGCGGTCGAGCTGACCATCGACGGCGGCGCGAGCGTCGTGGTCCAGGCCGGCCAGCCGCCGATCGTCAACGGCATGAAAGAAGAGCGCATGCGCGTCGGCTGCGGCTCGGCGACGATCGGCATGTTTGCCAAGCAATGGCACGGCAAGGTCGACGAAGTCGTCGTGGTCGACGATCACATCACCGGCGTGCTCTCGGAGCATCAGGCCGGCAAGCTGCTCGACATCGCCGACACCGGCATCAAGATGAAGGGCCGCCGCTCGACGCCAGGCCGCTATTTCCAGGTCGCCGATCCCGGCACGGGGTGGGGTGGCACCAACATTTCCGATCCGCTCGCGATCCTCGGGCCGTTCGACGCCAAGGAAGCAAAACCGGGTCTCTCGATGCTGATGGTCTCCACGACCGGCGAGCATTCGTCTTATTACGTGCTCGACGGGGCCCTGAAGCCAGTCGAGACCGAGATGCCTGACGACCTGAAGTTCTCGGTCGAGCGTATCCAGGAGAATTGCGAGCCGGCGCTGTGCACGGTGCTGTTCATGGCCGGTGCCGGCGGCTCGCTGCGCGCCGGTGTCACCGACAATCCGGTGCGGCTGACGCGCTCGGTGAAGGACGCGCTGACGCGCGTCACCAGTGGCGGCGCGCCGGTCTATGTCTGGCCGGGCGGCGGCATCACCTACATGGTCGACGTGACGCAGATGCCGGCGGGCGCGTTCGGCTACGTGCCGACGCCGGCGCTGGTTGCGCCGATCGAGTTCACGATGAAGCTGTCCGACTATGCCGCGCTCGGCGGGCACATGGACTATGTGAAGCCGCTCTCCGAGGTGCAGAGCGGCGACGATGTCCGCCAGCTGCCCTGGCAGAACCCGATCCCGGGACCGCGGGCATGACAAGGCTCCCGCAAATCGCATTGCTGTCTGATGGCCGGCGGCTGCATTTGCAGGATGGGCCGATCGATCTGGTCGTTGAGGCGAGGGGGCGCACGGACGATGTACGTGCGGCCTATGAGGCGGCCGCGCGCCGCTTCACCGGACTGCTCGACGAACTCTGCGCGGAGTTGCCGGAACTGCGGACGGCCGCCGGGAAGCGCACTTCGCTGAGGGGCGTGGTGGCGCGCCGGATGCACGCAGCGGTCGCGCCTTACGCCTCCGATTGCTTCATCACGCCGATGGCGGCTGTTGCCGGTAGCGTGGCTGAGGAGATTCTGGGCGCCATGCTGGGCGCTGTGACGCTGGATCAGGCCTATGTCAACAATGGTGGCGACATCGCGCTCCATCTCGGCAAGGGCGAGCATTTTTCGGTCGGCCTGATGGACCGACCCGATCGCGCTGGCGTGATGCGAACGATGAGGGTGGATGCGGATGACCCCGTGCGGGGCATCGCGACCAGCGGACGCCACGGCCGCAGTTTTTCGTTCGGCATTGCCGACGCCGTGACGGTGCTGGCGGCAACGGCGTCGCAGGCCGATGCGGCGGCGACGGTCATAGCCAATGCCGTCGACCTGCCCGGGCATCCCGCCATCATCCGAACGCCTGCAAACGAGCTTCAGCCCGACAGCGATCTCGGCTCGCGCCTCGTCACCCGCGACGTCGGCGAGTTGTCGCAGGACGAGGTCGGGACAACGCTCGAATCTGGCGCGGAATGTGCACGCCAATTGTTCGATCGCGGATTGATCGAGGGTGCCGTCTTGCAGCTTTGTGGTGATATGCTTGTCATCGGAGCTAAGGATATAGAAGAGCAACGAACGCGCCCGCATCTGCCGGAGAACGCCGTCTGTGCCTGAACAGGGAAGTGAAACATGAGCGCGATCATCCGCAAGATCGTCACCGTCGTCGAAGAGACGCAGATGGAGATGGGCCGCCAGGTCTCGCCGCCGACCCGGCGCGCGGCTGCGATCGCCGTGATCGAAAATCCCTTTGCCGGACAATATGTCGAGGACCTCTCGCCGCTGATCGCGATCGGGGAAGAGCTCGGTGAGCTCTTGTCGAAGCGCGCCGTGGCGGCGCTCGGCATCGATGGCGCGAAGGCGCAGAGCTACGGCAAGGCTGCCGCTGTCGGCGAGAACGGCGAGCTGGAGCATGCCGCCGCGATCCTCCACCCCAAGATGGGCGCGCCGGTGCGGAAAGTACTGAGCAAGGGCGCGGCCCTGATCCCGTCGTCGAAGAAGCGCAGCGGGCCGGGCACGACGCTCGACATCCCGCTTGGGCACAAGGACGCCGCGTTCGTGCGCAGCCATTTCGACGGCATGGAGGTGCAGATCAACGACGCGCCGCGGGCCAACGAGATCATGGTCGCGGTCGCCGTCACGGACAGCGGCCGGCCGCTGCCGCGCGTCGGCGGTCTTACCGTTGCGGAAGTGAAGGGCGAGGACGGTCTGAGATAGGGCTCGAAGCGGGAGGCGGGCACAGCCTCTCCGATGAGATCAGGCAGAAGACGTAAAGAGTTCAAAACTGGAGGTTGGGATGCGAGCAAGAAATTACTTCGTCGGCGCGGCCTTTGCGCTTCTGGCGGGCGGCATGGCTCATTCGGCCCTGGCGCAGGACATCAAGATCGGCGAGATCAACAGCTATTCGCTGCTGCCGGCGTTCACCGAACCCTATCGCAAGGGCTGGCAGCTCGCGGTCGAAGAGATCAACGCGGCCGGCGGTATCAATGGCAAGAAGCTGGTCGTGATCTCGAAGGACGACGGCGGCAAGCCGGCGGACGCGCAGACTGCGGCGAATGAGCTGGTGTCGAGCGAGGGCGTCGCGATGCTGACGGGTACGTTCCTGTCGAACATCGGCCTCGCCGTCAGCGACTTCGCCAACCAGAAGAAGGTGTTTTTCCTCGCGGCCGAGCCGCTGACCGATGCCGTCACCTGGTCGAAGGGCAACAAATACACTTTCCGCCTGCGCCCTTCCAACTACATGCAAGCGGCGATGCTGGTGGAAGCAGCCGCCAAGCTGCCCGCCAAGCGCTGGGCGACGATCGCGCCGAACTATGAATACGGCCAGTCCGCGGTTGCCGTGTTCAAGAAGTTGATGTCGGAGAAGCGCCCTGACATCCAGTGGGTCGACGAGCAGTGGCCGCCGCAGGGCAAGATCGACGCGGGTCCGGTGGTGCAGGCTGTTGCCGCCGCCAATCCCGAAGCGATCCTCAACGTCACCTTCGGCGCCGACCTCGTCAAGCTCGTGCGCGAAGGCAACACCCGCGGCCTGTTCAAGGGGCGCGAGGTTGTCTCGTTCCTGACCGGCGAGCCGGAATATCTCGATCCGCTCAAGGACGAGACGCCCGAGGGCTGGATCGTCACCGGTTACCCCTGGTACTCGATCAAGACGCCCGAGCACGACGCGTTCCTGAAGGCGTACCAGGCCAAGTACAACGACTATCCGCGCCTCGGCTCGATCGTTGGCTACCAGACCATCAAGGCGGCCGCCGCGATCCTGGCGAAGGCGGGCTCGACTGATCCGGAGAAGCTGATCACCGCGGCAGAGGGGCTGTCGATGCCCTCGCCATTCGGCGAGATCACCTTCCGCAAGATCGACCATCAGTCGACGCTCGGTGCCTTTGTCGGCAAGACCGCGCTGAAGGACGGCAAGGGCGTGATGGTGGATTCGTCCTACAAGAAGGGCTCGGACTATCTGCCCAGCGATGCCGAAGTCGAGAAGCTGCGTCCGAAGGATTGATCCCCGCTGCCGTAGGGTGGGTTAGCCCTGCAGATGCGCAAAGCGTATCTGCTCGGCGTAACCCACCTCTTTCGGTGCCACACGAGAAAAGGTGGTGGGTTACGCTGCGCTAACCCACCCTACGAGTTCCCCGAACCCGGACCGCCGATGGCCTTTTACGTCGTACAGTTTCTGACCGGTCTCGCCAGCGCGGCGTCGCTGTTCCTGGTGGCCTCGGGCCTGTCGATCATCTTCGGCGTGACGCGGATCGTGAATTTCGCGCATGGCGCCTTCTACATGATCGGCGCCTACATTGCCTTCACGCTGACGGAGCGCCTGTCGGGCGCATTTGGCTTCTGGGGCAGTATCGTGCTGGCCGCGATTGCCGTGGCGATGATCGGTGTGCTGGTCGAGATGGTGCTGCTCCGCCGCATCTATCACGCCCCCGAGCTGTTCCAGCTGCTTGCGACCTTCGGCCTGACCTTGATGGTCGAGGATCTCGTCGTCCTGATTTGGGGGCCCGACGATCTCGTCGGCCGTCGTGCGCCCGGATTCAAGGGGGCCATCGATTTCTTCGGCCAGAACATCCCGAGCTACGATCTGTTCCTGATCGTGCTCGGGCCCGTCGTGCTCGGCATTCTCTGGCTGCTGTTCCAGCGCACGCGCTGGGGCGTCCTGGTACGCGCGGCGACGCAGGACCGCGACATGGTCGCAGCGCTCGGCGTCAATCAGAAATGGCTGTTTACGTCGGTGTTCGCGGTCGGCGTCTTCCTCGCCGCGCTGGGCGGCGCGCTTCAGATCCCGCGGGATGCCGTGCATCACGCGATGGATCTGCGCATCATCGTCGAAGTCTTCGTCGTGGTCGTGATCGGCGGCCTCGGCAGCATCGTCGGCGCGTTCGTCGCGGCGGTGCTGGTCTCCGAGCTCAATGCCTTCGGCATCCTGATCTTCCCCAAGATTTCCATCATCCTGGTCTTCCTGGTGATGGCGGTGGTGCTGATCGTGCGACCCTGGGGTCTGTTCGGCAAACCGGAGGCGCCGGCGCGCAAGACGCCCGGTCTCACCGTCAATCCCTGGCGCCCGCTGACGTCGAACGAGCGGCTTGCAGCGCTTGCCGCGCTCGTGATCGCAGCGACGCTGCCGCTGTTCGCCGGCAACTATGCGCTGACCGTCGGCTCGGAGATCGCGATCTTCGTCATCTTTGCCGTCAGCCTCCACTTCCTGATGTCGGTCGGCGGGCTCGCGTCCTTCGGCCATGCCGCCTATTTCGGGCTCGGTGCCTACGGCGTCGCCTTCCTCGCCAAGATGGCGGGGTTGCCGATGATCGTGTGCCTGCTGCTCGGGCCGCTGCTCGGCTGCATGGGCGCGGCCGTGTTCGGCTTCTTCGCCGTGCAGCTCTCCGGCGTCTACTTTGCGATGCTGACGCTCGCTTTCGCGCAGATCGTGTGGTCGATCGCATTCCAGTGGGTGAGCGTCACCGGCGGTGACAACGGCATCTTGGGCGTTTGGCCGGAAAAATGGGCGGCTAGCCCGTCGCACTTCTATTGGCTGGCGCTCGGCGTTGCGGCGCTGGTGACCATCGCACTGCGGGCCATGGTATTCTCGCCATTCGGCTACGCGCTCCGCGCCACGCGCGACTCGCTCCTGCGTACGGAGGCGATCGGCATCAATGCCAAGCGCATCCAGTGGACCGCCTTCGTGATCGCAGGCACGACCGCCGGCATCGGCGGCGCGCTGTTCGCCTACCTCAAGGGCAGCGTCTTCCCTGACAATCTCGGCATCTCGCTCTCGGTCGATGCGCTGGTGATGGTGCTGCTCGGCGGTGTCGAGACGGTGTCCGGCGCGGTGATCGGCGCCATCGTCTACAAGGCCTTGAACATCTGGCTGGTCAGCCAGACCGATTTGTCGAAACTCGTGCTCGGCGGTTTCATCGTTCTGATCGTCGTCGTCTTCCCCAAGGGCATTGTCGGCATGCTGGAGATGCTGGCGCAGCGTCGCAGGAAGGCGTCGCCGCCGGGATCACCTCTGCTCGCCAAGCCGATCGAGTCTGCCGAATGAGTGTTGCACCCCCACTTCTTGCGGTCGAAGGTCTGACCAAATCCTATGGCGGCATCCATGCCGTGCGCGGCGTCGCGTTCTCGCTGCGCGCCGGCGAGATTTTGGCGCTGATCGGGCCGAACGGCGCCGGCAAGAGCACCTGCTTCGACATGCTCAACGGCCAGAACAAGCCTGATACCGGGCAAGTCCGTCTGCTCGGCGAAGAGACCACCGGGAAGAAGCCGCGCGAGATCTGGCGCATGGGTGTCGGGCGTACCTTCCAGATTACCGCGACCTTCGCCACCATGACCGTGCGCGAGAACGTGCAGGTTGCGCTGATCTCGCACGGGAGGCAGCTGTTCAATCTGTTCGGCTCGGCGCCGAAGTTCGACCGCGGCGAGGCCGGCCGTCTGCTCGAGCTGGTCGGCATGGGCGGCTATGCCGATCGCCCCTGTGGTGAGCTTGCCTATGGCGACCTCAAGCGGCTCGAGCTTGCGGTGGCGCTCGCCAACCAGCCCAAGCTGCTGTTGATGGACGAGCCGACCGCCGGCATGGCGCCGCGCGAACGCGTCGACCTGATGCGGCTGACCGCGAGCATCGCGCGGGAGAAATCGATCGGCGTGCTCTTCACCGAGCACGACATGGACGTGGTGTTCGAGCATGCCGACCGCATCATCGTGCTGAATCGAGGGACGCTGATCGCCGAGGGCACGCCGGCCGAGGTGCGCGGCAATCCGCAGGTGCAGGCGGTCTATCTCGGCGAGGGCCTGGTCTACGATGCCCGCCATCGCGACGGAGCATCAATATGAAGCTCACCGTCGAGGGCCTCAACAGCCATTATGGCCCGGCGCATATCCTGTTCGACATCGGCTTCGAGGTCGGCGAGGGCGAGGTGGTTGCGCTGCTCGGGCGCAACGGTGCCGGCAAGTCGACGACGTTTCGCTCGATCGTCGGCCTGGTCGCGCAACGAACCGGCCGCATCATGTTCGAGGGCAAGGACGTCTCGGCCAAGCCGACCCACGAGATCGTGCGCGAGGGGCTCGGCTATGTGCCGGAGGAGCGCCGGATATTCACCGACCTGACCGTCGAGGAGAATCTCGAAGTGGGCAGGCAGCCCAAGCGTCCGAACGCGCCGCATTGGACACGCGAAAAGCTGTTCGCGCTGTTTCCAAATCTCGGCGAGATGAAGAACCGTCCCGGCGGGCGCATGAGCGGCGGCGAGCAGCAGATGCTGACGATTGCGCGGACGCTGATGGGCAATCCGTCGCTGGTGCTGCTGGACGAACCCTCGGAAGGTCTGTCGCCGAAGATCGTGGAGCAGATGGTCGACGCCATCCTGACCATGAAGAAGGAGGGCGTCAGCATCGTCGTCTCCGAGCAGAATCTGCATTTCGCGCGGCTGATTTCGGATCGCGCCTACATCATCGAGCGCGGCCGCATCTGCTTCGGCGGCACCATGGCCGAGCTCGATGCGCGTCCGGATATCCGCGACGCGCATCTGTCGTTGTGAACGCAAAGGGAGGGGCAGCGAGCGGATGGCGAGAAGCGTCACGGCCAAGAAGAGCGTCAAACCGGGAAAACCGCCTTACGTGCTCGACGAGCAGGTCGGTTTCATCCTGCGCCAGGTCTGGCAGCGCCACAGCTCGATCTTCTCCCGCGATATCGGCACCAATCTGACGCCGACGCAGTGGGCGGCATTGTCGAAACTCGCCGAGACCGGGCCGTGCTCGCAAAACCAGCTCGGCCGGCTGACGGCGATGGACGTCGCGACCATCAAGGGCGTGATCGATCGGCTCACGGCGCGCGGGTTGACCGAGACCAGCCAGGATCCCGAGGACGGTCGGCGGCTCCTTGTCAGCCTGACGCGCGCCGGTCAGCAGCTTTCGGAGAAGGTCGCGCCGAACGCGCTGGCCATCACCCGCGAGACGCTGGCGCCGCTCGAGCCCAGGGAGCGCGAGATGCTGATGGCGTTGTTGAACAAGCTGCGGTGAGGGTGCCGTAGACGGTCTCGTAGAGTGGGCAAAGGCGCGAAGCGCCGTGCCCACCACTTCTCAATGGTGGGCACGCTTCGCTTTGCCCACCTACGGCAGTTGAACAAGGTGCGAGGACTGGCGACTAATCTCGATGGAGGGTCTGTCGAGGTCTTTATTCATGAGAGTCGCCACGAGATTTGTAATGCTCCTCACTCTCGGTGCGGCGCTGGCGGGCAGCGCGCCTGCCTTTGCCGCGCAGCCCTACGAAGGCTTCTGGGCGTCTACCAAAAAGGACTGCCGCGACGACGACAGCCCCAACCGCATGAGCATCGAGGGCGGCAACCGCCTCTACTGGTACGAGACGCGCTGCCGCGCCGGCGAGATCACCGCCGACGGAAAGCTCGGCTGGAAGATGAAGCTCGCCTGCGAAGGCGAGGGCGAGAAGTTTCGGTCCAATCCCCGGGTCTCCATCGCAACCGACGGCAAGCTGGTGATGGACAACGGACCGGTCGGGCAGGCTAAGCGCCAGACCTATGTGCGTTGTGAGATCGCGAACAAGCGCTGATCTCGAACGCTTATGTCTTGCCCGGCCATTTGGCGCGGTAGCGGATTTCGCTGCCGTCGGCGAGCCGCCGCCAGGTCCCGAACTCCGGCGTATGCGGCGCCCGGGCCGTCAAGTCGATCGGGTAGATTCGGCTCGGCTGGCCCTCGATATTGACGGCGAGCTGCCGGTGCGAGGTTCGAAACGCGAGCTCGACGTCGCCTGCGATGACGGGCTGGTCGCCGTCACGATAGAAGGCGGCCGGGGTCACTTCGCCCGGCATCGTGTTGAGGTCGGTCTGCAATTCGATGGTGATGCCCTGGGCTGATGTCGGCACCGTGACCCCGGCCGGAAAACGCACCTCGAATACGAGCAGGGGATTGCCGCCGTTCCGGTTGAGCCAGGGCGTCGCCGTCGCATAGGCGTAGGCGATGTAGATGCCGATCCCGGCGACGCAGAGCAGGACGACGACGCCGAGAGACTTCAGGCTGTTGCGCCCGACGCTGCCATTGCCTGCGTCCTCGCCTGAACGCGTCACCAGCCAGTTGGCAAACACCGCGCCGGCGATCGCGCCGATGGGGGAGTAGACGAACAGTCCCAACAGACCCGAGGTGATCGGGTCCGCGCGGTTGCCGAATTCGAACAGGGAAAACAGCACAAAGATCGCGACATAGCCCGCCACCGCGCCAGCAACGCCGAGGGCTATTCGCGATGAGTTCTTCATGTTTTCCTCGATGGTCCAGCAATCAAATGCCGCCACCGGGGGCTGCCTGCGTTAGACGCAGCAGGTCGCAGACTTGTTCAACGCCATCGAGGGAGGTGCGGAGCAGTGTGCCGCTCCGGCTGCGTCACTTCGCCACCACCTCCGGCACCTTGCCCGCCGGCGGGGTGTTGCGGCTGCGCTGGGTGCGCACGATGCCGTCGATGATGGTCATGCCGATGCCCGGGAGGTCGCCGAGCTGGACGCTCTCCAGGATGTTCTTGCCGGGCGAGTGCTGGGCCTTGTCCATGATGACGAAGTCGGCGGATCGCCCCACTTCAATGAGGCCGCAATCGAGTTCGCGCATCCGGGCGGTGTTGCCGGTGGCGAGACAAAAGGCGATCTCGGCCGGCAGCTCGCCGAGCGAGGACAGCATCGAGACCATGCGCAAAATGCCGAGCGGCTGCACGCCGGAGCCGGCGGGCGCGTCGGTGCCGAGGATGACCCGGTGCAGATCACCCATCTCGCGCGCGGTGCGCAGCGTGAACAGAGCGGAGCGCTCATTGCCGTTATGCACCAGCTCGAGACCGCGCTTGCAGCCCTCGCAGATGCAGCGGATCTGGTCGTCGGGAAGGGCGGTGTGGCCGCCATTGATGTGGCCGACCACGTCGGTGTCGGCCTCCAGCACGACGTCCTTGTCGATCAGGCCGGAGCCGGGGATCGAGGGGCCGCCGGTGTGGATGGTGCTCTGGATGCCGTATTTGCGTGCCCAGCCGACCATCTTGCGTGCGGTGGGACCGTCCTTGACGCCGCCGAGGCCGACCTCGCCGAGCAGCTTGACGCCGGCGGAGGCCAGCTCCTTGAAGTCCTCCTCGACCATCTCGCATTCGATCACCGGCGCGCCGGCGTGAACCTTCACGCCGCCCGGACGCAAGGTCCAGAACGCGCGCTGGGCGAAGATGGCCATCGCCTTCAGGCCGACGACGTCGCGGGGGCGGCCCGGCATGTGAACCTCGCCGGCCGAGATCATGGTGGTGACGCCGCCATGCAGATAGCTGTCGATCCAGTTGATCTGGTTCTGTCGCGGCGTCCAGTCGCCCGCAACGGGGTGGACGTGGCTGTCGATCAGGCCCGGCGCCACCGTGGTGCCCTGGGCGTCGACAATGGTGGTCGCGCCTTCGATGTCGACGTCCTTGAAGCGGCCGATCGCGGTGATCTTGCCGTTCTCGGCGACGATCGTGTCGCCATCCAGGATCGGCTTTTCCAGGGCGCCGGACAGGATCAGGCCGATGTTCCGGATCACGAGCTTCGAGGGTCCGGCGGCCTGGGGTGCGTCATGCGCCATGGAAGGGGCTCCTTATTCCTAACTGCAACGCTTTCGATCTTGGGCAGCCTTGACCGCGGGATCAAGCAGGATTATTCATTAGTATACGAATGATCGTGTACAAACGACGCATAGCTGCCCGCCTCGGAACCGCATTGGACGCGACAGGGAAGGTGAGATGAGCAATTTCAATCAGGAAAGTGTTTTGAGCGTCCACCACTGGACCGATACGCTGTTCTCCTTCAAGACCACCCGCAGCCCGACCTTCCGCTTCCGCAACGGCGAATTCACCATGATCGGGCTCAAGGTCGGCGAGAAGCCGCTGCTGCGGGCCTACAGCGTCGCCAGCGCCAATTACGAGGACACGCTCGAGTTCTTCTCGATCAAGGTGCCGGACGGTCCGCTGACCTCGCGGCTCCAGCATTTGAGGGAAGGCGACGAGATCATCGTCAGCCGCAAGGCCACGGGCACGCTGGTGATCGACAATTTGGAGGAGGGGCGCAACCTCTACCTCATCGGCACCGGCACGGGTCTTGCGCCGTTCCTGAGCGTGATCAAGGACCCCGAAACCTACGAGCGGTTCGAGAAGGTCGTGCTGCTGCACGGCTGCCGGCACGTCAAGGAGCTCGCCTATGGCGAGATGATCACCGAGACGCTGCCGAAGGACGAACTGATCGGCGAGTACATTCAGAATCAGCTGATCTACTATCCGACCGTGACGCGCGATCCCTTCCGCAACCGCGGCCGCATCACCGACCTCATCACCACGGGCAAGCTGTTCGCCGATATTGACCTGCCGGCGCTGGAGGCTGCCCACGACCGCGTCATGATTTGCGGCAGCCCGGCACTGGTCGCTGATACGCGCGTGCTCCTGGGAGAGCGCGGCTTTGTCGAGGGCAATCACGGCGAGCCGGCCCAATTCGTGGTCGAAAAGGCCTTTGCCGAGCGATAACGCGCAATTTTTGCTTGAGAAGACCGCATTTTCGCCGCGTCGGGCCCGTTGCGGCGCCGATTCGGCGCTTGATACACTGTGGGAACGAATCAGCGGAGTTCCCACATGGTTGCGGACAGCGACAGCAACATCGCCTGGCACCGGGTCCAGTTGAAGAAGAACCGCGCCGAGTTGAAGGCGCTGGAGACCGCGCGCTTCACGATGGGTGAGATCGCCTCCTCGAAGCGGAACGGCCAGACCCAGAAGGCGACCGCGGAACTCAAGCGCAAGATCGCCCAGTCCGAGCGCGTGATCGCCGATCACGACAAGCGCACGCGCCGTCCGCTCGGCACCGACATGCAGAGCCTCAGCAACGGCAGCTGGAGCCATTGGGACGCCTATACCAACCAGCAGCAGCGCAAGACCGGCCAGCGCTCGCCCGGGCGTGGATAGGTCTTCGTCTCCTCGCGCCAGTTCCGACCCTTGCGCGTTGGCCCGCCCATACCATTTGGGTGAGACGCCAACAATCACTCCGGTGATCCCATGACAGCGCGCCTCGATTTCACAAGCGAGGCCTTCTTTCGTGATCCGCCCAAGGCGATCGCGGCGTTGCGCATGTCCGGTCCTCTCGTCGCGACGCGATTTCCCCTGGTCGGCAATGTCTGGATCACCACGACCCATGACGCGACGGCACAGGTGCTGAAAGACGGCGCCACCTTCACGCTGCGCAAAGAGGATGGCGACGTCGCGAGTCTGCGCTGGTGGATGCCGAGCTTCGTCAGGACCATCGCCAACAACATGCTGACGATGGACGAGCCAGATCACACGAGGCTCCGCAGCATCGTGGACGAGGCCTTTCGCCGTCGTGCCATCGTCGCGATGGAGCCGCGCATCCGTGCCATTGCCGACGGCTTGGCCGACGAGCTGTTCGCGGAGGGACGGCCAGCAGATCTGGTCCAGCGCTACGCGCGCATCCTGCCGCTCGCAGTGATCTCCGAGCTTCTGGGATTGCCTCTGGCCGACCGGCCCAAATTCATCGCCTGGGGCAACGCGATGTCCTCGCTGACGAATGTCGTCAGCTTCTTTCGATTGCTGTGGGCCTTTCGCAAGATGCGGGCCTACCTCGAGCAGCAATTGCAGGCCGCGCGCGTGCAGGGCGGTGAAGGCCTGATCGCCGAACTGGTCCAGGTCGAGCGCGAGGGTGCTCAGATCACGCCGGATGAAATGGTCTCGATGGTGTTTCTGCTGCTTGCAGCCGGCTCCGAGACGACCACGCATCTCATCAGCGGTTCCGCCTACGAGCTGCTCAGGAATCCCGGCCTTCGCGATTGGCTGGAACAGGACTGGAGCCGCGCTGGGCTTGCGGTGGAAGAGTTCTTGCGTTTCGTCTCTCCGGTGCAATTTTCAAAACCGCGCTATGTGCGGCGGGACGTCGAGGTCGAAGGCGTGCGTTTGAGGAAGGGCGACCGTGTCATGGTGATGCTCGCCGCCGCAAACATGGATCCGGCGATGCATGATCGTCCCGAAAGCCTCGATCTCGAGCGCAAGCCGAACCGTCACCTCTCGTTCGGGACAGGAATCCATTTCTGCCTCGGCCATCAGCTGGCGCGCATCGAGGCGGCCTGCGCGCTGGAAGCGCTGTTCGTGCGCTGGCCGAAACTTGGTCTGGCCGTCGATCCCTCGCAGATCCATTGGCGCAAGCGGCCGGGGATTCGCATGATTGCGAAGCTTCCTGTCACGGCCGCGGTCCACGGAACATTTACCGCTGCGGCGCCGGCGATGGCTGATCGTTCTCCCGTTCGGGCGGAGTGAGGCTCTCTCTTCGGCAAATCGTCGCTGACCATGATCTGCTCGGAACAGCCTGTGGCGCTTGCTGTTGTCCACCGGGACCTGATGGCATGCGAAGGAACAGTTGCGTGTCCAGGGATTCCCATCTCTCAGAGAGGTTGGATCATGACCAGCAAAATGCCGAATGTTCCGCCGGACAATCAGAGCCGGAAGGGAACTGGCGACACTAAGCAAACGTCGGCCGATCAGACTCCGCGCGGCCAGCAGCGCGCGGAAAATCCGGACCAACAGGGCCAACAAGGCAACATCAAGCAGAACACGACCAATCAGGGACACCAGCAAGACCGTTGAGGAGGCGACATTCATGTCGACATCCACCAAGACACCCAGCAGCATTCGTCAGGGCGGCCCCGGGGCATCGCATGAGAACGCGAAGGCGCCGCTGGAGGTGAAGAAGCCGCCTGCGGACGATGAACAGCGAAGCCACAGCCGCGTCTCCGGTGGTGGAGGCGAGCAGGATTCCCATCACCGCCACGATGCGGCCGGCAAGGGCGGCGGCAGATAGACCACAGCGGCCGCCGCGACCGACGCCGGTGCAACGGGAGTACCGAGCTTTCAACGGGCGATCACTGCAAGAGGAGAGACTGATGCCAAGTGGGCACGGCAGCAAGACGCACTTCAGATCCGGCATGCATGGCAAGGGCGACGGCACCGGTGCATTGACCGAAGTGCCCAAGGACAAGATCGGCGATAACATGGTCCTGTCCAACCGCGACAAGGCCCAGCATTCGGACATTCGCGGCATGGACGGCAAGTCCATTCAGACCGAACAGTATCAGGATCATGCAGCCAACCGGCTCGACGAGACGCCGGAGACTGACGAGACCTGAGAGAGCCGTTCCTCCCGCTGAAACTTGCGGACCGGTCTTCAGCCGGTCCGCTTTTTTGTCGGCACGAGATCGCGCTCCCAGCCGAAGACGGAGCGGCCGTCGAGGTCGGGTGACGCCGCGCGCTCGCCGGCGATGTAGGTCTCGACCGACGGGCCGTGCGCGGTGCGTTCCAGCCGCCGTGCCTGATCATCTAGCCGCTTCATCGCCTGCATCTCTTCATCACGCCCGAGCTTGGCGTTCTGGATCGCGCCCTTCAGCACGCGGATGGTCTCGTCATAGACCTTGATCGGGACAGGGTAGGGATGCCGGTCCTTGCCGCCATGGGCGAGCGAGAAACGCGCGGGATCCCTGAAGCGATAGGGCGCGCCGTGCACGACCTCGGCGACCATCGCCAGCGAGCGCACGGTGCGCGCGCCGACGCCGGGCGTCAGCAGCAGCTCCGGGAAATCGACCGGGCCGCGTTCGGCGGCTGCGGCGAGGGTGCCGTGCAGGCGCCGCGCGAACACATCCTTCGGCCGGACATCGTGATGCGCGGGCATGATCAGATGCGGCAGCATGGCCTGCGCAGGCTCGGGCGCAGGCCCGGTGAGCCGCTCGAATTCAGTGAGGATTCGATCGGGGCCGAGATCGTTGAGGAGCTCGAGCTGCGCGCTCCGCGAGATATCGGCGCGGTGGTCGGTGAGATTGACGATCTCGCCTTGCTGCGGGCCGTCGATCGCGCTGTGCGGCGTATCGACAAAGCTCTTCAGCGCCTCGGAATGCCAGTGATAGCGGCGGGCCTGCCGCTTGTCGCCGTTCATGCCCTGCTGCACCACCGTCCATTTGCCGTCGGCGGTCACGAAGAAGCCGTGGAGATAGAGGTCGAAGCCGTCCTGCACGGCCGCGCTGTCGACCTTCGCCACCAGGCGGCTGGCGCTGGTGAGCTTTGCGCCGTCGAATCCAACGCGGTCGCCGAGCTGCATCAACTCGTCCGGCGTCTTGCGCGAATGCTGGCCGCGGCCGCCGCAGACATAGATGCCAAGCTCGTCCTGGAGCGGCCCGAGCCCGCGCTTCAGTGCGCCGATCACGGATGTCGTGATGCCGGAGGAGTGCCAGTCCATTCCCATCACGGCGCCGAATGACTGGAACCAGAATGGATGGGACAGCCGCTGGAGAAACGCATCGCGGCCGTAATGATGCACGATCGCCTGCGTGACGATCGATCCCAGCGAAGCCATGCGGCTCGCGAGCCACGGCGGAACCCGTCCGGTGTGCAAGGGAAGATCGGCGCTGCCGGTACGTCTGGTCATGGTGCTCACAAATTAGCGCAGTTCGGCGACGGTTGCATCTGCGGAATGCTGCGTTGCACGAGAGAGGGGAGCGAAGCCGGCCGGGAGGCGTTGAGCGGGCTATGCGAATGCAATGACGGGGACAATCGATGAATTTGCAGGCCCTGATGGCTGACATCGACAGGATGTTCGGCTGGATACCGTCGTGGTTTGTCGGCCTCGGCCTGGTTGTCGGCGCGATCTTGCTTGCGCTGTTCGTCTACCGGCTCGCCGTATGGCTGCTCGCGCGCGCCTTCGGAACCCGCCTTCCGCTCCTGAGCGTATTCATCGACCGCACCGCCGGCCCGGCCCAGCTGGCGCTTTGCCTGGCGGCCGTCGCATTGGTCCTGCCGCTTGCCCCGCTCGACGACATGATCCGCACGCCGCTGATGCGCCTGTTCGTCGTGGCCGTCATTGCCCTGATCGGCTGGATCTCGATCCGGATCGTGGACATGAGCGCGGCGCGCTATCTGCAGAATTTCCGCGACGTCAGCGAGAATTTCGTCGCGCGCAAGCACGTGACGCAAGTTCGCGTGTTCAAGCGCGTCACCGACACCATCATCGTCGTCATCACGGTGTCCACCGCGCTGATGACGTTCGATTCGGTGAGGCAATATGGCGTCAGCCTGTTCGCCTCCGCCGGCGCGGCCGGCATCATCGTCGGCCTTGCCGCCCGGCCGCTGCTCAGCAACCTGATCGCAGGCCTGCAGATCGCGATCACGCAGCCGATCCGCATCGAGGATGCCGTGATCATCGAGAACGAATGGGGCTGGGTGGAGGATATCGCCTCGACCTATGTCGTGATCCGGCTGTGGGACTGGCGCCGCATGGTGGTGCCGTTGTCCTATTTCATCGAGAAGCCGTTCCAGAACTGGACCCGCGACACCGCATCCCTGATCGGCGTGATCGCGCTCCACGTCGACTATCGTGCCGACGTCCCGCGCATCCGGCGTTGGCTGGAGGACGCCGTGAAACAGTCCAAGCTCTGGGATGGTGCCGTGGTCAATCTCCAGGTGATCGACGCGGACTCGCGGACCATCGAGCTCCGCGCGCTGGTCAGCGCGAGAAACGCGCCGCAGTCGTGGGACCTGCGCTGCGAGATCAGGGAAAAGCTCGTGGCCTTCATCCGCGACGAGATGCCGGAGGCGCTGCCGCGCGAGCGCGCGATCCTGATCCCGTCGACCGACGATGATGCCGATTTCCTACGGCCCGTTACGCCGGAGAAGATGCGGGCGAGGGCCCACAACTGAACAGGCCCTTGTTGCTGAGCCGAGGCTTGCTACGCGCGCGAAGTCCTGACCGCGCCGCGCAAGGCCGCCTGCTGCTGCTCACTGCGCGCGGATGTTGGCAGCCTTCAGCACCGGCTCCCATTTGGTCGCCTCTGCGTGCATGTAGGCGTCAAACTCCTTGGCGGAGGAGCCGACCGGAGCGGCGCCGATCTTGCCGAGCGTCGACAGCACGTTCGGGTCCTGCAGCGCTGCCTTGAGATCGGTTTCGAGCTTCGCCACGATCTCCGGCGGCATTTTTGCCGGACCAAGCACGCCCCACCACACCGAAACGTCGTAACCGGCGACGCCGGATTCTGCGACGGTCGGGACGTCAGGTAGCGCCTTGGAGCGTTCGGCCGAGGTCACCGCGAGTGCGCGCACCGGGCCGCCTTCGAGCTGACCGATCGCTTCCGCGAGCGGATTGATGCTGAGCGGGATTTCGCCTGCGATCACGGCGGTCAGCGCCGGCGCGCCGCCCTTGTAGGGGATCGCGACGATTTTGCTGCCGGACATGTGTTTCAACAGTTCGCCGGCCAGATGCGCCGAGGTGCCATTGCCGGACATGCCGTAGGAGAGCTTGTCCGGCTCCTTCTTCGCCCCAGCGAGGAGATCTCCGAGCGTCTTGTAGGGGCTGTCCTTGGCCACGACGATCGCGAGCGGTGAGGAGGCGACTTCGGTGATTGCGGTAAAATCCCTAAACGTGTCGTAGGGCACGCTCGGATAGATGAACTGGTTGAGCGGATGGCCGCTCGCGACCAGGATCAGCGTGTAGCCGTCGGGCGCGGCCTGTGTCAGCGCCTGCGAGGCGACGATCCCGCCGGCGCCTGGACGATTGTCGACCACCGGCTGCTGCCCCCAAGACTTGGCCAGCGCCTGGCCCAGCGTGCGCGCGAGCACATCGACCGCGCCGCCGGCCGCGTAGGGAACGAGGATGTGAACCGGCTTGCTCGGATAATTGTCGGCGGCCTGCGCGGCGCTGCCCGCCAGCAGCAAACCGGCGCCCAGCATCAATCCGCCGATTGTCTTGTTCAAACCCAGCATTTTCCCAGCACTCCTTGCGGGCGCGCATCCTTGCATCGGTCTTCGAGTCGTCTGGATGCCGCCATGGTTTTTGTTGACGAGACCTGATCTTTTGTACGATAGTACAAATCACATGGTACGCAAGCCCACCAGCAAGGAAACGGCCCGCAAGCCGAACATGCGCGAGGCGATCCTCGCCGCGGCCGAGGAGCTGTTCGCCACCAACGGCTTCAATGCCGTCTCGGTGCGCGACATCGCGCAGGCTGCCGGAGCCAATCCAGGCAGCGTCACCTATCATTTCAAGACCAAGGACGGCCTGCTGCTGGAGATCTACCGCCGCCATTGCGGGCCGATGAATTTGCGCCGTTCGGAACTGCTCGCCGCCGCGAGGCGCGTGCGTGATCTCCAGGACCGGCTGGAGGCGGTGGTGCGCGCCTATGTCGTGCCGGCTTTCACCTCAGGCAGCGATCTTGCCGGCGGCGGTGCGCGCTTCACGCGGCTGCGCGCCGTGATGTCGGCCGAAGGCAACGAGGTCGCGCGAAAAATCATCGCGCAGACATTTGACGACACCAGCCACGCCTTCATCGATGCGATCCACGAGAGCCTGCCGCACATTCCGCGCACCGACATCGTCTGGCGCAGTCACTTCCTGCTAGGCGCACTTTATTACTCGCTGGTGACGCCCGATCGCGTCTCGCGCCTGTCGCGCGGCGAAGCCGATGGCGGCGATGCCGCCAGCGCTATCGAGCAGCTGGTGCAGGCCACGGTTGCCTCCTTCCAGGCGCCGCCGCTCGATCATGTCGCGCCGTCGCGGCGGCGGCCGGTCGTCGGCAGCAGGACTTGAAAGAAGCCGTCTCGCTCGACGGTTGAAGTGATGACGATGATGTACACGCCCACCATTCCGCCGCCCGATCCGAACACGCGCACGCCCAAGTTCAAGCTGCCGAAGCTGTCATGCGACGCGCATTGCCACATCTTCGGTCCCGGTGCGAAATACCCTTATGCGCCTGACCGGTCCTACACGCCGCCGGACGCGCCGCTGGAGGATTTCAGGGCGTTGCATGCCAAGCTCGGCGTGGAGCGTGCGGTCATCGTCAATGCCAGCGTGCACGGCACCGACAACAGTGTGGCGCTTGATGCGATCGCTGAGAGCAACGGCGCCTACCGTGCGGTCGCCAATATCGACGACAGCATCACCGAGCGCGAGCTCCGTGTGCTGCACGAAGGTGGCTTCCGCGGCTGCCGCTTCAATTTCGTCCGCCATCTCGGCGGCGTGCCCGACAAGCGCGTGTTCGACCGTATCATCGCGATGGTCACGCCGCTTGGCTGGCACATCGACCTGCATTTCGATGCGATCGATTTGCCTGAATATGCCGACATGCTGACCAGGCTGCCGCTCAGCTACACCATCGACCATATGGGCCGTGTGAAGGCGGCGCAGGGGCTCGATCAGCTTCCGTTCAGGATCCTGATCGAGCTGATGCAGCGCGACGAGAAATGCTGGGTCAAGATCTGCGGCTCGGAGCGGGTGTCCTCCAGCGGTCCGCCCTTTACCGATGCGGTGCCGTTCGCGCGAAAGATCGTCGAGACCGCGCCGGATCGCGTCATCTGGGGCACCGACTGGCCGCATCCCAACGTCAAGGTGATGCCGAATGACGGCGACCTCGTCGACCTGATTCCGCTGTTCGCGCCCGAACCCGAGTTCCAGCAGAAGATCCTTGTCGACAATCCGGCGCGCCTGTTCGAGTTCGACCGATGACCGTGCTTGCAATCGACAAGCCGCGCGGGCGGCCCTGGTGGAGGGAGCTCTGGATCCAGGTGCTCATCGCCATGGCCGCCGGCATCGCGCTTGGGATCGCCAGTCCCGAGGCGGGCGCCAAGATGCAGCCGCTGGGGGATGCCTTCATCAAGGCGATCCGGATGCTGATCGCGCCGATCATCTTCTGCACCGTCGTGCACGGCATCGCCCATATGGCCGACACGGCGCGGGTCGGGCGCGTCGCCGTGAAGGCGATCGTCTATTTCGAGATCATGACCACGATCGCGCTGATCATCGGTCTCATCGCGATCAACCTGCTCAAGCCCGGCGTCGGCATGAACATCGATCCCGCCAGCATCAATGCCAGCGCGATCGAGCCTTATGTCAAGCAGACCAGCGTCATTGGCTTCGTGCCGTTCCTGATGAACATCGTGCCCGCGACGTTCATCGGCGCCTTTGCCGAAGGCAACATCCTCCAGGTGCTGTTCATCTCGGTCCTTTGCGGCTTTGCGCTGGTGCAGCTCGGCGAACGGGCCGCGCCGCTGGTCCATCTGATCGACATCGCTGCGAAAATGGTGTTCGCCGTCGTCGGTTTCGTGATGTGGGCGGCGCCGATCGGTGCCTTCGGTGCCATCGCCTTTACGGTCGGCAAGTTCGGCGTGGGATCGCTGGCCTCGCTCGGCAAGCTGCTCGGAGACTTCTATCTCACCTGTGTGGTCTTCATCGTCGTGGCGCTCGGCCCGGTGGCGCGGCTCTGCGGCTTCTCATTGCTCAAGCTGATCCGCTACATCTGGGAAGAGCTGCTGATCTGCATAGCCACGACATCGTCGGAGACGGTGCTGCCGCGGATGCTGACCAAGCTGGAGAAAGCGGGCTGCGAGAAGAGCGTGGTCGGGCTCGTCATCCCGACGGGCTATTCCTTCAATCTCGACGGCACCTGCCTCTACCTCGCGGCGGCCTCGGTGTTCCTGGCGCAGGCAACCAACACGCCGTTCGGGCTGGCCGATCAGATCGAGCTCTTGCTGATCCTGCTGGTGACCTCCAAGGGGGCGGCGGGGATCGCCGGCGCCGCCTTCGTCGTGCTGGCGGCGACGCTGTCGGCGACCGGCACCATCCCGGTGACGAGCGTTGCGCTGGTGCTCGGCATCCATCGCCTGATGTCGCAGGGCTTGACGCCGACCAACCTGATCGGAAACGCGGTCGCGACCATCGCGATTGCCAAATGGGAAGGCGCGCTCGACCGCGAGCGCCTGAGGCGCGTGCTCGACGGCGAGGAACAAGTGGCCGCTGCAGTCTGATGAAGTGGCTTCCGGCGTGACGCAGGCGGCCTATGATGGTTACGAACAAGAGAGGGGAGTTTCTCCCATGAAGACAGGTCTGGTCATCACCGCCCATCCCGGCGATTTCGTCTGGCGCGCCGGCGGCGCGATCGCGCTGCATGCGAAGAAGGGCTATCGCATGAAGATTGTCTGCATGTCCTTTGGCGAGCGCGGCGAGAGCCAGTTCGCCTGGAAGGAGAAGGGCGCGACGCTGGAATCGGTCAAGGCCGGCCGCAAGGACGAAGCGGAGCGCGCGGCAAAACTGCTCGGCGCGGAGATCGAGTTCTTCGATTGCGGCGATTATCCTCTCAAGCTCACCGAGGCGCATTTCGACCGCATGGTCGACATCTATCGCGAGCTTAATCCCAGTTTCGTGCTGACCCACGCGCTGGAAGACCCCTATAATTTCGACCATCCCAACGCGGCGCATTTCGCGCAGGAGACCCGCGTGGTCGCGCAGGCGATGGGTCACAAGCCCGGCGCGCAGTACAAATATTCGGCGCCGCCGGTGTTCCTGTTCGAGCCGCATCAGCCAGAGCAGTGCAATTACAAGCCGGATCTGCTCCTCAAGATCGACGAGGTCTGGAAGGAGAAGTACGAGGCGTTCCAGATTCTCGCTGCGCAAAAACACCTCTGGGGCTATTACGAGCGGGTCGCGCTCAACCGTGGTATTCAGGGCAGCCGCAACACCGGCGTGCCCATGACTTATGGCGAGGCCTATCAGCGCCTGTTCCCGACGGTTGCGGAGGAGCTGGCATGAAGCCGGTCGTCGTTCGCAACATTGAGCGGGCCGATCCCGCCGACATGGCCGAGTACGGTGTTTCGACCGTGCACGAGGCTTACGGCCGCATCGGCCTGATGAAGCCCTATCTGCGTCCGGTCTGGTCTGGTGCGTCGATTGCGGGGCCCGCCGTCACGGTGCTGGCGCAGCCCGGCGACAATTGGATGATCCATGTCGCGGTCGAGCAGTGCAAAAAGGGCGACATCCTCGTCGTCGGCTGCACCACCGACAATACCGACGGCATGTTCGGCGAATTGCTGGCGACCTCGCTGCAGGCACGTGGCGTGCAGGGGTTGATCATCGATGCCGGTTGCCGCGACGTCAAAGCGCTGCACGAGATGGAGTTTCCGGTGTGGTCGCGTGCGGTGTCGGCCAAGGGCACAGTCAAGGCGACGCTCGGCTCGGTCAACGTCCCCGTCGTTTGCGCCGGCGTCAATGTCGACCCCGGCGATATCGTCGTCGCCGATGACGATGGCGTCGTGGTGGTCCCGAAGCGCTATGCCGCCGAGGTCGCCGAGAAGGCGAGGAAGCGCAACGCGGACGAAGGCGGCAAGCGCGCGCGCCTTGCCTCGGGCGAACTGGGCCTCGACATGTACGGCATGCGCGAAGCGCTGGCGAAGGCCGGGCTCGTCTATGTCGACAATACCGAGGATGTCTAGAGCAACGGTGGGAGCGGGTGGATGGATCGTCTCAAGCTGAAGGCCGTGCTCGGCGGCCACCCCCATGTTCAGGCCGTGAAGAGCGGCGAACTCCGCTCCGATCTTTTCGATCTCGACTTCATCGCGTACACGCCGACCAACACCGCGTTCAAGCCGATGGTGCGGGAGCAGGCCTTCGAGGTCTGCGAGATGGCGATCGTCACCTATCTGATGGCGAAGGCGCACGGCAAGCCGCTGGTGCTGCTGCCGGCGACCATGCTCGGGCGCTTCCAGCATTCCTATGCGCTGTACAATCCCGCACATGGAATGCTCGGGCCGTCCGATCTCGAAGGCAAGCGAGTCGGCATTCGCTCGTTCACGACCACGACCGGCGCCTGGATCAGGGGCATCCTCGCCAACGACTATGGCGTCAATCTCGACAGGATCCGCTGGATCACCTTCGAGGATCCGCACGTGGCCGAATATGTCGACACCACCGAGCGCGCCCCGAAGGACAAGAAGATCTTGCAGATGCTGCTCGACGGTGAGCTCGATGCCGTCCTCGGCGAGACCTCCGACAATCCCAAGCTGAAGCCGCTCTTCCCCGATCCAGCCGCGGAGGCCGCCAAATGGTACGCGAGGCGCGGCGTCGTCCCGGTCAATCACCTCGTGGTCGTGACCGAGCAACTTGCGAAATCGCGGCCCGACGTCGTTGTGGGCGTTTATGATCTGCTCAAGCGGAACAAGGAGCAGGCGGGAGCAGTGGCAACGCCTGACCTTGTCCCGTTCGGGATCGAGGCCAACCGGAAGCCGCTGGAGCTGATCGTCGACTACGCATTCCAGCAGGCGCTGATCCCGCGCCGCTATGCTGTCGAGGAGCTGTTCGACGAGACGACACGAGGGCTGAACTGATGGTGGATCCGAAACGATGGCAGATCGGGCTGGTCGGCTACGGCGAAGTCGGCAAAATCTTGGCCGAGGATTTGCGCCAGCAGGACATCAAGGTCTCGGCTTATGACATCAAGCTCGGGGGCGAGCAGGGCGCGCCGCTGAAGGAGCATGCGGCGAAACACGGTGTGGCGCTTGCGGCCTCGCACGCCGAGTTGACGGCGAAATCGGACTTCATCATCTCCGCGGTTACCGCCAGCCAGGCCGTGCCGGTGGCGAAGGCCTGCGCCGCTGCGATCAACCAGGGCACCTGGTTCCTTGATTTCAATTCGGCCTCTCCGGGCGCCAAGCAGCGCGCCGCGGCGCTGATCGACGGCGGAGGCGGCCGCTATGTCGAGGGTGCGGTGATGACCTCGGTGCCGCCGTATCGCATCAAGGTGCCGCTGCTTCTCGGCGGCCCCGGCGCGAGAGAGATCGAGCCGCTGCTCAACACCATCGGTTTTGCCGCCAAGGTCGCGAGCGACAAGCTCGGCGTGTCCTCCGCGGTGAAGATGTGCCGCAGCATCATGATCAAGGGCCTGGAGGCGATGGTCATCGAGAGTTTTACGACCGCGCGTGCCTATGGGGTCGAGGATGCGGTGTTGGCCTCGCTCGCGGAGACGTTCCCCGGGATCAACTGGGAGAAGCAGGGCGCCTATTTCTTCCAGCGCGTGATCGAGCACGGTCGCCGGCGCGCCGAGGAGGTGCGTGAGGTCGCCGAGACCGTGCGTGAGGCGGGACTGACACCATGGTCCGCGCAGGGCACGGCAGAGCGTCAGGCCTGGGTGGCTGACCTTGCTGATGAAGGGCTGTTCGGCGTCAGGGGCACGGCGGAGTTCGCGCGCAGCGCTGATTGGCGTACCGAGGCAGATCGAATCCTGAGCAAGATCAAACGCTGACGCCGAACGCGTGGGTTGAGCTCAAAACCCTGTCGCTGCCGCGATAGTTCGAGATTTCGTCACGGGCGAGCTCGATCAGGTCGACCAGGCGCTTGGCCTCGCGGACGACTTGCTCCTTGGCGGGCGCGGTGCGGAACTCGGTGAGAATCATGCGGATGCACTTGTCGGCGGTATCCAGCGTCCAGAGCGCGCGGGTCATGTCGTCCTGCGTGTGGATCGCCGAGATATCGAGGCCAGATAGGACTTCGCCAATACCATTCAGTCGCTTGACGGCGGTTTCAGCCGGCGAGTTGGCCCGAATGGAGCGATAATCGATGCTACTGAATGCGCTGAACATATACATACTTCCCCACTGAACAGCTCGTTCAGTGCGTCCCCTTAGTATGATCCGGACGACCCGTTGCGCAATGCGCACAGCTACGGTCCGGGATTCTACCGGGCTCGGATCTGGGGACGTATCGGCCGTGAATCGGTACGAAACGGTCCGACGATCAGCCGTGTTCCCGACGATTTTACCGTTGGAGAGTCGACCGGAAACGCGTTCAGGCCCCAGGCCGGAACAGAGTGGGCCGCTGCCGTGCAAACGTCTGTCGGCCCTCCTTGAAGCCCATCATGACGTCGGGCAGCTCGGCGATGGCGAAGCGGCTGTCTTGCGTATCAAGCACGATGAGATCGGCGGGATTGCCGACCTTGATGCCGTAATCGTCGAGGTTCATCAGCCGCGCGGGCAGCTCGGTCACGAGATCGAGGCAGGTGTCGAAATCCCCGACCGAAGCGTGTGCGACATTGGCGTAGAAGTTCGCCATCCGCAGCAATGAGGCGTCGCCAAACGGGGTGAAGGGATTGAGGACGTTGTTGGTCGCGACCGAGCAAACCACGCCGTCGCCCGCGAGCTTGTGGGCGAGGGTCAGCCCGCGCGGAGCGTTGTGGGTGGCTTCGCGCCCCATGAGATAGAGATCGGTCGCGGGCAGCACGGTGACGGCGACGCCGGCTCTTGCCAGTTGTGCGGTGGCAGCCTTCATCCGTTCGGGCGGCAATGCCGAGAGCTTTGTCGCATGGCCGATCGCGACGCGGCCGTGATAGTTGCGCCGCTCGGTCTGGCGGCAGACCTCGTCGAGATGCCACCAGGAGGGATCGAGATCGAAATCCAGATGGAGGTCGACGTCGACGTCGAATTCCTGGGCGAGGTCGAAGATGCGCGCAACATGCGCGGTCGGATCGGTGTCGGTATAGGGACAGCCGCCGATCGTCTCGCCGCCGTCGCGTAGCGCCCGGACCAGCAGCTCCTCGGCTCCGGGATCGTTGGTGAGCCCCTCCTGCGGGAACACGCAGAGCGACAGGTCGAGGGCCCACGCATAGTCGCGCTTCAGCGCCTTCACCGCCTCGAAGCTGCGCAGGCCGATCCGCGGATCGATTTCCACATGCGTGCGCATGTGCGTCGTGCCGTGCACGATCGCGCGTTCGAGCACCTTGGCGCCGCGGGCGTAGACGTCCTCGACGGTGAAGTCGCGTTTCATCGCCGATACGGCTCGGATGGCGTCACCGAGACTGCCGTGATCGTGGCCGCAGCGGTCGAGCAGGCAGGCCTTGTCGAGATGGATGTGGGTGTCGACGAAGCCGGGCAGGGCGAGGTGCCCGCCGACATCGACCTCGACCGCTTCGCAGGCGAGCTTCGGCGCGATCGCGGCGATCCGGCCGCCCTTCACGCCGATGTCGACGGGCGCGGCGGATGATCGGAGCAGCGCGTTACGGAAGATCAGGTCGAAGGCGGGCTGGGTGATCATGGCTCTTGCGGACGGAATTTAGAGCAATCAGCCGGGATCGGCGGCTCCAGATTGTCGGCAGTGTAGCGAGGCAAATGTTCAAAATATATGCATGGATTGCGCGACAGTGGCGGTAATATTCCGCGAACCCAGGAGAGCCTGCCATGTCCGTTGCCGCCAGAGCCGAAACTGCTGATTTGTCCGACGCCGCGATCGTGGAGGCCTATCTCACGGCATCGATGATTCCCGATCCCGACGCTGCGGCGACCTATATGGCGCCGGGCACCGTGATCACCTTCACCGGCGGGCGCGAGTTCGATCATCCGCGCGGCCCGACCGGCTTCAACGCCAAGCGCTACCGCTGGGTCAAGAAGAAGATGGACCGGTTCGACGTCTGCCCCGGCGACGGCGAGACCGTGGTTTACAGCGTCGGTACGCTCTACGGCGAATGGAAGGATGGGACCCCGTTCGAGGGCAACCGTTACGTCGACCGCTTCGTGGTGCGCAATGGCAAGATCACCAGGATGGATGTCTGGAACGATAGCGCCGAGCGCATCCTGGTCCAGCGCGGCATCGACGCGTAAGGTCCGTCACGCCACAGGCGGAGCCGAACGGCCGCTCGTCATATCGAAAGCTGCGATAGCTGATAGGCGCGAGCCCATCTGGCGGCTGGCGTGCGCCTGCGCTATCAAATCCCGCGATTGCGCCCGGCATGGAGGCGCGAGCCCCTTTAGGAGCAGCCGATGCGTCTACCCACCGTTATCCTGGCCCTGACATGTCTTGCAGGCGCAGCTTCAGCCGAAGATTTGTCGGGCACGCTCCAGAAGGTCAAGGAGACCAAAAAGATCACCCTGGGCTATCAGGAGGCCTCGGTCCCGTTCAGCTATCTCGACGGCAACCAGAAGCCGGTCGGCTTCGCCATGGACATCTGCCTTAGGATCGTCGATGCCGTGAAGAAACAGCTGGGCATGCCCGACATCGTCGTCGACACGCTCGCCGTGACCTCGTCGAACCGGATCCCCTTGATGGTCAACGGCACGCTCGATCTGCACTGCTCGGCGACCACCAACAACGCCGACCGCCAGAAGCAGGTCGCCTTCACCAACACGCACTTCCTCAGCGCGACGCGCTTTGCAGCCAAGAAGTCAGCAAAGATCAACACCATCGACGATCTCAAGGGCAAGGCGGTCACGGCCGTGGCCGGCTCAGTCAATCTGACGCAGCTCGCCAAGGTCAATACGGAACGCAATCTCGGCATCAGTCTGATGCCGGCGAAGGATCAGGCCGAGGCCTTCCTGCTCTTGGAAACCGACCGCGCCCAGGCCTACGCACTCGACGACGTGCAGCTCGCGGTCGCGATTGCGCGCTCGAAGGAGCCGCAAGCCTTCATGATCAGCGAGGAGGCGTTCTCCAAGCCGGAGCCCTACGGCATCATGCTGCGGCGGGAGGATGCGCCGTTCAAGGCGCTCGCCGACCGCGCGACTGCGGAGCTCTATGCAAGCCCGGAGATCGAGGTGCTCTACAAGAAATGGCTGCAGTCCCCGACGCCGCCGAACGGCCTCAACTACAACGTCCCGATGTCGCCCGCCCTGCGCAACGCCTTCAAGAAGCCGAGCTGGAGCGCAGATCTGGACGTGTATCTGGCGAACTGAGGCGAGGGCGCCGAGGCGCGCGGGAAACGACCCGCGCGCCCTCGGCGAACACCGGATCTACGCGTTCGAATATTTCTTCAGCTCGAACCGGGCGATCTGGTTTCGGTGCACCTCATCCGGTCCATCGGCAAGCCGCAGCAAACGCGCGGTCGCATAGGCCTGCGTCAAACCGAAATCGTTCGAGGTGCCGCCGCCGCCATGGGCCTGGATCGCCCAGTCGATGATCTGGCAGGCCATGTTGGGCACGGCGACCTTGATCATCGCGATCTCCGCCTTCGCGACCTTGTTGCCGACCGTGTCCATCGCGTAGGCCGCGTTCAGCGTGAGCAGCCGGGCCTGCTCGATCATGATGCGGGATTCTGCAATGCGCTCTTGCGTCACCGTTTGCTCGGAGACCGGCTTGCCGAAGGCGACGCGGCTGCGCACGCGGCGGCACATCTTCTCCAGCGTGCGTTCGGCAAGGCCGATCAGCCGCATGCAATGGTGGATGCGGCCGGGGCCGAGGCGGCCCTGCGCGATCTCGAAGCCGCGGCCTTCGCCGAGCAGCATGTTCTCCTTGGGGACCCGCACATTGGTGAAGACGACTTCGGACGCCCGGTCAGGCACGCCGTAGAAGCCGAACACGGGCAGGGGGCGTTTCACCTCGATGCCAGGCGTGTCCATCGGCACCAGGATCATCGATTGCTGCTTGTGGCGGTCCGGATTGTCAGGATCGGTCTTGCCCATGAAGATGCAGATCTTGCAGCGCGGGTCGGTCGCATTGGTCGTGTACCATTTGCGGCCGTTGATGACGTAATGGTCGCCGTCACGCAGGATCGAACTCTCGATGTTGGTCGCATCGGATGAGGCGACCGCAGGCTCCGTCATGGCGAAGCAGGAGCGGATTTCGCCTGCGAGCAGCGGCTTCAGCCAACGCTCCTTGTCCGTCTCCGAACCGTAGCGCTCCAGCACCTCCATGTTGCCGGTATCGGGCGCCGAGCAGTTGAACACTTCGGGCGCCAGATGCGATCGGCCCATCACCTCGCAGAGCGGCGCGTATTCGAGATTGGTCAGGCCTGCGCCATGGCCGGACTCCGGTAGGAACAGATTCCAGAGACCTTCCGCACGCGCCAGCGGCTTCAACTCCTCGACGACGGGATAGACCTTCCAGGGCCCCAGCTCTTCCGCCTCGCGATAGAAGCGCTCCTCGTTCGGGTAGATGTGCCGGTCCATGAAGCTCTCGAGCTTGCGCTTGAGTTCGACGACTTTTGGCGACATCGGGTAAAGCATCTCTGGTCTCCTTATTGATCGGCGGCAGGATCAGCCGATTTCGAGATAATCCGGGCCGGGCAATTCCGGGAAGGGCGCCGTCGGCAGCGTCTGATACCAGAACGCGACGGAGGCGATGTCGTCCTGCAGCGGAAGGTATTTGGCCTCCTTGGTGCCCGACAACCAGCCCAGCGCCTGGATCGTCAAACGCAGATCGGAGCGGAAGCGCACGGGATCGGGGATGTGCCAGCGATACATGCCGAAGCGTTGCTGCGATTTGTAGACGCCGTCGGGGCGGATCACCTGGGGCAGGCCGGCATAGGGCGTGGTGAATTCCTGGTAGCGCGATTGCTGGCCCTGGCCGGAATGGGCGACATAGGGATCGAAATTATAGGCACCGCAGAAATAGTCCTCGGTGCCGGTGCCGCAGATCGTCGGGAAGTGACCGTCGCCGTCGATGAAGAACTTGATTTCGCCTTCGCCCCACCAGCCGTTGTTGTTGACACCCCAGGCCATGTAGGTGCCGACATAGTGGCCCGCGCCGCTGATGCCGTCGAGGATGGTATAGACCTCCTTGTAAGGCAGCGGGTTGGTGCGGCGGAATTGGGCATGGAAGTAGGCGCAGTCCTCCGGCACGTCGGTCAGGGTGTAGTTGATCTGGTAGTAGACGGTGAGTTGCTCCTCGCTGCGGTTCTCGAGCGTGAAGCGCGCGCGCTTGCGAAACGGCATCTCCCAATAGCAGTTGAAGGCGCGGCCGGGATTGACGCAGACCGCGAGGGAGGACACCTGCGCGAACTCTTCCCATCCGCAGGCGAAGAAATCGCCGGCCGGGCACTCGACGCTCGGCAGCGTTTGGTCGTCCCAGTAGATGCGCAGGATCGAATGCCGCAGCCGTCCGCGCGCCAGCGTCATCCAGATCTGCTGGATCGCGCCTTGCCCGGCGATGTCGCCGAGCGTGAAGGTCGTGCCCGGTTCGATGACGACGTAGGGCGAGACCTTCCAGCCCTGTCCGAGATCGCGGGCCTGGCGGGCGGCGGGGCCATCGACGGACATGCCGCCCTTGCCCTTCTCGCCGGTGAAGTTCTCGGGGCTGATCGAACGCGTCTGCGCGTTCGACAGGCGCGACAGATTGCCGAGATGCAGGCCCAATCCGGAAAACGCCATGATGTCCTCGATGCGGGGTTAGCGACCTCCCGATATATCGTCGCTGAATTGACCAAAAGGTGAAGATGATGGCGTCAGGGAAGACGACCGATGTCCGCCTTCGTAGCCCGGATTGCGCTGCGCTCCATCCGGGCTACAAGGTCGACGCCTCTGCGCGCGGCTCACGCGACGCGATACTCCCTGAACTTCTCGCGCAGAGCCGATTTCAACACCTTGCCGGTCCCCGTCATCGGGAATTCGTCGAGGAATTCGACCGCGTCCGGCATCCACCAGCTCGCGATTTTCGGGCGCATATGGTCGAGCAGCGTCTTGCCGTCGACGGTCGCGCCCTTCTTGCGGACGACGAGGAGGAGGGGACGCTCCTGCCATTTCTCATGGTTGATCGCGACCACGGCTGCCTGAAGCACGTCGGGATGAGACAAGGCGACGTCCTCGAGCTGGATCGAGGAGATCCATTCGCCGCCGGACTTGATCACGTCCTTGGAGCGGTCGGTGAGCGTGACGTGGCCCTGTGGGTCGATCACCGCCATGTCGCCGGTGATCAGCCAGCCGTCGCGGTCGAGGCCTTCGTCTAGCTTCATATAGCCGGAGGCGACCCAGGGGCCACGGGCGCGCAAATGGCCGACGGACTTGCCGTCGCGTGGCAACTCGGCGCCGCTGTCGTCGACGATGCGCAAGCTCGTGCCGAAGCAGGCGCGGCCAGACACCTGGCGCCGGTCGAACCTCTCCTTGTCGCCGAGATGCTCCGAGCCGGGCCTCAAGCCCGGCATCGAGCAGCCGAGCGCCTCGGTCATGCCCCAGGCCTGGATGTAGTCGATATGGTAGTCGCGCTTCAGTTTCTCGACCATGGCCCGCGGCGGCGCCGAGCCCGACGACAACGTTGCCCGCAGCGTGGAGAATTTGTTGCCGGTGCGGCCCAGCCAGTCGAGCAGGATCAGCCAGAAGCTCGGCACGCCCGCCGACAGCGTCACCTTCTCGCCTTCGAGCAATTCATAGAGCTTGTCGGGCTCGTAGTTGCGGCCCGGCAGCACCAGCTTCGATCCGGTGTAGGGAGCCGTGAACGGCATGTTCCAGCCATTGCCATGGAAGAGCGGCGCCATCGGCATCATCACCTCGCGCACGCCTTCGACATGTCCCGGCAGGAAGTCGAAATTGCAGCAGGTCATGGTCTGCAGGATCGCGGCACGGTGCGAATAGATCACGCCCTTGGGGTTGCCGGTCGTGCCGGACGTGTAGCAGATGGTGGAGGCGGACTTCTCGTCGAACTCCGGCCAGGTGAAGCCGGCCTCGTTCTCCTTGTCGAGAAGCTCCTCGTAGCAATGCACGTTGGCGAGCTTGGTCTCGGGCATCCGCTCGCGCGACGACATCACGACATAAGCTTCGATCGTCTTGAGCTGCGGCGCGATCGCCTCGACGATCGGCAGCGTGGCGCGGTCGATGAACAGCAGGCGGTCTTCGGCGTGGTTGATGATGTAGACGAGCTGCTCGGGAAACAGCCGCGGGTTGACGGTGTGCAGCACATAGCCCATGCCCGGCGCGGCATAGAACATCTCGAAATGACGATGCGTATTCCAGGCCAGCGTGCCGACGCGATCGCCCGGATTCATGCCGAGCCGCTTCAGCGCCAGCGCCATGCGCTTGATGCGCGGATGGGCATCGGCATAAGTGTAGCGATGAATGTCGCCCTCTATCTCGCGCGCCACGATCTCGGCCTCGCCGTGATAGTCCGCGGCATACTGGATCAGGCCGCTGATCAGAAGCGGCATGTCCATCATCAATCCCTGCATGGTCTCCTCCACGGCCACGTCGTTGCGTGGCGTTGCGCTTGTGATTTGCACGTGAGGTTAGCGGAACGTCACGCGGCGTTCACGCAAAAAACATTGGACGCGATTGCATGCGTCACTTTTTCAGGGCTAACTGATCCGAGCTGCCGGCGAAGCAGCGTTCTCCGTGGAGGAAATGCATGTCAGCGGAAAGACACAAGACCGGTGCAGCCGGCGAACCTACCGTCGATATTGCAGCCCTCCGCGCGCGCTACCGCGACGAGCGCGACCGCCGTTTGCGTGCCGAGGGCAAGGCTCAGTATGTCGAGGTAACAGGGGAATTCGGCCGCTACCTCGACGATCCCTGGGCTGATCCCGGATTTGCGCGCGCACCTGTCAGTGAAGAGACTGAAGTGCTCGTCGTCGGTGGCGGCTTTGGCGGGCTTCTCTGTGCCGCGCGTCTGCGCGAGGCCGGCATCGATGATTTCCGTATCGTGGAAAAGGCTGCGGACTTCGGCGGCACCTGGTACTGGAATCGCTATCCCGGCGCGGCCTGCGATACCGAGAGCTACATCTACCTGCCGCTGCTGGAAGAGACCGGCTACATGCCGGTGCGCAAATATGCGCGCGCCCCGGAGATCTACGAGCACTCCCGCCGCATCGGCCGCCATTTCGATCTCTACGATCGCGCGCTGTTTCAGACCGTCATCTCGCGGATGGCATGGCAGGAGCAGGAGGCGCGATGGCTGGTCGAGACCGATCGGGGCGATCGCATCCGTGCACGCTTCGTCATTCTCGCCGGAGGTCCGCTCAGCAGACCGAAGCTGCCGGGCATTCCAGGCATCGAGACCTTCAAAGGTCACAGCTTCCATACCAGTCGTTGGGATTACGGCTATACCGAAGGCAATGCGGATGGTGGACTGACCGGACTTGCCGACAAGCGCGTCGGAATCATCGGCACCGGCGCCACCGCCGTGCAATGCGTGCCGCATCTCGGCCGCGCTGCGAAGGAGCTCTATGTCTTCCAGCGCACGCCGTCAGCGATTGGCGTGCGTGACGACCGGTCGACGGATCAAGACTGGGCGCAGAGCCTCAAGCCCGGCTGGCAGCGCGAGCGCATGGACAATTTCACTGCCGTGATCTCCGGCGAGCCGGTCGAACGGGACCTGGTGCAGGACGGCTGGACCGGCCTGCTCGGCGAGATCCTGCTGGCGCCGCGTCGTCAGCCGCAGCCGGTGACCTCGATGGAAGAGGCACTGAAGGTCATCGAGCAGGCCGACTACCGCAAGATGGAGGAGATCCGCGCCCGCGTCGATGCGGTGGTCAAGGACACGGCGACCGCGGACGCGCTCAAGCCGTGGTACAAGGCGTTCTGCAAGCGGCCGTGCTTCCACGACGAATATCTCGATGTCTTCAATCGTCCCAACGTGCATCTCGTCGACACCAAAGGGCAGGGTGTCGATCGCATCACCGAGAACGCCGTCGTGGCCGGCGGCAAGGCTTACGAGCTCGACTGCCTGATCTATGCCAGCGGCTTCGAGGTCGGCACCGACTATGCCCGCCGCATGGGCTTCGAGGTCTACGGCCGCGACGGCATGAGCCTGACCGAGCGCTGGCAGGGCGGCGTCAAGACGATGCATGGGTTCTACAGCCGCGGCTTTCCGAACTGCTTCCTGATCGTCACGGTGCAGGCCGGCCAGAGCGCCAACTTCCCGCACATCATCGACGAGCAGTCGCAGCACATCGCCTATGTGATCGCCGAAGCGCGCAAGCGCAAAGCCCGAACGCTGGAGCCGACGCTGGCCGCGGAAAACGCCTGGGTCGAGGAGGTCGTCAAGGCCGCGCTCGGCCGCCAGACCTATCTCGCCGAATGCACGCCCGGATACTACAACAACGAGGGCGTGTTCGATCCGATCGCGGCAAGAAACAGCCAATATTGGCGCGGGCCGGTGGCCTTCCTGCGGCTGCTCGACAAATGGCGGAAGGAAGGCAATCTGGACGGCCTCGAATTGTCCTATGATCAGGCCATGGAGTCGGCGCGTTCCTCCGGGTAAGGTTGCGCCGAGCGGTACAGGACGGGAGATTGGGTATGACCACGGGCAGGGCTGTTGCGGGAGCGGTTGTTGGTGCGATGGCGCTGCTCGGGTGCCTGGCGTCCGCCGCCACGGCCGCGCAATGCGGCAGCTCGCCGGCGGGTTTTGAGGCCTGGAAACGAGAGTTCAGCGCAGAGGCGCAGGGCAAGGGCATCGGCCAGACCGCGCTCTCGGCGCTGATGCAGACCAACTACGCCAGTGCCACCATCGCCGCCGACCGCGGCCAGCGCAGCTTTTCGCTGACGCTCGACCAGTTTCTCGCCAAGCGCGGCGCCACCACTATCGTCGCCAAGGGGCGCCAGCTCAAGCAGTCGCAGGCTGCCTTGTTCGCCTCCATCCAGCAGCGCTATGGCGTCCCGCCCGGCCCGCTGATCGCGATTTGGGGCATGGAGACCGGTTTCGGCAGCCAGCGCGGCAACCAGAACATGCTGTCGTCGATCGCAACCCTGGCCTATGACTGCCGCCGTCCTGAATTCTTCACCGACCAGCTCTACGCGGCCTTGAAGCTGGTCGACCGCGGCACGCTGTCGGGGGCGACCCGCGGCTCCATGCATGGCGAGGTCGGCCAGACCCAGTTCATGCCCAAGAACATCCTGGCCTATGGCACCGGCAACCTCGAGGTGGCCGCCAACGCGCTGAACTCGACCGCGAATTTCCTTAAAGGTCATGGCTGGAAAGCAGGAGCCGGTTACCAGCCGGGCGAGCCGAATTTCGTCGCCATCGAGGCCTGGAATGCGGCCGGCGTTTATCAGAAGGCGATCGCGCTGATGGGCCGGCAGATCGACGAGGGCGGCGGAGCGGCGGCCTCACGCTGACGAAAACCCGTCCACTTCGCTCGAAAACGCTCCTGCTCAGCAAGGCGTGATGCGCCGACATGAGAAAGTTGTTGCCATCAGGAACCGAGGGCACGAGGTTTGCTTTGATCAGATTCAGGGCTGGGCATGAGGAGACTCAACATGGCAACCCAGATCGTGATGGACCAGACTGGCGATACGCGCCACGAGTTTGATCCTGGCAATGCCGAAGCGCTGGCGCGAGCCGAACGGCGCTTTCGGGAGCTGACTGGAGCCGGCTTCACCGCGGCCCTTCGCAACGGACCCGGCGAAGTCACTCGTATCAGATCGTTCGACCCGACCGCGCAGGAAACGCTGTTCTATCCCCGCCTGGTCGGCGGTTGATCTGAGCTGCTCATGATTACGGCGGTTTGGCTCCGCGCGCCGGCGCGTGCGCGTCTGCATGCGCTGCGTGAACTGTATCGGCGCTTCTTCGGCGAGAACACGCCGGATGCCCGTGGTCGCCGGCTGCTCTTCGATTGGCTCTCGCCCGCACAGCGCGCCCAATTCGAAGAGCACCGGTATTTCGACGTCATTGGATGCGACACCAGCAAGACCTATCGCATTCACTACGGCACCGCCGCCAATGTCCACGAAATCGACGGCGAGGGCCGCGCCACGATGGGATGGTGCTTCGTCCCGTCAGGCTTCCTGGTGCCGGGCGACGTGATGCTGGCGCAGAAGATCGCGCTCGAGACCGACGAGACAGGCGCGCTCTCTCTCGCCAACCGGTTTCCGCCGGCAACGCATTCGGAGCACTTCTACCGGCGGCCTTTCTAGCGGCCGAAACGGCGAAGCGGTCAGTGATGTGTGGTGCGGTAGGCGTCCAGCGCGTGCGCCGCAAAGACACCGGCGCTGCAAAGGGCGAGCAGGCCCGAGATCAGCTCGATCATAGCTCGTCCTCCCGTATTGAATGGGCAACGAGGTTGCGGCAGCAGGAATAGTCGTAGATCAGGTCGAGAAGGAATTGCATGGTAGCCGTCCCTGTATTTATTTTGACAACGACTTAAGCGGCCATCTGTTTCAGCGGTGTTTCGTCGCCTCGGGAAAGGGGTTTCGCGGGGAACCTCGGGGCTGGTTTTGTGCGCTGCGGTCCCGCCATTGCTGGAGCCCTTTGGCCGTCTCTTCGAAGGCGGCGCACGACATTGCGAGGCAAAATCATGGCGCAGGTCGAATGGTTCGACGATCTGGCGATCGGAATGCGGTTCAGGTCCCCCGAGGTCGAGGTCACCGAGGCCGACATCAAGCGCTTCGCGGCCGAGTTCGATCCGCAGCCGATGCATCTCGACCACGAGGCGGCCAAGGCGACCCTGTTCAAGGGCCTGGCGGCATCGGGATGGCACACCGCGGCGATAGCCATGAATCTCGCGATCCAGACACGCCCGTTCGGCCCGCATCCGCTGATCGGCGCCGGCGTCGACGGCCTGCGCTGGACGATGCCGGTACGGCCCAATGACCGCCTGCATCTGGTTGGGGAGGTGATGAGCCTGACGCCCTCGAAGTCGAAGCCGCAGGGTATCGCGCTGGTGAAATGGACCATGTTCAACCAGAGCGGCGAGGAGGTTTACACCTTCACTCCCATCGCGATCGTGCCGCGGCGGGGATAGGCACGGGCGCCGCCGTTCTGCCGGGGTAAGCCCTTGCGGCCCTCCCGCGGAGGTGGTCATCTCGGCCCGGGGAACGCGCTGGAGGCTGACATGAAACGATTCCTTCTTGCCGCTTTGCTGATCGCGACGGGCGCCTTAAGCGCCGGACCGGCGCTTGCGCAACAATCCAAGGTCGGCGACTGGACCATCGAAAAGCGCACGCAGGACACGCATTGCAATGCGAGCCGTGGCTACAAGGACAAGGAGGACGAGAACCGCGACTACGTCATCGTGATCACCTATTCCGAGAAGGCGATCGTGATCGTGATGATCTATGATGGCTGGGAATGGGAGAAGGTCGGAGAGATCCTTCGGGCCGATGTCGGCACTGACGATGCGGACATCATGAAGAAGGCGAAGTGGGAGGTCATGGACAAGACCACCGTGCGCGGCATCTTCGAGTACGACCAGTCGATGATGGACCGCCTGTCGAAGGCGAGACGCCTGACGCTCGATTTCGAGGACGATGACGACGACAGTATCGAGATGCAGGTACCGCGTGCCGGCGAAGCGCTGGCCGCGTTGAAGTTCTGCGAGGAGAATCGGAAATAGGTTGCCGCTGCCGGCCGTGAAGCGGGCAGGACGTGGCAACGAAGCGGGCGGCAGCGAACCGGCGCGTGACTCATCGCACACAGTCCGCGCGCTGTTCGCATTTATCCTAGTCTTTGGCGAAACAGTCCAAGCCGCACCCTGCGGTTGACGTTACGCAAGGACGATGTTCGATATTCCAGCATCTGGCTGCAACGTTTTTTCCTCGTCGAAGGCGGCAATTGACCGGCCCGTCTTCTCCGTCAGTTCCCGGATCGCGAGCTCTCCGTCTCGGACGGGCCGCACGCAGATCGCGTCGTCCGTCCGATGACGACCCATCAGGCAAACCGGTTCTCGTCTCTCATCGGCGAGATTTACGACGCGGCGGTTGACCCCGCCTTGCGCAGCGGCGCGCTGGAACAGGTTTCGCAGTTCGTCGGTGGTTGCGCCGCGATGATCCTGTCCAGGGATTCAGCACGGCTTACGATCGAGATTCAGCAGCATTTTGGAACCGACGCCCGCTTCCGCCAGCTTTATCGCGACCGGTATGTGGAGCTCGATCCTCTGCTCGACCGTCACCTCACCCTCGCGTCCGAACAGACGATCGGCGTGACCGACATCATGTCCCATGCTGATTTTCTCGAGACGAGCTTCCATCGCGAGTGGGTGGAACCGCAGGGGGCGATAGACCTCGCGACCGTCGCGCTCGAGAAGACGGCCGCGCGCACCACGATCCTGCAGGTGTTGCGCCACCGCTCCCGTGGAACCGTCGACGATGCGATGCGCGAGCGCATGCGGCTGCTCGCTCCGCACATCCATCGGTCGCAGATCATGGGCCGGCAGATCAGGGCGCGCTCGCATACGGTGGACGACCTTGCCGACGTCCTCGACGGATTGAACACGGCGATCTGCCTGCTCGATGCGGACGGCCGCGTCGTTCATGCCAACGCGGCATGCCGCCAGTTGTTCGCCGATGCCAATCTGCTTGCGATCGTCGGTGACCGGATCGTGGCCCGCAACACCCAGACCGATAAAATATTCCGCAGCCTGTGCGAATTCGATGAAGGCACACATTCTGCCGCTCGTCGTCAGATCGAACTTGCGACGTCGGCCGATGGGCAGCATTATCTGCTCCATGCTTTTCCGCTGAAGCGGGATCGCAGCCTGCCGCGGGACATTGCAGCCACGATGCTCTTCGTTCAAAGAGCTTCCATGCTGCCGCTGCTCGCAGCCGACGCGATCGCAGCAGCCTTCAGGCTGACGCCGTCTGAATTGCGCGTGCTGATGGCGATCATCGAGACCGGCGGTGTTCCCGACATCGCCGCAAAACTCGGCGTCGCCGAGACGACGGTGAAGACGCATCTCGGTCGCCTGTTCGAGAAGACGGGCGCCGGCAGGCAGGCTGATCTGGTGAAGATCGCCGCCGGCTTTGCCGTGCCGTTCGCGCGGCGAACGAGCGGCGATGACGGCGCCGCGTGATTCATTTCACATGCCTCGATGTTACGTGCCGCGTTCTCAATCCATTGTGATGATCGGCGCTCGCGGGTCATCCGAATGCAGGACGCGAGTCATTCGAGACTTTCGTATATCGCGCTTCTGATAATTGAAGAGCAGCGAGCGCCGCGAAGCTTGCCACCACGGCATCGAACGCGCGTGTGGAGGAAACGACAGCGCGTGGCCGGGTCTGCTCGTCGGCTGGAGAGATTGCAGTGAGCAGCATGGTTGATTTTTCCGTTCTCAATGTTTCAACGAACGAAATTCCCGAAAACGAGCGCATCCCGTTGCTTCGCGATTTCTATTGCCGCGGGGTGCTGAAGGCGGAGGTCGAGGCAAGGGATGGAAAGCCGGCCGCGGCGAGCTTCACCTCTCATGTCCTGCCGGAAGCCCAGTTGTTGATCGGGGGGCTGTGCGGAGCGCGGGTCATTCGCACCAAGCAACTGGTGGCCGATGGCGACGACAGCCTCGCCCTGATCGTGAACAGGTCCGGCGTTCTCGGCATATCCGAGCGGGGACACGATCTGAGG
Organism: Bradyrhizobium sp. CCBAU 25360; assembly: GCF_028128695.1. Classification (NCBI taxonomy): domain Bacteria; kingdom Pseudomonadati; phylum Pseudomonadota; class Alphaproteobacteria; order Hyphomicrobiales; family Nitrobacteraceae; genus Bradyrhizobium; species Bradyrhizobium sp. CCBAU 25360. The sequence goes on from NZ_LBJA01000045.1 coordinate 208,173, forward strand.
CTTCATGCAGGAGAGGCGGTGCTGACGAGCGCGGAGGACGTCACGACGTTCGAGCGGCTGTTGCTGGGAAGCTGCTTCTCGCTGCGCGTGCCGAGGCGCGTGCTGGCGCCAATGATCGTGGACGTCGACGATGCCGTGATGCGCATCATGCCTGAAAGCTCCGCCGGACTTAGGCTGCTGGTCGACTACGCGGTGACGCTGGTGCGGGAGAAGGCGTTCGCGACGCCCGTGCTGCGGCAGCTCGGGGTCGGGCATCTGCACGATCTGCTGGCGCTCGTCCTCGGTGCCACCGGAGAAGCGCGGGAGCTGGCCGGACGGCGCGGCGTCAAGGCGGCGCGGCTCCAGAAGGCGAAAGTCTCCATCGCCAACAATTGCTGGCGGCAGGATCTGTCAGTGGCCTCGGTTGCCCAGGAGCTCGGCGTGACGCCGCGCTATCTCCAGCGCCTGTTCGAGGCCGACGGCAAGACGTTCTCTTCCTTCTTGATCGAGCAGCGCGTCAAGCGCGCGCACCGCATGCTGCGGGAACCGGGGTATGCCGGGCGAACGGTGAGCTCGATCGCCTACGATGTCGGCTTCGGCGATCTCTCTTATTTTAACCGCTGCTTCCGGCGCACCTATAACGCGACGCCGAGTGACATCAGGAGCGGCGAGATGCCGTGACGGCGCGCCACTGGATTTCAGCCAACTGCCGATTTCAGCCAGCAGACAGGGATCCGACGTGATCCTTGATCGCGAAGCCATGACCCAAGCGTTGCGTGCGGCATCCGCAGCCGGAGTATTGAATGCGCCGTTTCTTTTTCGACCTCCTGGTAGGCAACATCGTGAAGATCGACCCGGGCGGCATGGTGTTCGAATGTGCGGAAGCGACATTCGTGGTGGCCAACGAGATGGCAAAACATCTCTTCGTCTGGCGCGACGATCTGCGCGATCGCGACGCCTGGATTCGCGTCAGGGACAACAGCGGCCGCGAAATCTATCGCGCGCCGGTCTGGGCGGAGTGCGCCGAGAAACAGGGTTGGGACCAGGCGTGAGTGCCGCTTCGGTGTAGCAACTCTGCACCAGTGCGGAACGAAGCGCCTTCGGTTCGTTCTCGGCTGAAGCGCGGTCGTTTCCGTCCAAGTCGGGCCATTGGCGTGCTTCTACCTTAGCGTTTGGCGAATCCAGGGTTCGCTGCCGAGCGCCTTCCAATGGAGGAGTCCGGCATCACCATGCCTGCGCTGCCATCAAGCGCGAGGTTTTCTGGGGAACGAAGGCGATGAATGTGACGGCTCTTGGCGACTTGGTGCAGCGGCATTTGGTGCGGCGATCGATGCGCTTTCTGGTGTTCGCTGCGCCGCTGCTGGCCGTCGATCGGGTCGAGGCTGCGTGCACGCCGGCGGCACCGGTCAGCAATGCGACCATCGTTTGCTCGGGTGATGTCGACGCTCAGCAGGCCCCCAACAACGGATATGGGACAAGCCTGGACGACAACAACATCTATCGGATCGAGGCCGGGGCCAAGGTGCACGGAAGCGCCTTCGGCATCCAGAGCGGCGATGGCAATGTCATCATCAATGCCGGCATCATCGACGGCGCGTTGGCGTCGGGTCTCAGCGGCCTCGGTATGACGGTGTCGAATCTCAGCGGCGCCACGATCACCGGCTTTCATGCGATTCTGGCGTCGACACTCACGCTCGACAATGCGGGCATGATTGCGAGCGAGGCCGGGGGAAGGGGGAGCGGGGTCGAAGCCACGACGTCCACTGTGCGAAATTCCGGCACGATCGCCGGCGTCGGGCCCGATACGATCGGGATCAACGGTACCACGGTCAACGTGGTCTCGAACACCGGAACGATCTCGGGAGATGCCCGCGGCATCAAGGGTACGACCCTCAACATCACCAATGATGCCTCCGGTATCATTTCGCAGATTGCAGCGACCGGCGGCGCGATCGAGGCCTCCGGTGTGGTGACGATGGCAAACGCAGGCAACATCGCCGGTCACGTGTTCGGCGTGTCCGGCAAGAACGTCAACGTGTCCAATTTCGCCTCCGGCACCATTGGTGCCGACGGCGGCGCGAGCAACGCCATTCGCGCCGACCTCGCGGCAAGCGTGACGAACAGCGGCACGATAACTAGCGTATCGAGCGCGATCTTTGGTACGAGCGTCACTGTGACCAACACAGGGCTGATTGCGTCGATACTCGGCTCCGGCATGAGCGCCGGCATGGTGAACCTGGACAATATCGGAAGAGTCACGGCAGATCGCGGCGTCAATGCACTCGTCGGCAACGTCAACAATTCCGGATCCATCATTGGGGATAGCGCAGCCGTCAGCGCCAACGTCGCCAATGTGACGAACACCGGCCTTCTTCAGGCCTCCAACCTCGGCGGCACCGGAATCTCCGCGATCCAGGCCAACGTCATCAATTCCGGCACCATTATCGCCAGTACGGGCATCTCTTCCAGCGACGGGGCGAACATCACGAATTCCGGTACGATCACTGGCACCAGCGGGACGGCAATCAAATTGTCGAGCAAGGCCGACACGGTGACGCTGCTGCCGGGCTCGAAGATCAACGGTGTGGTCGATTTCGGCTTCGGTGCCGACGTCGTCAACGTCAACTTCGTTCCTTTGAGCAGCCGGGTGGCGTCGCTGACGAGCATCGAGCTTCCGACCTTCGTCAACTTCAACGGCACCATCAACACCAACAGCGGGGGCTTCGATGGCCCGAAGGTCTTTGCCGGCGGCACACTCGCAACGCTCGATCCGACCGCGCTGGCACAGACCGACCGCACGCTGATGGACTTCACCGGCGGCGTCTCCTCGCTGGTGCAGGGCCGCCTGAGCGGCGGCGCGGGGCCCGCCGGCAGCAACATGATGGCGATGGCCTATGCCCCCGAGACGGCGCAGGCCGGACCCTTCACCAAGGCGCCTCGCAGCCTCTGGACGGATCCCGCGCCGATCACGGTCTGGGCCAACAGCTTCGGCGGCCAGCGCATTCAGGACGAGACCACCTCCACGCTGCGCGCGACCTCGACGGCGTGGGGCGGGGCGATCGGCATCGATCGCAAGGTGCGGCCGGACTGGCTGGTCGGCGCCTTCCTCGGTGGCGGGCAGGGCGGCCTCTCGGTCGATCTCAACTCGCAGTCGGTGGACACCAATTACGTGTTTGCTGGCGCTTACAGCCGGTTCGAATGGGCTTCGCAGTTCTTCGACCTCACGATCCAGGGCGGTAACGCCGACAACAGGTCGCGCCGACTGGTGCTGAACAACGCGGTCGTCGGCGGCATGGAGGCGGCAGCCGCGAACTACAGCGGATGGTACGTGAGTCCAGAAGTCGCCTACGGCTACAGACTCAACATCGGCAACGGCTACGTGCTGACGCCGACCGCGCGGCTGCGTTATGTCGCGGGCCGGTTCGACGGCTACAGCGAGACCGGTTCGGCGCAAGGGCTGTCGGTCGGTGGCCGCACGCTGCAGGACTTCGCGGAGCGCGGCGAGGTCGATCTCTCGCGGGTGACGAGCATTGCCGGCGGCGAGCTCAAGGCCAACATCCATGGCGGTGTCATCGCGCTCCAGCGCGTCGGCGACACCACCGTCAACACGGTGCTGCTCGGCCAGAATCTGTCGTTCGTCACCCCGGGCAGTCGCAGCCCGGTCGGTGCCGTCGCCGGCCTCGGCTTCGACTACCGCACCGGGCCCAACGTGTCCGTGTTTGGCGCGGTCGAGGGCATGATGATGTCCGACCAGAGCCGCACCGGCACGGCCAAGGGTGGCGTTCGCGTCGCGTTCTGAGCCGGCATCAGCCCTGGCGGCTCGAACGCGATGCCGCCGGCCGGGCGCCATCCGCCCGGCCGGCGCCTCCTCCGATCGGAGGATGTCGCATGCTACGGTTGTGTTATGCTCCCCGGCATTGATCATTCAGTGCCAATTTGAGCCATGCACGGATCGCAAAAGCTGCCAGATCTCGTCGAGTCCATCTACGATGCCGGGCTCGATCCTTCGCTGTGGAATAGCGCGGTGGCCGGCATCCGGGATTTCGTCGGCGGCCAGGCCTGCGGGCTGTTCTCGAAGGATTCGATCAGCAAATCCGGTGTCACGCATTACTATTGCGGGGCGGACCCGCACTACATCCAGCTCTATGCCGAGACCCATTCGAAGTTCGATCCGCTGACGGTCCTGCCGCCACACGGCAGGATTGTTAGCATTCCCGATCTCGTCAATTTCGAAGAGTACCGGCGCGGGCGCTTCTACCAGGAATGGATGCAGCCGCAGGGATGCAGCGACGCCGCCAATGTCGTGCTCGAGATGTCGAATGCGAACTGCCCGGTGATGATGACCGTGCTGTCGGGCCGCCGCATGGTCGATCGGCGCATGAAGCAGCGCCTCTCGCTGCTGGTGCCGCACGCCAGCCGCGCGCTGCTGATCAACCGCGCCATGACCGCGCAACTGACGCTGGCGACGGCACTGGCTGATGTCCTCGACAATTTGACGGTCGGGATCTTCCTGGTCGACGGCTTCTGCCGCCTGGTGCATGCGAATTCGGCCGGTCAGGACCTGCTCGCGGCCGATGATTTGGTGCGGTCCGTTGCCGGGCAACTCGTGACCAGCAGCGCTGTGGCCAATCAGGCGCTGCGCAAAGCGTTTGCAGGCCGCCGCGACGGCACATCGCTTGCCGCAGGCGGCCATGCGATTCCGCTATTGTCCGCCACCGGCGAGCGCTACGTCGCTCACATGCTGCCGTTGTCGTCTTTGCTGCGCAACGGCAGCGAGCGCGTGGTCGATGCCGCCGGTGCGCTGCTTGTGCGCAAGGTGTCGCTCGGTGGACAATCCTGCGGCGAATTGATCGCGCGAACTTTCGAGCTGACGCCGGCGGAGCTCCGCGTGTTCCTGTCGATCGTCGAGATCGGCGGCATCCCGGAGACGGCGGCCGCGCTCGGTATCGCGGAGACGACCGCGAAAACGCATCTGCATCGCGTCTTCGCCAAGACTGGCGTGTCCCGGCAGGCCGATCTGGTCAAGCTCGCGGCAGGATTTGCCAATCCGCTCGTCCACTGACAAACCGCCGTCGGCGTTGAACCTTTTTCTCCCGCGACAGACTCACAGGAGCCGCCGGGCACGAAGATCATTCCGCAAATCTCCGAATTTGACCATTGGCTCTTCCGATGCTCCGACCTCCACGACATTCCGAGCTGATCGAGAGCATCTATGATGCAGGACTCCACCCTGAGTTGTGGGGCGACGTCGTGGTCAAGCTCAATGCGTTCATCGGCAGCCAGGCCTGCGGCCTGATTTCGAAGGATACGGTCAGCAAGTCCGGGGCGACCCACTATTATTGCGGAGTCGATCCGCACTACATCCAGCTCTATTCCGGAACCTACTCCCGGTACGATCCGCTCGCCCAACTTCCTGGGTATGGCGAGGTGCGCAACATTCCGGACCTCGTGAATTTCGACGAGTACCGCCGCGGGCGTTTCTATCAGGAATGGCTGCGCCCGCAGGGCTGCATCGACGTCGCCAATGTGGTGCTGGAGCAGTCGAAGTCGCCGTGCCCGATGTTGCTGACCGTCATCCCGGGCAGGGAGATGCTGGGCGCCGAGCAGCGCGCGCGAATGCAGTTCCTGGTCCCGCATGCGAGCCGCGCGCTCATGATCAACCGCGCGATCGAGCGGAAGCAGCAGCGCGCGACCGCGCTGGCCGACGTCGTGGACCGCCTGAATGCCGGCGTCATCCTGCTCGATGCAGCCTGCCGGATCGTCCACAGCAATCCGGCGGCCGAGACGATCCTGGCCGCGGACGATGTCCTGCGCTCGATCTCGGGCAGGCTGGTGACGAGATCCTCCGAGGCCAATCTGGCCCTGCGCAATATCTTCCACGATCCCGGAGAGGTGGCCTTGGCGGCCGCTGAAGGTCGAAAGATCCCTCTGACGTCGCACGACGGTTCGCACTACGTCGCGCACGTGATTGCGTTGCCCTCGCTGCTGCGCGATGGCGCGACCGAGCGCACATCGGCCGTCGGGGCCTTGCTTGTCTGGAAGGCGGAACTCGACAGCCGCTCATGTGCCGGCCTGATCGACCGCACGTTCGAGCTGACGCCAGCGGAACTCAGGGTTCTGCAATCGATCGTCGAGGTCGGCGGTGTGCCGGAGACCGCGCTCGCATTGGGGATCGCCGAGACGACGGTGAAGACGCATCTTCATCGCGTCTTCGCCAAGACCGGCGTGTCCCGTCAGGCCGATCTCGTCAAGCTTGCAGCGGGATTCTCCAATCCGCTTCTGCACTGACACGCAGGCGCGTCGCGGGCTCTTCGCTGCAGCACGCCGACAGGTTCAAAGAGAGACATCATTAGAAAGTTATCGCGCGTCATTCGATCGAATGACGCGATTTTTTGCGTATCCTTCTACAGACGCGTCACACGATTTCTTGTTCGACCTATCAGACTTCTTTGTGAAGCAACTCACATCACGCTGGGGTGAATCTCATCATTCTCTCGCACAGGTTGAGAGGAGGTCGTCATGCGAAGGACGTCACTTGCCATGGCCGACAAGTTCCGCGACATCGTCGCTCGCATCGGCGCCGTGTTCCGCGAGCAGCGTAAGATCGACGCGCAGCGCGCATTGCAACGCTATCACCATTTGCTGGCGCAGCCCGGCGACACATTGCCTTTGAACGAAATCATTCCGGTCAGCAAGCAAGAGGATGTTTCAGGAAATGCCCACGGATCTGATGCGCGCGAGCGCGCCGCCGGCGAGCCCGCCTACGAGCGCGCGTAATTTCAACATCGTCGCGATTGCGCTGACCGGGGCGCTCGTCGCTCTTCAGCTGGTCGGGCTGGCGCTTCTGGAACGATCCCACGCCCACGCGATGCAAATGTCGTTTCCACGCGAACCGGCGGCCTGCACGGACACCCCGGATGTCGCCGTTCCGCAGATCCCCTACGATTGACCGGAGGACGGTCCGTGCCTGATGTCACGACTCTGATTCTGCTTAGCGTTGCCGTCTTCGCCGGCGCCTTCGTTTCGGGGCTCTCGGGTTTCGCGTTTTCGGCGGTCGCGGGCACGATCCTGCTGCGGATGTTTCAGCCGCTCGAAGCCGTGCCGTTGATGATGGCTTGCAGCATCGGCGTGCAGGCGACCAATCTGTGGGCGCTCCGGCGCAGCATCCGTTGGGAGGGCAGTCTGCTGCTGATCGTCGGCGGATTGATCGGCGTTCCCATCGCGGTGTCGCTGTTGCAGAGCGCGGATACGCATCTGCTCAGGCGCGGCTTCGGCATCATCGTCGCGCTCTATGCCGCGTATATGCTGCTGCGGCCGACGCTGGTCACGGCCGGAGAGGCCGTCGGCCGGCACTGGGTGGCGCTGATCGGATTTGGAGGAGGGCTCGTCGGCGGGCTGACGGCGATGCCGGGCGCAATCCCGACGATCTGGTGCGACATGCGCGGTATGCCCAAGAGCGAGCAGCGCGGCCTGGTGCAGCCGTTCATCGCGGCAATGCAGCTGTTTGCCATCGCGCTGCTGGTCGGGCATCAGGACCTGTCGTCAAAGGTCTTCGTCGACCTTGCTGTCAGCCTGCCGGCGTTGTTCGCCGGCTCGGCGCTTGGCGTGATCGCTTTCCACCGGGTCAACGAGACGGTCTTTCGCAAGACCGTGCTCGTTCTGTTGCTCGTGTCGGGGATATCCCTGATCTAGTGTCCTTGGACTTCGTGAAGTCCCTGGACCGGCGCCGCGCCGATGTCGCTGCCGTGATGCACCAGCGGCTTGTTACCGGTCACGGTCCGCAGCAGCACATAGAACACCGGCGTCAGGAACAGGCCGAACACGGTGACGCCGATCATGCCGGAGAACACGGCCACGCCCATGGCTCGCCGCATCTCCGAGCCCGCGCCGGTCGAGAGCACCAGCGGCAGCACGCCCATGATGAAGGCCATCGACGTCATCAGGATCGGGCGAAGCCTCAAGCGGCTCGCCTCGATCGCGGCGCGGATCGGCGTGCGCCCGGCGAATTCGAGCTCACGCGCGAACTCGACGATCAGGATCGCGTTCTTGGCCGAGAGCCCCACGAGAACGATCAGGCCGATCTGGGTGAAGACGTTGTTGTCGCCCTTGGAGATCCAGACGCCGAACATGGCGGCGAGCAGGCCCATCGGCACGATCATGATGATCGAGAGCGGCAGGGTCAGGCTCTCGTAGAGTGCGGCCAGCACCAGGAACACCAGCAGGATCGCCAGCGGAAACACCCAGAGGCCGGAATTGCCGGCGATGAACTCCTGATAGGTCAGGTCGGTCCATTCGAAGGCAAAGCCGGGTGGCAACGTCTCCGCCGCGATCCGGGTTGCCGCCTCCTGCGCCTGGCCCGACGAGAAGCCGGGGGCGGCGGCGGCGTTGATATCGGACGACAGGAATCCGTTGTAGCGGATCGCACGCTCCGGTCCCGCGCTCTGGCGGATATTGAGCAGCGCCGACAACGGCACCATGTCGCCCGAGGACGAGCGCACCTTCAACTGCCTGATGTCGTCGGCGCGTGCGCGGAACGGCGCGTCGGCCTGCACATAGACCGAGTAGGTGCGGCCGAACTTGTTGAAGTCGTTGACGTAGTAGGACCCGAGGTAGATCTGCAGCGTGTTGAAGACTTCAGTCACGGGCACGCCAAGCTGCAGCGCCTTGGTGCGGTCGATGTCGGCGAAGAGCTGGGGTACGTTGACCTGGAAGCTCGAGAACACGCCCGCGATCTCCGGCGCCTTCTGCATCGCCGCCATGAACGATTTCGTCGCTTCGTTCAAGGCCTCATAGCCGAGGCCGGCGCGGTCCTCGATCTGGAGCTTGAAGCCGCCGATGGTGCCGAGACCATTGACCGGCGGCGGCGGGAACATGGCGATGAAGGCCTCCTGGATGCCGGCGTACTTCTTGTTCAGGTCGGCCGCGATGGCATTCCCGCTCAGGGCCGGGCCCTTGCGCTCGTCGAATGGCTTGAGCGTCGAGAACACGATGCCGGCATTGGACGAGTTGGTGAAGCCGGAGATCGACAGACCGGGGAAAGCCACGGAACTCTCCACACCAGGCTGGGTCAGCGCGACGTCGCTCATCTTGCGGATGACCTCTTCGGTGCGGTCGAGCGTTGCGCCATCGGGCAGGCGCGCAAAGCCGACCAGATATTGCTTGTCCTGGCCCGGCACGAAGCCGCTCGGCACCTGCTGGAACAAGAGGGCGGTGAGGCCGACCAGGACCACGTAGAGCCCCATCACTGCGGCCTTGCCCGAGATCACCTCGGTGACGGTTCCGCTGTAATTATCCGAGGAGCGCGTGAAGGCCTTGTTGAAGCCGCGGAAGAACCAGCCAAGGCTCTTTTCCATGATGAGCGTCAGCCGGTCCTTCGGCTCGTTGTGTCCCCTGAGCAGCAGCGCCGACAGCGCCGGCGACAGCGTCAGCGAGTTGACCGCCGAGATCACGGTCGAGATCGCGATCGTGAGTGCGAACTGCTTGTAGAACTGTCCGGTGAGGCCGGAGATGAAGGCCAGGGGCACGAACACCGCGATCAGCACCATGGCGATGGCGATGATCGGGCCCGACACCTCGCGCATGGCCTGATAGGTGGCGTCGCGCGGCGACAGCCCGGCCTCGATGTTGCGCTCGACATTCTCGACCACGACGATGGCGTCGTCGACGACGATGCCGATCGCGAGCACGAGGCCGAACAGGCTGAGCGCGTTGATGGAGAAGCCGAACACGTGCATCACCGCGAACGTGCCGACGATCGACACCGGCACGGCCAGCAGCGGAATGATCGAGGCCCGCCAGGTCTGGAGGAACAGGATCACCACCAGCACCACCAGCGCGATCGCTTCCAGCAGCGTGTGGATGACGGCCTCGATCGAGGAGCGCACGAACTGGGTGGGGTCGTAGACGATCTGATAAGACACGCCTTCCGGCATGTTCTTCTTGATCTCGGCCATGGTGGCGCGGACGTTGTCTGAGATCTGCAGCGCGTTGGAGCCCGGCGCCTGGAAGATCGGGATCGCCACCGCCTGCTTGTTGTCGAGCAGCGAGCGCAGGCCATATTGCGAGGCGCCGAGCTCGATCCGCGCGACGTCGCGCAGCCGCACGACCTCGCCGCGCGTGCCGGTCTTGACCACGATGTCGCCGAATTGCTCTTCGCTGGAGAGCCGGCCTTCCGCATTGACGGACAGTTGCAGGTCGATGCCCTGCACGTTCGGGGAGGAGCCGACGACGCCGGCGGCGGCCTCGACGTTCTGCGCCTGGATCGATTTGACGATGTCGCTCGCGGTCAGGCCGTGCTCGGCCGCCTTCTGCGGATCGACCCAGACCCGCATCGAATAGTCACCGGCGCCGTAGAGCTGGACGTCGCCGACGCCGTCGATCCGCGCCAGGCGGTCCTTGACGTTGAGCACCGCGTAGTTGCGCAAATAGGTCATGTCGTAGCGGCCGTTCGGCGACAACAGATGCACGACCATGGTGAGGTCGGGCGAGGACTTCTTGGTGACGATGCCGAGCTGGCGCACCACGGCCGGCAGGCGCGGCTCGGCCTGCTGCACGCGGTTCTGCACCAGCTGCGTCGCCTTGTCGGGATCGGTGCCGAGCCGGAACGTCACCGTCAGCGTCATCGCGCCGTCGGTGGTCGCCTGGCTCGACATGTAGAGCATGTTCTCGACGCCGTTGATCTGCTCCTCGATCGGGGTCGCTACCGTCTCCGCGATCACCTTGGGATTGGCGCCGGGATAGGTGGCGCGCACCAGGACCGACGGGGGCACCACGTCCGGATATTCCGAGATCGGCATCGCGAACAGCGAGATCAGGCCGGCAAGGAAAATCAGGACCGACAGCACGCCGGCAAAAATCGGACGATCGATGAAGAATTTCGAGAGATTCATGGCTTTGCCCCTGGGCAATATCTTGTGCGTCTCCGACAGCTCCGCCGTCATTCCGGGGCGTGGGCGAAGCCCGCGAGCCCGGAATCCAGAGGTGAGGTGGTCGGAGTTTCGTAACTTCGAGATCCCGGGTTCGCGCTATGCGCGCCCCGGGATGACAGAGAACATTAGCGTTGCACCACGTCCTGGTTGCTGTGGTTCGAAGCCTGCTGCCCACGCGCGCCCATCGCTGCGACCTCCGTCTTGAGGAGGGCGCCCGGACGCACGCGCTGCAGACCGTTGACGACGATACGATCGCCGGACTTCAGGCCCGAGGTGACGATGCGAAGCCCGTCGACGGCGCTGCCGAGCGTGATCGGTCGGTAGACCGCGCGGCTGTCGTCGCCGACCGCCATCACGAACTTCTTGTCCTGATCGGTCCCGATCGCGCGCTCATCGATCATCACCAGCGTCTGCTGCTTCGGCTGGCCCATGCGCACGCGGGCGAACTGGCCGGGGATCAGACGCCCGTCCTCGTTCCGGAACACCGCGCGCACCCGGATGGTGCCGCTCTGGCCGTTGACCTGGTTGTCGATGAGCTGGATGTGGCCTTTCGCCGAGAGGCCGCCGGAGGTCGCCATCTCCACGGGGATCTGGTCGAGCTTGCCGCGTCCGCCCTTGGCGTCCGCGATCGAGTTCAGCGCACGCAGCACGACCTCTTCGTCCGCATCGAACGACGCATAGATCGGATTGACCGAGACCAGCGAGGTCAGCACCGGGGAGGCGGTGCCGGCAGCGACGAGATTGCCGACGGTGATCTCGATCTTGCCGACGCGGCCGTCCACGGGCGCGCGCACCTCGGTGTAGTCGAGATTGAGCTTTGCAGTCTGGAGCGTTGCCTCGGCCGCCTTCACGTTGGCGATCGCTTCGCGGTTGGCGTTCTCGCGCTGGTCGAAATCGCGGCGCGTCACGACGGCGTTGCCGACCAGCTGCGCGCCGCGTTCGACCTCGCTGGTGGTGAACACCACGCGCGCCTTTGCGGCCTCGAGCTGGGCGTTGGCCTTGTCGACCTCGGCGGCGTAAGGCGCCGGATCGATCTTGAACAGCACGTCGCCAGCCTTCACCAGCGCGCCTTCGGTGAAGTTGGTCGCAAGGATCGCACCGGCGACACGCGGGCGGAGCTCGACGCGGTTGATGGCTTCCAACCGGCCGGAGAAGTCGTCCCACAGCGCGGTCTGCCGCGGCTCGATCATGGCGACGGTGACGGGCACCGCCTGTTCAGCCGCGGCGGCCGTTGCGGTTGCCTGGGCGGAACGAAGATAGTGGCCGGTCGCAATCGTACCGGCTACGGCGAGGGCGCCCACGATGGCGACGCCGCCAAGAAGGCGGCGGAGACGGCCGGTGTGGGAGGTATGTTGGGAGGGGGGCATTTGCGCGCTCCAGATATGTAGTGTTCACTACAGATGTGGAGCTGGATCTCGCAGTGCAAGATACTTATGTACCATTCACTAAGAAAAATGTACGCCGATACCGCGACGATTGGAAGACACAAGAAAAAGAAAGCCAGAACAAATAGATAGGGCCGGCGTTAAGCTGATACCAGCCGCCGATTCCGAGGAGACAGGCACATGCGCATGGGACGCCCCCGCGAATTCAACGCCGAAACGGCGTTGGACCAGGCGATGGAAGTGTTTTGGCGCCATGGCTATGAGGGCGCCACCATCGCGCAACTGACCGAGGCCATGGGCATCAATCCGCCCAGCCTCTATGCCTGTTTCGGCAATAAGGAAGGTCTGCTGAAGGCTGCGCTCGATCGCTACACCAAGCTGCGCGGCGTCTGGATGGACGAGGTGGTGGCCGCATCCACCGCCCGTGACGTCGCCGAACGGATGCTGATGGGCATCGCCGAGAAGCAGACCGATCCCGCCAATCCGCCCGGCTGCCTGCTCGTGCAGGGCGGCATCGCCTGCGGTACCGGCTCCGAAAACGTCCCGTTCGAGCTCGCCGCCCGCCGCGCCCAGAACGAGGACCAGCTCCGCGACCGTTTTGTTCGTGCCAAGGCCGATGGCGATCTCAAGGAGAGCGCCGACCCCGCCGCACTCGCGCGCTACGTCTCGGCCGTCGCGGTCGGCATGGGCGTGATGGCATCCTCGGGCGCAGATCGCGAAGCGCTGCGGCAGGTGGCGAGCGTCGCCGTGCAGGCGGTCGAGGCGCAGTCGGCCGACCGAACGTGATGGCTGTAAGTGCCGTCGGCTGTCATCCCGCAGATCATGCAGACAGCGCCGGCGGCGGCACGAAGCCGCCGAACTCGCGCTCGATCAGTCCGGCGAGCGCCATCGTCGTACGATCCTCCAGATAGGGCCCGATGATCTGGGCGCCGACCGGCAGGCCCGACGACGTACGCTCGATCGGAACTGCGGTCGCAGGTAACCCGCAGGTGGAAGCGGGGTCGGCCCAGATGAAGCACGCATCGGAGTAATTGTAGAGCCGTCCATCGATGTCGAGCTGCCGGGCGTCGAACGGTTCGGAATGGTCATGCGGAAAGGCCGGCACTGCCGCTGCCGGATAGATCACCGCGTCGAATTCGCGGAAGAGCTCCTCCCACCGTTGCTGCAGCTGCAGGCGCGCCGCATCGGTCGCGAGCCATTCGCGATGGATCATGCCCCAGCCGCGGGCGCGTTCGGCCTGCAGGCTGCGGTCGTCGGGCGCGAGTGCCGCGGCAAGACCTCGCGCTTCTTCGATGGCGGCCGGTGTCAGGCGTGGGCTTCGCGCGGCGTTCAGCAGTCTCATGTAGAGCCGGGCCGACTCGGCGAGATCGGGCAGCGATGTGCTCGAGCGCGCCACCTGCGCGCCCGATCGGCCGAGCCGCTCGGCCAATCGTCCAATGGCTGAGCGCACCGCGTCGCCCGTCGGCATCAGTGGATGCGTGTCGACCACGAGGATCCTGAAATCCCGGAGCCGGTCGTGGCGCGGGGCCGGCAGCGCGAGGCGGTAGCCGACGCCGTCGCGCGTCTCGTCCGGGCCGGCGATCACGTCGAGCGCCAGCGCAAGGTCCGAAGCTGTGCGCGCCATCGGCCCAACGACCGCGAGATCGCCCTGGCCGGGGACGGGCGGTGCCGGCGGCAGGCTGTATCCGCGCAGCGGGACCAGGCCGAGGCTCGGCTTGTGTCCGAACACGCCGCAGAAATGCGAGGGGACCCGGATCGAGCCGCCGATATCCGAGCCGATGGAGAGTGGACCGAAGCCGGCAGCCAGTGCCGCGCCTGATCCGCCAGAGGAACCGCCGGGCGACCGGCCGAGGTCCCAGGGGTTGTTGGTCGTCCCATAGATCTCGTTGTAGCTCTGGAAATCCCGCAGCCCGATCGGGATGTTGGTCTTGCCGATGACGACGGCGCCGGCCGCCTTCAATCGCGAGACGACGAGGGCATCCTCCGCCGGCTGGAAATCCCTGAAATGCGGAAAGCCCCAATTCGTCGGCAGGCCCGCGACGTTGAAGGGTTCTTTCAAGGTCACGGGGATGCCGAGCAATGGCCGTTGCTCGCCGCGTCCAAGCGCGGCATCGGCGGCGCGCGCGGCCGCTCTCGCGCGGTCGAAATCGCGCACGATGACCGCGTTGATCCGCCCGTCCAGTGCCTCGATGCGCGCGATCGTGTGTTCGAGCAATTCCGAGGCAGATATCCTGCGCGCGCGCAGGGCGCTCGCCAGTGCTCTGATCGAGCCGTAGTTCAGGTCAGCAGCATCTGCGGTCATCACGAACTCCAATGTCTCTCATCGCGGCATCCACACTATCCCCGCTGCAGATCGCTCGGGGCACCGAACATGCGATTTTGAAAGGGGGATGAGGAGGCGGCGCAACGGGCACCAGATCTGCTTGCCGGGCACCGGTGCGGAGGCCCGGGCTTCGAAGCAGCTATGCCTTCCGCCCCGTTAACGGACCGGCGCGCTGGCGGGATCCACAATCGGCCATCAGGCGAGTCAGCGCCTGCTTTGCCCGACGTGTCAAACGTCCGCGCGGGCAGGCCTTGGCGGAGTGCGGCGCGAAATTCTTCAATGATTTGTACTTTGCATGGGGTTGTTTTCGCGTTTTTTGTTTGGGCGTCCCCCGGCCAGGGCATCAGCCGTCATAGGCCGTATCGATACGGGCGCTCCTAAGAATTCTTACACACAGTTCTGGCACGCTCCCGCGCGTCGAAGTTCCCGCAACCTGCATCGTCGCGTCTCACTGCGCGCACGAAAAGACGGGGCCCGCGGAGATCAAGGGGGCGTTGCTCATGACCGCACTTGCTTCGGACGCCGGTTGCGCGAAGCGCGGGATCGTGCCGATCCTGCTGTGCGTCGTGCCGTTCAGCCAGATTCCGCTCGATGCCTATACGCCCGGCCTGCCGCAGATGGTGGTGGATCTCGCCGCCGATCCCGCCTCGATGCAGAACACCGTCACCGCCTACATGCTCGGCATGAGTCTGGCGCTGGTGCCGGTCGGCATCGCCTCCGACACGCTGGGCCGCCGCAACGTCCTGCTCGCAGGCCTGTCGATGCTGATCGCGATGAGCATCGCCTGCGCGCTCGCCACCAGCGCCTCGCTGCTGCTGGGCTTGCGCTTCCTGCAAGGGATCGGCGGCTGCACCTGCCTCGTCGTGGCCTATGCGGTTGCGGCCGATTGCTATCGCGGCCGTGAGCTCACCGCGATCTCCGGCCTGCTTGGCGCGGCCTGGGGGCTGGCGCCGGTGCTCGCGCCCGCGGCCGGCGGCTTCATCGTCGAGCTGACGTCCTGGCGCGGTGTCTTCGTCATCATTGCGATTGCCGCGGCCATCGTCGCTGCGATCGTCGTGTTTCTTCTGCCCGAGACATTGCCGTCGGAGCGGCGCGCGCCGTTCGATCCGCGCCGCACGGCGGGTATCTTGCGCGAGGCGCTGGTCCGTCCAGGCTTTTTGGCTTTCGTGCTGGTCTTCGCCGCGGCGGCGAGCGCGCAGCTGGCGTTCGGCGTCGTCGCGCCGTTCTTCTACCAGACCGGCCTCGGTTACTCGGCGGCGATCTACGGCCTCGTCGCGCTCGGCCTCGGCGGGGTCAATCTCGCCGGCGAGCTCGGCTGCGCGCATTTTGCGCGCTTCATGCCGGCGCGCCTGCTGGGCTTCGGTGCCTTCGCGCTGTTTCTCGCCGGCTCCGCCGTGCTGACCGTAACAGGCATGGTCGTCGGTCTCGATTTCGCGTCGATCACGATCGGCGGTGCGCTGGTGCTCGGCGGCTGCGGCGTGCTGTGCCCGATGATGTACGGCATGGCGCTCGGCCTGTTCGAGCGCGACCACGGCCTGATCGGCGGTCTGATCAGCGCGCTCTGCTATCTCGCCGTGAGCGGCGCCATGGCGATCGCGGCAGTGTTGCCTGAGGCAACGCAGGCGCCGATCGGATGGCTCTATCTCGGCCTCTGCGCCATCGCGGGCACGCTGCTCGCGATGTCGCTGCCGTCAGTGCGCCAAGCCACACAATCTTAAGAAGGGGACCCAATCATGACCACGGTCGGTATTCGCGGCACGTTCTTCGACTTCGTCGACGATCCCTGGAAGCATGTCGGCAACGAGCAGGCCGCCGCGCGCTTTCACCAGGACGGTCTCATGATCGTCACCGATGGCGTCATCAAGGCGTTCGGACCCTACGAGACGATCGCCGCCGCGCATCCCGGCGTCGAGATCACCCACATCAAGGACCGCATCATCGTCCCGGGCTTCATCGACGGCCACATCCATCTGCCGCAGACCCGCGTGCTCGGGGCCTATGGCGAGCAGCTCCTGCCGTGGCTCCAGAAATGGGTCTATCCGGAAGAGCTGAAGTACCGGGATCGCAACTACGCGCGCGAGGGCGTCAAGCGTTTCCTCGACGCGTTGCTCGCGTCCGGCACCACCACCTGCCAGGCCTTCACGAGCTCCTCGCCTGTTTCAACCGAGGAACTGTTCGAGGAAGCGGCCCGCCGCAACATGCGCGTCATCGCGGGCCTCACCGGCATCGATCGCAACGCGCCGGCGGACTTCATCGATACCCCGGAGAATTTCTATCGCGACAGCAAGCGGCTGATCGCAGAATATCACAACAAGGGCCGCAATCTCTACGCCATCACGCCGCGCTTCGCCTTCGGTGCCTCGCCGGAATTGCTCAAGGCGTGCCAGCGCCTCAAGCACGAGCATCCGGACTGCTGGGTCAACACCCACATCTCCGAGAACCCGGCTGAATGCAGTGGCGTGCTGGTCGAGCACCCGGACTGCGAGGACTATCTCGGCGTCTACGAGAAGTTCGACCTCGTCGGGCCGAAGTTCTCCGGCGGCCACGGCGTCTATCTCTCGAACAACGAATTCCGGCGCATGTCGAAGAAGGGCGCGGCGGTGGTGTTCTGTCCGTGCTCCAACCTGTTCCTCGGCAGCGGCCTGTTCCGCCTCGGCCGCGCCACCGATCCGGAGCATCGGGTGAAGATGTCGTTCGGCACCGACGTTGGCGGCGGCAACCGCTTCTCGATGATCTCCGTGCTCGACGACGCCTACAAGGTCGGCATGTGCAACAACACGCTGCTCGACGGCAGCATCGATCCCACGCGGAAGGACCTTGCGGAAGCCGAGCGCAACAAGCTCTCGCCCTATCGCGGCTTCTGGTCGATCACGCTTGGCGGTGCCGAGGGCCTCTACATCGACGACAAGCTCGGTAATTTCGAGCCCGGCAAAGAAGCCGATTTCGTTGCGCTCGATCCGAATGGCGGGCAGATCGCCCAAGCGTGGCACCAATCGCTGATCGCCGAGGGCGCCGGCCCGCGCACGATGGACGAGGCCGCGAGCATGCTGTTCGCCGTGATGATGGTCGGCGACGATCGCTGCGTCGACGAGACCTGGGTGATGGGCAAGCGTCTCTACAAAAAAGGCTGAAGCCGCCGCGATGAGCACATCTCCTGACACGGCCGGCCAGCCGGTCGCCCTCGTCATCCAGCGCCGCATCGCTGACGAGGGCTTTGCCGCATTCGCGCGGTGGAACGGCGAGGTGGGCGAGGCGCTCAAGGCCTGGCCCGGTTTCCTGGGGCAGGAGGTGGTGCCGCCGCAACCGCCGGCGCATGTCGACTGGGTGACGATTTTGCGTTTCGCCAGTCCGGCCGCGGCGCGCGCCTGGCTCCAGAGCGAGTTGCGGGCGAAGCTGATCGCTGAGGTGCAGCGCTTCTTCGTCGGTTCGGAGGATGTCCACATCCTGCCCGACACCGGCGTTCAGCGTGATAGCGCGGTGTCGGCCGTCATCTCCTTCAAGGTGCTGGATGGACTCGAGGACGCGTTTCTGAAATGGCAGCAGCGCATCCAGGCCGCGGAGGCCGAGTTCAAGGGATTTTTGCGTCACAAGATCGAGCGGCCGATTCCAGGCTTGCGCGACGAATGGATCGTCATCCTGTCGTTCGACAGCGATGCCAACCTCAATGCATGGCTTGGCTCACCCGTCCGTCAGACCCTGCTGAAAGAGGGCGAGCGCTTCAACGCCGGCATGAACGTGAAGCGCGCGAGCTACGGCTTCAATTTCTGGTTCCCGGCCGGCAAGACTGGGGCTCCCGAGCAGGGCCCGGCCATGATCTGGAAGAGCAACCTCATCGTCCTCCTGGTGCTCTACCCCGTGGTCTATCTCTGGGGCACTTTCGTCAGCCGGCCCCTGATCGACAGCCATGGCGTACCAGTCTGGCTGTCGCTGTTTGTCGGCAATCTCGTCAGCACCCAGCTGCTCGGCTGGTGGCTCGTGCCCGCGGCCTTCAGGGCACTCGACTGGTGGGTCGCGCCGAAGGCGGCGATCAGTCGCCAGATCGCGGGCTATGCACTTCTTGCCGCGCTCTACGCCGCTTCGATGGGGCTGTACGCGCTGTTGCTTGCGTGGCATTGGGGACGGTGAGACCGTCCACCGTACCGTCGCGGAGAGGGGCGGTCGCTGGACATCGACGACCATGTTTGCCCTGACATTCCTCGGCACCTCGGCGAGCGTTCCCTCCGCGGAACGCAACCATCCGGCCCTGCTGATCGAGGCTGCCGGACAGCGCATGCTGGTCGATTGCGGCGAGGGCACGCAGCGCCAGTTGCTGCGCAGTGGCGCAGGTTTTCGACGGCTCGACCGCATTCTGCTGACGCATGCCCATCTCGATCATGTGCTCGGCATCCCCGGCCTGTTCTCGACGCTGCGTTTGCGGCAGAGCGCCGAGGTGATGATGGTTCATGGTGGCCCATCGACGCTTGATACGGTCATCCAGATGCTGGCCGGCTTGTGGGGCGCGGGCAGGGCGCCGCTCCCAGTGGAGTTCGCCTTGTTGGCCGCAGGACGGTTCGTCGACGCCGGTGATTTCACCATCGACTGCTTTCCGGTCCGCCATCGCGACACCGACAGTTTTGGATTCGTCTTCCAAAGCCCCGCTCGCCGCCACCTTCAGCCGGATCGGCTGGCGGCGCTTGGCGTTCCCGACGGTCCCTTGCGCGGCGAGCTGGCCGCAGGCCGGGCAGTCGTAATCGAGGGCGATCAAACGATCGATCCGGAAGACGTCCTGGGGCCGCCGAGCGGCGGCAGGAAACTCGTCGTGATCGGCGACACCGAAACCACCGAGGGGCTGGCGCAACACGTCGTTGACGCCGACATGCTGGTGATCGAGGCAACGTTCCTCGATCGTGACGCGCCAACCGCGCGGGATTACGGCCATCTCACCGCGGCAGAAGCGGCGTCGTTTGCGGCGGCGAGCAATGTGAAGCAGCTCGTGCTGACCCATATGTCGGGACGCTATGAGGACGAAGAGATTTTCGCGGAGGCGGCGCGGATCTTTCCGAACAGCCGGATTGCCGCCGACTTCGATCACATCGTGATCTAGCCGTCGCGACGAGACATCGCCGTCTCGGCCGGCTCTACAGACCGGCGGCAACACCGAGGCGGCCGATGCCCGGCAGCTTGACGGCGGGCCGGCGGATGTCGAGGCCGAGCACGGCGCCGAAGAAGTTGACCTCGAGGCCTTCAACCCATCCGAGGGTCAGGCCGAGATAGCCGAAGAGCGAGGCATAGAAGCCGGTGCGCGAGACGGTCAGCCCAATCCATTCCCCGGAATAGGGATAATCCTTGCCGATCGCGGTCGGCGGCAGAACCGCGCGGAGTTCCGGCACGGCATCGAGCGCGGCTTGAACGAAGGTGTTTGAATTCGGTCCCGGCCAGGCGCTGTAGTCGCCGTAGGTTCGAAACTTGTAGGTCTCGATCACAGTCCGAATCCTGGGAATGAGGAGCTCGGCCCGTGACCCATCTACGGCGACGACGGTTTCCGGCAGGGCGCCGAACCACCTTCCATCGGGGGCGAAGCCATTGCTCCGGATCGGTTCGCCCCACGCGGTGTAGTCGTATCGGCTGTAGCTGGTCGCATCCTTTTCCTTGACGACGATCCAGGTGTGGACGGCGAAGATGCTTCGCCACCGGACCGTTCGCGCCGCATAAACCCGGATCAGGGCGTCGGGATGGGAAGAAGCCGGCGGCAGCAGGCCTGCGCTGGAACGGTCAGCCGTCTGCCAATTGCCGCGGCCATCTCCAAGCCAATAGTACCGCGCGGCCGATAGGCCGATCGGCACGAACAGGAGCAGGAAGAAAATGAGCACGGCTCTTCGCAAGGCGAGATCGGGTTTCGGAAGGAAGTCTCGAGGATATAGGTCGCGAAAGCTTTTTCACAATGATCTTCGAATGCAGATCGTCAGCTGTGAGGTCGCACGGGACATCCGCGAAGAGATCGCTCAGCTCGTCAATCCCGACTTGATCGCGAGATCCTGCACCTGGCCGGTCAGCTCCATCAGCCGCGGCAGCGCCTGGTCACGGAACGTCGGCATGTCCATGCGCATGGCATCGACCGTGATGCTCAATCCCCCGATCACGAGGCCCTGGGCGTCGAAAATCGGCGTTGCCAGGGTGCGCAGGCCGTAGGCGTTCTCCCCGTCGGAGACGGCGTGGCCTTTCTTCTTCACCTGATCGAGCCGGGCGAGCAGGGCATCGAGATCGGTCAGCGTCCGTTCCGACAGTTTGACGCGAGGGCGCGATTCCAGTCGCTCGATCTGCTCGTCACGCGCCAGATGTGCCAGCATGACATGACCGAGCGCGGCGCTATAGGCGGGAATGCGCGTGCCGGGCCGGCGATCCATCTTGTGGCGGTCGAGGCCCGCGCCGACGCGCGCGAGATAGACCACGTCACCGCCGTCGAGGATGCCGAGCGAAGCCGCATCGCCGACATCGGGCACGAGATCTCGCAGCAACGGCTCGACCATCGGCCTTAGCGATCCGTGCGACAGCACGGTGTAGCCGAGGTCGAGGCAGGCAACGCCGAGGCGGAACCGGCGGCTCTGCGGCACGGCTTGCAGATAGCCGAGCTCGGTCAGGGTCTGGATCAGCCGGAACGCCGTTCCGCGATCGAGATCCGCCCGTGCGGCAATCTCACTCAGGGTGAGCTCAAAGGCTTCGCTGCTGAAGCTCTTGAGCACGGCAAAGGCCTTGCCGACGGACGCGACATGATTTTTGGGATTTTTCGGGGACGATTCCGATTTGCGCTTCGTGGCCTTCTTTTCGACCTTGGCCATGCTCGAATGCCTTGCCATGACAGCCACCGCCCTTGACGCGGCGGCAAGCTGATTTTACGACTGGTGCAAGCCAATAACAAATGTTCGCATTCCGAACAACAGATTTGACGATTGGAGGAAGTTTGTCGACACCATCACTGCACCCTCATGGCGTGTTCTCCGCCGCGCTGACTCCGCTCGACGCCGAGCTCGCCCCCGATCATGCGCGCTTCATCGCGCATTGCCGCTATCTCCTCGATGAGGGCTGCGACGGTATCGCGCTGCTCGGCACGACAGGCGAGGCGAACTCCTTCTCCGCGGCCGAGCGCATGGCGCTGCTCGAGGCGGTGGTGGCCGCCGGCATCGCGCCGCAACGACTTTTGCCGGGCACCGGCGTTGCCGCGTTCAGCGAGACCATCGCCCTGACGCGCCACGCGCTTTCAGTCGGCGTCGACACCGTCGTGATGCTGCCGCCGTTTTATTATAAGGGTGTCACGGACGACGGCGTTTACGCGTCCTATAGCGAAATCGTGCAGCGCATTGGCGATGCCAGGCTCAAGGTCGTGCTCTATCACATCCCGCAGATGTCGGCGCAGCCGATCTCGCATGCGCTGATCGAGCGGCTGCGAACGGCTTATCCGGCAACGTTCGTGGGTATCAAGGATTCCTCCGGCGACTTCGCGAACATGACCGCGATGGTCGAGCGCTTCCCCGGCTTTTCGGTCCTGGTCGGAGCCGATCCACTGCTGCTGCCGCTGCTGCGCAAGGGCGGCGCCGGCTGCATCACGGCGACCTCCAATCTGGTCGCGCGGGACCTTGCTTATGTCTACAAGCATTTTCGCGATAGCGACGACGACGCGGCGCTCAAGACGGCGCAGGCGCGCATCGTGAAAGCGCGCGAGCTGGTCTCGCGCTTCCCGCAGATGGCCTCGCTGAAGACACTGGTGGCAGAGCGCACCGGTCATGCGGGATGGCAGAGCCTGCGACCGCCGCTGGAGTGCTTGCCGCCGGAGCAGGTGAAAGAGCTGCTCGCGAATGCTGCGGCATTCGCAGTCGCTTTGTAGGCGGCGCGACGACGAGGCGATCCGATGTCAGACTCCTTCCAGGACGCGCTCTCCGGGCTTGCCGCGATCGTCGGCGACAAGCACGTCATTGCGTCCGGAGCTGACCAGGAAGCCTACGTCGTAGACTGGCGCGGGCGTTATCACGGCCGCGCGGTCGCGGTGGTGAAGCCCGGCTCCACCGCCGAGGTCGCCGCCGTCGTCAAATTCTGTGCGGCAAGGCAGCTCGCGATCGTGCCGCAGGGAGGCAACACCGGCATGTGCGGGGCGGCGACGCCGGACGATCGGGCCGGCAATGTGGTGATCCGGCTCGACCGGATGCGCGCCGTCCGCGACGTCAGCCCACTCGCGAACACGATCACAGTGGAAGCCGGCTGCATCCTCGCTGAGGTGCAGAACGCGGCGCGCGACGTCGATCGCTATTTTCCCTTGAGCTTGGGTGCCGAAGGCTCCTGCCAGATCGGCGGCAACATCTCGACGAATGCCGGCGGCACGGCGGTGCTGCGTTACGGTCCGACGCGCGATCTCGTGCTCGGGCTGGAGGTCGTGCTGCCCGACGGGCGCATCTTCAACGGCCTGCGCGCACTGCGCAAGGACAATACCGGCTACGCGCTCAAGCAGCTGTTCATCGGGGCAGAGGGCACGCTCGGCATCATCACCGCGGCGGTGTTGAAGCTGTTCGCGCCGCCGCGCAGCTCGGCGCTGGCGCTGCTGAAACTGCAGGGCGTCGAGCAGGCGCTCGAGATCATGCAGCACCTGCGCGGCGCGGTCGGCGACCGGCTCGGCAGCCTCGAGATCATGTCGCGTTCGCAGATCGAGGCGATCGCAGAGTCCGTGCCACATGTCGCGATCCCCTTCGAGTTGACGACGCCGTGGTATCTGATCGTCGAACTGACCGACACGCTCGCCGGCGTCGACCTCGACGAGCCGCTGGGCACGGTGCTGGCCGACGCGATGGAAGCGGGGCTCGCCGAAGACGTGATCCCGGCCTCCAACCTGGCGCAGGCGAAGGCGATCTGGGCTGTCCGGCACAGCGTATCCGAAGGCAACAAGCGCAGCGGCTATGTGGTGTCGCATGACAGCGTGGTGCCGCTGGAGCGTCAGGCGGCTTTCGTCAACAATGTCGAAGCCCGTATCAAGGCGGCCGTCCCCCATGCGAACGTCGTGATGCACGGCCATATCGGCGACGGCAACATCCACGTCGTGGCCCTGATCGACCGCGCGCGTTGCCAGGACCCGGCGGCGACGGCTGCGCTGGTGGCTGAAATCAACGCGATCGTCGACGACGAGACCGCAGCGCAGGGCGGTGCGATCAGTGCCGAGCACGGCATCGGCGTCACCAATCGCGGCCGGCTCGCCCGTGTCGCCGATCCCCTCGACATCGAGCTGATGCGCGATATCAAGAGATTGCTCGATCCGGAGGGCCTGATGAATCCCGGCAAGATCTTTGGTGCGGGAGCGGCATGACCATGACGAGCGTCCGCCTGCTTGCCGACGATCTCACCGGTGCGCTCGACACCGCGGCAGAGTTCGTCGGCCTGTGCGGACCGTTCGATGTCCTCTGGTCGGAAGCGTTTACGCCGCTGGAGTCCGGAAGCCTCGCGATCGATAGCGGCACCCGTGAGCGCTCGAAGGCCGACAGCGTCGAAATCGTTGGGCGACTGGCGCCCCACCTTCAGGGCGGGACGATCGCCTACAAGAAGGTCGATAGCCTCCTTCGGGGCGCGTGGGCGGCTGAGCTTGGCGCCTGTCTGCGCAGCGGCCATTGGACCTCCTGCGTGGTCGCGCCGGCGTTCGATTATCAGGGACGCCGCACCGTCGGTGGCCAGCAATTCGCCCGCACCGTGCATGGCGATTGGCACAGGGTCGGCGACAATTTGCTGGATCAATTGCGGCAGGACGGCATCGAGGCACGACAGGGCACGCCCGACACGCTCTCGCAAGGCGGCGTGCAGGTGTTCGATGCCGAGAGCGACCTCGACCTCGATCGCGTCGTCGAAATGGCGCGGCGCATGCCGGGGCCCGTGTTGTGGTGTGGGAGCGGCGGCCTGGCCGGTGCGCTTGCCCGCCGTCAAGGCGCCGCTGCGTCCTCGCAACTGAAGCGGCCGGTGCTGGGGCTGTTCGGCTCCGACCAGGCTGCCACCGCATCCCAGCTGGCTGCATGTGGTCACGCCACCATTGCGCTGGCCGAGGGGGAGGGCGACGCGGGCGTTCGGCGCAAGCTGGCCGACGAGGGCGTGGCGCTGGTGAAATTCGCCCTCGCCGACGGCCTGGTGCGGGCCGAGGCGGCGCGGCGGATCGCGCACGAGATGGCGGGGCTGATCGCGGCACTCGAACCGCCGGGCACGCTGGTTGTTGCCGGTGGGGAAACCCTGAAGGCCGCATGCGTTGCCCTTGGCGCGCATGCGCTCGAGGTGACAGGACGTATCGTGCCGGGATTGCCGCGCTCGATCTTGCAAGGCGGCCGCTGGGCCGGCGTCGATGTCATCTCGAAGTCCGGTGCATTCGGCCCCAGTGAGCTGTGGCGCGACCTGCTTCGGGATAATCATTTGCTCAGCAAGGGGAGTCCGACATGACCTCTCGTCATCTAGCCATCACCATGGGCGATCCCGCCGGGATCGGGCCGGAGATCATCGTCAAGGCCTGCGTCGGGCTGCAGGACCGGATCGCGAAAGGCGATCTGCGGATGCTGATCATCGGCAGCGGCGCGGCGCTCGATGGCGCGAAAGCCGCACTTGGTGCCGGCATTGCGATTCCCGAAGTGCGCGCCGAGGATCGCGACTGGCCAAACCTCTGCTTCCTCCAGGCCGACATCGAGGGCGATCCGATCAAGCCGGGCGTGCTCAGCGCTGATGGCGGCCGCTTTGCCTACAAGGCGATCGAGCAGGGCGTGCGGCTGACGCAGGCGGGCCGGACCGCGGCGATCGTCACGGCGCCGCTCAACAAGGAAGCGCTCAACAGGGCCGGCTATCACTTCCCGGGTCATACCGAGATGCTGGCGCATCTCACCGGCGTGCGCGGCTCGGTGATGCTGCTGGCCCATGGCAACATGCGCGTCAGCCATGTCTCGACCCATGTGGCGCTCGAGGACGTGCCGAAGCGTCTGACGCCGGAGCGGCTGCGCATGGTCATCGACCTCACCAACGATGCCCTGCTGCGGCTCGGCATTGCCAAGCCGAAGATCGCGGTTGCCGCGCTCAATCCACACGCCGGCGAGGGCGGCTTGTTCGGCCGGCAGGACATCGACGTGTCCGCGCCGACGATTGCAAAAGCCGTCGCCGACGGTCTCGACGTCGTCGGCCCCGTGCCCGGCGATACCATCTTCGTCAAGCTGCGCGCCGGCCAGTACGATGCGGCGGTCGCGATGTATCACGATCAGGGGCACATCCCCGTCAAGCTGCTCGGTTTCCAGGTCGATCCGGCAACCGGCCGCTGGCAGGAGCTCTCCGGCGTCAACATCACGCTGGGCCTGCCGATCATCCGCACCTCCGTCGATCACGGCACCGCCTTCGACATCGCCGGCCAGGGCATCGCCAACGAGCACAGCCTGATCGAGGCCATCGACTATGCCGAGCGGCTCGCCGCTGGCGTTTCTGCATCCAAATCATGAGTTCGAACGCACGATGACCAACGCCTTCACGCCCATTGAATTCCAGCGTCCCACCATCCTCGAGTTCGGCAACGGCACGATCGGCGCGGCAGCGCGCTTCGCCGAGCGGATCGGTGCCAGGCGGCCGCTGGTGATCTCCGATCCGTTCAACGCACGCCGCGTCGACATGCTGGCGCTGCCGGGTGCGGTGAAGGTGTTCGGTGAGGTCAAGCCCGAGCCCGACCTGCCCAATCTCGAGAAGGCGGTGGCGATGGCGAAGGACGTCAAGCCTGATCTCGTGGTCGGCTTTGGCGGCGGCAGCGCGATGGATCTCGCCAAGCTGGTCGCGGTGATGTGCACGAGCGACGTGCCCTTTGCCGATATCGTCGGGCCGGAGAAGGTGGCCGGCCGCAGCGTCGCGCTGATGCAGATTCCGACGACGTCGGGCACCGGCAGCGAGGCCGGCACCCGCGCGCTCGTGACCGATCCTGTCAGCCAGAACAAGCAGGCAGTGCAGAGCCGCTTCATGCTGGCCGACATCGCCATCGTCGATCCGGATCTGACGATGACCGTGCCGAAAGAGGTCACCGCGGCAACCGGGGTCGACGCGCTGGCGCATTGCGTCGAGGCCTATACCAGCCGCAGGGCGCATCCGACGATCGACCTCTACGCGCTCGAAGGCGCGCGGCTGGTCGGCCGCTATCTCGAGCGCGCGGTGGCCGATGGCGGCGACCGCGAGGCTCGTGCGGGCCTGGCGCTCGCCTCGCTCTATGGTGGCTATTGCCTGGGACCGGTGAACACGACCGCCGGCCACGCCGTGGCGTATCCGCTCGGCACCCGTCACCACGTGGCGCATGGCCTGGCCTGCGCGGTGATCTTCCCGCATACGCTGGCCTTCAACATGCCGGCGGTGGAAGCGAAGACGATCGCGGTGCTCCAGGCGCTCGGACTGCCGGAGAAGGGCGATCCAAAGCTCGCATTCGACGCCACCTACGGGTTCTGCAAGAATCTCGGCATCGAGATGCGGCTGTCCGCGCTCGGCGTGCCCCGGGACGATCTCGGCGTGATGGCCGACGAGGCGCACGCCATTCGCCGCCTGCTCGACAACAATCCGCGCGACCTCGGCCGGGATGCGATCCTGAACATGTACGAGATCGCGTTCTAGCCGTCTCCGCCGCACGCACGCGGCAGCCGATCAACAACACGGAAAACAGAGGAAACGTCTATGAGATCGATCTGGCTCGTCCTTGCCTCAGCCTTGGTGCTGGCGGCCTCACCCGCAAAGGCGCAGGACGGCTATCCGTCCAAGCAGGTGACGGTGGTCGTTCCCTTCGCCGCCGGCGGCACCGCGGATATCTTCGCGCGGATGGTCTCCAACCATTTGCAGGCGAAGTTCGGCAAGCCTTTCGTGGTCGAGAATGTCGGCGGTGCCGGCTCGATCCTCGGCGTGACGCGGGTGGCGAAATCGGCGCCGGATGGCATCACGCTCGGCCTTGCGAGCACGTCCGCGCTTGCGATCAACCCGTCGCTCTACGGGCCGAAGCTCAGCTACCAGCCGGACAAGGACCTGGTGCCGGTCGCCCAGATCAGCGTCGTGCCCAACGTTCTCGTCGTCAATCCCAACAAGATCAAGGCGCGTACCGTGCCGGAGCTGATCGCCTATCTGAAGGCGAATCCGGACAAGGTCTCGTTCGGCTCGGCCGGTGTCGGCACCTCGCAGCATCTTGCCAGCGAGCTGTTCCAGCAGATGACCGGCACCAAGATGGTGCACGTGCCCTACAAAGGCTCCAGCCAGATGCTGACGGACCTGCTCAGCGGCCAGATCGATCTCGCCTTCGACAACGTTCCGCTGCTGCTGCCGCAGGTGAAGACCGGCCAGCTCGCGCTGCTCGCGACGGCAACGCCGAAGCGCGCCGCCTTCGATCCCGAAGCTCCGGCCGTTGCCGAATTCCTGCCCGGCTTCGAGGCGGTGGCCTGGCACGGTTTCATTGTGCCCGCGGGCACGCCCAAGCCGATCGTCGAAAAGCTCTCGGCCGAGATCCGCGCCTTCATGCAGCAACCGGAGACGGTGCAGAAGATGGCCGAGCTCGGTGCCACCGCTGTCGCCGTGGATTCCGAACCGTTCGCGGCCTACATCAACGCTGAGACGGCGCGCTGGAAGAAGGTGATCGAGGCCGCCAACATCAAGCTGGAGTAGGGCGGCACGCGATGAGAGAAGCCGGCCACCGCATGCCCGAGAACGGCGGCCGCTTGTTCAACGCCGGTCGCCGGTCAAGTTCGCATCAGCCAACGGGTGCGGGGCTGATGGGGACTGTTCGTTTTCTGCTGGCGGCGATCGTCGTTGGATTTCATTGCCAATTTGGCGTCATTCACCAGACAATCGGAGGTTTGGCCGCTGTAGAAGTCTTCTACATCATCAGCGGCTTTTACATGGCCGCCGCCTATGAGCGGCACTATCCCGGACGGCCTGCTGCATTCTTCGCCAGCCGCTTCGCGAGGCTTTATCCGTTCTACCTCGCTGTCCTTGCAGCTACGTTCGCGCTACATCTGTGGAATCCGGCGAACGAGAGCGGCATCTTCAATTCCCTCAGAACGGATGAGCGGCCCTATGTGATCAACCTGTCGCTGCTGGGTCTCGATCTCTATTCGGCCATGCACAGCACCACGTATCTCCTGGTTCCGCAGGCCTGGTCGATCAGTGCGGAGATCGTCTTCTACGCGCTGCTGCCTGCCTTGCTTCTCCTGAATAGAAAATGGCTCGCCGGATTGGTGGTCGCTGCCTTCACGATCAAGATGACCATTCTGCACGTCTACGAATGGAAATGGGCTTACTTCCCGTTCTACAGCCAGATCGGCTATTTCGGCACCGGCGTTGTACTCTTCTCGTTGCGAGATCGCCTGACATGGTCGACGCGAGCGGGCTACTGGCTCGCGGCCCTGTACTGCCTCTATCTCCTCGGCGACGTCTATGCCGACGTCGACTATCACGGGGGCATCGTTCAGGGCGTACCGCTGGTTATCGCAACCTGCATCGTGATTCCGACGCTTTTCTCGAGAATCAACGGACCGCTGTCGACCGCGTTGGGCGACGCCTCCTATGGCGTCTATCTCTCGCATTTTCTCTTCATCCAGATCGCGATCAATCTGCAGTTCTTTGATCCGATCACGCTGACCAATCCACACATTGTGAGCCATTGGCGAATTCTGTTTCAAACCCTGGGCATCCTGCTCGCATCGACGGTCGTTGCGCTCGCCTTCGAGTTCACGCTGCAGCGATGGATCGATCGGGTGCGCCGGTCGCTGTTCTACAACCGCAGAGGGCCGCAGGATTCCTTCGGGAAGAGTTGAGACAGTCGGTCTTGTCGGTGCGAACGCAGCGAGAACAAGCCGACGATGTTCACAGAGGGGCTGGACCGCGAAGGTCAGCGCGGCTATATGAGCGGCCTGCGAGCCGCTGATTTGCGAAACTGTCAGCCCACCCTCGCAGAACTTCCGAAGAAAGCTTAGCGATTTCAAGCGCTTCGGTGGGGAATGGTGTAACGGTAGCACAACAGACTCTGACTCTGTTTGTCTTGGTTCGAATCCAGGTTCCCCAGCCAGTTCCAGGCACGCCCAAAGGTCAAGATCTCGAGGCCCCTCGGTGACGGTGACCGTCCACGGGCCGCGCCGCCGGTCGCGACCGTTTGCCTCATCTGAAATCGCACTTCCCCGGTCGGATCGCCGTTCTCTGCATCGTCCTTGGGTCACACAACTCAAGGAGATCCCTGATGCCCTATGTCGATGGTTTCGTTCTGGCTGTGCCGAAGGACAAGATCGAGGCCTACAAGACGCTGTCGACGACCGCCTGCGCGCTCTGGATGGAGCACGGCGCGCTCGATTATGTCGAATGCGTCGCTGACGATGTCCCCTATGGCGAGCTCACCTCGTTTCCGCGCGCGGTGATGGCGAAGGAGGACGAGGTCGTGGTGTTCGCCTGGATCGTCTACCGCGACCGGGAGACCCGCGATGCCGTCAACAAGAAGGTGATGGCGGACCCGCGGCTGAAGATGGAGGGCATGCCGTTCGACGGCAAGCGCATGATCTATGGCGGCTTCACGACATTGCTCAGGGCGAGCGACGTCGTCAGCTGAGAGGCGGGGGAGAAAGCCTATCTCGGAGGTGCGCGGTCGACTTCGGCCTGCAACAGCGGGCAGCCGGCGAGCCGCGCCTCCATCACCGAATACACGCTGCTGATCGACACGGCTGCTGCACGTCACCGTCACCATGCACAATGACCAGCGGCTCGACGGCGACGCGCAGATGGCGCGGCAGTAACGGGGACTTGCGTTACTTGATCTTGTCGTAGGCGGCCGCGAAATCGCCCAGCGGCATCGGGATCGCGATCGTCTCCTTGGCCATGTTCTGGAAGGAGACCTTGAGCTGCTTGCCCGACCGCAAGGCGGCAAGCAGGTCCGGCGCGATCGGCGCCGAGGCGTAGCAGCCGCGGTTCTCGCAGGTCTGGATCTGCAAATCGACCGTCTTGCCCTCGTCGACCTGGAGCTTGGCGCCGATGGGAAGGTTGAGGCCGAGCGGCAATTGCAGCAGCGCCACCGGCGTGCGGGTGTCGGGCGCGATGCGGATGTTGATCAAAACGATGGTCTGGCCGGTCTTGGTCAGCACCGCGTTCTGCTCCATCGCGCATTCGAGCGGCGCGTCGCGGCTGACGCTGGTGCAACGCACGATCCAGCCGGGCTGTTGTGCCGGCGCGCCGTCAGCCTGTGGCTGCGTCGGAGCCGGCGCGGGCTGTGCCGCCGGAGCGGGGGCGTTCTTCTTGGCCTGTTGGGCATACGCGGCGCCCAAGGGCAACAGGACAGCTGCGGCGAGGGCGACAAGTCTGGATTGCATGAGCATGGCGAGACCGCGTTGGCGTGAACCGGGGGCCTCGCTGTAGCGTCGCCGGAAGCGCCGTGCAAGCCGCTACTCGGCGGCTTCCTTAACGGTGCCGTGCTCGACCGTCTCGCCGCCTTCGCCGTCACCCGAACGGCCCCAGCCCGAGAACCAGTTGTTGAGCTCGTCGAGATAGAGATAGACCACCGGCGTGGTGAACAGCGTCAGCGCCTGGCTGACGATCAGGCCGCCGACCATGGCGTAGCCGAGCGGCTGGCGGATCTCGGCGCCGGTGCCGTGGCCGAGCATCAGCGGCACGCCGCCGAGCAGCGCGGCCATCGTCGTCATCATGATCGGGCGGAAGCGGAGCAGGGCGGCCTGGCGGATCGATTCCGCCGGCGTCTTGTGCTCGTCGCGTTCGGCGGCGATGGCGAAGTCGACCATCATGATGCCGTTCTTCTTCACGATGCCGATCAGGAGAATGATTCCGATCAAGGCAATGAGGCTGAAGTCGAATCCGGCCGCCATCAGGATCAGAAGCGCGCCGACGCCTGCCGAGGGCAGGGTCGACAGAATCGTGATCGGATGGATGTAGCTCTCGTAGAGGATGCCGAGGATCAGGTAGACCACGACGAGCGCGGCAAGGATCAGCAGCGGCACGGTGCCGAGCGATTGCTGGAACGCCTGCGCGGTGCCCTGGAAGCTCGAGTTCAGCGTCGGCGGCGCGCCGAGATCTGCCATCGCCTTCTGCACGGCTTCCGTCGCCTGACCGAGCGCGACGCCCTGGCCGAGGTTGAAGCTGATGGTGATCGCCGGGAACTGGCCCTGGTGGCTGATCGAGAGCGGGCGGACCGGATCGGTGGTCCAGGTCGCGAACGTCGATAGCGGCACCTGGTCGCCCGTCAGCGGCGACTTCAGATAGAGCTTGTTCAGGCTGTCGAGATTGCCCTGCATCTCCGGCAGGATCTCCAGGATCACCTTGTAGGTGTTGAGCTGGGTGAAATACTGCGTGATCTGCCGTTGTCCGAAGGCGTCATACAGCGTGTCGTCGATCAGCTGCGGCTGGATGCCGTAGCGCGCGGCGGTGTCGCGGTTGATCTTGAGCTGGACCGTGGTGCCCTGGGTCTGCTGGTCGGTCGCGACGTCGCGCAGCTCCGGCAGCGTCTGCATCTTGGCGAGGATTTTGGGCGCCCATTCGTTGAGCTCGTCCAGATTGGCGTCCTGCAGCGTGAATTCGAACTGCGTACGCGTCGGCCGTCCGCCGAGGCGCACGTCCTGGGCTGCCTGCATGTAGACGCGGGCGCCCTCGACCTTGTCGAACTGGGGACGCAGTCGCGCGATGATCTGCTGAGCCGAGGCATCGCGCTTGTCGCGAGCCTTCAGCGTGATGAATATGTTGCCGTTGTTGCCGGCGCGGCCGCTGCCGCCGATCGACATGGCGACGCTGGCGACGTCGGGATCAGCGAGGATGATCTTGCCGAGCTGTTCCTGACGCCGGGTCATCTCCTTGAACGAAATGTCCTGCGAGGCTTCCGAAGTCGCCGTGATCAGGCCGACATCCTGCTGCGGGAAGAAACCCTTCGGGATCAGGACGAACAAATAGATCGACAGTCCGAGCGTGGCGAAGAAGATCGCCAGCGTGGTGCGCCGCCAGGCGAGGGCATGGTCGAGAACGTATTCGTAGCCGCGCAGCATCGCGTCGAAGGCGCGCTCGCTCCATTGATAGAACCGGCCGTGGCGCACCTCGCCATGGGCGCGCAGGAAGCGCGAGGCCATCATCGGCGTCAGGGTCAGCGACACGAACATCGAGACGAAGATGGTCATCGCCAGCACGACGGCGAATTCGCGGAACAGGCGCCCGATGATGCCGCCCATCAAGAGCAGCGGAATCAGCACTGCGACCAGCGAGATGCTGATCGACACGATGGTGAAACCGATTTCCTTCGAGCCGCGGAAGGCCGCCGCCATCGGCGATTCGCCTTCCTCGATGTAGCGCGTGATGTTCTCGAGCATCACGATGGCATCGTCGACGACGAATCCGACCGCGATGGTGAGTGCCATCAGCGATAGATTGTCGAGGGAATAGCCGACGACCCACATCAGCGCGCAGGCGCCGAGCAGCGCCAGCGGAACCGTGATGGCCGGAATGACGGTGGCCCAGAAGCTGCGCAGGAAGATGAAGATGACCATGACCACGAGGGCGATGGTCAGCAGCAGCGTGAACTGGACGTCCTCGACGGCGGCGCGGATGGTCGTTGTGCGGTCGCTGATGAGCTCGATCTTGATGGCGGGTGGGATCGCGGCCACGAGGCGAGGCAGGGTGGCCTTGATCCGATCGACGGTCTCGATGACGTTGGCGCCCGGCTGCTTGAATATCACCAGGAACACGCCACGCTTGCCGTTGGCCCAGGCCGCCTGCTTGGCGTCTTCAGCGGCGCTGACCGCCTGGCCGATGTCGCGGATTCGTAATGGAGCGCCGTTGCGATAGGCGATGATGACGTCGTTCCAGTCCTTCGCGTGCGTGAGCTGGTCGTTGGCGTAGATCGTGTAGGCGCGCTTCTCGCCGTCGATATTGCCCTTCGGGCTATCGACCGTGGTGATCGCGATCTGGCTGCGTACGTCCTCCATCGACAGGCCCTTGGCGACCAGCTTCGCCGGATCGACCTGGACGCGGATCGAGGGTTTCTGCTGGCCGCCGATGAAGACCTGGGCGACGCCGGAGAGCTGGCTGATCTGCTGGGCGAGCTGGGCGTCGACCGCGTCGCTGACGCTGGTCAGAGGCAACGTCTCCGATGTCGCAGACAGCAGCAGGATCGGCGCATCCGCCGGGTTGACCTTGCGGTACGTCGGCGGCGACGGCAGGTTCTTCGGCAGCTGGCCGCTGGCGGCGTTGATGGCGCCCTGCACGTCATTGGCGGCGCCGTCAATGCTGCGGTTGAGATCGAACTGGATGGTGATCGACGCCGTGCCGAGATAGCTCGTCGAGGTCATCTGGGCGATGCCGGGAATCTGGGCGAACTGGCGCTCCAGCGGCTGCGCCACCGACGAAGCCATCGTCTCGGGGCTACCGCCCGGCAAATTGGCGGTGATCTGGATGGTCGGGAAGTCGACCTGCGGCAGCGGTGCGACCGGGAGCAGGGGATAGGCGACGAGACCGACGAAGAGGATGCCGGCCATCAGCAGCGAGGTGCCGATGGGATAACGGATGAAAGGTGCCGAAATCCCGCCCTCGGTCATTCCTGTCGTACCTTGTTCTGGGCCGGGTTCGAACTCGCCACCGTCGTCGAGACGAGGCTTCCGGGCTGCACCTTGAACTGGCCGCCGGTGATCACCTGCTGACCGGCGCTCAGCCCTTCTTCGATGACCGAATGTCCGTCGATGGCGTAGCTGACCTTGACCTTGTGCACCTCGGCCTTGTTGTCCTGATTGACGGTATAGGCGTAGAGGCCGTTGGTCGAATGCTGGACCGCGTCATCCGGAACCACGGTCGCATCCTTCAGCGTCCGCACCAGAAGCCGCGTCGAGACCGACTGGCCCGGCCACAGCGTGTGGTCCTTGTTGTCGAACACCGCCTTGAGCCGGATCGTTCCGCTGCTGGTGTCGACCTGGTTGTTGATGACCGCAAGCTTGCCCTCGGCCAGCGTCTTCTTGCCGTCGGTGGTGAAGGCGATCACCTTGAGCGCGCCGCTCTTCTGGCCTTCGGTGATATAGGGCAGCTGGTCTTCCGGCGCGGTGAAGATCACGGAGATCGGCTCGACCTGCGAGATCGTGACGATGCCCGTCTGCGTCGAGGCGTTGACGATGTTGCCGATGTCGACTTGGCGCAGGCCGGCGACGCCGGTGATCGGCGCCTTGACCTGGGTGTAGTCGAGCTGGGTCTGGGCGTTGGCGATCGCGGCTTCGTCGGCGGCGATCTGGGCGGTGAGCTGGGCGACGGTCGAGCGCTGGGTGTCGACCCGCTGGGCGGTGGCGAATTCGCCGAGCTTCATGGCGCGCTGAAGCTCGAGATTGGCGTTGGCCAGACTAGCCTCGTCCTGCGCCTTCTTGGCCTTGGCCTGGTCGAGCGTGGCTTGATAGGGACGGGGATCGATCGAGACCAGAAGCTCGCCCTGCTGGACGATCTGGCCTTCGCGGAAGGCGAGCTTGTCGATCTGGCCATCCACGCGGGTGCGGACTTGCACGGTGTTGAACCCCTGAACCGTGCCGAGACCGGTCAGATAGACCGGGAAATCGACCTTCTGAACCGGGGCAACGCTGACGGGGACGGCGGGCGGGCGGGGCGGACCCTTCTGGGCGGTCTGGGTTTTTCCAGCCTGGGAGGCGCCGAATTTCTGCCAACCATAGTAACCCGCGGAGGCCACGGCCGCGATGATCAGAATCCAGAGGATCGGCCGGGACTTTTTCATATCGTCTCGTGTCGGCTCTTGTGCCCTCAGCTACGAATTATGGGGCAATCGTAGGGTTCCATAAGCGTTTGTATAATACACGCCAAGTTCCAGTGTAAACAGCACTATCAGTTGAGAATCCTAAACAATTGGAAAGCTTTGCACCGTCTGGGCAGTGGTCTGGCACGGCGGTGTGCAGTGCTGCATTTTCCCGGCAGACGCGATCGGCGGGCAAACCTCAAGCAGCACTCCCAGACGGTGTGCTCGGGCCGAATGGTGCGGGCCGAGCCGCCAGTCGGTATCGGTAACAAGAATGGTTCTAAGTCGCGCGGGGGCCGTTTCGGTTGTCAGGAATTTCAGCATCGTCCATATCGGCGCCGCCACAAAGGGAGCGCAGGATGGACGAGCTGAACGGCAAGCTGATCGCGTGTCAGATTCTGATCACGGGATTGATCGCGCGTGTCGCCAATGAGCAGCGCGATCCCTTGCGCTTCCTCACCGACTTCCGGGACGAGATCAAAGCCGTCGTGAACGGCGTCAACATCGCCGGCATGGACAGCACCGATCGCGTGCGCGCTGTTGCGCTGAAAACCGTCGACGAATTGTTTTCGCTGATGAAGCCGCCGAGCAGCGATTGATGCTGTGAGCGAGACCGCCGATTGCACAGCATGCGGCGCTGTTTCTTAGAACGAGTCCAATCTCAGTTTAGAACGATTTCAAACTCTAGTTTAGAATCGTTTTGATCTGGATTGATTCAAGGGTTCTTGCGAGCCGCTCGCATTGACCCGCTATTTTGCGGCCGATACCAACACGCATCGTTCGTCGAAGTGAATGAGCGAACAGGAAGATGGGGCGTTTGGTAATGGGGCAGGTGGTCGCACCGAAATCGTTGCGTTCGGTCGCAGCATTCGGTCTGGTGGATGAAAAGTTCGCGGGCGTTTCTGGCAAGAAGGCGTCGGCAGTTGCGAGCTTGATCGCGGTGGCGTCGGTGTCGAGCGGCGCGCAGGCGCAGCAGTCGAACCTGCCGCCGGTGACGGTCGATGCTCCCGTCGAACGTCCGCGTCCAACGTCGTCGAAGCCCTCGCCGGAGCAGGTCCGCGCCCGCAATGCGATTCGCCGGGCCGCGCAGCGCGAGCAGGCGGCTCAGCAGACGGCGCCGACCACACCGTCAGGCGCTCCCGACGGCAATCCCTATGCGGATCCGGCCGCGCCCTACAAGGTCGACCACGTCCAGGCCAGCGGCAAGTTTCCCGAGAAGATGCTGAACACGCCCAAGTCGATCACGGTGCTCAGCAAGGAAGTTCTCGAGGACAAGAACGCGACGACGCTGAAGGAGATCGGGCGCTCGACCGCGGGCGTGACGCTGGGCTCGGGCGAGGGCGGCAACGCGTTCGGCGACCGTTTCTTCATCCGCGGCTTCGACGCGCGCAACGACGTGTTCATCGATGGCATCCGCGATCCCGCCGTGTCCATCCGCGAGAACTTCTTCACCGAGCAGATCGAGATTCTGCGCGGTCCCGCGTCCTCCTATGCCGGCCGCGGCACCGCCGGCGGCGCCATCAACATCGTCACCAAGCAGGCGGGCGATCGCAATTTCCAGCGCATGGATACCGAGTTCGGGACCGACTACACAAAGCGCGTCACGCTCGACGTCAACCAGGTCATCGATCCCACCTTCTCGGTGCGCACGGGCGGCCTGTTCCAGGACGCCAACGTCGCCGGCCGCAATTATGTGACCGACAATCGCTGGGGCTCCTTCATCTCGACCAAGTACACCCCGACGAGCGACATCAAGATCACCACGAACTACGTCCACACCGACCTCAGCGGTCTGCCGGATTTCGGCGTGCCCTATTACAGGCAGGGCAATGTGCCGGTGACCTCGGCTGGTATTCCGCGCGGCAACTGGTACGGCTTCCTCAATCGCGACTTCCAGACGGCGCGGCAGGATTTCGGCACCGGCACGATCGAGTACAAGGTCAACGAGGCCATCACGCTGACCAGCAAGGTGCGCGGCGAGCATTCGGTGCTCAACTATATCGGCACGCTGCCGCAGAACCCGATTACGACCAGCCCCAATCCGATGCTCTGGACCACGACGGCGAGCGCGCAGAGCCGCTACCAGAACGTGGACGTGTGGACCAATCAGAACGAGGCGACGTTCAAGCTCGACACCGGCGGGGTCAAGCACACCGCGGTGTTCGGCGTCGAATATTCGAACGAGAACATCTCGATCGACCGCTACGCCGGCCTCGCGTCAGAGCTGGCCGGAAGCCCGTTCACGAGCACCGGTGCCGTCACGGGGGTCAATCTCTACTCCCCGCAATACACCAACATTCCCTTCGGCATTCCGGGGCTCGTCGGAAATCCGACGCGCTATGGCGTCAACACCAGCAGCGTGTACGTCATGGACACCGCGAACTGGCAGGACACGATCATCGTCAACGGCGGTATCCGCTACGACGGCTACAGCCAGAGCGCGTCGACGAACTCGGCCTACCTCAAGCAGAACAACGATCTCGTCAATTACAACGTTGGCGCGGTCTACAAGCCGATGTCGATCGGCAGCGTCTACGCAGCCTACGCGACCTCGGCCAATCCGTTCGGCTCGGAGCTTGACGCGACCGGCACCGACTACGGCGGCGTTCCCGCCAACTCGACCATCCTGCTCGGACCCGAGCGCAACAAGGCGATCGAGGTCGGTACCAAATGGGAGCTTGCCGATCGCCATCTGCTGGTGACCGGCGCGCTGTTCCAGACCACCAAGGACAACGCGCGCGAAACCGTCAACGGCCTGCTTACCTCGGGCGCCGCCTACAGGATCCAAGGCATCGACATCGAAGCCGAGGGTAAGATCACGGATCGCTGGAGCATCTTCGGCGGCCTGGTGTTGATGCAGTCCAAGGTCACGCAGAGCGGCGTTGCCTCGAACATCGGCCTGCAGCTTGCCAATATCGCCCACCAGTCGTTCAGCATGCTGACCAAATACAAGTTCGACGACGGCTGGGAGCTTGGCGGACAGGCGGTGTATCGCTCGAAGGTCTATGGCGGCACGTTCGCGGCCAACACCAACGAGCTGCCGAGCTATTGGCGCTTCGATGCGTTCGTCGAGAAGAAGATCGACAAGAACTGGACGATGAAGTTCTACGCCCAGAACCTGACCAACAAGCTGTATTACGACTCGTTCTATCGTAGCGCCGTGCCGTTCGTGGCGGTCGCGCCGGGCCGGGCGTTCTACCTCGTGACGACGGCGAAGTTCTGATCATGTTGACGTGCCTGCCTGGCGTTCTCAGCAAGGATGATGTGGCGGATTTCCGCCGCATCATGGACGCCAGCGCATGGGAGGACGGCCGGTCCACCGCCGGCGCGCAGTCGGCCATGGTCAAGCGCAACGAGCAATTGCCACCGGACAGCGAAGTCGCGCGAAAACTCGGCAACCGCATCATCTCGGCGCTGACGTCGAACCCGCGCTTCATCGCGGCGGCAATTCCGCTCCAGATCTTCCCGCCGCTGTTCAACCGCTATGCGGCGGATAGCGGCCACCATTTCGGCCTGCATGTCGACAATGCGATCCGCGGCGACCGTCTGACCGGCCTTCGCATCCGCACGGACCTGTCGGTGACGCTGTTTCTCGCCGAGCCGGAAGAGTACGACGGTGGCGAACTTGTGATCGAGGACACTTACGGCTCGCACGAAGTCAAGTTGCCAGCCGGCGACTGCGTGCTCTATCCCTCGACCAGCCTCCACCTCGTCACGCCGGTGACCAGGGGAACACGGGTTGCGTCTTTCTTCTGGCTGCAGAGCATGATACGGGACGATCAAGCCCGGAGCATGATCTTCGACCTCGATACCGCGATTCAGGCGCTGGTGGACCGGCTCGGGCGTGACGATCCCGAAACGGTCAAATTGACGGGTATCTATCACAACCTCATTCGCTACTGGGCCGAAGTATGAAGACCATGACCTCTAGAGCAAGCCTTGCCGCAGCTTTGATGCTGGCGGCCGCCGGGCTCGCATCCCCCGTTTCGGCCCAGACACAACCCCCCTCGGCACCGGCGCAGTCGACGGCTCAGCCGGCCCCGGCCGGTCCGGCTCCGGCGGCGCCCGCGGCCACCACGCCTGCGGTCCCGGCGCCTTCGGCTTCGACGGCAGCCACCCCGGTTGCTCCCACGGTGCCCTCCGCGGCCGCCGTTTCGACCACCGCCAAGCCTGATGCCAAGCCTGATGCGGCGGCTGGCATCGCGCCGGCGATGAAGGAATTGTCACCCTGGGTGATGTTCATGTCGGCGGACGTCATCGTGAAGGCGGTGATGATCGGGCTCGCCTTCGCATCGCTGATGACCTGGACCGTCTTCATCGCCAAGTCGATCGAGCTGTCGGTCGCATCCTCCAAGCTTCGTTCGGCGCTGAAGAAGGTTGCGGAGACGCGCTCCCTCGCCGAAGCGCAGATGGCGCTCGGAGCCAAGGAGGGCATCCTGCCGTCGTTCCTGGCGGCGGCGCTGCGCGAGGCGCGGATGTCGGCCGGCCTGTCCAGCGACGCCGGCATCAAGGAGCGCGCAGCCTCCAGCTTTTCCGAGATCGTGCGCGCCGAGGCGCGGCGGATCCGCATCGGCATGGGCGTGCTCGCGACCATCGGCTCGACCTCGCCCTTCGTCGGCCTGTTCGGCACGGTCTGGGGCATCATGAACAGCTTCATCGGCATCTCGAAGTCGCAGACCACGAACCTCGCGGTCGTCGCGCCCGGCATCGCCGAGGCGCTGCTCGCCACCGCGATCGGCCTCGTCGCCGCGATCCCGGCCGTCATCATCTACAACCACTTCTCGCGCGTGACGAAGGGCTATCTCGAGCTCGTCAGCCGCGCCTCGGGTGCCGCGGGGCGGCTGCTCTCGCGCGATCTCGACCGCAGCCACGGCAGCGTGCATTCGCGCGCAGCGGAGTGAGCCATGGGCGTTTCGCTCGCAGACAACGATGACGACGACGATTTCTCGGAAACGCATGACATCAACGTCACGCCGTTCATCGACGTCATCCTGGTGCTGCTGATCATCTTCATGGTCGCAGCTCCGCTCTCCACGGTCGACCTGCCGATCGATCTGCCGACGTCGAGCGCGACGCCGCAGAAGAAACCGGACAAGCCGACCTATCTCAGCATCAAGCCCGATCTGACGCTCGCCCTCGGGGAGAATCCGGTCCACCGGGCCGAGCTGATCGGGACGCTCGACGGACTGTCCGACATGAGCAAGGACAAGTACGTCTTCCTGCGCGCCGATCGTTCGGTGCCGTACGGGGAGTTGATGGGCGTCATGGAGCTCCTGCGCTCAGGCGGCTATACGCGGGTGAAACTGGTGGCGCTGGAAGGCGCGCCGGGAGCGCCTGCGGCAGGCGCCGCTCAGCCTTAGAGGCCCGCTATGTCGGACGAACACAGACCATCCCGGAAGCTCTGGATCCTGGCGGCGGTGGCCGCGCTCGTGCTCCATTTGGGTGGTGCTGCGCTCGCGCTGGCTCATTTGCGCGCTGACGACGACGGCGACGGCCTGGGTGCGAACGGTGCGGAATTCGCCGTGGAGATGGCATCGCCCAAGGCGCCCGAAACCGATCTGCCGCCCGGGCCCGACAGCGAAGCGATGCAGGAGCAGCAGGCGCTTCCCGAGCAGAAGGCCGAGACCAAGGAGACGGAGCTTCCCAAGGACCAGTCGCAGCAGGTCGAGGATCCCGACCGCGTCGTGACCGAGAACAACGCGAAGAAGCCGACCGAAGACGATCCGAAAATTCAGGCGGTCGAAACGCCGGCCGCCGAAGCCTCGCCGAAATCGGTTGCGACGGCACGGCAGACGCTCGAGGAGGACGCGCGCGAGGCCGAGAAGGCGCTGGCGCCCGTCATCGGCATCGGCAAGGACATCCTGAAGCTGACCGCCGACTGGAACCGCAAGATCAGCGCGCATTTGTCGCTGCACAAGATCAATCCGGAAGGCAAGCAGCCCAATAACCAGAAGGTCAAGGTGAGCTTCGCGATCAACCGGAAGGGCAACGTGCTGTCGGTGGATGTGGTGGAGTCATCCGGGGATTCAGCCTACGACGCGGCCGCGGTCTCGATCGTCCGCAAGTCGGATCCGATCCCGCAGCCGCCTGCCGGGCTGACCGAGGACCGGTTCGAGCGGACCGTCGATATCATCTTCACGCCGGCCGACGCGAAAAAGAAGAAGACCGCTCAGCGCCAGTAGAGCCGGATGCCGACATAGACGACGACCAGGCAGGCGAAGATCAGCGCCACCGGGAGTGGCCGTTTCTGGGTTCCAGCTGTCGCCCCAGCCCCGAAAAAGCTGGTCGTCTTTGGCTTCGGCGCCGGACGGCGGAAAGCGGTAACATTGTCCGCCGCTGCTTCAGGCGGGCGAGGGCGGACGTCGGGTGCGGCTCCCGCGCCGCCCATCTCGGCATAATAGGCCTTGTAGATCGCACCGATGGTCGCCTCGGTGGCCTCGCCCTCGCTCATCTGCGCCAGCAGGTTCTGGTAGCTCGCCAGAAACTCCTGGGCCTCCGGCGGGAGCGCGGACGCCCCATTGAGCTTGGCCATCATCTTCCAGGTGGCAAAATCGGCGCGGGCGCGGGTGTCCGCGCGTCGCGCGATCAGCATATCGGCAGCTTTGACCAAGTCGGCCTCTGGCCCTTCGGCTTAAAGTTCGGGTGGCTGTTCAACTACGCATTGCCGGTCAGGAGGAGAACAGCCTGAATCACATAACCGGTCAACGTTCGCAGTATTGCTGAAATAACATCAAGATTTAGACCGAACTGGGAACCTGCAAGGGGCAGCAGGATCAACAGGCCGATCAGGATCAGCATCCCGAACGGCTCGAGCCGGGCCAGCGGCATGGCGAGCGGGCGGGGCAACAGCCCGACCGCGACGCGCCCGCCATCGAGCGGCGGGATCGGCATCATGTTGAAGACCGCGAGGATGGCGTTGATGATGAGCGCATTCTTGAGGTTGTCGGCGACCCATTTCGCCGAGCTTGCGGGGACAAGGGGCAGGGCGTGGAAGGCGAGGGCCACTGCAAGCGCCAGCAGGATGTTGGTGACAGGCCCGGCCAATGCCACCCAGACCATGTCCAGTTTGGGGTTGTTCAGCTTGCGGAAGTTGACCGGTACCGGCTTGGCGTA
The DNA here is from genome assembly GCF_028128695.1 of Bradyrhizobium sp. CCBAU 25360. Lineage (NCBI taxonomy): Bacteria > Pseudomonadati > Pseudomonadota > Alphaproteobacteria > Hyphomicrobiales > Nitrobacteraceae > Bradyrhizobium > Bradyrhizobium sp. CCBAU 25360. Next base: position 250,635 of record NZ_LBJA01000045.1, read on the forward strand.
GCCGAACAGGAACGGCGAGTGCGCGAACAGCAGCATCGCCGGCAGGATCACGGTGCCGAACGGGTCAATGTGGCGCAGCGGGTTGAAGCTGACGCGGCCGAGCTGCGAGGCGGTGTCGTCCCCGAGCCGGTCCGCGACGAAAGCGTGCGCAGCCTCGTGGAAGGTGATGGCGAGCACGAGGGGAAGCACCCATACCGACAGATCATAAAAGGAAATGTTCACGGCTCGTCCGTCCCGGTTTGCCTGCGGCCTTGCGGCCGTCCCGGCCAACCGGCGGTACAGCAACGCTTCGGCTCAACATAGGAGGGGCGGTCCCGAAATGCCACGCTGCAAAGGGGGCGCCGGCAGCACGCCGCCGTGCCATCGTGCAATCAGGCCGGAATCGTCCCGGGATATTGCACCAGGCCGTCGTCGAGCTTCAGCCAGGCGGGCTTTTCCGAGACCCAGATGTGCTCGGTCGGCGCGAAGGCATTGCGATCGTCGAAAACGGAGAGGGACACGCCCGCGAGCGTGCCGTTACGGCGCCAGGCGAACAGGCGCGTGCCGCAGCGCTTGCAGAACACGCGGTCGATCGCCTCGGACGACGCATAGCGCTCCGTCTCGCCTTCGACGCTCAGTGCGCGCTGGTCGAACTGCGCGCGGGCGAAGAAGGGCGAGCCCATCGCCTTCTGACAGAGGCGGCAATGGCAGACGCGAACGTTGAGCGGCTCGCCTTCCGCCTTGAACCGCACCGCGCCGCACAGGCATCCACCTTCCCGGATCATGCTGTCCTCAATAGGTTGCGCGTCCGCCCGAGATGTCGAACACCGCGCCGGTCGAGAACGCGCAGTCCTCGGATGCGAGCCAGGCCACCATCGCGGCGAGCTCTTCGACCAGCACGAAGCGCCCCTTCGGTATCTTCGACAACATGAAGTCGATGTGCTGCTGCGTCATCTGGTCGAAGATCGCGGTCTTGGCCGCGGCCGGCGTCACCGCATTGACGAGGATGTCATGCGCGGCGAGCTCCTTGCCGAGCGACTTCGTCAGCGCGATCAGGCCGGCCTTGGACGCCGAATAGTGCGAGGCGTTCGGGTTGCCTTCCTTGCCGGCGATCGAGGCGATGTTCACGATCCGCCCGTATTTCTGCTTGAGCATCGCGGGCACGATGGCCTTGCAGACGATGAAGGGACCATCGAGGTTGATGCGCAGGACCTTCCGCCATTCCTCGAGGTCGGTCTCCCAGACCGGCTTGTTCACGCCGGCGATGCCGGCATTGTTGACGAGGATGTCGATCTTGCCGAATGCGGCGAGCGTCGCATCGCGCGCCTGCTCGACGGCCGCGGTGTCGGTGACGTCGACCTTGAAGACGCGGACGTTGTCGCCGATCTCCTTCGCCGTCTTCTCAGCGAGCGCGGCGTCGAAATCCCAGATCGCGACCTTGGCGCCGGAGGCGGCAAGGCGCTCGGTGATGGCGCGGCCAAAGCCCTGCGCGCCACCGGTGACGATGGCGACGCGGCCGTCGAGATCGATCTTGTTCATGCCGGGTGCCCCTGGGGTCAGAGCATGTAGCCGCCGTCGACGACGAGGTCGACGCCGGTGGTGAAGGCGCTCTCGTCGCTGCCGAGATAGACCGCCATGTTGGCAATCTCCTCGGCGGTGCCGAGCCGGCCCATCTTCTGGCGGGAGATGAACATCTCCTTGCCTTGCGGTCCCTGTGCGGCGGCGCGGTCGAGCATCGACGGCGTCTCGACGGTGCCGGGGCAGATCGAGTTGCAGCGGATGCCCTTGGTGATGAAGTCGAGCGCGACCGCACGCGACAGCAGCGACACTGCCGCCTTCGACGAGCTGTAGACGTAGCGGTTCGCCGGCGGCCGCAGCGCTGCGCAGGACGAGATGTTGACGATGCTGCCCCCGCCGCCCGCGATCATCTCGGGCAGGAACGCCCTGATGGTCCGGTGCATCGACTTGACGTTGAGGTCGAACGAGAAATCAAAATCCTCTTCCGAGCACTCCAGGATGGTGCCGTGGTGCACGAAGCCGGCCGCGTTGAGCAGGATGTCGATCTTGCCGATGCGCTTGGCAAGGGCGTTGACGTCGGCGGTGTTGCGCACGTCGAGCTTTGCGACCTCGGCAATGCCTTCCTTGGTCAGATCAGCGATACCGGCCTCGTTGATGTCGGTGGCGATGACGGTTGCGCCTTCACGCGCAAATGCGATGGCGCAAGCGCGCCCGATGCCGGCCGCTGCCGCCGTGACGACGGCGCGTTTACCCTTGAGGCGGTTGGCCATGTTGTTTGTCTCCTTTGAATTGGTGCCGTCATTCCGGGGCGCGGCGAAGGCGCGAGCTACGATGCGCAATTGCGCATCTGAGAATCCATAACCACGATCGGGAGTATGGATTCCGGCCTGCGCCTTGCGGCGCATCCCGGAATGACAATCTTGCTTAGTGATTATCCCGCGCCACGCCAAACGTGCCGGCGACGTTCTGATAGCGCGTGGCGAGCTCCATGCAGGCGCCGGTCGATTGCTGGCCGACGGTGTTGCGATAGATCTCCTGCCACGGCGTCTGGTTTTCGGGATGCTTGAAGCCGCCATTGGCCTTGAGCTCGGCGTGACGCTTCTTCAGCTCCTCGTCCGAGATCAGGATGTTGGCGCTGCCCTTGTTGAGGTCGACCCGGACCTTGTCGCCAGTCTTGAGTATCGCAAGCCCGCCATTGGCGGCGGCTTCCGGCGAAGCATTCAGGATCGAGGGCGAGCCCGAGGTGCCGGACTGGCGGCCGTCGCCGATGCAGGGCAGGGACAGGATGCCGCGTTTGATCAGCGCTGCCGGCGGCTGCATGTTCACGACCTCGGCTCCACCAGGGTAACCGATCGGTCCGGTGCCGCGGATGAACAGCACGCAGCGCTCGTCGATGTCGAGCGAGGCATCGTCGATCCGCGCGTGATAGTCCTCCGGACCCTCGAACACGATGGCGCGGCCCTCGAATGCGTTGGGATCTTTCGGATTGCTGAGATAGCGGTCGCGGAATTCCTTGGAGATCACTGAGGTCTTCATGATCGCGGAATCGAACAGATTGCCCTTCAGCACCAGGAAGCCGGCGTCCTTCACCAGCGGCTTGTCGTAAGCCCAGATCACGTCGTTGTCGGGGACAGGCGCGTCCTTGCAGTTCTCGCCGATGCCGCGGCCGTTGACGGTGACGGCATCCTCATGGATGCGCTTGTGCTTCATCAACTCGCGCACCACCGCAGGCACGCCGCCGGCGCGGTGGAATTCCTCGCCGAGATAGAAGCCGGCCGGCTGCATGTTGACCAGCAGCGGCACGTCGTGCCCGACCTTCTGCCAGTCCTCGATGGTGAGCTCGACGCCGATGTGGCGGGCCAGCGCGTTGATGTGGATCGGCGCGTTGGTCGAGCCGCCGATCGCCGAATTGATCACGATGCAGTTCTCGAACGCCTTGCGGGTCAGGATGTCCGAGGGCTTGAGATCTTCCCAGACCATCTCGACGGCGCGCTTGCCGGTCTCGTAGGCGATCTGGCCGCGCTCGCGATAGGGCGCGGGGATCGCCGCGCAGCCCGGCAGCGAGAAGCCGAGCGCTTCGGCAAGACCGTTCATGGTCGAGGCGGTGCCCATGGTGTTGCAATGGCCGACCGAGGGCGCCGACGAAGCCACGATCTCCATGAACTCTTCATAGTCGATCTCGCCCGCGGCGAGCCGCTCGCGCGACTTCCAGACGATGGTGCCGGAGCCGGTGCGCTCGCCGGCATGCCAGCCGTTCAGCATCGGGCCGCCCGACAGCACGATCGCGGGCAGATTGACGGTCGCCGCCGCCATCATGCAGGCCGGCGTGGTCTTGTCGCAGCCGGTGGTGAGCACGACGCCGTCGAGCGGATAGCCGTAGAGGATCTCGACCAGGCCGAGATAGGCGAGGTTGCGGTCGAGCGCGGCGGTCGGGCGCTTGCCGGTCTCCTGGATCGGATGGGTCGGGAATTCCATCGCAATGCCGCCGGCCTCGCGGATGCCCTCGCGGACGCGATGGGCAAGCTCGATATGGTGGCGGTTGCAGGGAGAGAGGTCGTTGCCGGTCTGGGCGATGCCGATGATCGGCTTGCCGGACTGCAGCTCCGCACGGGTGAGGCCGTAATTGAGGTAGCGCTCCATGTAGAGCGCCGTCATGCCCGGATTATGCGGGTTGTTGAACCATTCCTGCGAGCGAAGGTGGCGGCGGGAGCCGTTGCCGGCGGGCGCATGCCCATTGGTTGGCTTTTTTGTCATTGGTTTCTCCTGCAATGCAAACGCACTGGCGTCCGTCCATTTACATCAGTCTTGGGGTGTCGGCTTGTGCGATGCCCAATGACGCCAATGACGGATCGCTGGCCCGCTGGCGGGTCGTTTCCTCACAAATGCGATACTAGTCATGGCTACTTGGTAACGCTACCATTTTGTTCGCCGCGCCTGCGCCTGAAACGGTCGGCCTGCCGTCCGAATGGCGCGGCGATGAGCTTTGCCGCTCGATTACCCTGAAGCCGAGATCGAGCACCGACTGCTCCGGGCGCCGTCCGTCGATCGCCTCGATCAGCATGGTGGCGGCCGTTTTGCCCATCTCGTAGCGGTTGGTGCGCACGCTGGTGAGGGTGGGGACGGCGGAGGCCATGAATTCGAGGTCGTTGAAGCCGACGATCGCGATCTGCTCGGGGACAGCGATCTCCCGGCGCCGGCATTCGAACAGCACGCCGAGCGCAAGGTCGTCATTGGCGCAGAACACCGCATCGAGATTGGGCTCGCGCGCCAGGAGATCGGTGAACAGGGCGCCGCCCAGCGTCACCGAGGTCGGTGTCGCCGTGGTGACGACGAGGCGCTGCTCGAACAGTGCGGCATCCTTCATCGCCGAGACATATCCGTCCAGCCGCCGCTGCACCCGCGGGTCCATGCGCGCACCGACGAAGCCGATCTTGCGGCGGCCCTGCTCGAACAGGTGCCCAACCGCTGCGCGGGCTGCATCATAGTGCGAAAAGCCGATCATCATGTCGACCGGATCGGGGCCGATCTCCATGATCTGCACGATCGGGCAATCCGCGGCCTCCAGCATGGCACGCGATTCCGTGGTCTGGTCGATGCCGGTGACGATCAGCCCGGCCGGCTTTTGCGCGAGAAACAGTCGCAGCAGCTTTTCTTCCTGGAGAATGCTGTAGCGCGTGTTGGACAACTGGATCGAGTAACGGCTACCTTCGGACGCGTCGTAGATGCCGCGCAGCACGTCCGAGAACACGTTGTTGGTTAGGGACGGGATCAAGACACCGATGACCTCGGTGCGTTGCGAGGCCAGCGCGCGGGCCGCAAGGTTCGGCACATAGCCGAGCTCCTTGGCGGCGCTCTCGACCCGCGTCCGCTTGCCGATCGACAGGGCCTCCGGATTGCGGAAGAAGCGGGACGCCGTAATCGGGCTGACGCCGGCAAGCTCGGCGACTTCCGCCAGCCGGATCTTGCCTGACTTGGTGCGTTTTCGACCCATTTGCTGCTCTTAACACAGTCAGTCCCGCAAACAAAGGAACGTTGACAGCGCTACCAGCAACGACTAACCAAAGACAAATTGCCAAAACCGCACAAACTGCCGACAATGTTGCCCGCTAAGATCGGGCCGAGTTCGGTGAAGTCTGAAAAAACAAGACGGTCGCGGCGCTAGAGGCGCCGTGGACTTTCGAGGAGGGAGCTAGATGTCGTCTGTGCAAATCCGCGACGTGCGGAAATCGTTCGGCAATTTTGAAGTCCTGCACGGCGTGACTGTACCGATCGAGGACGGCCAGTTCGTCGTTCTGGTCGGCCCTTCCGGCTGCGGCAAGTCGACGCTTCTGCGCATGCTCGCCGGTCTCGAGAACATCACCTCCGGCACGATCTCGATCGGCGACCGCGTCGTCAACAATGTCCAGCCCAAGGAGCGGGACATTGCGATGGTATTCCAGAACTACGCGCTCTATCCGCACATGACGGTCGCCGACAACATGGGCTTCTCGCTGAAGCTGCGGAATGCGGGCGCCGACGAGATCAACAAGCGCGTCAAGCGCGCCGCCGAGATCCTCGCGCTGTCGCCGCTGCTCGATCGCTATCCGCGCCAGCTCTCCGGCGGCCAGCGCCAACGCGTCGCGATGGGCCGCGCCATCGTGCGCGATCCGCAAGTCTTCCTGTTCGACGAGCCCTTGTCCAACCTCGACGCCAAGCTGCGCGTCGCCATGCGCACCGAGATCAAGGAGCTGCATCAGCGGCTGAAGACGACGACCGTCTACGTCACCCACGACCAGATCGAAGCCATGACCATGGCCGACAAGATCGTCGTCATGCATGACGGCATCGTCGAGCAGATGGGCACGCCGCTCGAGCTCTATGACAAGCCCGATAACCAGTTCGTCGCCGGCTTCATCGGCTCGCCCGCGATGAACTTCCTGAAGGGGCATGTGCGCGTCAACGGCGTTGCGACCTTCGAGGGACCGAACGGCGTCAAGCTGCCGCTCAAGACCGCTCCCGCGGCGTCCGACGGCCGTCCCGCGGTCTATGGCGTGCGGCCCGAGCATTTCACCATTGCCGACGACGGCGCCGAAGCCGAGATCATCGTGGTCGAGCCGACCGGCTCGGAGACGCAGGTGTTCGCCAAGATCGGCGGCGAGCAGGTCGTCGCGGTCTTCCGCGAACGCCATCAGTTCAACCCGGGCGACAAGATCCGGCTGAAGCCCGATCCGTCGCTGGTGCATCTGTTCGACGAGGCGACGGGAAAGCGCCTGAACGCGTAGCGTAAGTTCAAGTTAAGACAATAAAAAAGCATCACAGGGAGGACGACATGCAAGACTTTACCCGCCGGACTCTGCTTCAAGGCGGAACGGCACTGGCTGCGACCGGCATGCTCACCGGGCCGGCACTGTTCGATTTCGCCAAGGCCTGGGCGCAGAGCGCGCCCTGGAAGGCGGAGCCCGGTGCCAAGCTGACCGTGATGCGATGGAAGCGCTTCGTGCCGGCTGAGGACGACGCGTTCAACGCAATGGTCGCGGCGTTCAAGGCTGCCACCGGCACCGAGATGAACGTGTTCAGCGAATCCTTCGAGGACGTGCAGCCGAAGGCCTCTGTTGCGGCCAATACCGGCTCCGGGCTCGATCTCGCCTGGGGCCTGCACACGTTGCCGCAGCTGTTCCCCACCAAAGTGCTGAAGATGAACGACGTTGCCGATTATCTCGGCAAGAAGTACGGCGGCTGGACCGATGCGGCCGCCAAGACCTGCAAGCAAGGCAACGACTGGCTCGGTATTCCCGTCGCGACCAACGGCGGTTACATGACGTACCGCAAGTCGGCGCTCGACAAGGCGGGGTTCAAGGAATTCCCGAAGGACTTCCCCAGCTTCCTCGAGATGTGCAAGGCGCTGAAGGCGAACAACACGCCGGCCGGCTTCGCGCTCGGGCACGCCTCGGGCGACGGCAATTCGTGGCTGCACTGGGTGCTGTGGGGCCACGGCGCCTACACGGTCGACCAGAGCGACAAGATCATCATCAATTCGCCGGAGACCGCGAAGGCGCTGGAATATTGCAAGTCGCTGTACGATGCCTTCATCCCGGGCACCGCGTCCTGGAACGATTCCTCCAACAACAAGGCGTTCCTCGCCGGCGAGCTCTATTGCACGGCGAACGGCATCTCGATCTACGTTGCCGCCAAGACCGATGCGAGCAAGAAGGAGCTCGCCGAGGACACCTATCACGCGCTCTGGCCGGTCGGACCGGTCGGCAAGCCGACCGAGCTGCAGCTTGCGCTGCCGATCCTCGCCTTCAACTTCACCAAATATCCGAACGCGGCGAAGGCTTTCGTCGCCTTCATGCTGGAGAAGGAGAACTACGAGAAGTGGCTGGACGGCGCGCAGGGCTATCTGACGCAGACCTTGAACGGCTATGAATCGGCGCCGATCTGGACGGCGGATCCCAAGAATGCCGTGTTCTCGCAGGCGTCCAAGCGCACTCTCCCGGCGGCCGGTATCGGCACCGTCGGCGAAAAGGCGGCAACCGCAATCGCCGACTTCATCGTCGTCGACATGTTCGCCAACTACTGCACCGGCACCAAGGATGCGAAGGGCGCGATGGCGGAAGCCGAGCGCCAGCTGAAGCGCATCTATCGCTGAGGGTCACGGGGCGGGCGGCCATTCGGCCGCCCGCTCGTCAACATTTCGATCAGGGATATCGGGCATGGCTGATGTCGCAATTCCCCGGGCCAAGCCTCAGATGAGAGAGGACGGCGCCTGGACCCAGCTCAAACACAATCGCAACTGGCTCGGCTTCTGGTTCATGGTGCCGGCCATGGCCTTCCTGATCTTCTTCCTGGCCTATCCGCTGGGGCTCGGCATCTGGCTGTCCTTCACCGACACCCGCATCGGCAGGGTCGGGCACTTTGTCGCTACCGAGAACTATGAGTGGTTGTGGGACGACTCCATCTTCTGGCTGTCGGTGTTCAACACGCTGCTCTACACCTTCGTCGCCAGCGCCCTCAAATTCGCGATCGGGCTTTATCTCGCGCTGCTGCTGAACGAGAACATGCCGTTCAAGGCGATGTTGCGCGCGATGGTCCTGATCCCCTTCATCGTGCCGACGGTGCTCTCGGCACTGGCGTTCTGGTGGATCTTCGACTCGCAATTCTCCATCATCTCCTGGTCGCTGAGGCATCTCGGCCTGATCGACCAAAACATCAACTTCCTCGGCGACACGACCTGGGCGCGCATTTGCGTGATCTTCGCCAATATCTGGCGCGGCGTGCCGTTCGTGGCCATCACGCTGCTGGCGGGCCTGCAGACGGTGTCGCCCTCGCTCTATGAAGCCGCAACGCTCGACGGCGCCACGCGGTGGCAGAATTTCCGCTTCATCACCTATCCGCTGCTGACGCCGATCATCGCCGTCGTGATGACCTTCTCGGTGCTGTTCACCTTCACCGACTTCCAGCTGATCTGGGCGATGACCCGCGGCGGCCCCGTCAACGCCACCCATTTGATGGCGACGCTGTCCTACCAGCGCGCGATCATCGCCGGGCAACTGGGCGAGGGTGCCGCGATCTCGAGCGCCATGATCCCGTTCCTGCTCGCCGCAATCATGGTGTCGTGGTTCGGCCTCCAGCGCAGGAAATGGCAGCAGGGAGAGAACAATGACTGATCTGCCCACCAGGTCCGTTGATCTCAAGGCCGTGCTATCGGGATCCTCTCCGACGGTGGCGAAGGACGATCACAGCGAGGGCATGAGCTATCTGCAGTCGGTGCCGCGCCGGATGGTGACGCTGTACCTGCCGCTCGCGATCATCGTCATCGTTCTGCTGTTCCCGTTCTACTGGATGGCGCTGACCTCGGTGAAGCCGGACGAGCAATTGCTCGATCTCGACAGGTACAACCCGTTCTGGACCTGGAATCCGACCTTCAAGCATTTCCACAAGCTGCTGTTCGAGAGCTACTACCCGTACTGGCTCTGGAACACGATGTACGTGGCCGTCTGCGCGACGGTGCTTTCGATCATCGCGTCGGTGTTAGCTGCCTACGCCATCGTGCGCTTGCGCTACAAGGGCGCCAATCTCGTCGGCGGGCTGATCTTCCTCGCTTATCTGGTGCCGCCGTCGATCCTGTTCATCCCGCTCGCCACCGTCGTGTTCCAGTACGGCCTGTTCGACTCGCCGCTGGCGTTGATCCTGACCTATCCGACCATCCTGATCCCGTTCTCGACCTGGCTCTTGATGGGCTATTTCAAGACCATCCCGTTCGAGCTCGAGGAATGCGCGCTGATCGACGGGGCGAGCCGCTGGCAGATCCTGATCAAGATCGTTCTGCCGCTCGCAATCCCCGGGCTGATCTCGGCCTTCATCTTCTGCTTCACGCTGTGCTGGAACGAGTTCATCTACGCGTTGACCTTCCTGCAGTCGACCAGCAACAAGACGGTGCCGGTCGCGATCGTCAACGAGTTCGTGGACGGTGACATCTACCGCTGGGGTTCGCTGATGGCCGGAGCCCTGGCCGGCTCGCTGCCGCTCGTCATCCTTTACGCCTTCTTCGTGGAGCATTATGTGTCCGCGATGACCGGCGCCGTGAAGGAATAATCGCGGGGTCCGCCACGGGAGCGCGCCGGAGGCTGCGCGCTCCGGCCAATAAGAAGGAGTTAAGCTCTTGCACATTCTGGTTCTCGGCGCCGCCGGCATGGTCGGCCGCAAATTGTGCGAACGGCTGTTGCGTGACGGCCGGCTCGGCAAGAGCGACATCACCAAGCTGACCATGCATGACGTGGTCGAGCCGAAGAGGCCGGAAAAGGCCGGTTTCCCGGTCGAGACCGTGTCGGGCGATTTCGCAGTCCCAGGCGCGGCCGAGAAGCTCATCGCCGGCCGCCCGGACGTGATCTTCCATCTCGCCGCGATCGTCTCCGGCGAAGCCGAGCTCGACTTCGACAAGGGTTACCGCATCAATCTCGACGGCACGCGGATGCTGCTCGATGCTGTCAGGCTGGTCGGCGGCGGCTACAAGCCCCGCGTGGTGTTCACGTCCTCGATCGCGGTGTTCGGCGCGCCGTTCCCCGATGCGATCGGCGACGAGTTCTTCCACACCCCGCTGCTCAGCTACGGCACCCAGAAGGCGATCGGCGAGCTGTTGCTGGCCGACTATTCGCGCCGCGGTTTCCTCGACGGCATCGGCATCCGTCTGCCGACCATCTGCATCCGGCCGGGCCTGCCCAACAAGGCGGCATCGGGTTTCTTCTCCAACATCCTGCGCGAGCCGCTGGCCGGCAAGGAAGCGGTGCTGCCGGTGTCCGAGGACGTTCGCCACTGGCACGCGACGCCGCGCTCCGCGGTCGGCTTCCTGCTCCATGCCGGCACCATGGATCTCGCCACCGTCGGCCCGCGCCGCAATCTGACCATGCCAGGCCTTTCGGCAACGGTCGGCGAGCAGATCGCCGCCTTGAAGCGGGTTGCCGGCGAAAAAGTCGCGGCGCGCATCAAGCACGAACCTGATCCCTTCATCGTCGGCATCGTCGGCGGCTGGCCGCGCAATTTCAATGCAAAGCGGTCGCTCGAGCTCGGCTTCACCACCGCCGAGAAGACCTTCGACGACATCATCCGCATTCACATCGAAGACGAGCTCGGCGGCAACTTCGTCGCATGATCACTGACTGAGCGAGCCCTGGTGATGGCGAGCGTTGCTTGCATCGGCGAATGCATGGTCGAGCTCAGGCAGGCGCAAGGAGGCGCGTCTGCCGGGCAAGGGCAGGGCGGCGGGCTGTATTCGCGCGGCTTCGGCGGTGACACCCTCAACACCGCGGTCTATCTGGCGCGGCTCGAGGTCAAGGTCGATTATCTCACCGCGCTCGGCGATGACGGCCTCAGCGAAGAGATGATCGCGGCCTGGAATGCGGAGGGCGTCGGCACAAGGCGTGTCGTGCGGCTGGCCGGCAAGCTACCCGGCCTCTACATGATCCAGCTGGATGCGAAGGGCGAGCGCCAGTTCTTCCACTGGCGCGACAGCGCGGCGGCGCGCCAGCTGATGAACCTGCCGGAGACCGATGAGCTGCTCAACTCGCTGATGAGCTACGACATCGTCTATCTCTCCGCGATCACGCTCTCGATCTACGATGCGCCCGGGCGCGAGCGGCTGTTCGCGGCGATCAAGCGCGCGCGCCTGCTCGGCACCCGCTTCGTGTTCGACACCAATTTTCGCGCGCGGGGTTGGCCGGACCGCGACGTCGCGCGCGAGGTGTTTGCGGCTGCTTTCGCCGCCGCCGATATCGTGCTGACCTCGACCGAGGACCTGCTCGCGCTCTATCCTGGCGAGAGCAACGATCAGCTGATGGCGCGCATCCCGACGCCCGAGCTGGTGTTCCGGCTCGCCGAGCCCGTCAGCCTGCTGCGTTTCCCCGGGGCTACCCATGAGGTCCGGGCCGAACCGATGACCAAGCCCGTCGTCGACACCACGGCGGCCGGAGACAGCTTTGCCGCGGCCTATATCGCGGCCCGGCTCGCCGGTTCCGATCCGGTCGAGGCCGCCCAGGCCGGGCATCGCCTCGCCAGCCTCGTGATCTGCTATTCCGGCGCCATTATTCCGGGCTATGCCATGCCGCCGAAGAAACGGCACCGGCCGGCGACCTCCCGCCAGGCGACCAAGTAAAGATAGACCCTATGACCACGACTGCCCAACAGAACCACCTCGCCGCGCTGTTCAAGGCGGCGACCGTCATTCCCGTCCTCACCATCGAGCGGATCCAGGATGCCGTGCCGCTGGCGCGCGCGCTGGTTGCCGGCGGCGTCCGCACACTGGAGGTGACCATGCGCACCCCGGTTGCGATCGAGGCGGCGAGGGCGATGATGGCCGAAGTCCCGGAGGCGGTCGTCGGCATCGGCACGATCCTCAATCCGGCCGACTTCACCCGTGTCGAGAAGCTCGGCGTCGCCTTCGGCATCAGCCCGGGCCTGACCCCCGATCTCCTCAAGGCCGCCGCCCACAGCTCCCTGCCGTTCGCGCCGGGCATCGCCACGGCGTCCGAGCTGATGCTGGCGCTGTCGCACGGCCTCGACGTCGCAAAATTCTTCCCGGCCGAGCAGGCCGGCGGCATCAAGGGCCTGCGTTCGCTCGGCGGCCCGTTCCCGAACGTGCGGTTCTGCCCGACCGGTGGCATCGGTGAGGCCAATGCGGCGAGCTGGCTCGCCGAGCCCAACGTGGTCGCGGTCGGCGGTTCCTGGCTGTGCCCGACGGCCGAGATCAAGGCCGGGAACTGGGCCGGCATAACTGCCATCTGCCAGCGCACCCTCAAGGCCCTGAAACCCGCGTGAAGTCTTGCCATCCCTGCGCTAAGACTTAGCTCAGGAAGAGAGACCCCAGGGAGACATGATCATGACTGCCAGCATCGTCGGATGGGCGCATACGCCGTTCGGCAAGTTCGACACCGAGACCGTCGAAAGCCTCGTCACCCGCGTCGCCAATGAGGCGATGGCCGATGCCGGCATTTCGGCCGGCGATGTCGACGAGATCGTGCTCGGCCATTTCAACGCCGGCTTCTCGGCGCAGGATTTTACCGCCTCGCTGGTGCTCCAGGCCGACCCGAAGCTGCGCTTCAAGCCGGCCACCCGGGTCGAGAACGCCTGCGCCACCGGTTCTGCCGCCGTGCACCAGGGCCTGCGCGCGATCGCCGCAGGCGCCGCCAAGATCGTCCTGGTCGTCGGTGTCGAGCAGATGACCCGCACCCCGGGCGCCGAGATCGGCAAGAACCTGCTGAAGGCGTCCTACCTCCCCGAGGACGGCGACACCGTCGGCGGCTTCGCCGGCGTGTTCGGCAAGATCGCCAGCTCTTATTTCCAGAAATACGGCGACCAGTCCGACGCCCTGGCGCTGATCGCGGCCAAGAACCACAAGAACGGCGTCGCCAATCCCTTCGCCCAGATGCGCAAGGATTTCGGTTTCGACTTCTGCCGCGCCGAGAGCGAGAAGAACCCCTACGTCGCCGGCCCCCTCAAGCGCACCGATTGCTCGCTGGTCTCCGACGGCGCCGCCGCGCTGGTGCTGGCTGACGCCGAGACCGCCAAGGGCATGACCAAGTCGATCGGCTTCCGCGCCACCGCGCACGCCCAGGACTTCCTGCCGATGTCCAAGCGCGACATCCTCCAGTTCGAGGGCTGCACCGTTGCCTGGCAGCGCGCGCTGGAGAAGGCCGGGGTGACGCTGTCCGATCTCTCCTTCGTCGAGACCCATGACTGCTTCACCGTGGCCGAGCTGATCGAATACGAAGCGATGGGGCTGACGCCGAGGGGGCAGGGCGCCCGCGCCATCAAGGAAGGCTGGACGCTCAAGGACGGCAAGCTGCCGGTCAATCCGTCCGGCGGCCTGAAGGCCAAGGGCCATCCGATCGGCGCCACCGGCGTTTCCATGCATGTGATGACCGCGATGCAGCTCGCAGGCCAGGCGCCCGAGGGCATGCAGCTCAAGAACGCCAAGCTCGGCGGCATCTTCAACATGGGCGGCGCCGCGGTCGCCAACTACGTCTCGGTGCTGGAGCCGCTGAAGTAGGTCTTGTAGGGTGGGCAAAGGCGCGAAGGCGCCGTGCCCACCCTCTTCCTTGCGTTAGATCATGGTGGGCCCGCTTCGCTTGGCCCACCCTATGGCTCCTGATTGATTGGCGGAAATGCATCATGAGCACTGACTACGAAGACTCGCTGTCGATGGACGCACTCAACGGTCGGATTGCGATCCTCGAGGACAATATAAGGCAGCTCATCGAGCAGGCCGCGGCCGCCTCAGGCGAGCAGAACGAGTCGCGCATCGCCGACCGGATCAGCCAGCAGAACGAAGAGCTCGACCGGCTCCTCAAGATCCGCGAATCCCGCCAGAAGAAATAGCGGCCGATATCACCGCGCGGCGCATGCGGCCATACGCCGGCCGCCCTTGCGCGCGCGGCACCGCTGCCCTTAGCTGGACCGAAATCGCGGGGCCGCGCCTTGAGCCCCCCGCGCATCGGGAGCGAATGATGGGGCCGCTGAAGGGCATCAAGGTCATCGACATGACCACCGTGCTGATGGGGCCGTATGCGACCCAGATGCTCGGCGATTACGGCGCTGACGTCATCAAGGTGGAATCGCTCGACGGCGACGTCACCCGCCTGATCGGCCCGATGCGCCATGCCGGCATGGGCCCGGTATTCCTCAACACCAACCGCAGCAAACGCTCGATCTGCCTCGATCTGAAGAAGCCCGCGGGCCGCGAGGCCGTGTTGCGGCTGCTGAGGGACGCCGACGTTCTCGTCTACAACGTCCGTCCGCAGGCGATGGCGCGGCTGCAGCTCGGCTACGACGTCGTCTCCGCCCTCAATCCGCGCCTCGTCTATGCCGGCGTGTTCGGCTTTGGCCAGGATGGCCCGTATGCCGCAAAGCCCGCCTATGACGATCTGATCCAGGGCGCCACCGCGCTGCCGGCGCTGATGGCGCAGACCGGCGACGGCGTGCCGCGCTACGTGCCGAACGCGCTGGTCGACCGCATCGTCGGCCTCACCGCCGTCGGCGCGATCTGCGCCAGTCTCGTGCATCGCGACCGCACCGGACGCGGCCAGCGCGTCGATATCCCGATGTTCGAGACCATGGCCGGCTTCGTCATGGGCGATCACATGGGCGGGCTCACCTACGAGCCGCCGCTCGACAAGGGCGGCTATGCCCGCCACCTCTCGCGCGACCGCAGGCCGTACAAGACCTCGGACGGCTATCTCAGCGTCATCGTCTACAACGACAAGCAGTGGGAGAATTTCTTCAAGGCGACGGCGCGCGATGATCTGCGTGTCGATCCAAAATTCGCGACTTTCGCGGGGCGCGCCGCCAATATCGACGTCGTCTATGCCGAGCTCGCGCGCATCTTCGAGACGCGCTCCACCGCCGAATGGATCGACCTGCTGACCAAGGCCGACGTGCCGGTCATGCCGATGCACGACCTCGCGTCGATCCTGCACGACGAGCATCTGGAGGCGACGAATTTCTTTCCGGTCGTGGACCATCCGACCGAAGGTCCGATCCGCAGCATGAAAGTGACCGCGACCTGGTCGGAGACGGAGGCCGAGCCGGTGCGGCTGGCGCCGCGGCTCAACGAGCACGGCGCGGAGATTCTTCGCGAGATCGGATACTCCGCCGACGAGATCGCCGCCATGGTGCGCGACGGCGTCACGCGCTCGCCGCCGGAGTAGGGGAGGAAGTGATGGCGACAACTCTCTCATCCGTCATTCCGGGGCGCGACGAAGTCGCGAGCCCGGAATCCATAACCACGATCGGGAGTATGGATTCCGGGCTCGCGCCAAGGGGCGCGCCCCGGAATGACGAGGAGGAGAGACGATGAGCTTCATCACCGGCGTCGGCCTCACGCCCTTCGGCAAGCATGACGGCTCGTCCTCGCTCGACCTGATGAGCCAGGCGGCACAAGCCGCGCTCGACGATGCCGGGCTGAAGCGCGCGGACATCGACGGCATCCTTTGCGGCTATTCCACCGTCTCGCCGCACATCATGCTGGCGACCGTGTTCGCCGAGCACTTTGGAATCCGCCCGAGTTACGCTCACGCCGTGCAGGTCGGCGGCGCCACGGGACTCGCGATGACGATGCTGGCGCATCACCTCGTCACCTCGGGCGTCGCGCGCAATGTGCTGGTCGTTGCCGGCGAGAACCGGCTCACCGGGCAGAGCCGCGATGCCTCGATCCAGGCGCTGGCGCAGGTCGGCCATCCCGAATACGAGGTGTCGCTGGGACCAACGATCCCCGCCTATTACGGCCTCGTCGCTAGCAGGTACATGCACGAATATGGCGTGACCGAAGAGGACCTTGCCGAATTCGCCGTGCTGATGCGCAGCTACGCCTGCACCCATCCCGGCGCGCAATTCCACGACCCGATCACCGTTGCCGACGTCATGGCCTCGAAGCCGGTGGCGATGCCGCTCAAGCTGCTCGACTGCTGCCCCGTGTCCGACGGCGGCGCCGCCTTCGTCATCAGCCGCGAGCGGACGGGGGAGGCGGGCGTGCGCATCCGCGGCTGCGCCCAGGCGCATACCCATCAGCATGTCACGGCCGCGCCCGCGCTCAGCGAACTCGGCGCCGAGATCTCCATCGCCCGCGCCAAGAAGGCCACGGGCCTTGCGATCTCCGACGTGCGCTACGCCGCGATCTACGACAGTTTTACCATTACGCTCGCGATGCTGCTCGAAGACCTCGGTCTTGCCGGCCGCGGCGAGGCCGCAGCCCGCGTCCGATCGGGCCATTTCAGCCGCGACGGCGCGATGCCGCTGAACACCCATGGCGGCCTGCTCAGCTATGGCCATTGCGGCGTCGGCGGCGCTATGGCGCATCTGGTCGAGGCGCATTTGCAGATGACGGGGCGGGCGGCTTGCCGCCAGGTGCGCGACGCCTCGATCGCGTTGCTGCATGGCGACGGCGGCGTGCTGTCGTCGCATGTGAGCATGTTCCTGGAGCGGGTGCGATGAGCGGGCGTCTGGCAGACTGGACCAAGGGCGAGGCGGCCATCACCTACCACACCTGCAACTCATGCGGGCATGTGCAG
This sequence comes from Bradyrhizobium sp. CCBAU 25360, assembly GCF_028128695.1. NCBI lineage: Bacteria > Pseudomonadati > Pseudomonadota > Alphaproteobacteria > Hyphomicrobiales > Nitrobacteraceae > Bradyrhizobium > Bradyrhizobium sp. CCBAU 25360. The sequence goes on from NZ_LBJA01000045.1 coordinate 267,668, forward strand.
TATTTCCACCGCGCCTTCTGCGCGGCTTGTGGCGAATCGGATCCGCGCGAGCAGCGCGCCAGCGGCAAGGGCAGGGTCTATGCGAGCTCGCTGGTCTGCCGCGCCGCCACACCCGAGACGCGCGCACACGTGCCTTACAACATTTTGCTGGTCGATTGCGCCGAGGGTTTTCGCATGATGGCGCATGGCGACAACGGACTCGTCATCGGCGATTCGGTCATCGCGAGCTTCAAGCCGTTTGCCGGGAAACTCGTGCCGTTCTTCACGAAGGAAACGTAACGGGATTCGTCATTCGGGGGCGGTCATGGGACCGAGCCTGGAACGGGTATTCTGGGCCTGGCCTGTGCGAGGGCCACCCCGGAATGACGAAAACTCTAGAACTCCAACTAACGCCCGTAGAACAAGATGCTGGCGATGACGAGCATCGCCGTCACCGCCAGCATATGCGCGAGCGCTCCCGAGGCCGCCCCCTTGGTGGCTTCCTTCATGCCTTTTTCTCCCTAGACTTGGGCGTGACTCATCGTTGTGCGGCTAGCGCACCCGACGGCCAATTGTTTTACTCGGAACACCCCATTTGCGAGTATTCACCGTGATTTGTCCCCACGCGGCGAATATCGACTGTGTCAGGGTCGATCAGCAATGCGGCGGCAATTTGACTCGATAATGTTGCTCCTGCGTCCTCGCGCGAATAGAGTCTTTGGGAACTTGCGCGGACGACGACAAAAAGCATCAAAAAATCAGGGAAAACTTCAGGAAAATCATGGCCCGCATCAACTACAGCGACCCGTCCAAGGCATCCGACCGCACCCGCGAAATTCTCGACAAGAACCGCAACGCCAACATCTTCCGCATGATGGCGCACTCGCCAAGCTATTTCGAGCAGTACTGCCGCCTGGGGGGCGCCATCCGTCACAAGGGCGAGCTCGATCCGGTCGTGCGCGAGCTTGCGATCACCCGCACCGGCATCTTGTGCGAGGCGCCGTACGAGATCGTCGCGCACAAGCGGATCGGCAAGAATGTCGGCGTCACCGACGCGCAGAACGAGGCGCTCGAAAACTGGCAGGCGGCGACGTGCTTCAACGAGGTGCAGCGCGCCGCGCTCGCCTTCACCGACGAGATCGTGAAACTCAAGAAGCCGACGGATGCGACCTTCAAGGCGATCGCAGCGAAGCTGACGCCGGCTGCGCTGGTCGAGCTGCAGCTCTCGGTCGGCTTCTACATCATGACGTCAAAATTCCTGGAGACGTTTGAGATCGATCTCCAGCCCGTTACCGAAGTGGTGGGCTGATCGAAGCACCGCGGCGAGGGATGCCAATGACGATCGATGAATATGCGGCCTGGGCCGCGAGCGTTGCGAAAGTCGATGAACATCCGTCCAACGAGCGGCTGTCCTATCTCGGTCTCGGCCTCGCGGGCGAGGCCGGCGAGGTGGCCGAGCACATCAAGAAGCTGTTGCGCGATGACTGGCTCGACAAGGCTGGCCTCGTCGATGAGCTCGGCGACGTCATCTATTACTGGGCCTGCCTCTGCGCGACGACCGGCCAGAAGCCGTCCGAGCTGCTCGAAAGGAGCGCGGCAAAGATCAAGCGGCGGCTGAGCGAGGCGGCGAGCCGGTAGGGCAAGAGATGTAGGCTGGACACCGACAGCCTCCACAGCGTCATGCCGGGCTCGTCCCGGCCATGCCATGCAGCACGATGGACGTGGATGCCCGGGACAGGCCCGGGCATGACGACCTGTCGTGAATGAGCTGCTCTACATCGATGTCAGAATATCCACCTTGGCGTTGGCGACAATCAGGCGGTCGGCGAGGAGCTGGGCGAGGTTGCGCATGATGCGCTCGCTGGCGTGCGGGTGCCGCTGGCGGAAGCGTTCGAATTCCTGCAGCGGAGCCTCATAGGCGGTCGCTGCCATGTCGGCGAAGACGTCGGCCGAGCGCGTGGATTCCAGCAGCGCCATCTCGCCGAACGCCATGCCCGCGGTCAGCGTCGCGAGCCGCACGCCGTCAGGCAGCGTGACGTGCACGGCGCCGCTGCGCAGGAAAAACAGGGAATCGGCGGGATCGCCCGTGGTGAGAATCTTCGCGCCGGACTGATAGGTGCGGATGGTGCAGATCGAGGTGAGGTCAGTCAGCTCGTCCTCGCCGAGGCCCTCGAGCAGCGGTTGCTCGGCAAGCTCGGTGGTCTCGTGGAAGTCGATCGAGCCGCCGTAGCGGTAGACGATCTGGTCTTCGGCCCATTCGATCGCGGTGTCGAGCAGGTAGAAGTCGCGGACGTTCTTCAGCTCGGCCGTCCATTCCCGCAACGTGTCCCATTCCTTGGATGCGCGCCTGACGCCCGACAGCACCACCGTGACATTCAGCGCCGCGAGCTCCTCGAACGCTTCGGCGACGAGCCGCGCCCCGGCGCGCGTGGTGGAGGTGACGCGGTGCAGATCGAAGATCACGAATTGCGGACGGGGCCGCCCCGCAAGCCGCCGGGAGACGTAGTCGACCGCGGACAGTGACAGCGTGCCGACCAGCTCGATGATCCGCACCTCCTGCTCATGGGCGGCGAGAATCTCGCGCTCCTGCGGCCGGCGCACGCGGCGCGACGGGCTCTTGCCGATATCGTAGTCGGCGATGACGGCGTTGCGCGCATCGTCGCTGCGGTTGAGCATGTGCAGATCGTAATGTGAGGACAGCGCCTCGCAGACCTTGATGCCGCGCACGCTGTTGCCGTGCTTGTCGAGCCTTGGCGAATAGCTGCCGAGCCCGAGCCGGGCGGGGAGGGCGGCAAGGATGCCGCCGCCGACGCCGCTCTTGGCGGGAATGCCGATCCGGTAGATCCATTCGCCGGCATAGTCGTACATGCCCGAGGACGTCATCACCGACAGCGTGCGGGAGATCGCGTAAGGCGTCAGCACCTGCTCACCCGTGACCGGATTGACGCCGCGATTGGCGAGGGTCGCCGCCATCACCGCGATGTCGCGCGCGGTGACCAGCACCGCGCATTGCCGGAAATAGACGTCGAGCACGCCTGCGACATTGTCCGAGATCACCGCGTTGGTCTTCAAGAGATAACCGATCGCGCGGTTGCGGTCGCCGGTCTGGCTCTCCGAGCCGTAGACGGCTTCGTCCACGGCGAGATCGCGACCCGCGAAGCGGCTCAGCGCCAGGCGTATCTGCTCGAAGGCATCTGCGCCCTTGCTGTCGTAAATCAGCCCGGTGCAGGCGATCGCGCCGGCATTGACCATCGGGTTGAACGGGTGGTTCTCGGAATTGAGCCGGATCGAGTTGAAAGGATCGCCCGACGGTTCGACGCCGATCGCGCTCTCGACCCTGCCGGCGCCGAGCAGGTCGAGCGCCAGCGCGAACACGAACGGTTTTGACATCGATTGGATGGTGAAGGGCACCCTGGAGTCGCCGACCTCATAGACATGGCCGTCGAGCGTGGCGAGGCTGATGCCAAAATAGGCAGGATCGGCCTTGCTCAGTTCGGGGATGTAGTCGGCGACGCTGCCCGAGGTTTCGGCGGAGAATTCGTTGAGGCAATTGTCCAGAAACCGCAGCAAGGGCGGCTTCGAGCGGGTCCAGGCGGCGGCGAGAGGAGAGAGCGGGGTCATCGCCTCTCTTGTGCAACGCAATCAGGGTACGCGCAACCCGTTCGGTACCACGGCCTGCCGCCGGACCAGCAGCAGGGCGAGCAGAACCGTGGGTGCAAGGATGGCAAGGCCCAGCAGCGTCACCTGCAGCTGCGACAGCGGCATGATCCCGCCGCCCGGTGTCGCCACCACGAAGCCGCCGATCACCAGCAGAACGCGGATCGGCCATTCCAGCCCGCCGGCGCTGCGTAAGTCCCCGACGAAGGGCTGATAGCCCTGGATGCCGCCGCAGATGAACAGCGTGCCGAACGCAGCAAGTCCCATCAGGCCGAGACCGGCGAGATACGGGCTCGGCCCTTGCAGCACCAGCGCCGGATTGAGCACGAAGAAGAACGGGATGAAATAGATGATGCTGCCGACCCACATCGATTCCCAGCCCGTCTTCATCGCCGGCGAGCCGGCAATGCCTGCGGCCGCGAAGGAGGCGATCGCGACCGGCGGGGTGATCGAGGACAGCATGCCCCAATAGAAGATGAACATGTGCACGGCCATCTTGTTCAGCCCGAGCTTCTCCAGTGCGGGCGCGACCAGGATGGCAAGGAAGATGTAGCAGGCCGTCGTCGTCAGCCCGAGGCCGAGGATCAGGCTGGTGACCGCGCACATGCCGAGCAGCAGGAAGGGATTGTCGCCGGCAATATGCAAGAGATCGTTAGCAAGGCTCGACACCACTCCGGTCATCGAGAACGCGCCGATCAGGAGACCGCAGCCGGCGAGGATGCCGACGAGCTCGACAAAGGTGCGGCCGTTGACCTCGAGGAATTTTCCGATCGTCGCAAGGGTCCAGCGGGTGTCCTTGGAGAAGAACTGGTTGAGCACCAGCAGCAGCGCGGTCGCGTAGAACGGCGCATGGCTTTCGCGCTTGAAGTAGAGCAGCATCACGATCAGCAGGGCGATGACGAAGACGTAGTACCAGCCGTCCTTGATCGTATCCATGATCCGCGGCAGCTCGGCGCGCGGAATCCCCTTCAGCCCGTGGCGCGCGGCGTAGGTATCGACCTGCATGAACAGGCCGACATAATAGAGCGCGGCCGGGATGATCGCGGCGACCGCGACCTCGGCGTAGCTGATATTGAGGAACTGCGCGATCACGAAGGCGGTCGCGCCCATCACCGGCGGCGCCAGCACCGCGCCGGTCGAGGCGCAGGCCTCGATCGCGCCGGCATAGGAGGCGCGAAAGCCGCTCTTCTTCATCACGGGGATGGTCATGGTGCCGGCGGTCAGCACGTTGGAGATGATCGAGCCCGACATCATGCCGAGCAGGCCGCTCGCGAAGATGCAGACCTTGGCCGCGCCGCCGCGGAACGTCCCGCACATCGCGAAAGAGAGGTTGATGAAGAATTTGCCGGCGCCCGTCATCATCAGCGCAGTGCCGAATACGAGGAAGCCGATCACGGTATCGGCGAAGGCCTGGATCGGAATGCCGAGCAGGCTCTCGCCCGACAGCACGTGATAGGCGGTCGCCTGCTCCAACGTCGATTGCGTGCCGCGGAAAGGGCCGAGCCAGCTGGATTCGGCGAACAGCGGATAGACGGTGAAGGGGAGCACGCTCAACAGCAGGCTCCAGCCGCCGGTGCGGCGCAGCGCCTCCATCAGCATCACCCACATCACGAGCCCCGCGGCGATCACGTTGTTCGGCGCGCCGCCGAATTCCCAACCGGCCTCCGCCGCCTTGCGCACGTTCGACATCAGCAGCAGCGCTGCGGCGAAAGTCGCGGCGAACAAGACGAGGTCGTACCAGGGAATCCGGTCGAGCGGGGCGCGCTCGGAGCCCGGAAAGATCAGGAAGGTGAAGGGCAGCATCAACGCGATCAGGAGATAGAAATACTCCGTGTTGAGCTGGGTGTAGCCGATGAAGAAGCGCAACGAGAATTGCTGGTTGATGCAGAGCAGGATCGTGGCCGCGGTCGCCGCGACCAGCGTCCAGCGCCAGGCGCCGCGCAAGGTGCGCACGCGCGTGACTTCGGCCTCCTGCATGTTGCCGGCCGCGCCATGTGGATCGTCGAATACGACCCGCTTGGTCTCGTCTTGCGGGGCAGTGGAGGTGGAAACGGAAGACATCAATCGACCCCGCGCGTGGGCTGGTAACTAATTAGGCGAATGGCCGTTGGTTGACTCGAATGCGGCCGCGAGCTCGCTCAACCTCTCCCGCAAGCGGGAGAGGCGGCGCACCTGACGCGAAGCAACGGTCAAGCTCAATGTCGGCACACTCTAATCCTCGAACCCGTTCGGCATGTCGGCTTTCGCAAGCGCCGTCGCGCGCGCCTTCATCCAGCCGTCGAGAAACGCCTTGTCGTCCGACGGCGGGTTGGACTTGCCGTAATCGGCCCACGCGGCTGCCAGCACCTCCTGCCGCTTGATCAGCTTGTTGTTGTGCGTCTCCTGCGCATCGCTCCATTGCCCGGCTTCCTTCAGCGCCTTCACCGAGCCGGGATGCACCGGCACCACCCAGTTCTTGGTCTGGCGGTCGGCGGCGAGGCCGCCGGCGCCGGGCGCGGAGTCCTTGTAGGCATCGTAGTTGACGATCATCGCCTTGGTGATCGCATAGACCTGGTCGGCCGGCTGCGAGGCATAGGCGACGAAGATCGGGTAGGGGTAGTTGCCGAGCTCGACCGGCTTGTCCGGCGAGATGCCGGCCCCGCAGGTCGCGACTTGCGGGAAGAAGAACGAGCCGACCTTCTGCATCCGCGCCCAGCCTTCCTTGTCCTTGGCGGGCAGCGGCGGCCAGATCAGGCCACGCGGCGAGGTCTCGGCTTCCTTGGCGGGGCCGGTGATGGTGGTGCCGAAAGCGGCATCGACGTCGTTGTTGATCAGGCCTTTCCACATCGCGCCGTAGCTTGCGAATTCGACGGCCTTGACGTCCTTCTGCGTCAGCCCGGCGAAGGCGAGCACTGCGAGCGAGTTCTGGTTCAGCGCGGGTGAGCCGACCACGAAGCCGACACGCTTGCCCTTGAGGTCCTTCAGCTCCTTCACACCGGTGTCGGCGGCGACGCCAAGCGATCCGCAATTGCAGTCGACGGTCGAGAGCAGGATCTGAAGCGGCTGCGGACCCCATTCCTTCGCGCCGAACTCGAACATGCCTTCCTGCGCGAAGTAGGTGCCGGATCCCATCGCCGAGGATGCCGCGCGCTTGGCGCGCAGCGGCGCGAGGCGGGCGACGTCGTTCCCTGCGGGCAGCACGCGCACATCGGTGCCGTATTTGTCCTTCATCATCTTGCCGACGCCGACGGCGATGTTGAAGCCGGCCGTTCCGGTGTCATAGGCGGTGAACGTCAACGTCGCCGGCAGCTTGATGTCTTCGGCGAACGAATAGCGTGTAGACGCAAAAGAGATGCCCGCCACCAAGGCAGGCGCGAGCATGAGCAGCCCACGAAGCATGTTTCCCTCCAATGATCGTCGCGTTTGCCGCGAAGAATTTCGTTCTTTGTTTGAAACAGAGTTTTGTTTGCGACGGATCATGTCACCCGCATCAGGCGATGGCAACGCCGTACCGGGAATGCGACGCATCGGACTGACACATTGTCGCGGAGGATGCAGCCTCGCGGCGAATACGGAGTGCTCGGCCCATGGTTCGAGACGCGCCGTAAGCGGCGCTCCTCATCATGAGGTCTACGAATCTGCGGCGAAAACAGACCTTATCCCGAGGAGCCCGCCGTAGCAGGCGTCTCGAAGGATGGCCACGAAGAGAACGCACTTCAGCTCGCGACAATCGCGACCGCCTGTCCCTCGGCAACGACGTCGTCGAGTTTCACCAGAAGCGATGTGATGGTGCCGTTCGCGGGCGAGGATACCGGTATCTCCATCTTCATGGCTTCGACGATTACAACGTCATCGCCATCCGCAACGGTTCCTCCAACTTGCACGGGAGTTGCGCAGACGCGCCCGGCGACCTCCGTGACGATCTTAATTTCTGGCATGCCATCGCCTTTTTGTTGTCGTCGCAAAATGCCTGAGGTAGCGTCGTCTGCAAGTGGAATTTAATTCCGCACAGCGGAACAAACGGTAGGGAACATGGGACGACGATCCGAGCGGTTGAGTAGGCAAGGTGTGCTCGCTGGCGATGCCGGTGAGGGTGATGTCATCCAGGTGGTCTCGCGCGCGTTCGACGTGTTGCGATGCTTCGAGGGCCACGAGGCAAGGCTCGGCAATCTCGAGATTTCAAATCGCTGCGGCCTGCCGCGCTCGACGGTGTCGCGGCTCACGCACACGCTGACGCGGATGGGCCAGCTGGTCTACCTGCCGCGCGATCAGAAATATCGCATCGGCCCGAGCGCGGTGGCGATGAGTGCCTCGATGATGAAGGGCGCGCAGCTGCGCAGCATGATCCGGCAACGGCTTCAGGAAGTCGCCGAGCAGCTGCCGGGCACAGTCGGCCTCGTCGTGCCCGATCGCTTCCATCTGGTCTATCTGCAGTTCGCGCGCTCGCCGACCGCCCTCGGCCTGCACGAGGGCACCGGCAGCCGCATCTCGATGGCCTCGACCGCCGCGGGCGCGGCCTACACCGCGGCGCTGGCGCCGGAGATCGGCGATGCCTTCATCGCGGACGTGGAACGGGAAGCGCCCGAGGCTGCGAAGATCCTGAAACCCCGCATTGAAGCCAATCGGCAGATGTTGCGTGAGCGCGGATATGTCGTGGCCTGTGGCCTCTGGAGCCCGCACATCAACGGGCTCGCGGTGCCGATCTGGTCGCCGCAGTACCAGACCTACGTCGTCATCACGATCGGCCTTCTGTCCACGATGTATGACGAGCAGCGGCTGCATGCCGAAGTCGCACCCCTGATGCTCGAGCTCGGCCGTTCGCTCGGCAGCCTGATGGAAGGCGCGGAAGGCGACGCCTTCAACAACCGCATCCCGCGTAAACCGGTCGCAATGGCCGTGCACAACAATAACAAGCCGATCAATTCGGAGGGAGTGAATGAACTGGAAGCCGGAACTCGACGAGCTCGCCCGGCGCGAAGCCTTCGCGCGGGAGATGGGCGGCGTTGACAAGGTCAAGCGACAGCATGACCAGGGCCGGCTGACTGTTCGGGAGCGTATCGACAAGCTGATCGATCGCGGCAGCTTCCACGAGATCGGTGCCGTCTCCGGCATCGGTGAGTACGATAGCAGCGGCGAGCTGCAGAAACTGACGCCGGCGAACTGCGTGTTCGGCCGCGCGCGCGTCGACGGCCGCACCGTGGTTGTGGTCGGCGACGACTTTACGGTACGGGGCGGCTCGGCGGATGCGTCCATTTCCGCAAAGCCGCTGATGGCGGAGGAGATGGCGCATGATTTCCGCCTGCCGATCGTCCGCATCATCGAGGGCTCCGGCGGCGGCGGTTCGGTCAAGACCATCGAGACCAAGGGCGCGGCGAATCTGCCTGGAGGCATCGGCGGCACGCGCTGGTATCGCTTCACGACGGAGAATTTGTCGCGCGTTCCCGTGGTCGCCCTTGGCCTTGGCTCGGTCGCAGGGCTCGGTGCCGCGCGGCTTGCCGCCAGCCACTATTCGATCATGACGAGGAAGTCCGCGATGTTCGTCGCGGGGCCGCCGGTGGTGAAGGCGCTCGGGCAGGACCTCTCGAAGGAGGATCTCGGCGGCGCCGACATCCAGACCCGCGCCGGCGCGGTCGATCATGCCGTCGATACGGAAGAAGAGGCGTTCGCCTGCGCGCGGCGCTTCCTGTCCTATCTGCCGTCATCGGTCTATGAGCTGCCGCCGACCTTGCCCTGCACCGACAATCCCGAGCGCTCCGAAGAGGCGCTGATGAACGCGGTGCCGCGCAACCGCAAGCAGGTCTACAAGATGCGGCCCATTATCGAGTCCGTCGTGGACAAGGGCTCGTTCTTCGAGGTCGGCAAGAATTTCGGCAAGCCCATCATCGTCGGTCTCGCGCGACTCGAGGGCAGGGCGGTGCTGGTCCTCGCCAGCGATAGCTTTCATTATGGCGGCTCCTGGACGGCGGATGCCTGCCAGAAGGTGGTGCGCTGGGTCGACTTCGCCGAAACTTTTCATCTGCCGGTCGTCTATCTCATGGACTGCCCGGGCTTCATGATCGGCCTCGATGCCGAGAAGGCCGCCACCATCCGCCACGGCGTTCGCGCCATGGCTGCGGTGAACCAGACCACCGTGCCCTGGTGCACCGTGATCCTGCGCAACGCGTTTGGTGTTGCGGGTGTCGTGCACCAGCCGGCCGACCGCTTCTCGATCCGCTATGCCTGGCCGTCGGCCTATTGGGGCTCGCTGCCGCTCGAAGGCGGCATCGAGGCTGCCTACCGCGCCGACATTGATGCTGCCGAGGACAAGGCGGAGAAGCTCAAGGAGATCGAGGAGCGCCTCAACAAGCTGCGCTCGCCGTTCCGCTCGGCCGAAAAATTCTGGGTCGAGGAGATCATCGATCCCCGCAAGACAAGGTCGCTGCTGTGCGAGTTCGCGCGCCTCGCCGAGCCGCTGCGAAAAGCCGGGCCGCCGGAGAACTTTTCGATCCGGCCGTAGGCACCGTGTGCCAAGCCGTGACGCTCGTGCCCCGGACGCAGCGCAGCGCCGCCGAAGATGCGAAGCATCGTCCGGCGGTGGTGCGCTGCAGAGCCGGGGCCCATGCCACAGCGAGTCCGGAGCCTCCTGGGTCCCGGCTCTGCGCAGCAACGCTACGCGTTGCGGCGCGTCCGGGACACGAGAAGCTGCGCCGGTGCGATCCAAAGCCCTTCCACGGCAAAGCAATAACGCGTTAAGCTCCGCCAACAAGAACAACAGGAAACGCCATCGTGTATGACTTCATTATCGTGGGCGGCGGCTCGGCGGGGTCCGTGCTGGCCCACCGGCTCTCCGCGAAAAGTGCCAACAAGGTCCTGCTGTGCGAAGCCGGGCAGGACACGCCGCCCGGCAACGAGCCGGCCGAGATCAGGGACAGCTATCCGGGTACGGCCTATTTCGATCCGCGCTTCCACTGGACCGAGCTCAAGGTCACGACGCAGGTCGTCAGCCACAACAACCCGCACGTGGGCCGGCCCCCCTTGCGCAAATACGAGCAGGCGCGCGTGCTCGGCGGCGGCTCATCGATCAACGGCCAGATGGCCAACCGCGGTGCTCCCACCGATTACGACGAATGGGACGCGCGCGGCGCCGAAGGGTGGACCTGGAACGACGTGCTGCCCTTCTTCAAGAAGGTCGAGCGCGATCTCGATTTCGACGGACCGTACCATGGCAAGGATGGCCGGATCCCGGTCCGCCGCATCCCGCGCGAGCACTGGACGCGGCATTCGCAGGCCTTCGCCGATGCTTTCCAGCAGGCCGGCCACCGATTCCTGCCGGACCAGAACGGCGAGTTCGTCGACGGCTATTTCCCGGTGACGCATTCCAATCAGGCCGAGCAGCGCGTCTCGGCCGCGATGGGCTATCTCGACCGCGACACCCGCCAGCGCGCCAATCTCACGATCTCCACCAACACGCAAGTGCGCGAGCTGCTGTTCGAGGGGACGCGATGCGTCGGCGTGAAGGCCGTCGTGGACGGACGCGAGCAGGAATTCCGTGGACGCGAGATCATCCTCTCCAGCGGCGCCATCCATTCGCCGGCGCATCTGCTCCGCGCCGGCATCGGGCCGGTCGGCCATCTCAAGGATATGGGGATTCCCGTGCTGATGGGACTGCCGGGTGTCGGTCAGCGCCTGATGGATCATCCCTCGATCTCGCTGTCGTCTTTTGTCCGCCGCGGCGCGCGCATGAACGAGCACACCAGGCGCCACATGCAGCTTGGCCTGCGCTACTCGTCGGGTCTCGAAGGTGTGCCGAAGGGCGACATGTTCGTCGTCCTGCTCTCCAAGTCGGCCTGGCATGCGGTCGGCGAGCAGATCGGCTCGCTCTTGACCTTCGTCAACAAGACCTATTCCGAGACCGGACAGGTCAAGCTGGCCTCGCGCGATCCGTCGGCAGAGCCGATCGTCGAGTTCAACCTGTTGTCCGACCGGCGCGATCTCGATCGCCTGATGAGCGGCTTCCGCAAGATGGCGGCGGTGCAGATGAGCGACGTGGTCAAGGCGGTGACGGACAAGCCGTTCCCGGCCGCCTATACGGACAAGGTCCGCAAGATCGGCGTGGTCAACACCAGGAACAGGATCTTGACCAAGATCGCCGCGACCTTGATGGACGGACCGGCGGCGCTGCGTCACTACATGATCGACAATTTCGTGGTCGAGGGTTTTACCTTCGATCAGGTGATGAACGACGACGAGGCGCTGGAAGCCTTCGTGCGCAAGGCGACCATCGGCGTCTGGCACGCCTCCTGCTCATGCCGCATGGGCCGGGCCGACGATCCGATGGCGGTGGTCGACAATCAGGGCCGCGTCAAGGGCATCCAGGGCCTGCGCGTCGTCGACGCCTCGATCTTTCCGGTGGTGCCATGCGCCAACACCAACTTTCCCGTGTTGATGTCGGCGGAGAAGATCGCGGCAGCGATGATGCAGTGAATGGCGGCGTCGTGCCGATCACGGGTAGCGCAGTGACGAGGAGAGCTTGCTGTGGAATCCACGACCCATGCGAACCGGACTTGATTGCATGCGCTGCGTTGGACGCGCGGAGCGCTCATTCGTTCTCTGCGAGTTAATCATTTCGGTCGCTATTTGTAGGCTATGATGATTACAGACAGCGTCGCGCGGACGCAGCCATTTTCAGCCGCTCTTTAGGCCCATTTCAGCCAAACTGTTATTGATTTCTCGTTGCCTGGGGCAGGACCACTCTATTTTGGAGTCCTGCAATGTACAGGCTAGTAATTTCTGCGTATCTCTTCGTTGTCTTGAGCTCTGTTACTTCGGAAGCGCGACCTTATCGCATTCATCATGCTTCCGAATGCAACGTCACCATGCCTTGCGACTTCTCGTATTCGCAGATGCAGCGCGAGCGGACTTTCAAGTCTTCAATTACTTCCAGATACTCACTGAATTCCAGGCCGTCACTGCAAGCGTACCGCTCGACGCAACTGACAGTGACCGATGCTGGGGGCGCCGCCACGCCGGCGACCGTCTCCAGTGCCTCCGGGGCTCGCGTCGTCGGTGGTCGTCCGGCAGGTTGCCCTTCGTCCTTCTGCGGCTGCGGCGCGGCTCTGCGCGTGTTCGGTCGTATCGTGCCGGAATTGAATCTTGCGGCCAATTGGCTGCGCTTTCCGCGGACATCACCCGCACCGGGAATGGTTGCTGCGCGACGAGGACACGTTTTCGTTCTGGAGCAGCACCTCGGAGGCGATGTCTGGATGGCCTATGACGCCAACTCGGGCGGACACGCCACGCGAATCCACGCACGTTCATTGCGAGGGTATGCGATCGTCAATCCGCGCGGCGGTTCGGCGGCTTGAGGGCCGCGGACACCACTCTCGACAAGATCGCGGACGGGTCGCAACATCGTTGCGACCTGCCCACGCTCGACCGATCGTCGGCGCGGGGCGCAGCGTCGGTCACAGCCGCAGCACCTTGCCGGGATTCATGATGTTCTGCGGATCGAGCGCGCGCTTGATGGTTCGCATGATGTCGAGCTCGGTCTTCGAGCGATAATGGCTGAGCTCGTCGAGCTTGTCGATGCCGATGCCGTGTTCCGCCGAGATCGAGCCGCCCATCGAGGTGACGAGATCGTTCACGGCCCGCGTGATGGCCCCCTTGTATTGGGTCAGCGTCTGCTGATCCATGCCTGATGGCCCCATGAACGAAAAATGCAGATTGCCATCGCCGATGTGCCCCAAAGGATAGGGCCTGATGGTCGGGAGAATGTCGAGCACCGCCGTGGTGCCCTTGGCGATGAACTCCGGAATCTTGGAGATGGCCACCGACACATCGAAGCTGAGCCCCGGACCTTCGGCCCGGGACGCCTCGGCGACACTTTCGCGGATGCGCCACATGTTGCGCGCTTGACCGACCGTGTGGGCGATCACCGCATCGAGCACGCGGCAGGCCTCGAGTTGATGGCCAAGAAACTGCTCCATCTTCTCGGACATGCCCTCCGCGCCGTCCTGGCGCGCCCGCGAGGACGACCATTCCAGCAGCAGGTACCATGGCGTGTCGGCCTTGAGAGGATCCTGGGTGCCGGGAATATGGCGCAGCACCATGTCGATGGCGGCCCGGCTCATCAGCTCGCAGGAGCCGACATTGTCCTCGGACGCGCTGTGCGCTTCCGACAGGATCTCGAGGGCCGCGCGCGGATCGCGGATCGCCAGCCACGACGTAGAGACGTCCTTCGGCGCCGGCCACAGCTTGAGCACGGCTTTGGTGATGATGCCCAGCGTGCCCTCGGCGCCCATGAAGAGGTGCTTGAGGTCATAGCCGGTGTTGTCCTTCTTGAGCGCGCGCAATCCGTCCCAGATCTCGCCGCTCGCCAGCACGACCTCGAGACCCAGCACGAGATTGCGGGCATTGCCATAGCGCAGCACCTGCACGCCGCCGGCGTTGGTCGATAGATTGCCGCCGATCATGCACGAGCCCTGGGCGCCGAGGCTGAGCGGCAGGAACCTGTCGTGCCGGCTTGCCGTCTCTTGAAGTGTCTGCAGCACGCAGCCGGCCTCGACCGTCATCGCATAGCCGACGGGATCGACGTCCAGCACGCGGTTCATGCGGCCGAGCGACAACACGATGCCGGTGTGTGCAGGCCAGGGCGTTGCCCCACCCATCAGGCCGGTGTTGCCACCCTGCGGCACGATGGCGACGCCGTGCTCATGGCAAAGCCGGACCACTTTCGAGACCTCCTCGGTGTTGCCAGGACGGACGACGGCGCCGGCACCGCCAACCAGCAGTCCCCGCCAATCCGTCACGAATGGCTGCTTGCCGTGCGCGTCCTCGATGAGGCCCTTCTCACCCACGATCGCGCGCAACGCATCGCGCATCTCGGCCGTCAAGGGAGCGGTCGGAATGGTGGGTTCGGACGACGGAAAGGCAGCCGGCATTTTCGTTTCCCCTGGCGCATCTTGGTGTGCACTGCGCACGTAACGTGCCCGGGTTATTGTCCACGTTTGGCGCGGGGAGTCTAACGGCAAGATGTCTCGAACTGCAGCCGGTGACGAATGCGGTCCGCGGGAGAGTTGAGCCTTGGGACGACGAGCGGTTGATTTTGCAAGACAGTCGGTCTAATAAATCATGATGAATAGAGCAGCCTCGGTTTCAGAGCCGCGCCGACGGGGCCGTCCTCCCAAGGACCAGTCGCAGCCGAATGCGCCGCGCGCGCGTCTGTTGCGGACGGGCGTTGCTATACTGACCGAGAAGGGATTCAGCGCCGTCGGCGTCGAGGAAATCCTGGATTCCGCGGACGTGCCGAAAGGGTCGTTCTATCATTACTTCGACAGCAAGGAGGCTTTTGGCCTCGAGCTGATCGATGCCTATGCCGCCTATTTCGCCCGCAAGCTGGATCGATGGTTCGACGACATTGAGCGGGCTCCGCTGGATCGCCTGCGCGATTTCATCGCAGACGCGCGGTCGGGCATGGCTCGCTACGGCTATCGACGTGGCTGTCTCGTCGGCAATCTCGGGCAAGAGATGGGGGCGCTGCCGGAGCCGTTCCGAAAGCGCCTCGCCGCCGTCTTCAGGGATTGGGAGGCGCGGACCTCACGCTGCCTCCGCGCGGCGCAGCAGGCGGGCGACATCCCCGAAGGCGTCGATTGCGACAGCCTCGCGCAGTTCTTCTGGATCGGCTGGGAGGGCGCGGTGCTGCGGGCGAAGCTGGAAAGACGCCCCGACGCGCTCGACGTCTTCGCGCGAGGATTTCTCGCCATGATCCAGGCGAAGGAACGCGTGATCGTACCGATTTCCATCGACGAGTACCGAGGATAACCAGGCCATGACCCAGGCACTTGCCATCAGCCGCTTCCCTGTCCCTGATCTGGCCGACATGCCAGAGGACATCCGCGCCCGCATCGTCGCCGTCCAGGAGAAGTCCGGCTTCATCCCGAACGTCTTTCTCGTGCTG
Source organism: Bradyrhizobium sp. CCBAU 25360 (assembly GCF_028128695.1). Lineage (NCBI taxonomy): Bacteria > Pseudomonadati > Pseudomonadota > Alphaproteobacteria > Hyphomicrobiales > Nitrobacteraceae > Bradyrhizobium > Bradyrhizobium sp. CCBAU 25360. Next base: position 283,218 of record NZ_LBJA01000045.1, read on the forward strand.
GCGCACCGGCCGGACGAGTTTCGCGCATTTTTTGCCTATCACGACGCGCTCATGGACAAGCCCGGCAACACCACCAAGGCCGAGCGGGAAATGATCGTGGTTGCGACCAGCAACCTCAATCAATGCCAGTATTGCGTCGTCGCCCATGGCGCGATCCTGCGGATCCGCGCCAAGGATCCGCTGATCGCCGACCAGGTCGCGGTCAATTACCGCAAGGCGGATATCACCGACCGGCAGAAGGCGATGCTCGATTTCGCCGTGCGGGTCTCGACCGAGGCCTACAAGGTTTCCGAATCCGATTTCGCCACGCTGAAATCGCACGGGTTCACGGAAGACGACATCTGGGACATTGCCGCGATCTCGGCCTTCTTCGGTCTCTCCAACCGGCTTGCCAACGTCACCAGCATGCGTCCGAACCCGGAGTTCTACAAGATGGGACGTGGTTGACCGGGTCCGCATGTTCACAATCGGCGGCGCCACGGCTCGGATGACGCGGACGAGTCCGGACGTTGATCTTGTTCGATGGGCCTGACTGGAAATCGAGGGAGAGGTGAAGAGATGACAGACTTCGTAACGCCGCGAGAGATGGCGGAGATGATACCCTCGGGGTGCAAGCTCGGCCTGGCGCCGGACGACTACGCCGCGGCACCAGGACTGGTTCGGATGCTGATCGATCGCGGCATTCGCGATCTCCATGTGGTCTGTGCACCGATCGGCGGCATGCAGGTCGACATGCTCATCGGCGCCGGCGCCGTGGCAACGCTGGAGACGAGCGCCGTCAGTCTCGGCGAAGCCGGCGGCGCGCCCTGTTTCAGCCGGGCTGTCCGCGACGGATCCATTCGCCTCCGTGATGCCACTTGTCCCGCGGTGTTCGCAGGGTTGACGGCCGCGGAGAAGGGCGTTCCGTTCATGCCGATCCGCGGCATCATCGGCAGCGACGTCCTGGAGAAGCGCGACGACTGGAAGGTGACGTCCAATCCGTTCGACGACGGCGAGAAGATCGTCGTGGTCTCGGCGATCCAGCCCGATATCGCTTTGTTTCATGCGCCTGAAGCAGACAGGTTCGGCAATGTGCGGCTGGGCCGCCGACGCGAAACGATGCTGCTGGCCCATGCGTCGAAGCGGGCTTTCGTGACCGTGGAGCACATCTCCGAGACGTCGCTGCTCGAGGACGAGAAGATGGCCGCGGGCGTCTTGCCCGCGATCTATGTGAGCGCGGTGGCACAGCTGAAGAACGGTGGATGGCCCACCGGGCTTTACGCCGAATATCCCAGGGATGGACAGGAAGTCGAGAAATACGCGCGCGCGGCGCGCTCGCCGGAAGGGTTCCAGGCCTACATGCGGGGCGCGAGGAGCGTGGCATGAGCGAGGCGTGCACCAGCCGCGAGTTGATGATCTACACGATCTCGCGGCTGCTGAAGGGCGTGCGGCATGTTGCAGTCGGTCAATCCTCGCCGATGCCGGCGGCGGGAGCGATGCTCTTGCGCGCGCTCAACCAGCGTGACGGATTGGAGCACGTGCAGGTCTCGATCCTCGGGTCGGTCAAGCACAATTCCTTCACTGGCGGTGCCGAGGAGCTGTTCGATTGCGCTGCGCAGGGGCGCCTTGACGCCTTCTTTCTCGGCGGCGGCCAGATCGACGGTCAGGGCAACGTCAATCTCGTTGGCACCGGCGACTATCCGAACAATCCGGTCAGGTGGCCCGGCTCGTTCGGCTCCGCCTATCTGTACTTCCTGGTGCCGCGGGTCATTCTGTTCCGCGAAGAGCACAGCCTGCGATCCCTGGTGGAGCGCGTGGACTTCGTCTCCGCGCCTGGAGTTACCGACGGGACGGTCTATCGGCGAGGCGGCCCTCATGCCCTGCTGACCAATGCGGCGTTGTTTTCCTTCGACCGGGAAGCGGGACGTTTCCGCCTCGAGAGCACGCATCCGGGATATGGTTGGCGCGACATTCGAGGCACGACGGGATTCTCGTACGACAACGAGAGATGCGAGGTCACGACGCCGCTGCCGGACGAGGCGACGCTTGCTTTGATCCGGGGGCGAATCCGCGAGGAACTGCGCGAGTGCTATCCGCAGTTTGCGGGCAATATGCCCGGTCCGAACTGAGGCGGGATTTCGCTCCGGCGACGTTCTCTGTGGCCATCCTTCGAGACGCCCGCCGTTGGCGGGCCCTCAGGATGAGGACGGAGTGTGCGGCAGCACTCTCAACGGGCACCGATGCCGCTTAGCCTCATCCTGAGGAGACCGCAAAGCGGTCGTCTCGAAGGACGAGGCGCGCGCTCGGCTGGCGGAAAATGCCGTATGCGATTGCCCTGCGCTCCCGCGGGGTATTCGCGGCCGAGCGGGACAGCCGGGAACTTGCCGCGGCGATATCGGCTTCATTACCGGCTGATGTGTCGATCCCGGCAACGTTCAGGCAATCTCTGCAACATTTCTAAACATCTTCGACAACTTCCCGCGGCCATCAGGGCGTAGAACGCGCTCGGACTTTACAGATCAGGATTGGCAGAATGCGATTGAAGGTTTTGGCGGCGCGCATGAGCATTGGCGCGGCCTGGCTCGTGCTCGTCGGCACCGGCCCGCTGCGCGCAGAGCCGGTGTTCGACAGTCTGGCCGGCGCATGGTCGGGCATCGGCACCATGAAGCCGTCGGACGGTCCGCGCGAGAAGGTTCGCTGCAAGGTGGCGTACAACGTCACCAGGCCGGGGCGGTCGTTGACGCTCGACCTGCGCTGCGCAAGCGATGCGTACAAGATGGTCCTGTCCGCGAACATCGAGCAGAGCGGGACGGAACTTTCCGGCAACTGGTTCGAGAGCGAATACCGGCAGGGCGGCAAGGTCTACGGCACCAACAAGGACGGCCTGATTGAGGCGCGAATAGAGGGAAACACAGTGGCCGCACTGGTGACGATCCAGACCAGGAGCAACCGTCAATCCTTTCTGATGGAGGCGCCGGGCTCCTGGATGGCGGAGGTCGCGATCGAATTGAACAAGGACGCGAAGTAGCCGCTCTCCGGAGAGTCCAGGAGACGGCTGGACCCTAGAGCATGATCCGGAAAAGTGCGCAGCGGTTTTCCGAAAAGTTCATGCTCAAGCAATAAACTAAAGCGCGATGACGATTCATCCTAATCTCATCGCGCTTCAGTGGATGAGCTGGTTCAGAAAACCCTTTGCCCGCTTGATGATCAACGCTTGATGATCAACGCTTGGGAAGCGACGCCATCACCTCGCCCGCGTCTCCGTCCTCAAGGCAGGGCGTGACGGTTAACGGGAGCAGGTCAGACCATTGCGCGAGCCAACGATACATGGCTTTTGGATCACTCGATTCAGAGATCGCGAATCCCTGTCCATTCATGCCATGCCAGCGGCCCAGCATCTTGACGCCCTCGGGTGGCGCGCCACCGGTCTCGAGAAAACGGGCGACGGCTGCATTGAAGGTGCCTTGAGGTACGCTCCAGGTGGTTATGAATTTCATGCGATTCTCCCATGACTAGAATTATCGGATGAACGTCGCGGCTGCGCCGCATGCGCACGATAGCGCCTGCTTATCGAATGACAACGGCGAATGAACACGCGCGTCGGTTTGATCCCTCCTGCTTTTTGCGCAAGCGCTGGTTTGAACGTAAGACGGCTACTTGCCGTCGTTCCAGATGTCGGTGGCGAGCTTCCAGTCGTCTCCGACCTTCTCCCAGACGACGACATACTTTCCGGTCACTTCCTGCGGTGTCGACCCCTTGGTCTTCAGGACGAACGTGCCGATCTCACGGGCCGCGGAAGAACCGAGTGGCTTGACATCCACCGTTGTGAGCTTCGGATCGGTCACTTGTTCAGCCATGCTTTTCCACATGACCTCGATGGCTGGTCGACCCTGCACCATCGCGGAGCCCGGCGGGAGCGCGGTCGCATCGGCGCTGTAGAGGGATGCAATCCCGGAAAAATCTCCCTTGTTGAACATCTCTATCCATTTCGCATTGTTCGCTTCGATCTCGGCCTTCTGAGCCAAAGCCGGCGCGCTCAACGCGATCACGATTGCAATCGCCGATGCAATGTTGCGCATGATCATCTCCAGACTCAATGTACGATGCGGACAAAGGGGCAGTCGTCTCGTCTCGAAGTGGATGCATTGAATGGCCCATCCCAGACCGGGACAGACGCAACGGCAATTCCGGAGAATTACCGTCAGCACCATTGACGAAGCTGCGCAGGGGAAAATTGACGGGCAATTGACCTGACGAGTATTCCATGTCGCGGCTCGAACGCTTGACCAGGCGCGCTCTTCGTCCCTGGCGGGCGCGGCCCGAAGGGGTTGGCATTGCCGGCGCAGCGTTCGGCCCGCTGCCTTTCGCAGCAAGCGCCGATTGGACGGGAAGCTATGCAGTCGTCCCCGATCGGCTGCTGCATGCTTTGCATTGTCTGCGGCGCCGTAGCGTTCGCCGTCAAACGACCCTCTTCGCCGGCTTAGTCGATGTTGAATTGCAAGATGGGAGTAACGCCATGACAGGCGAAGAAACGACCATCGTGGCGGGCATCGAAATTCCATCAACCGACCACTTCTTTCTGGCGTTGATCTTCGGGGTGCATATCCCCCTGGGCCTTGCGAGCGTTGCGATCGGCGCAATCGCAATGTTGAGTCAGAAGCGTCGCGGGCGTCATTCTAGGCTTGGAACGATCTATTTCTGGTGTCTGCTGGCGCTCTTCGCGTCCGCGACGTTACTGTCGCTTATGCGCTGGGCCGAAAACTATCACTTGTTCGTTCTCGGTACGTTGTCGTTCGCCTGCGCCTGGATCGGTCGCACTGCGCTCCGGCACCGCTGGCGGTATTGGGTCAGGGTCCATATCGCGGGGATGGGCCTGTCGTATATCCTGATGCTGGTTGCCTTCTACGTGGACAACGGAAAGCAGCTTCCACTTTGGAAGGACCTGCCTCATTTCATGTACTGGCTGATACCTCTGGCCGTTGGTATTCCGCTCATCGTTCGGGCGCTTCTGTGGCCGCCGTTAGCGCCAGCCCGCCCTGATTTCCACCTGATGCGGTAGCTAACGACATTCAATCGACGTCCTACCGCGGCGCCTCCTGCGGTTTGTTTTGGGGCCTTGCGCGGCCGATTTAGGTCTGGAGGTGGCTGACCTCTACCCCAAGCCGAGAGATTGGGACTCGGAAAAAGGCTTGTCCTTCCAGTTCGGGTCACAAAAGGGATCAATGACTTAGCGGGTCCGCAAATCGTATGCCTCGGCTCGGCCCGTCTCAGCAACCGACTGTTGCAAATCGGGGCGCGGCCGAGACAGGAGAAAGGACCGCCGCCAGCTGCTCGGGGACTGTCAACGTCCAGGGGCCGAGGCGGCGGTCCTCAGGCGCGAGAACTTGGGGAGTCCTAGGGCCTGAAGGCAACGATAGCGGCTGCGATGCCGCTCCACCAAGCGGAGAACGATTGCTGCGTATGGAGAATTGTTGCGCATGCGCGAAGATCGGCGTCACTTCGCTTCCTTGTTCAATTCGATCGCGATCTCCGCCATCCAGGAGCCCGGCGCCTCCATCAGGAAGCGACTTGCTCGAAACGATCTGCTGTTGTTCCACCCCGGTGATTGCGAGAGGGACCCGAAGGCCCTTACACCATTGCATCGAATATTCAGTTAGGGTGGCACGCCGCCCGTCGGGCAAAACACCCTGTCAATCCCTCGACGCAAAAACATTCCTATTTACCGAATTTCGGATATGTCGTATCAATGGCTCATCCCGCCCGCCACAAGGGGCGTTTCGCGATCGTCACGAGACGCGGGCCGGGAGGCGGTGGCCGCGACGGCGTCGGCGCGCTGGGCAGGCTGCAGGGCGGGATCCCCGTGAGCAGCTGCACGCGCGATACGACACGGCGCTGACGGCGTCCTTGGTTCGGCCTCGACGGTGAGCGCACGCAAGCCATCGGGGACAGGAACGGGGATGTGCGCGGACGGCAAAATCGTGTGGTCCTGACGCCCGGGGTCTGTGCGTCAAGTGTTGCGGTGATGTTGCGGCTCAACCGGGTCAGCACATCAGTCATCCGCAACGCGACGGGGGCAATAGTGCATCGCTCCCCGGGGAGAGCGCGACATAAGCCGTAAAGCCATCCGCGCAGGGAAGGCCGGTCGCCCGGCTACACCTGTTGTCCAACCCGTGCGCGTCTTGTTCGCACACGGGACCGCGGGTGCCAGCCGGCGCCCGGCCTTCCCTGCGCCCTTTCTGAACAAGAAGGGCAACGACGAGAGCAAAGCTCGGGCGAAATGAGCCGCGAGAATGCGGAAGTGTGTCTTCCGAATGGATCATGTTTATGGGCAGTCTCGTGCCCCGGACGCAGCGCAGCGTCCCTTTGACGGAGCGCTGCAGAGCCGGGGCCCATGATCGCGGCGAACCGTGTAGCTTCTGGGTCCCGGCTTGGCGCAGCAACGCTCAAGGCGTTGCTGCGCGTCCGGGACACAAGCGTCCCTTACGCGCTCTCCGTCTCCCGGTGCACGTCGTGCACGACGAGGCCCATGCCTTCCTCCGGCATCTTGATCCAGTCGCGGCGCTTCAGCGTGCGCTTGGTGTCTTCATAGCCGCTGGTCCAGTGCTCGCGCATCGAGGTGCCCGAGAACTCGTGGTCCTTGGCGTCGCCCTCATAGGCCTTTTGCTGGTAGATCAGATGCAGGATCGCGATCTCCGGCATGTGGCACAGGCTCGTCTTCAGCTTGCGCTCCTCGTCGGACAGTTGCTCGTCCGGCAGCTTCGCCAGCGCCTTGTGGAGCAGGACCTTGAGATTGTGGGTGCGGCGATAGACGTCGGTGTTGTGGCGCGTGCGCGAGGAATACATGATGTCCTTGTGGCGAGCCATCACGTCCTGGATCGAGCGCGGCAGCACGCCGCGCGCGCTGAACAGGTCGACCTGAAACACCAGCGAATTGAGCGCATCCTCCTGGTCGAGCAGGTGTTGCAGCGGCGTGTTGGAGACGATGCCGCCGTCCCAGAAATGATCGGTGCCGATCCGCACCATCGGCAGCGCCGGGGGCAGGGCGCCGGAGGCCATGATGTGCTCCGGCTCGATCTCGTCATGGGAATTGTCGAAATAGATGAAATTGCCCGAAAGCACGTTGACCGCGCCGACCGCGAAGCGGACCTTCTTCTCGTTGATGAGATCGAAGTCGACCAGCTCGAGCAGGCTCTCCTTCAGCGGCATGGTGTCGTAATAGCTGGTCGCGGTGCGCGCGCCGACCGGGCTGAACCAGGGATTCATTTGGTGCGGGGTGAAGAATCCGGGCTGGCCCATCGCCGAGGTCATCCAGGCGCTGGTGAGATTGCGCCACTGGCGGAAGACGTCGCCGTCGGGCGTGTAGTGCCAGATCTTGCGGTTGGTGATGCGCTCCCAGAAGATGCGCAGCGCCTCGAGCCGCTTTTCCGGCTTGTTGCCGGCGATGATGGCGGAGTTGATCGCGCCGATCGAGACACCGCAGACCCAGTCGGGCTCGATGCCGGCCTCGTGCAGCGCCTGATAGACACCGGCCTGGTAGGCGCCGAGCGCGCCGCCGCCCTGCAGCACCAGCGCGATGCGATCGCAGCGTTCGGGCCGCCAGCCCCGCGAGGGCGCCTGATGGCTCTGATATGTCGGATGCGACGTGCGGGCGTCCATGGCGATGCCTCCTGCTTGCGCAAGACGATTGCGTCACGTGGTGACGGCGTGATGACAGGGCGGCACCGATGCATCGCCGGCAACGCAGACCGACCACGCTGCAATGGCAGGGGTCGTGCGCCTGACGGAAAAGCTTCACATCGCAGTCAATGAGGATCGCTAGCAATTGCCGCCGATCAGGAACACAGGAGACCAGCGATGCGAAGCGAAGACGTGCTGAGACTTCCGTCCATGCCCGCGGCGGGGCCGAGCTATCCGGCCGGTCCGTATCGGTTCGTCAACCGCGAATTCCTCGTCATCACCTACGAGACCGACCCGGAGCTGATCCGTGCCGGCCTGCCTGAGCCGTTGCAGCCGATCGACCAGCCGATCGCGCATTACGAGTGGATCAAGATGCCTGACTCCTCCGGCTTCGGCAGCTATACCGAATCCGGCCTCGTCATTCCCGCGCGCCTCAACGGCGAGGACGTCAACTTCGTCTCGCAGATGTATCTCGACGACGATCCGCCGATCGCCGCCGGCCGCGAGATCTGGGGCTTTCCCAAGAAATACGCCCATCCCAAGCTCGAAATCGTCAAGGACACGCTGACGGGCACGCTGGAATATGCCGGCCAGCTCGTCGCCATGGGCACCATGGGCTACAAGCACGAGAGCATGGCCGGCAACGGCGACCTCACCCGCGCCACGCTGTCGAAGACGCAGATCAATCTGAAGATGATCCCGGGCGTCGACGGCCGTCTCGAGGTCTGCCAGCTGGTTGCGATCAACCTCGTCGACATCGTGCCGAAGGGCTCCTGGATGGGGCCGGGCCGGCTGCACCTGGTGCCGCATGTGAATGCGCCGGTCGCCGATTTCCCGGTCCGCCGCTGCCTCGGCGCGCATCATTACATTGCCGATCTGACGCTGCCGTTCGGCCGCGTCGTCCATGACTACATCAGGCAAGCCGAGGCGGCCGCGACCGGGCTGGCGGCGGAATAGGGCGGCATCATCAAACTGTAACACTGGCGTAATTGAGTACCCGCGTGGGGTCCGGAAGATGCCGTCAGCCATCTTCCGAAACGGGGCAGTTGTTGACGGTTGGGGCTATCCATGGCTGAGCCGGCAAAGCTTGCCAGCGCATTATCGAACGCCGAACCCGCCATTCCCGGCCTGGTCTGGGCCTTCCGCCTGCACAGCGACGGCAGTGCCGAGGCGCTGCCGGTCGACCAGCCGATCGAGTTCAGCCATGACGGCCGGCTCTGGCTGCATTTCAACCTGACCGACGCGCGGGCGCGGCCCTGGATCGCGGCGTCGCAGCTGCCGGCGCTTGCACGCGAACTGCTGCTGTCGAGCGACACCTTCCAGCAGCTTCACGTCATCGACCATTGCGTCTATGGTGTGTTCTCCGATCTCGTGCGCGAGATCGACAGCGCGACGGAGGAGACCGCGTTCCTGCGCTTCGCCATGACCGAGCGGCTGCTGGTCTCTGGCCGCCATCAGGCGCTGTGCTCGGCGGACGCCACGCGGCGGGTGCTCGAAGGCGGCTACCGCGTCGACAATGTCGCTCATCTGCTCGAAAAGATCGTCGATGAGGTCGCGGACACGCTGGACCGGATGGCCGACAAGCTCGGCCAGGAGATCGACGATATCGAGGAGCGCATCCTGGCCGATGACGCGAGGCCGGAGATGCGCCGCAATCTCGGCCGGCTCCGCCGCACCTGCGTCCGGCTGCATCGGCAGCTCACCGGATTGCGCACGCTGTTTCACCGTCTCGATCAGAAGAACACCGATCATTTGTCGCCGGCGTTGCGGATCCAGGCCGGCAAGCTCGCGCAGCGGCTCGACGGGCTCGATCACGACATCGTCGAGCTGCGCGAGCGCAGCCGCCTGCTCGAGGAAGAGCTGCGCTTCAAGAACGAGGAGGAGAGCAACCGCCATCTCCACACCCTCTCGATCGTGACCTCGCTGTTGCTGCCGCCGACGCTGGTCACCGGCATCTTCGGCATGAACACCAAGGGCCTGCCGCTGACCGAGGTCGAAAGCGGATTTTTGTGGGCGGCAGTGCTGATGGCCTGCTCGGTTACTGCGGCCTATCTCTTCATGCGGCGCACCGGTATCTTCAAGTAGCGTGTGTCGATCGTGAGTTGGGGGACCCAAATATCCGTGGCGGCCGCGATCGCCCTGGCCTGCACGGCGACGAGCGCGCTCGCCGGTGCCAAGGACGAAAGCGCGGCCGCATGGCTGTTTCCCAAATGGTTCAACGAATGGCACGACGGCCTTGCCAGCAAGGGCCTGAATTTCGGCGCCACCTATATCGCAGACAATATCGCCAACGCCGCCGGCGGCGTGAAGCGTGGCGCCATCCATTTCGGCCGGCTCGATCTGTCGGTCGATGCCGATCTCGACAGACTGGTCGGCTGGACCGGCGGCCGCTTTTACGCCAATGCTCTCGTCATCTACGGCCAGGGGCTCAGCCGCAACTACGTGATGAACCTCGCCACCATCAGCGAGATCGAGGCGCTGCCGGACCAGCGGCTCTACAACGCCTATTTCGAGCAGAGCTTTTTCAATGACCGCCTGAACATCAGGGCCGGCCAGCAGGCCGCCGATGTCGAGTTCTTCGACAGCCAGACCGACGACCTCTTCATCAACGGCACCTTCGGCTGGCCCGCGATCAAGGCGTCCAACCTTCCGGCCGGCGGCCCGGCGCCGCCGATCGCGGTGCCCGGCATTCGCATCAAGGCCGCACTGACCGACAAGATCACCGCGTATGGTGCGGTGTTCAACGGCGATCCGTCCGGGCCCGGCGATGTCGATCCTCAGCTGCGCGATCATCATGGCCTGGCATTCCGCGTCAACGATCCGCCGTGGGTGATCGGGCAGGTCCGCTTCAACTACGACATCGATATCGGCGGCCGTCCGCTCGCCGGCAATTTCACGCCGGGCGCGTGGAAGCACTACGGCTCGTTCGACAGCCAGCGCTTGACGGCGGAGGGGATGTCGATCGCCGATCCCGGCGGCAGCGGCATTCCCGCAAGGCTCAAAGGCAATTACGGCATCTTCGCCGTGATCGAGCAGGTGCTGTATCGTCCGCCTGAGGTGACCGAGACCAGCACGTCGGCCTCGCTCCCCGGCATCACCGCGTTCGGCCGCATCGCCCACAGCCCGCCGGATCGCAATCTGATCGACCTCTATATGGACGGCGGCATCGGCTTCGTCGGCTTCACGCCGGGCCGCCCGCTCGACCGCTTCGGCGTGGCGATGGCCTATATGCGAATCTCGAACAGCGCGCGCCATCTCGACGTCGACACGCAGGTCTTCACCGGCATCCGGAGCCCGGTGCGCAGCAACGAGACACTGATCGAGATGATCTACGAGGCGCACATCAAGCCGGGCTGGCTGATCGCGCCTTACTTTCAATATGTGTTCCGTCCCTCCGGCGGCATCGCGAATCCGAACGATCCGAGCGGTATTTCCAGGATCGGTGACGCCGCGGTGTTCGGCGTCACCACCACGATCCGGTACTAGGCTGAGGCCGCCGCCCGCTGTAGTTTCGGTTGCCGCGACAGCGCCAGCACGATCAACGAGGCGAACACGCAGAGCGCGCCGGCGATGAAGAACGCGGGCAAATAGCTCTCATAGACCGTCCGCGAGAGACCAGCGCCGAACGCCGCGGTGCCGGCGCCGAGCTGATGGCCGGCAAAGATCCAGCCGAACACCAGATTGGCGCGCTCGGGCCCGAATTTCTGCGCGGTGAGACGCACCGTCGGCGGCACCGTCGCGATCCAGTCGAGGCCGTAGAACATCGCGAAGATCGAAAGGCCATAGAACGAGAAGTCGCTGAACGGCAGGAAGATCAGCGAGAGCCCGCGCAGGCCGTAGTACCAGAACAAGAGATAGCGATTGTCGTAGCGGTCCGACAGCCAGCCCGACATGATGGTGCCGAAGAAGTCGAAGATGCCCATGGCTGCGAGCAGGCTCGCGGCCTGCACCTGCGGGATGCCGAAATCGAGGCACATCGGGATCAGGTGAACCTGGACGAGGCCGTTGGTGGAAGCGCCGCAGACGAAGAAGGTCGCAAACAGGATCCAGAATGCAGTCGACTTCGAGGCATCGCGCAGCGTGCCGAGCGCCACGCCCGTGATCGAGCCGTGGCTCACGGGCGGGGTGGGCAGGGGCTCGGTGCCTTCGTCGCCGTACGGGCGCAGGCCGAGATCGCTCGGCCGGTCGCGCATCGCAAGCAGGACGGCCAGCGCAGAGACGCCGAGCATGATGCAGACGAAGCCGAGCGCCAGCCGCCAGCCGTAGCGTTCGGTGAGGCTTGCGAGCAGCGGCAGGAACACGAGCTGGCCGGTGGCGACGCTCGCGGTCATGATGCCGACGACGAGGCCGCGCCGTGCCGCGAACCAGCGCGTGGCAATGGTTGCGCCGAGCACCAGCGCGGTCATGCCGGTGCCGATGCCGATCACCACGCCCCAGAGGGCGACGAGCTGCCAGACCTGAGTCATGCCGAGCGATGCGACCAGCGCCGAGACCACGATCAGCTGTGCCGCCAGCGTGACGTTGCGCAGCCCGTAGCGGTTGAGCAGAGCGGCCGCGAATGGCGCCATCAGTCCGAACAGGATGAAACGGATCGACAGCGCGGAAGAGATCTCCGCCGTGCTCCAGCCGAACTCCTTCTGAAGCGGAACGATGAACACGCCGGGCGCGCCGACCGTGCCGGCGCTGATCAGCGCGGCAAGGAAGGTCACGCCGACCATCACCCAGCCGTAATGGATGTTGCGGCGGGACAATGCTGCCGCGAGCCAGTTCGAGATCATTGGGCCTCAATGTGGGTTGGCGAGCCCCGAGGGACCCGCGTCATCGTTGCAGTCTGGCACAGGAAGGAGAAGTCTGAAATGACAGACTTCCCTTAATTTCGGACACCCGCGCTCAGCGCGCCAGCCGCTCCACCGCGATCGCCGTGGCTTCGCCGCCGCCGATGCAGAGGGCCGCGATACCGCGTTTGAGATTCTGGGCCTCGAGCGCATGCAGCAGCGTCACGATCAGTCGCGCCCCGGTGGCCCCGATGGGATGGCCGAGCGCGCAGGCGCCGCCATTGACGTTCAGCTTGTCGCGGGGAATGCCGAGGTCACGCTGCGCCGCCATCGCCACCACGGCAAAGGCCTCGTTGATCTCGAACAGGTCGACATCGGAGGCAGCCCAGCCGACCTTGTCGAGCAGCTTGCGGATCGCCGGGATCGGCGCCGTGGTGAACCATTGCGGCTCCTGGCTGTGGGTGGCGTGGCCCTTGATCTCCGCGAGAACGGGCAGGCCGCCCCGATCGGCGAGCGACCGCTTCGTCAGCACCAGCGCGGCGGCGCCGTCGGCATTGGCGGAGGACGCGGCCGGCGTGATGGTGCCGTTGGCGCGGAATGCCGGCTTCAGGCCCGGGATCTTCGCCGGATCGACCTTCAATGGATGCTCATCATTGGCGATGATGCGGGGACCGGCCTTTTCCGCGAGCGTGATCGGCGCGATCTCGGCCTTGAACGCGCCGCCCTCGACCGCCTTGCGGGCGCGGCTCAGCGTCTCCATCGCGTAGGCGTCCTGGTCCTTGCGGGTGAACTGGTACGTCTCCGCGGTGGCCTCGCCGAAATCGCCCATCGAGCGACCGGTCTCGTAGGCATCCTCCAGCCCGTCCATCATCATGTGGTCGATGATGCGGTCATGGCCGACGCGATAGCCGCCGCGCGCCTTGGCGAGCAGATAGGGCGCATTGCTCATGCTTTCCATGCCGCCGGAGACGACGATCTCGGCCGAGCCGGCGCGAATGATGTCGTGCGCGAGCATGGTCGCCTTCATGCCGGAGCCGCAGACCTTGTTGACCGTGGTCGCGCCGGTGGCATCGGGCAGCCCGGCCGCGCGCGCCGCCTGGCGGGCGGGTGCCTGGCCCTGTCCGGCCGGCAGCACACAGCCCATGAAGACCTCGTCGACTTTCTCGGGTTCAAGTCTTGCGCGCTCCAGCGCCGCGCCGATCACATGCGATCCGAGCTTGTGGGCGGGGAGCGGCGAGAGCTCGCCCATGAAGCGGCCGAGCGGGGTGCGGGCGGCGGAGAGGATGACGACGGGATCGGCGGCTTCGGCCATGATGGGGCTCCCTGGCGGTGATGTGTAGAATTACGATCATCATATGATGCGGCGCAAAAAATGCAACCGCGGCAGGGATGAGAAAATGTCGTGGGTCGGATGAGATTTGTTGCGGCGCTGTTTCCTCACGCTGCGTCCGGGGCACCGGAGCCTGCATCCTACCGTTTCCTGTTCACAAACGCCTGCATCAGCCGCGTCGGCTCGTCCGTCAGGAACGACTCGCCGAACACCTTGACGCTGAGGTTCACCGACTCCGTCAGCGGCAGTTCCTCCCACTGCCGCAGCAGGGCCTTCTGCGAGCGCAGCGCTTCGGGGCCGCATTCGAGCAATGCTTTCACCAAGTGCTCGATCTCCGCATCCAGGCCGTCTTCGGGCGCCACCTTGTCGACCAGGCCCCAGGCGAACGCCGTCGGCGCGTCGATATTCTCCGCCGTCATCACCAGCCAGCGCGCGCGGGCCCAGCCGATCAGACGGGGCAACAGCGCTGCGTGGATCACCGAGGGGATGCCGACGCGAACCTCCGGCATGCCGAAATGCGCATCATGCGCGGCAATCCGGAAATCGCAGGCGGCGGCGACTTCGAGGCCGCCGCCGAGGCACCAGCCGGGCATGCGCGCGATCACCGGGGCGGGGAAGGCGCGCACGGCCTCGCAGAGATCGCGCAGGCGGCTGATGAAGGCCTCGGCCGATCGTTGGTCGAGCTTGGCCATCTCCTTGATGTCGGCGCCCCCGATCATGCTCTTCTCGCTCTGGCCGCGCAGCACCACGACGCGGATGCTGCGGTCCGAGCTGAGCTGCTGCAGGCCTTCGCGCACGTCGTCGATCACCGGCGAGCCGAGAATATTGAGCGGGCCCGCGTTGCAGATCGCGACATGAACGACGCCGCGCGTATCGCGCGTCACGCCGCAGTGGGGGGTGAGCATTTCCATCGTGGCATCTCGAAGGTTTCGTGGACAGGCGCGAGGCGCGCGGGTCGGTGCCACTTCCGGGCCGAAACGTCCTTGTTGTCAAGCGGGGTGGGGCGAGTTGCAAGGGCGAAGTCCGTGGCATAGTATGACGAGTAACATACAAAAGGGATCCCATGACTGAACCCGACCAACTCGATCTGTTTTCGCCCGCACAGCGTCGCGAGCGCGTGGTGGACTGGCAGGTGCCGGCGCCGGTCGCGAAAGTAGCAATGAGCCTGTCGGGCATGGACGCCATGCTGGGCATTCGCGATGGCCGGCTGCCGCCGCCGCCTTTTGCAAAACTGATCGGCTTCACGGTGGGGGTGGTCGAGCCGGGCCGGATCGTCATGGAACTGGAGCCGCGCGAGGATCTCGAAAATACCATTGGCCTCATCCACGGCGCGACAGCAGCTGCGCTGCTCGATACCGCGATGGGATGCGCGATCTCGACCCGGTTGGAAGCCGGGCAGAGCTCCGTGACGCTCGACCTGAAAATGACCTTCCTGCGTCCGCTCTCGGTTCGCTCAGGCCTGATCTCGGCCGAAGGCAAGGTGATCAAGCTGGGGCGGCAGACCAGCTACGCCGAAGGCTTCGTCCGGGACGGCAAGGGCGCCCTTGCGGTGCACGCAACCGCGACGTTTTCCATGATCGGAAGCAACTTAACATGAATTAATGCACCCTTTTCGTCATTTGCGTGTTATGAGATGACCATCGACATTCAATGAGAACCGCATGCGCTACTCCCGGGAACACAAGCAGGAAACCCACGACCGTATCGTGAAGAGGGCCTCTGTGCGGCTGCGCGAAAAGGGCGCCCATGGCATCGGCGTGGCCGACCTCATGAAGGAGGCGGGCCTGACCCATGGCGGCTTCTACGCGCATTTCGATTCCCGCGAGGCGCTGGTGATCGAGGCGTTCGGTTACGCGATGGACCGCTCGATGGAACACTGGCGCAAGATCACCGACGAGGTTTCGCCGGACAAGCGGCTGGCGATGATCGCGGAGGCCTACCTGTCGGCGTTGCATCGCGACAATCCCGGCCATGGCTGCTCGATCCCGGCGCTCGGTGCCGAGATTGCCCGCGAGAGCCCGAAGGCGCGAAAGGCCTTTGCCGGCAAGCTCGACGAGATGATCGAGGTGCTAGCGGACAACATTCCGAACATGCCGCGCAAGGCCGCACGCAAGCAGGCGGTTGCGACGCTGGCGACGATGGCCGGCACCATGCTGCTGGCGCGCATTGCAGGGTCGAGCGAGCTCTCCGACGAGGTGTTGAAGGTGGGCAGGGACAGTGCGCTGGAGGGCGCGAAGCGCGAACCGAAG
Source organism: Bradyrhizobium sp. CCBAU 25360 (assembly GCF_028128695.1). Lineage (NCBI taxonomy): Bacteria > Pseudomonadati > Pseudomonadota > Alphaproteobacteria > Hyphomicrobiales > Nitrobacteraceae > Bradyrhizobium > Bradyrhizobium sp. CCBAU 25360. Next base: position 299,228 of record NZ_LBJA01000045.1, read on the forward strand.
GCTGCTGCGCCAAAGAAGGCGAAGAGCTAGCCGAGGTGCCATTGAATGCGTAGGGTGGATTAGCGAAGCGTAATCCACCTCTTCGATTTCCGCGGAGGCAGGCGTGGTGGGTTACGCCTTCGGCTAACCCACCCTACGAAGTGCGTCCCGCAAACAGCGCCCGCTCGCGCTCCACGATCTCCCCGATGTAATCGGCCACCGCCCTGATCCGCGCCAGATCCTTGCTGTCGGCGTGCATCAGCATCCAGAATGTCCGCGTGATCGAGATCTCCTCGGGCAACACCGGAACGAGTTGCGGATAATCGCTCGCCATGAAGTGCGGCAGCACCGCGATGCCGAAGCCCGACAGCGTGGCATTGAGCTGTGCGATCAGATTGGCGCTGCGGAAGCGCGCCGAAATCCGCGGCGACACCTGCGGCAGATAATCGAGTTCCGGCGTGAACAAGAGCTCTTCGATGTAGCCGACGAAGCGGTGTTGCGGCAGATCCTGCCGCGAGGTGATCGCAGGGAAGCGATCGAGATAGCCAGGTGCGGCATAGAGGCCGAGGCGGTAGTCGAGCAGCTTGCGGCCGACAATGCGACCTTCCTTCGGCATGGTCAGGCTGATGGCGATATCGGCCTCGCGCTTGGAGAGACTGAACAGCCGCGCGGTGGCCACAAGTTGCAGATCGAGATCGGGATACCGGTCGGCAAAGGGGGCCAGCCGCGGCGCCAGGAAGGCCGTGCCGAACCCGTCGGGCGCGCCGATCCGCACCGTCCCCGTCAGCCGCGCCACGGAGCCGCCGACCTGCTCCTGGTTGGCAACGATGGTCGATTCCATCGCTTCCGCGCTATCGGCGACGCGCTGGCCGGCCTCGGTGAGGAGGTAGCCGGTCTTGCGCCGGTCGAACAGCTTGGCCGAGAGGTGCTTCTCTAGCCGGTCGACGCGGCGGATCACCGTGGCATGGTCGACCCCGAGCTGTTTTGCCGCAGCCGAAACCGAGCCGCCCCGCACGATGGCCAGCACGAAGCGAAAGTCGTCCCAATCGATAGCGCCTTGATCCAGCATTTTCGCACATCTATGGTGCATTATCTCAGACTTGAATCCTATAAAATGCAGGTCGATAGGATTTGTCAAAGCGTTCAAGCTCGGCCTCAAGGAGATCATTCCATGCGTTCAGTCGGACATTTCATCGGTGGTAAGGAAGTAAAGAGCACCTCTGGCCGCACCGCCGACGTTTTCGAGCCGATGACCGGTGACGTCCAGGCCAAGGTGGCGCTGGCGTCCAAGGCCGAGGTCCGGGCCGCCGTCGAGAACGCCCGCGCAGCACAGCCCGAATGGGCCGCGACCAACCCGCAGCGCCGCGCCCGCGTCATGATGAAATTCGTCGAGCTGGTTCAGCGCGACTACGACAAGCTGGCCGAGCTGCTCGCCCGCGAGCACGGCAAGACCGTCCCCGATGCGAAGGGCGACATCCAGCGCGGCCTCGAGGTCGCCGAGTTCGCCTGCGGCATCCCGCATCTGATGAAGGGCGAATACACCGAAGGCGCCGGCCCCGGCATCGACATCTATTCGATGCGCCAGGCACTCGGTGTCGTCGCCGGCATCACGCCGTTCAATTTCCCGGCGATGATCCCGATGTGGAAGTTCGCGCCCGCGATCGCCTGCGGCAACGCCTTCATCCTCAAGCCCTCCGAGCGCGATCCCGGCGTGCCGATGCTGCTCGCCGAACTCATGATCGAGGCCGGCCTGCCGGCCGGCATCCTCAACGTCGTCAACGGCGACAAGGAGGCGGTAGACGCCATCCTCGACGACCCCGATATCAAGGCCGTCGGCTTCGTCGGCTCCACGCCGATCGCGCAGTACATCTATGAGCGCGCAGCTCAAACGGGCAAGCGCTGCCAGTGTTTCGGCGGCGCCAAGAACCACGCCATCATCATGCCGGATGCCGACATGGACCAGGCGGTCGATGCGCTGATCGGCGCGGGCTACGGCTCGGCCGGCGAGCGCTGCATGGCTGTCTCCGTCGCGGTCCCCGTCGGCAAGTCCACTGCCGACCGTCTCATGGAAAAGCTGATCCCGCGCGTCGAGTCGCTCAAGATTGGCACCTCGATCGATCCGTCCGCCGATTACGGCCCGCTGGTGACGCGCGAGGCGGTCGAGAAGGTCAAGGGCTACATCGACATCGGCATCAAGGAAGGCGCGACGCTCGCCGTCGATGGCCGCGGCTTCAAGATGCAGGGCTACGAGAACGGCTTCTATCTCGGCGGCTCGCTGTTCGACAACGTCACCAAGGATATGCGGATCTACAAGGAAGAGATCTTCGGCCCGGTGCTCTCGGTCGTGCGCGCGCACGATTACAAGGAAGCGCTGGCGCTGCCGTCCGAGCATGACTACGGCAACGGCGTTGCCATCTTCACCCGCGACGGTGACGCCGCCCGCGACTTCGCAGCCAAGGTCAATGTCGGCATGGTCGGCATCAACGTGCCGATCCCGGTGCCGATTGCCTATTACACCTTCGGCGGCTGGAAGAAGTCGGGTTTTGGCGATCTCAACCAGCACGGTCCGGACTCGGTCCGCTTCTACACCAAGACCAAGACGGTGACCTCGCGCTGGCCGTCCGGCGTCAAGGAAGGTGCGGAGTTCTCGATCCCGCTGATGAAGTAGGGCTGTTGCCCGGCCCGTCATTGCGAGGAGCGTAGCGACGAAGCAATCCAGAGTCTTTCCGCGGAGGCAGCCTGGATTGCTTCCGCCTTCGCCAAAGGCTTCGGCGGACACGTCGCTGCGCTCACAATGACGATGGGGCAAGAGGGTAACGGCAGCATGCAGTTCGCTCTGAACGAGGATCAGATCGCGGTTCGCGACATGGCGTTGGCGTTTGCGGCGGAGAAGATCGCGCCGCACGCGCTGCGCTGGGACGAGGAGAAGCACTTCCCCGTCGACGTGATGCGCGAGGCCGCCACGCTCGGCATGGGCGGCATCTACATCCGTGAGGATGTCGGGGGATCCGCGATGACGCGGTTCGACGCGGCGCTGATCTTCGAGGCGTTGGCGACGGGCTGCCCGACCACCTCCGCCTTCATCTCGATCCACAACATGGCGAGCTGGATGATCGATGCCTTCGGCAGCGACACCCAGCGTCATACATGGCTGCCAAAGCTCTGCTCGATGGAGCTGATCGCCAGCTACTGCCTGACCGAGCCGGGCGCGGGCTCGGATGCCGCGGCGCTCCGCACCCGCGCGGTGCGCGATGGCGATCACTACGTTCTCAACGGCCAGAAGCAGTTCATCTCCGGTGCCGGCGGTACTGATCTGCTGGTCGCGATGGTGCGCACCGGCGGCGATGGCCCGGGCGGCATCTCGACCCTCGTCATCGACGGCAAGACGCCGGGCGTCTCCTTCGGCGCCAATGAGCGCAAGATGGGCTGGAACGCGCAGCCGACCCGCGCCGTGATGTTCGAGAACGCCCGCGTGCCTGTTACCAACCGCCTCGGCGGGGAGGGCATCGGCTTCAAGATCGCGATGGCCGGTCTCGATGGGGGCCGCCTCAACATCACCGCGTGCTCGCTGGGCGGCGCGCAAACCGCGCTCGACAAGGCGCGCGCCTACATGAAGGAGCGCAAGGCCTTCGGAAAGCGTCTCGACGAATTCCAGGCGCTGCAATTCCGTCTCGCCGACATGGCGATCGAGCTCGAGGCCGCGCGCACCTTCCTGTGGCGCGCCGCCGCGGCGTTGGACCGGAAGGACCCCGATGCCACCATGCTATGCGCGATGGCAAAGCGCTTCGGCACCGATGTCGGCTTCGAGGTCGCCAACCATGCGCTGCAGCTTCACGGCGGCTACGGGTACTTGAGCGAATATGGGATCGAGAAGATCGTGCGCGATCTGCGCGTGCACCAGATCCTCGAAGGCACCAATGAAATCATGCGGCTCATCGTGGCGCGCAAACTGATCGAGGGCGCGCGATGAGTTCGGTGGAAGAGGGCGATCTGGTCGCGCGCGTCGAGGGCGCGGCCGGGGTGATCAGGCTCAATCGTCCCAAGGCCATCAACGCCGTCACGCTGGAAATGTTTCGCGACATCGACAAAGCGCTCGATCGCTTCGAGGCCGATTCCGCCGTCGCCGTGATCGTGCTGGAAGGTGCCGGGGAGCGCGGCCTCTGTGCCGGCGGCGACATCCGCACGCTCTGGGAGAGCTCGAAGGTCAACGGCGACCTCGGCAAGATCCTCTGGCGCGAGGAATACATCCTCAACGCCCGGATCAAGAAATTCCCCAAACCGTATATCGCCTTCATGGACGGCATCGTGATGGGCGGCGGCGTCGGGCTCTCCGCCCATGCCAGCCATCGCATCGTCACCGATCGCACCAAGCTCGCGATGCCCGAAGTCGGGCTCGGCTTCTTTCCTGACGTCGGCGGCACCTTTCTGTTGTCGCGCTCGCCGGGCGAGATCGGCACTTACTTCGGCCTGACCGGCCAGACCATGAACGGACCCGACGCGATCCACGCCAAATTCGCCGACGCCGTGGTGCCGACGGCCAAATGGCCGGAGCTGCGCGAGGCGCTGACCAAGGTTCGTCCAGGCGTAACTGCGGCCGATATTGGCAAGCTCATCAACGGCTTTGCGACGGGCGAGACCGCGGGACCGGTCGCGGCAAAAGAGCCTGCTATCGACGCATTGTTCGGCTTCGACCGGATGGAAGATATCTTTGCCGCTCTGAAACGTGACGGCTCGGAGTTCGCGCTGGCCACGCTGAAGACGCTCAACGAAAAATCACCGCGCGGCATGGTGGTGACGCTGAAATTGTTGCGACTGGCGCGCACCGCGTCGAGCCTGGAGGAATGCCTGGTGCGCGAGTACCGTGCCGCGCTCGAGGTGTTCCGCAGCGATGATTTTCGCGAGGGCGTGCGCGCGGCCGTGATCGACAAGGACCGCAATCCGATCTGGTCGCCGCCGCGGATCGAGGATGTGACGCCAGAGATGCTTGCGCCGTATCTCGCCGAGATCGGCGCCGACGAGCTGAAGTTCAACTAATCAACGATTGAAGCGGAGGAGACGACAATGGCCACGATCGCATTCATTGGTCTGGGCAACATGGGCGGCCCGATGGCCGCCAACCTCGTGAAGGCCGGCCACAAGGTGGTGGCGTTCGATCTCGTCGAAGCCTCGCGCAATCAGGCCAAGGCCGACGGCGCCGGCATCGCCGACAGCGCCGCGGGCGCGGTAAAGGGCGCCGATGTCGTCGTCACAATGCTGCCGGCCGGCAAGCATGTGCTCGGCGTCTGGAACGAAATCCTTCCCGCGATGACCAAGGGTGCGCTGGTCATCGATAGCTCCACCATCGACGTCGAGAGTGCGAGGCAGGCGCATGCGCTCGCCGGCAAGCACGGCGTGCTCTCGGTGGATGCGCCGGTCTCCGGCGGCACCGGCGGCGCCAAGGGCGCGACGCTCACCTTCATGTGCGGCGGCGAGGAGAGTGCATTCGCGGCGGCAAAGCCCGTGCTGGAGAACATGGGCAAGAAGATCGTGCATTGCGGCGGCGCCGGCGCAGGGCAGGCGGCCAAGATCTGCAACAACATGATCCTCGGCATTTCCATGATCGCGGTGAGCGAAGCTTTCGCACTCGGCGAGAAGCTCGGGCTCTCGCATCAGGCGCTGTTCGACGTTGCCTCGACCTCGTCCGGCCAGTGCTGGTCGCTGACGACCTATTGCCCGGTGCCGGGTCCGGTGCCGACTTCGCCCGCGAACAACGACTACAAGCCGGGCTTTGCCTCGGCGCTGATGGTGAAGGATCTGACGCTGGCGCAGGACGCCGCGAAGGCTGCGGGCGCGGCCACCCCGCTCGGCAAGCATGCGCAGGAGATCTATCAGTCTTTCGACGCAGCCGGGCAAGGTGGGGTGGATTTTTCCGGAATTATCAAGCACGTTCGCAGCCTCGCTGGAAAATAGCGAGGCTTCGTTGCCCGGATGGAGCGAAGCGAAATCCGGGTCAGCTGCTTCAATGGCGTAGCCGGCCCCGGATTGCGCTTCGCTCCATCCGGGTTACGTTCGAAGATCATTTCGACAGGCCCGGAACATGACGACATTTCAGGACGCGCGCGCGTTTCTGCTCAAGCACCGCACGGATTACGAGACAGCGGTCAAAGGCTTCCGCTGGCCGGATCCGGTTCCCTTCAACTGGGCGCTCGACTGGTTCGACGAACTGGCGAAGGACGCCGAAGCCAAGGACCGGCCCGCGCTCTGGATCGTCGACGCCGCGCAGGACCGGCAGACAAAACTGTCCTTCGCGGCGCTCTCGAAGCGCTCGAACCAGGTGGCGAACTTCCTCCGCGCGCAGGGCCTGAACCGCGGCGATCATCTTCTGCTGCTGCTCGGCAATGTGGTTCCGCTGTGGGAGACGATGCTGGCGGCGATGAAGCTCGGCGTCGTCGTGATCCCCGCGACCACGCTGCTCACCGCGGACGAGCTGCGCGATCGCCTCGATCGCGGCAAGGCCAAGGCGGTGATCGCCGCCGAGGATCAGGTCGCGAAGTTCGCAAACCTTGGTGCCGAGAACATCGTTCGCATCGTGGTCGGCACGGCTCACGACGGATGGCTCTCCTATGATGAGGCCGCAAAGGCCCCGGAGAGTTTTAGCGCCGACGGCCCGACTAATGCCGACGATCCGATGCTGCTCTATTTCACATCGGGCACGACGGCGAAGCCGAAACTCGTGCTGCACAGCCAGCGCAGCTATCCGGTCGGCCATCTGTCGACCATGTACTGGATCGGGCTGAAGCCGGGTGACGTCCATCTCAATATTTCCTCGCCCGGCTGGGCCAAGCATGCCTGGAGCTGCTTCTTCGCGCCGTGGAATGCGGGCGCCACCGTGTTCGTGGTCAACCAGCCGCGCTTCGATGCTAAGGGCCTGCTCGCCACCATCGGCCGCTGTGGCGTCACCACGCTGTGCGCGCCGCCGACGGTGTGGCGGCTGTTCATCCAGGAGAACCTTGCCTCCTTCAAGGTGAGCTTGCGCGAGGTCTGCGGCGCCGGCGAGCCGCTCAACCCGGAAGTGATCGATCGGGTGCAGTCCGCCTGGGGGCTCACCATCCGCGACGGCTACGGCCAGACCGAAACCACCGCGCTCGCCGGCAACTCGCCGGGCCAGAAGATCAAGATCGGCTCGATGGGCCGGCCGCTGCCGGGCTATCGCGTGCAGATCAGCGATGCTGACGGCCATCCCGCCAGGGAAGGCGAAGTTACACTGGTGCTCGGCGCCGAGCGCCCCGCCGGGCTGATGCAGGGCTATCAGAGCGACGACGGCAAGCTCTCCGGCGCCGAGGGCGAGCTCTATCGCAGCGGCGATGTCGTGTTCGAAGACGACGAGGGCTATCTTACTTTTGTCGGCCGCTCCGACGACGTGTTCAAGTCGTCGGATTACCGGATCAGTCCGTTCGAGTTGGAGAGCGTGTTGCTCGAGCATGAGCTGGTCGCAGAAGCCGCGGTGGTGCCGAGCCCGGATCCGATCCGGCTCGCGATCCCCAAGGCGTTCGTGCTGCTGACCTCGGGCGCGGAGCGGACGCCTGAGACCGCGCTGTCGATCTTCCAGCACCTGCACACGCGGCTCGCCCCGTTCAAGCGCATCCGTCGCCTCGAAATCGTCACCGAGCTGCCGAAGACGATCTCTGGAAAAATCCGCCGGGTGCAGCTACGCAGGCTGGAGCGCGACGATGATCGCAACGATCCGCTGCGCGGCCGGGAATTCCGTGAGGAGGATTTTCCGGAACTGCCGAAAACACGGAGTGAGACCTAAGTAGGCTTGTCATTCCGAGGCGATGCGTAGCATCGAACCCGGAATCCATCTTGCAACAGACGCCGTGGCGCGATGGATTCCGGGCTCGCGCTTCGCGCGCCCCGGAATGACGGCATTTGGAGTTGCTAAATGAACGAAGTCTGGAAGAAGCCGCCGATTTCCTTGGAAGCCTATCAGGCCATGGTCGGCAAGGAGATCGGCGTGTCCTCATGGCACCTGATCGATCAGCCGCGCATCGACACCTATGCCGATGTGATCGAAGATCATCAGTTCATCCATGTCGACCCTGAACGGGCCAAGAAGGAGACCGCCTTCGGCACCACCATCGCGCACGGCTTCCTGACGATGTCGCTGCTGTCGATCATGTCCTATGAGGTGATGCCCGTGATCGCGGGCACCACGATGGGCGTCAATTACGGTTTCGACAAGCTGCGCTTCATCTCGCCGGTGCGTTCCGGCAAGCGCGTCCGCGGCCGTTTCGTGCTGGCCGAAGCCAAGCTCCGCAAGCCCAACGAGCTGCAGTCCCGCACCAACGTCACCGTGGAGATCGAAGGCGAGGACAAGCCGGCGCTGGTCGCGGAGTGGCTGGGTCTGATCTATTTCGCGTAGGGCGGCCGGGCTTGACCCGGCCAGCCATCGCTGCTCAAAAGCCTGTCAATTTGATGGATGGCCGGGTCGAGCCCGCCCATGACGACTAGCATGTAGGAAAGCACTCATGGCAATCAGGTTCGACGGACGCGTCGCCATCGTCACCGGCGCGGGCAATGGTCTGGGGCGTGCGCATGCGCTGGGACTGGCCAGCCGCGGCGCCAAGGTCGTCGTCAACGATTTCGGCGGCGCGCGTGACGGCACCGGTGGCTCGCTGTCGCCGGCCGAGACCGTGGTCGAGGAAATCCGCAAAGCCGGTGGCACCGCGATGGCGGATGGCGCCGACGTCTCGAATTTCGAACAGGTCACCGCCATGGTCGAGCGCGCCACCAAGGAATGGGGCAGCGTCGATCTCTTGTGCGCCAATGCCGGCATTTTGCGCGACAAGTCGTTCGGCAAGATGGAAGCGGCCGACTTCCAGAAAGTGCTCGACGTGCATCTGGTCGGCACCTTCTATTGCTGCAAGGCGGCCTGGGCCGGCATGCGCGACCGCAATTACGGCCGCATCGTGCTGACGACGTCGTCCTCCGGCCTCTACGGCAATTTCGGCCAGGCCAATTACGGCGCGGCCAAGTCCGGCATGGTCGGCCTGATGAACGTGCTCGCCGAGGAAGGCCGCAAGTCCGACATCCGCGTCAACATCATCTCGCCGACGGCGGCGACGCGCATGACGGAAGAGCTGCTGCCGCCGCAGGCGCTGCAATTGATGAAGCCGAACGCGATCACGCCCGCGGTCGAGTACATGCTCAGCGAAGACGCTCCGACCCGTACCATCATGGGCGCCGGTGCTGGCTCCTTCGCGGTGATCAAGATCGTGGAGAGCGAGGGCATCAACCTGCCGGAGACCGAATGGACGCCGGACGCGGTGGCCGCGCATTTCGCGGAGATCAGCGACATGTCGAAAGCCAAGGCGCTGACCGGGGCGTTCGAGCAGACGCAGAAATACGTGGCGCAGGCCGCGGCGCGGGCGGGGATCAAGCTCTGACCGACGTCGCCGTCATCGGGGCCGGTCCCGCCGGGCTGATGGCGGCGGAGGTGCAGGCGCAGGGCGGCGCGCGCGTCACCGTGTACGACGCGATGCCGTCCGCGGGCCGAAAATTCCTGATGGCCGGCCGCGGCGGGCTCAATCTCACCCACAGCGAACCGCTGTCGGAATTCATGGCGCGCTATCGCGAGGCGGCCCCGAAGCTGCAGGCGGCGATCGAGGCGTTTTCGCCTGAGGCGTTGCGCGCGTGGAGCGAAGCCCTGGGTGAGCCGACCTTCGTCGGCACCAGCGGGCGGGTGTTTCCAAAAGCGTTCAAGGCCTCGCCCTTGCTGCGCGCGTGGCTCCGGCGGCTCGATGCGAGCGGCGTGCGGTTTGCCTTTCGTCATCGCTGGACCGGCTGGGATGACGAGGGGCGGCTGGTGTTTCGAGCGCCCGATGGCGTGGCGGTCGTCACTGCCAACGCCACCGTGCTCGCGCTCGGCGGCGCGAGCTGGCCGCGGCTGGGGTCGGATGGCAGCTGGGCCGACATCCTCGCCGCGAAGGGCGTTGCCATCTCAAAGCTCCGGCCGGCCAATTCCGGCTTCACGGTCGCCTGGTCCGATGTGTTCCGCGATCGTTTCGAGGGCCAGCCGCTCAAGGGCGTGGCGCTGACGATCGGCGCGCATACGGTGCGGGGCGAAGCCATGATCACGCGTAGCGGCATCGAAGGCGGCGCGATCTACGCGCTGTCGGCGGAGTTGCGGGAGGCGGTGCTCAGTCTCGGGCAGGCGACGCTTTTGATCGCATTGCGGCCGGACCTCGACGCCGCCGCCCTGACCACGCGGCTATCAGGGACACGCGGCAAGCAATCGCTCGCGAACTTCCTGCGCAAGGCGGCGCAATTGTCGCCGGTCGGAATCGGCCTGATGCAGGAGGCCGCCATCGTGTCCGGCCGGCCACTGGCCGCGTTCTCGCCCGCCGAGCTTGCGCAGCTGATCAACGCCATTCCGGTGCAGCTCACCGGCGTTGCCCCGATCGATCGCGCGATCTCGACTGCGGGCGGGATCACCTTCGATGAGCTCGACGGCCGCTTCATGCTGCGAAAATTGCCCGGCATGTTCGCCGCCGGCGAGATGCTGGAGTGGGAGGCGCCGACCGGCGGCTATCTGCTGCAGGCCTCGTTCGCGACGGGAGCCGCCGCGGGCAGAGGCGTGCTGGCGTGGCTCGCCAGGTCGTAGGGTGGGTTAGCGAAGCGTAACCCACCACGTCTGTATCTGCATCGAGAGGAGTGGTGGGTTACGCCTTCGGCTAACCCACCCTACCAGAGCAATGCCTACCGCAACTTCCCGCGTGCCGCCACCGGCAGCGTGCCGATGATCTCCTCGCCGCGGACCATCACCACCTCGTCCATCATGTTGACGACGACACAGACGTGGTTGGGCACGATGCGGACGACGTCGCCGACATTGGGCCGAGTGTTGCTGCGGGAGAGATCGAGGAAGCCGTGCTCCTCGGCGAAGCGCGCGATCTTGGCTTCGGGGTGCTCCAGGATCAGGCCGTGGCCGTCGAGACCGCCGGTATCCGTGGTCAGCGTCTTCGAGCCGGCATCGAGAATGCCGCGCTCGGGTGCGGCGCGGCTGACCACGGTCGAGTAAATATGCAGCGCGCAATCGTCCCAGGTCGCCGAGCCCGCAGCGACCTGCATGCGGTCGTTGTAGATGTAGGTGCCGAAGCGATGCTCGGTGCCGCCCTTGAGCTTGCCGATGTTCTTCAGGTTCGGCGTACCGCCGGTCGAGACGATTTTTGCGTCCAGCCCGTGCGCGCGCACGCCGGCCAGCGCTTCGTCGTAGAATTTTTGCGCGTCCGCCCAGCCGGTCTCGGTTGGATACAGCATGAAGCCGGCGAATTCGAGCCCCTTCGAGCTCGCGATCTCGCGTGCTAGCGCGATCGCCTCCGCCGGCGTCTCGACGCCGGCGCGCTTGCGCCCGGTGTCGCATTCGACCACGACCGAGAGCGGACGGCCCGACGCCGCCGCGGCCTTGGGCAGGCCGGCAACGACGGTCGAATTGTCGGCGGCCACCGTCATGTTGGCCTTGGCCTGCAGCGCACCGAGCCGCGCCATCTTCTCTTCGCCGAGGAGATTGTAGCTGATCAGGATGTCGTCGATGCCGGCATTGGCCATGATCTCGGCTTCGCCCAGCTTCTGGCAGGTGATGCCCTTCGCGCCGGCCGCGACCTGCATCTTGGCGATGGTCGGGTTCTTGTGGGTCTTGATGTGGGGACGGTTGGCGATTCCGGCCTCGTCGCAGGCCTTCTGGATCCGCGCGATGTTGCGCTCGACCTTGTCCATGTCGATGACGGCGCAGGGCGTGCCGTATTCGCGGGCGATTTTTGCGGCGAGGGGAGTTGTCATGGGAGTCTCTTAGTTGGCGCGCATTCTGATCGCAAAACCGGTGCCCACTTTTGCGGAATGCGCGCTAGGCCTGCTCTATTTCTTCACGAAGCATTTCAAGTTCGAGCCAGCGCTCTTCAGCGGCAGACAGTTCATCATGCGCCTTCGCGATAGCGGCGGAGGTGTCGTCGAATGTCTTGCGATCCTTGGCGTAGAGGTTGGGATCGTCGAGCACGCGCTGCAGTTTTGCAATATCCGCCTGCAGCGTTTCCATTTTCTTCGGCAGCGTTTCCAGCGCGTGCTTCTCGTTGAAGCTCAGCTTGCGTTTCGGTGTGGAGGCGGGAGCAGCGGCGCGCTCCTCTCTCTTCTCCGCAACCGGCTGGGCCTTCGCCGTTTCGCGCTTCAAATCCGCGCCGCGCTGGGTCAGCATATCGCTGTAGCCGCCGGCATATTCGGTCCACTTGCCGTTGCCCTCGGGCGCGATCACGGAGGTGACGACGCGGTCGAGGAAGTCGCGGTCATGGCTGATCAGGATGACGGTGCCCTCGTAGTCGCCGAGCATGTCTTCGAGGACGTCGAGCGTTTCGAGGTCGAGGTCGTTGGTCGGCTCGTCCAGCACCAGCAGGTTCGAGGGTTTTGCCAGTGCGCGCGCCAGCATCAGCCGGCCGCGCTCACCGCCCGAGAGGACTTCCACCGGCGTGCCGCGCTGCTCCTGCGCGAACAAAAAGTCCTTCATGTAGCCGACGACGTGCTTCGGCTTGCCGCCGACCATGATCTGGTCGCCGCGCCCGCCGGTCAAGGCTTCAGCCAGCGTCGATTTCGGATCGAGGCTTTCGCGGTGCTGATCCAGCGTCGCTACCTCCAGATTGGCGCCGAGACGTAGGGTGCCGGAGTCCGGTTCCCCGCCGCCGGTGAGCAGATTGACCAGCGTGGTCTTGCCGGCGCCGTTCGGCCCGATGATGCCGAGCCGGTCGCCGCGCTGGATGCGCGTCGAGAAATTCTCGACGATCTTGCGCTCGCCATAGGCTTTGGTGACGCCCTTGGCCTCGATCACCAGCTTGCCGGATTGCTCTGCTTCGGCCGCCGCGAGACTGGCGGTGCCGGCCGTGCCGCGATAGTTGCGCCGCTGGTCGCGCAGCGCATGCAGATTGCCGAGACGCTTGACGTTGCGCTTGCGCCGGCCGGAGACGCCGTGGCGCAGCCAGTGCTCTTCGTCGACGATCTTGCGGTCGAGCTTGTGCTGGTCGCGCTCTTCTTCCGCCAGCACCTCGTCGCGCCAGCTCTCGAACGAGGCAAAGCCACGATCGATCTGCTTGATCCGGCCGCGGTCGAGCCAAGCCGTGGAGCGCGAGAGATTGGTGAGGAAGCGGCGGTCGTGGCTGATGATCACCAGCGCGCTGCGCCTGGAGTCGAGCTCCTGTTCCAGCCATTCGATGGTGGCGAGATCGAGATGGTTGGTCGGCTCGTCCAGCAGCAAAATGTCAGGCGAGGGCGCTAGCACATACGCCAGCGCCGCGCGACGGGCCTCGCCGCCGGAGAGATTATGCGGGTTCTCGTCACCGGTCAGGCCAAGCTGCTCCAGCAGGTAGCGCGCCTGGTGCTGATCGTCGCCGGGCGCGAGACCGGACTCGACATAGGCAAGCGTGGTCTTGTGCTCGCCGAAGTCGGGCTCCTGCGGCAGGTAACGCACGGTGGCGCCCGGCTGCACGAAGCGCGTGCCGCCGTCGGGCTCGACGAGGCCGGCCGCGATCTTCAGCAGCGTCGACTTGCCCGAGCCGTTGCGGCCGATCAAACAGACGCGCTCGGATGGCGCGACGTTGAGCTCGACGCCTGACAGCAGCGGCGTGCCGCCAAAGGTCAGCCTGATGTCCTTGAGTTGGATCAGCGGCGGCGCCATGTCAGCCCTGACTCAAATTCTGGCTCGTAGCGGCCTGATCGGCGCGGCGGCGCTGGATCCGGCGCAGCGTCTGGTCGAGCGCCGAGAGGAAGGCGGAACGGTCGCGCGGTGCGAATGATCGCGGGCCGCCGGTGACCTCGCCGGCCGAGCGCAGATCCGTCATCAGATTGCGCACCGCCAGCGTCATCCCGATCGACTCTTCCGTGAACGGCTTGCCGTTCGGGGCGATCACGTCAGCGCCGGCCTTGACGCAGCGGCTCGCAAGCGGAATGTCCGATGTGACGACGACGTCGCCGGACTTGACGCGCTCGACGATCCAGTCGTCGGCAGCGTCCATGCCGGCGCCTGCGGCGATACGCTCGATCAGCGGATCGGGTGGCACACGGATGAAATTGCCGGCGACCACGCTCACGGGCACGCCGTGCCGGAGCGCGACGCGATAGATCTCGTCCTTCACCGGGCAGGCGTCGGCGTCGACATAGATGCGGGTGGGGGTGTCAGTCATTCGCCGCGTGGTACCCCATTCAGGCCGCAAAGGCGAGGGGATTGACCGGTGTTCCCTGGGGCCTACGATCAGCCCGAAACAACAAGAACAGGGAAGATGTCCCCATGCCGGACCGGCTCGAAACCTGGCGCGTCGAGGCCTACAACACCGCCAAGCAATCCGAAAACAAGATGCATGACGACACCGTGGCGCGCCGCTTCGGCTTTTCCGGCGGGCTTGTCCCCGGCGTTGATGTCTTCGCCTACATGATGCACGTGCCGGTGGCGCGGTGGGGCCGTGATTTTCTGAGCCGCGGGCTCATCGAGGCCCGCTTCATCAAGCCGGTCTATGATGGCGAGCCTGCCGATGTCGATGCGACCGAGCACAACGGCTTGCTGACGATCGAAGTGTTCAGCCGCACCGAGCTCTGCGCGACAGGCACGGCCTCGCTGCCGGCGGCAGCGCCGGCGGTGTCGCTGAGCGACTATGTCGCGGTCCCCGTGGTCGCCAAGCGCAAGCCGGTCAGTCCGGCGACGTTCGAGACGGGCAAATGGCTGGGCACCGAGCCGCGCCGGTGGGCCGGGCAGGACGCGACCGACTATCTCGCCGATGTCAGGGAAACCGATCCGATCTTTGCGCGCGAAGGGCTCGGCCATCCCGGCCTGATCCAGCGGGTCATGAACCGCGTGCTGGTCGACAACACCATTCTCGGCCCGTGGATCCACGTCGGCAGCCGCATGCAGCTGCTGTCTGCGGGACGCACCGGCGACGAGATCACCGCGCGGGCCAAGGTCACGGCGAATTACGAGAAGAAGGGCCACCGCTTCGTCGAGCTCGACGCGCTCGTCGTCGCCAACGGCACGACGCCGCTCGCGCACTGCCAGCACATTGCGATCACCCAGCCGCGCGAGCAGGCGGCGTAGGCGGAAATAAGCACATCGTCACCACGTCGTCATGCCCGGGCTTGTTGTTTAGCCCGGCCATGACGACTGAGAAAGGGCAGCCTTACGCCGCCTTGCCCTTCGCGTCCTGAATGGCCCGCCACACGCGCTCCGGGGTCAGCGGCATGTCGATCTGCTTGATGCCGTGGTCCGAGAGCGCGTCGAGCACCGCGTTCACCACCGTCGACAGGCTGCCGGCGCAGCCGGCTTCGCCGCAGCCCTTGCTGCCGAGCGGATTGGTCGTCGCGGGCACCGGGTGATCGCCGACCGTCATGTTGGGAACGTCCTCAGCGCGCGGCAGCGCGTAGTCCATCAGCGAGCCCGTGATCGGCTGGCCGCTCTCGTCGTAGCGGAAGTGCTCCATCAGCGCTTGCCCGATGCCCTGGACCACGCCGCCATGGAGCTGGCCTGCGACCAGCAGCGGGTTGATCACCGTGCCGAAATCGTTGACCGCGCTGTAGCGCACGATCTGCACCACGCCGGTTTCGGGGTCGATCTCGACCTCGGCGACATGACAGCCGTTCGGGAACGCCGAGGCGACTGGTTCGCTGGTGTGATCGACGTCGAGGCTATCGGGCACGCCCTCCGGCGTCTTGCCGTCATGCAAGCGCTTGGCAAGCTCCATGATGTCGATACTGCGATCGGTGCCGGCGATGGTGAAGCTGCCGCCTTCGAATTCGATGTCGGCTTCGGACGCTTCGAGCATATGCGCCGCTGCGCGCTTGCCTTTTTCGATGACGAGCTTTGCAGCCCCCACGATGGCCTGGCCGGTTGCCGTGATCGAGCGCGAGCCGCCGGTGCCGTTGCCGGTATGGACGATGTCGCTGTCGCCCTGCACCAGCTTGACGCTCTCGAAGGGAACACCGAGCTGCTCGCTCAGCACCTGCGCGAATGGCGTGGCATGGCCCTGGCCGTAATCGAGCGTGCCGGTGATGAGCTGCACGGTGCCGTCAGCGTCGAACACGATCTTTCCCAGCTCCGGGCTCGGCGGCGCCGTGACCTCGAGATAGGATCCGACGGCGATGCCGCGCAGCTTGCCGGCCTTCCTGCTCTCCTTCTTGCGCTTGGCGAAATTCTCGTGGTCGGAGATTTCGAGCGCCTTGTTGAACACGGCCTGGAAGTCGCCGCTGTCATAGGTGACGCCGGAGGACGCCGCGAACGGCATCTGGTTCTGCTTGATGAAATTGCGCTTGCGCAAGGTCAGCCGGTTGATGCCCATCTCGTCGGCAGCGCGATCGATCAGCCGCTCCATGTAGTAGTTCGCCTCGGGCCGGCCGGCGCCGCGATAGGCGCCCATCAGCGTGGTGTTGGTCAGCACCACCTTGATGTCGACTGCCATCAACGGCGTGCGGTAGACGCTGGAAAAATTCTTGCCGGTATTGAGCGAGAGCGGCCCCGGCGCGACGCCGGTGATGTAGGCGCCGAGATTGCCGTAGCCGGACAGCTTGGCCGCGAGGAAATGCCCTTCGGCGTCGAGCGCCAGCTCGGCGTGGATCTTCTGCGCACGGCCGTGGCTGTCGGAGAGGAAGGCGGTCGAGCGCTCGTCGAGCCACTTCACCGGCTTTCCCAATTCCTTCGCCGCATACAGGATGCACATGTACTCGGGATAGTTGATGTTCTTCATGCCGAAGGAGCCGCCGACATTGGCGGTGAGGATGCGCACTTTCTCGTTCGGCACCTTCAGGTTCTTGGCGAGGTTGGCGCGGTTGCCGGCGACGCCCTGCGTCGGCACCTGAAGCGTGTAGCGCTCGGTCTTTTTGTCGTAGGAGGCAAGGCCGACGCGCGGCTCCATCGAGACCACGGCGACACGGGTGTTTTCGATGTCCATCCTGGTGACATGGGCGGCGTTGGCGAAGGCCGCGTTGACCTTCTCCATGTCGCCATAGTGGTAGTCGAGCGCCACGTTACCAGGAATGTGCTCATAGAGCTGCGGCGCGCCGGGCTTGGCCGCGTCCTCGGGATCCGTCACGGCTGGCAGCGGCTCGATATCGAGCTCGACCGCCTCAGCCGCATCGCGCGCCTGCGCCAGTGTCTCGGCAACCACGAAGGCGACGGGATCGCCGACGAAGCGGACCTTGTCGGTCGCCAGCGGCTGGCGGTTGGTCTGGAGCAAAGGCGAGCCGTCGCGGCTCTTCAGCGGCAGGCCGCAGGTGAAGGGGCCATAGCCGGCGGCATCGAGATCCCTGCCTGTCCACACGCCGAGCACGCCCGGCATCGCCTTGGCGGCGTCGATGCCGATGCCGCGGATGATTCCATGGGCGCGGGTGGAACGGACGACCACGGCATAGGCCTGGCCGGGCAGGTTGAAATCGTCGGTATAGCGGCCCTTGCCGCGCACCAGCGTGTCGTCCTCCTTGCGGCGGACGGGTTGCCCGACGCCATATTTTTGCAGTGCAATAGCGTTTTCGAGCGTGGACGATTTGGTGTGTTCTTGCATGGAATTGACCTGAAAAGCCGGCATTTGCGCATTTTCGCGGCAGCGGGGCACCGGACTCCATTGAGATAACCCACCACCCCGTTCACGACAACGCACGAATGGGCATGGTCCCATGTGATGCGTTGTTGCGCAGGCCGGCTGCGCTGCTAATGTTTCAGGCGAAAAATCAATTCCAGACCGGCCCGACCGGCCGCGGAAAGACAGTTTGTATGAATGACCACACGCGGCTCCGCGACGGCCATGCGCCGCACGGTGAGCTGGAGGGGTCGATGGCGGCGGTGGCGTTGGCCACCGAACCGGCTGTCGGCGCGCAGGCGTCGGGAACCGGCGTCTATGCGGCGCTGGACCTCGGCACCAACAATTGCAGGCTGCTGATCGCCTGTCCGACCCAGGACGGCTTTCGCGTCGTCGATTCCTTCTCGCGCATTATCCGGCTCGGGGAGGGGGTCTCGTCGACGGGGTGCATCAGCGACGCCGCGATCGAGCGTGCCATTGCCGCGCTCAGCATCTGCCGCGACAAGATCAATTTGCGCAAAGCGCGCCGGTTGCGGCTAATCGCGACCGAAGCCTGCCGCGCCGCCTCGAATGCGGAGGGGTTCCGCAGCCGCGTCGCGGCCGAGACCGGCATCGAGCTCGAAGTGATCGACCGCGAGACCGAGGCCGCGCTCGCCGTGCTCGGCTGCTCGCCGCTGGTCGACCCCAGGGGCCGCGGCGCGATCCTGTTCGACATCGGCGGCGGCTCGACCGAGCTGGTGCGGATCGAGCGCGATCCGCAAAATCCGGAGCCGCGGATCAAGGCCTGGATGTCGATCCCCTACGGTGTGGTCACGCTCGCCGAGCAATTCGGCGGCCGCGACGTGACGCCGGAGATCTACGCCGCGATGGAGCAGGAGGTGGCGAACCACGTCGCGCCGTTCGCCGAAGTCCACGGCGGCGATCTCGCCGACATGCACCTGCTCGGCACCTCGGGCACGGTGACGACGCTCGCCGGCATCCATCTCAACCTCGCGCGCTATGACCGCCGCCGCATCGACAGCATCTGGATGAACGATTCCGACATCACCGCGACCATCAACAAGCTGCTCGGCATGAGCTACGAGGAGCGCGCCGGCAACAGTTGCATCAGCGTCGAGCGCGCCGATCTCGTGCTCGCCGGCTGCGCCATCCTCGATGCGATCCGCCGCGCCTTTCCGCTGCCGCGCCTGCGCGTCGCCGACCGTGGCCTGCGCGAGGGCATGCTGGTCGAGATGATGCGCGAGGACGGCGCGCTCAGGAGCTGGTGAGATGGCCAAGGACACCACCGGCCGCTTGCACGTCCAAGTCAAGACCAAGGTCAAGACCGGCGGCAAGCGCAAATTGTCGTCGAAGCTGTGGCTGGAGCGGCAGCTCAACGATCCCTATGTCGTGAAGGCCAAGGCGGCGGGCTACCGCTCGCGCGCCGCGTTCAAGCTTCTGGAGATCGACGACAAATTCCGGCTCTTGAAACCCGGCATGGCCGTCGTCGACCTCGGCGCGGCGCCCGGCGGCTGGAGCCAGATCGCGGCCAAGCGCGTCGGCTCGGTGGAAGGCAAGGGCAAGGTCGTTGCCATCGATCTGTTGGAAATGCCGGAGATCCCCGGCGTGGATTTCGCGCAGCTCGACTTCATGGCCAACGAAGCGCCTGAGAAGCTGACCGCGATGCTGGGCGGCGGCGCCGATTTCGTGATGTCCGATATGGCCGCCAACACCACCGGCCACCGCAAGACCGACCAGCTCCGTATCGTCGGCCTGGTCGAGACCGCCGCGGCGTTTGCGTGCGACGTGCTCAAGCCCGGCGGCGCGTTCCTGGCCAAGACGTTCCAGAGCGGCGCCGATGCCGATCTGCTCGCCCAGCTCAAGCGCGATTTTGCGACGGTGCGTCACGTGAAGCCCGCGGCGAGCCGGCAGGATTCCTCGGAACGCTACGTGCTGGCGACGGGATTTCGGGGCGGGGCTGCCTGAGCCAATCTCCGCTGTCGTCCCGGACAAGCGGAGCTCCCGACAACGCGTAGCGTTGTCTGGAGCGAAGCGCCGATCCGGGACCCATAGCCACAGGGAGAAGTTTGGCGAAGACTCGGAGTGGCAGACTCGCGCAACGTCTCCTCCCTGTGGTTATGGGTCCCTGCGTTCGCAGGGACGACACCGAGTGTGAGGCGCCCGCTCGCTCAACTCACCCCAACCTTTGATCCCGCACGTCCTGCGTATCCTCGGACGCCGCCTTGACCGCCGCCTTTTCTGCACCCTTGCCGGCACCCTTGCGACTGGCGATCTCCACGGCCTTGCGGCCGGAGATCTCGTGGCCGGCATCGACGGGCATCTGCCAGAAGAACCAGCTCGACGCCGCCGAGGTCAGCGCGACCACGAGGAAGGCGGGGGCGAACACGGTGGCGTCGATTTCGCTGACATGGTTGAACCACATCGTCGTTTCCACGCAGGCCGCGCCGACGGCGACGCCGGCGGAGACCGCGAGCTGCTGGTTGACGCTGACGAGGGTGGTGGCGCGGCTCATCTGCGCAGTCTCGACGTCGGCATAGGCGACCGTGTTGATCGCGGTGAACTCGAGCGAGCGGAAGAAGCCGCCGACCACCAGGATGACCATGATGATGAGCAGCGGCGTCGTCACCGTGAACAGCGCGCAGACGGCGAGGAAGAAGGCGCTGACGATCGCGTTCACCGTCATCAGATTGCGGAAGCCGAAGGTGCGGATGATGCGCGCCGCCAGCGTCTTCATGCCCATGGCGCCGAGCGAAGAGGCGAAGGTGACGAGACCCGAATGGAACGGCGACAGACCGAAGCCGATCTGCATCAAGAGCGGCAGCAGGAACGGCAGCGCGCCGATGCCGAGCCGGAACAGGAAGCCGCCGAACACGGCGGCGCGCAGCGTCGGCAGCTTCAGGAGCGAGAAGTCGAGCACCGGCGAGCCGGTGCGCCGGGCGTGAATGACGTAGAGTGTCATCGAGATCGCGCCGCCCGCGATCAGCGCGGCGACGGTGCTCCACGGCAGCAGGTTGAGACCAGCAACGGACAGGCCGAAGGCGATGCCGGCGAGGCCGATGCCTGCGAGCACCATGCCGTAGAGGTCGAACGGCTCGCGCTCCTCGCTCTTGATCGGGTCGATGAAGCGCAGCGCCATGAAGATGCCGAGCAGCCCGATCGGGATGTTGATCAGGAAGATCCAGTGCCAGGACGCGTAGGTCGTGATGAAGCCGCCGAGCGGCGGCCCGATCACGGGACCGATCAGGGCAGGGACCGTCACCCAGGCCATGGCGTTGACCAGCGCGCTCTTGTCGACCGAGCGCAACAGCACCAGGCGCCCGACCGGCGTCATCATCGCCCCGCCCATGCCTTGCAGGACGCGCGCGAACACGAAATCGGTGACCGAGGAGGAGAGCGCGCAGCCGACCGATCCGACCATGAACACGCCGACGGCGATCGCGAACACCATCCGCGCGCCGAAGCGGTCGGCGGTCCAGCCGCTCGCCGGGATGAACACCGCCAGCGACAGCAGATAGGACGTGATCGCGAGTTTCAGCGTCAGCGGGCTGGTGCCGATGTCGGCTGCGATCGCCGGCAGCGAAGTGGCGATCACCGTCGAGTCCATGTTCTCCATGAAAAGCGCGGTGGCCACGATCAGCGGAATGACGCGTTGCTTGTCGACCATGACGGATTGGTAATGAAAATCGGAAGGAAGGGTGGAATTGCGGCTTATCACCGCCGCCGGCCCCCGACCATTGCGGATCGACGCATAGCACCTAGATCCCGCGTAACAACGGTGTGACCTCTCTCCAGGGTTGCGTGTCGCGCTCCTTCGTCATTCCGGGGCGCGCCACTTGGCGCGAGCCCGGAATCCATTGGGCCGCAGGGACCGCTGCGGGATGGATTCCGGGCTCGCGACGTCGTCGCGCCCCGGAATGACGAGAAGGGGGCTGCCCCCGGCTATCCACGCTGAACTGGCCAAAAAAGCCTGTGCATGGCTGGCCGGCGGTCCGAATTGCTTTGATTCGTCACGCGACCGTGCTATCGACCCGCGTCAACCCCACCGATGGGCTCCGATTCTCAAGGCGATGCCGCAAGGTACGCCGAGGGCGGCGCTCATCCATAGCTATTTGCGGCAGGGCCGCGGAAGGAGTTGGCACATGGCCACGGTGCAACAAGGCATTCGCGAAGCCTTTACGTTCGACGACGTGCTGCTGAAGCCGGGCCTGTCGGACGTCATGCCGGGCGAGGTCGACATCCGCTCCCGCGTCACCCGCGCCATACCGCTCAACATCCCGATCATGGCCTCCGCCATGGACACCGTTACCGAAGCCCGCATGGCGATCGCGATGGCGCAGGCCGGCGGCCTCGGCGTCATCCACCGCAATTTCGATCCCGAAGGGCAGGCCGCGCAGGTGCGGCAGGTCAAGCGCTACGAGTCCGGCATGGTGGTGAACCCGCTCACCATCAGCCCCGAGGCCTCGCTCGAGGACGCGCTCAAGCTGATGAGCGATCACGGCATCTCCGGCATTCCCGTCGTCACCGGCGCCGGCAAGTCCACGCCGGGCAAGCTGGTCGGCATCCTCACCAACCGCGACGTGCGCTTTGCCACCGACCGCCGGCAAAAAGTCTCCGAGCTGATGACGCATGAAGGTCTCGTCACGGTGCGCGAGAATGTCAGCCAGGACGAGGCGCGGCGGATGCTGCACCAGCATCGCATCGAGAAGCTGCTCGTCGTCGACGAGCAATATCGCTGCGTCGGCCTCATCACCGTCAAGGACATGGAGAAGGCGGTCGCCCATCCGCTCGCCTGCAAGGATGCCCAGGGGCGCCTGCGCGTTGCCGCCGCCACCACCGTCGGCGACACCGGCTTCGAGCGCACCGAGCGGCTGATCGATGCCGGCGTCGACCTCGTCGTCGTCGACACCGCGCACGGCCATTCCCGTCATGTGCTGCATGCCGTGAACCGCATCAAGCGTCTCTCCAACTCCGTGCAGGTCGTTGCCGGCAACGTTGCTACCACCGAGGGCACGCAGGCCCTGATCGATGCTGGCGCCGACTGCATCAAGGTCGGCATCGGCCCGGGCTCGATCTGCACCACGCGCATCGTCGCCGGCGTCGGCGTTCCCCAGCTCACCGCGATCATGGATGCGGTGGAAGCGGCGAAGAAGGCCGACATTCCCGTCATCGCCGACGGCGGCATCAAGTTCTCCGGCGACCTCGCCAAGGCGCTCGCCGCGGGGGCCGACATCGCGATGGTCGGCTCGCTATTGGCCGGTACCGACGAGACGCCCGGTGAAGTGTTTTTGTGGCAGGGCCGTTCCTACAAGGCCTATCGCGGCATGGGCTCGGTCGGCGCGATGGCGCGCGGATCTGCCGATCGCTACTTCCAGCAGGACATCAAGGACACGCTCAAGCTCGTGCCTGAAGGCATCGAGGGCCAGGTGCCCTACAAGGGCCCGGTCGGCAACGTCATGCACCAGCTTGCCGGTGGCCTGCGCGCCGCGATGGGCTATGTCGGCGCAAAGGACATGAAGGACCTGCACGACAAGGCCCAGTTCGTCCGCATCACCGGCGCCGGCCTGCGCGAAAGCCACGTCCACGACGTCACCATCACGCGCGAGAGCCCGAACTATCCGGGCGGGGGCTAGTTACTCCGCTCTCGTGCCCCGGACGCAGCGCAGCACCTCTTCGGTGATGCGCTGCAGAGCCGGGGCCCATGTCTCGGCATTTTGCCGTGTCGCTTTCTGGGTCCCGGCTCTGCGCAGCAACGCTGCGCGTCCGGGACACGAGAGCTGCGCGTGAAACGCCATCACGCGTCACCGCTTTTGTATTGACGCAGCTACCTCCCTCCGCTTCCGTTCACGTCGAAAGACAATCAGGAGGAAGCCATCATGTCCCAAGCCAAGCGCATCGTTCTCGCCGCGCGTCCCGTCGGTGAGCCCAAACCGTCTGATTTCCGTATCGAGGAATTCGCTGTCCCGGCGCCTGCGGCAGGCGAAGTCCTGCTGCGCACGATCTGGCTCTCGCTCGATCCTTATATGCGCGGGCGCATGAGTGATGGTCCGTCCTATGCTGCGCCGGTGCCGGTCGGCGGCGTGATGGAAGGCGAGGCGGTGAGCGAGGTCGCGGCCTCCAACAATCCGGATTTCGCCAAGGGCGACATCGTCCGTGCACGGACCGGCTGGCAGACGCATGCGATCTCGAACGGCAAGGGCCTGATCAAGGTCGATCCGAAGCTCGGTCCGATCTCGACCTCGATCGGCGTGCTCGGCATGCCCGGCATGACTGCGTATACGGGCCTGCTCGACATCGGCAAGCCGCAAGCAGGCGAGACCGTCGTGGTCGCGGGTGCCTCCGGTGCGGTCGGCTCGGCGGTGGGGCAGATCGCGAAGATCAAGGGCGCACGCGCGGTCGGCATTGCCGGCGGCAAGGACAAGTGCGCCTACGTGGTGAAGGAACTCGGCTTCGATGCCTGCATCGATCACCGCGATCCCGAATTGGCCGCCAAGCTGAAGGAGGCCTGTCCGAAAGGTATCGACGTCTATTTCGAGAATGTCGGCGGCGCCGTGTTCGAGGCGGTGTTCCCCCTGCTCAATCCGTTCGCGCGTGTGCCGGTGTGCGGCCTGATCGCGCACTACAACGACACCGAAGCCAAGGCGCCGAAATGGGCCGCATCGATGATGCGAGCGACGCTGACGAAGCGGCTGACCTTCCGCGGCTTCATTGTCTCCGACTTCGCCTCGCGCCATGGCGACTTCCTGCGCGACATGTCCTCTTGGGTCCGCGACGGCAAGGTCAAGTACAAGGAGTTCGTCACCGAGGGCCTGGAAAGCGCGCCTGGCGCCTTCATGGGCCTCTTGAAGGGCGCTAATTTCGGCAAGCAGCTGGTCCGGGTCGGGCCGGACAAGGCCTAGCGCGACAGGGACTGGGACTCCCGTGGCTCGGGAGCCACATGCCGCCCCGGGATAGTTAAGAAAGAGTCACCAAATGGTCACACCTGCCCGCAAAAGCCGCAGGTGTGACCGGCTGTTCATTGACGGGATCGCGAAGGCATTGAATCATCGGGCATATTTTAGGTGCTGCGATGTTAGAGATCAGTGTTTTCTGCGTTATCCTGCTTGCTGCCGGCTATTGGCTGGCCATGTTCGTCATGGGCCGCCACGACGACGTCATCCATGGCAAGTTCGTCCATGTCGACGAGGAGGGCGATCTGACGCGCCCCTCGATGCCGGCACCGCCCCCGCCATTCCCAAAGCGCCCGGTCAAGGCCGTGCAGCCCGCCAGGCAGCCGCCTGCCAATGATCTCGCGGCCAAGCCGGTGAACAGCGAGGCGCTGCAATCCTTGCTCGCTGCGATCCAGCAGGACCTCAAGAGCGTCGCCTGAGCGGATCAGCGCGCCTTAATGCTCGCCGCCCATCTGGACGAGCAGCTCCTCGATGTCGACATCGACCTGGCCCGCAGCCCTGACGTGGCGGACCTCGAAACTGTCGGGCCGGAAGCGGTATTCGACCAGCCCGACTTCCTTGATCGCGATCCGGTCCTGGCGCTGATCGTTGATGACGAAGCCGGCCGACGGCGCCCAGACATGGCGGGTGTGGCGCCAGGTGAAGTCGCGCCGCTGGTGCACGTGGCCGCTGGCGATGAGGCGCAGGTCGATCGTCCCGAGCATCTCGATCAGCCGTGCCCGTGCCGGTTGCGGCACGTAGCGGATCGCGGTCTCCGGCGTCTCGGGATCGTCCGGCAGGTTGAGAAACACCGGCTTGTGCAGGAACAGCGCGACCGGCCTGCCGTTCGTGCGCGCGATCTGTTGCGACAGCCAGTCGAACTGCTCGGCCTCGAAGGCGAGCCCGGAATTCATCACCAGCGA
The DNA here is from genome assembly GCF_028128695.1 of Bradyrhizobium sp. CCBAU 25360. Classification (NCBI taxonomy): domain Bacteria; kingdom Pseudomonadati; phylum Pseudomonadota; class Alphaproteobacteria; order Hyphomicrobiales; family Nitrobacteraceae; genus Bradyrhizobium; species Bradyrhizobium sp. CCBAU 25360. The sequence continues at coordinate 324,626 of NZ_LBJA01000045.1, forward strand.
GTTGAGGCCGATGAAGCGCCAGCCGGCGGCCTCGAATGACCAATGGTCTTCGCCGATGAGGTCGCAGAATTGCCGGCGATGCGCTTCCGTGACCGGCGGTTTCGGCGCCGGGCCAACCGCGGTCGGATTGTCGCCGATGTCGTGATTGCCGGGGAGGTAACGGCAGGCGACGGGCAGGGCGTCGTGCAGGTCTTTTGCGAAGACGACATCGTCGCGGCCGGTCGGCCCGTCGAAGGCGACGTCGCCGGTGTTGATGACGAGATCGGGCCGGTTACCGTCGATATGTTCGCTGATCGCCTGGAAGTTGGCGACCAGGCCGGGGAAGCGCCGGCCGAGATGGGTGTCGGAAATCTGCGTCAGGCGAAATTCGGACATGCGATCACCGTACCCGTGCTTGCGCGTCGGAACGATGACGGCGCGGGCATGGATCGCAACGAACAAAGTTTAAAGCACGCGGTAGCGGATCGTGTAGGCGTCCTGCGGCGCGACGGTGTCGGCGAGCGGCGAGGCGATGCGGTCGGCGAGGTGCCAGGGACCGAACTCGACGGAGCGATGCGGCTCGGCGGGCAGACGGAGGCGGAACTCGAAAATGCCATTGCCCGGCAGGTTCACGACCAGCACGCGGTCCGCGGTGCGGTGGTTGAGCGCGACCGCGCCGCGCAGCAGCGCACGGCCATCCGAGAGGTCGCGCACGCCCTCGACCAGCGCCAGTGTCTGGTTGCGGTCGGTATGCAGCTCGATCTGGCTGTCGGTCACCGCCGTCAGCATCGCCCGGGGCATGCGGATTTCGAACTCGACGGCGGGCTTGGACGGATTGAGACCGAGATAGGCGAGCGCGGCGTGGCGCATGTCGTAGACGGCGAAGGCGAACAGGGCAGTGGCGGCCAGAGCGGCGAGGCCATGCCTGACGACGTCGCGCGAGGTTCGGTAGCTCAGGCGAAAGTAGACCGTCATCGCCAGCGCGACCGCAAGCGCCATCGCGATACCTGAGAGGGCCGACATCAGGATACCGAGCTGGCCGTCGGCGGATTCGGTCCAGAGGCTGGACAGGGTGGTCATGGCGCCATCTCGCCTCTATCTCGCCTTGGGCTCCCGAAAAGGAGCCGAAATCGCTTTAACTATCGGTGGTTGGTCGCAAGACCGGGAACGCCGGTTCAACTGGTTGATTGTCAGGACGAGGAGCGGCGGCTAATGACGGTTCGCGGCGTTCCGCCTTACGGGAAAGTTCCGATGTCCGTCCAAATGGTCCTGCTCCCTGTCTTCGTGCAGGTCGGCCTTACCTTCGCGCTTCTGATCGGCATGGTGTTCGCGCGCCGCAAGACGCTGGTCTCCGGCGAAACCAGCATCCGCGACATTGCACTCGGCGAGCCGAACTGGCCGAAGGGCGCCACACAGATCGCCAATTGCTACCGCAACCAGTTCGAGCTGCCGGTCCTGCTCTACGTCCTGATCGCGCTGGCGCTGCCCTTGCGCCATGCCGATCTCTTCATCGTGCTGATGTCCTGGGTGTTCGTGGTGACGCGCTTTGCCCATGCCGGCGTGTTCGTCTCCTCGAACGATCTCGGCCGGCGCTCCACGATCTGGCTCGCCGGCGTGCTGGTGCTGCTGGCGATGTGGATCTACTTCGCGCTGAAAATGCTGTTGCTGATCTAGGCGCGCCCGCCAATGCCAATCTGAAAGATTCAAATGACTCCCGCTGCCCGGCTGTCCGCAGCCATCGAACTGATCGACACCATCGAGAAGGACCGCGTGCCCGCGGCCAAGGCGCTGAAGGAGTGGGGCACCGCGCACCGCTTTGCCGGCTCGGGCGACCGCGCCGCCATTGCCGGCCTGGTCTGGGACGTGCTGCGCCGCTACGCCTCGAGCGCGTTCCTGATGGAGTCCGGTACCGCGCGTGCCAGGTTGATCGGCATGCTCCGGCTCGAGCGCGACATGGACACGGCCACGATGGGCGCCTTGTTCGACGGCAGCCGCTTTGCGCCGGCGCCGCTGACCGAGGCGGAAGCGGCCGCGCTCGCCTCGCGGTCCCTGAAGGACGCGCCGGCCGCGATCGCCGGCGACTATCCCGAATGGCTGGATCCGCACCTGGCAAAAGTGTTCGGCGAGGACCGTGCCGCGGAGGCGGCCGCGATGGCGAGCCGGGCACCGCTCGACCTGCGCGTCAACACGCTAAAATCCAACCGCGACAAGGCGCTGCAGTCGCTTGCTCATCTTCATGCGAAACCGACGCCTTGGTCGGCAACGGGCCTGCGCATCGCGCTTTCGGCCGATGCACGCAACCCCGGGATCCAGGCCGAGGAGGATTTCATCAAGGGCGCCATTGAAGTGCAAGATGAGGGATCGCAGCTGGCCGCCCAATTCACCGCGGCAAAGCCCGGCGAGCAGGTGATCGACCTCTGCGCCGGCGCCGGCGGCAAGACCCTGGCGCTCGCCGCTCTGATGCAGGGCAAGGGCCGGCTTATCGCGACCGACAGCGACAAGCGCCAGCTCGCGCCGATCCACGAGCGCCTCTCGCGCGCCGGGGTCCATAATGCCGATGTCCGCACGCCCAAGGGCGAGGCCGATCCGTTGGCCGACATCCGCGCCTCTGCCGACCTCGTCGTGATCGACGCGCCCTGCACGGGAACCGGAACCTGGCGCCGCAACCCCGATGCCAAATGGCGCATGCGCCCGGGCGCGCTGGAGATTCGCCTGCGCGACCAGGCCGAGGTGCTGGAGCGCGCGGTGCCGCTGGTGAAGGCTGGCGGCCGCATTGCCTACATCACCTGCTCGGTGCTTTCGGAAGAGAACGGCGAGCAGGTGAGGGCATTCGTCGCGCGCCATCCCGAGTTCGCGGCCGTGCCGCCCGAGCAGACCGCGAGCGTGCTGTGGGACAAGGCGGAGGCGTTTGGCGAGGCCGCGCTGCAGTCGCCCGAGGGCTGGCTGATGACGCCGCGGCGGACCGGGACGGACGGGTTTTTCGTCTCAGTGTTGAAGAAGGCGGGCTGACAATACTCCGCCGTCATTCCGGGGCGCCCGCAGGGCGAGCCCGGAATCCATCGCGCGGCAGTCTCTGCGGTCCAATGGATTCCGGGCTCTCGCTTCGCGAGCCCCGGAATGACGGGGAGCCAAAAACAAAAACCCCGCAGACCGGATCCCGGTCGCGGGGCTTTCATTTTTCTAACGTTCTGCCGGTACGTCCGTGGTCAGAACGCTGCGTAGGCGTTAGCCGACGCGGAGATTGTCAGCCGAGGACTTGCCGCTGCGACGATCGGCGACGATGTCGAACGAGACCTTCTGACCCTCGTTGAGGGAAGAGAGGCCGGCGCGCTCGACGGCGCTGATGTGCACGAACACGTCCTTCTGGCCGTCGTCCGGCTGGATGAAACCATAACCCTTTTGGGTGTTGAACCACTTCACGGTGCCCATAGCCATGGGAATTTCCTTTAGTTAGTTAGATTGAGTACGCACGCGGACCGGTACGCAGCATTGCGCCCATAGTCCCTGATGAGTCGATGTTTGGAGAATTCATCTGAAGCGTGCGCGCCCGTCAGCAACGAAGCGAAGCGGCCCAGTCGTTCGGCCAAGTATCGATGATCACAATATAGCGAGAATTTGGGGCCAGTTCAAGGCACCACCCGTGAGCCGGCGCGTCGCGCGACTTTGCTATTTTGCGGTGCAAATTAACCGCCCGGCGGATCTCAGTCCACGATGAAAAGCGTCGCCCCGGTCGCGGTCGAGGACCGGTGCGCGGCGTCGCCGTAGTCCGAGACCTGGTAGCTCATCCCGGCCGTGAGCTTGAATTTGCGCCCGTCGCGCAGCTCGCTGTCGAGCTCGCCCTTGAGCACGTAGAGCACGTGGCCGCGATCGCACCAATGGTCGGCCAAATAGCCCGGCGAATACTCGACCATCCGCACCCGGAGATCGCCGATGTTGAGCGTGCGCCAAATGGCCTCGCCATGCTCGCCGGGGTGTGTGGTCGGGCTGACCTTGCTCCAGTCGGTGACGGTGAACGGGGAGGTGGGAAGCTTCATGAGGGAGGTCCTGAATTGGGGGCGATGCTGCTTGGCTCGCTATTAGCAACAAACTTCGTCATTGCGAGGAGCCCTTGCGACGAAGCAATCCAGGAATGTATCCGCGGAAAGATTCTGGATTGCTTCGCTGCGCTCGCAATTACGGGGATAGACTAGTGCACCAAATGGTTCGCCGAGCCCTGCACGATCAGCCCCGCATCATTCACCCGCAGATATTCGCAGATCTTCTTGCCGCGCTCGTTCGCGTAGAACACCACGACGCTATCGGGGCTGACGAACAGCTCGATCAGCGAAAAATGCAGCTCCGGCAGCAGCCCAAGCGCCTTGCCCCAGTAGGCCCGCAAGGCGTCCTTGCCGCGCAACGTTCCGCTGGCATCGAACCCCAGCGCCGGAATGCGGTCCGAGGTCATCACGGCGGCCTCGTCATAGAGCGCGAGCACGCGTTCAAGATCGCGCGCGTTCCAGGCCTCGACCCAGGTCCGGCCGAGCTCGGCAAGCGTTGACGGCTGATGATGCTGCGGCATGGCGTTCTCCCTGATAGGCCCCTGTTTGAAGAGCGGGGCATATTAGGTCAATGATACTTACCTATATCCGCCTTGTCCATGCCCAAAGAAGAATGTGGGCGCGCGGCCCGCGCGGTTGCGGGAAAAGCCCCCGTCGCGTATCTGCTGGCCATGACAGCAGCACAGAACGACCGCTCCGCGTCGACGCCCTCGGTGGCCTCGGCGCACGACAAGATTCTCATCGTCGACTTCGGCAGCCAGGTGACGCAGCTGATCGCGCGTCGCGTGCGTGAGGACGGCGTCTATTGCGAGATCGTCCCGTTCAACAAGGCCGAAGCCGCCTTCAACGAGATGAAGCCGAAAGCGGTGATTCTCTCGGGCGGCCCCGAGTCGGTCCACGAGGCCGGCTCGCCCCGCGCCCCGCAAGCGATCTTCGATTCCGGCGTGCCCGTGATGGGCATCTGCTACGGCCAGATGACCATGGCGGCCCAGCTCGGGGGCGAGGTCGAGGGTGGCCATCACCGCGAATTCGGCCGCGCCGACGTCGAGGTGAAGGCGCCGAGCAAGCTGTTCGAGGACGTCTGGTCGTCGGGCGGCAAGAACCAGGTCTGGATGAGCCATGGCGACCGCATCACCAAGATGCCGCCGGGCTTCTCCGTTGCCGGCACCTCGCCGAACGCGCCGTTCGCGATCATCCAGGACGAGACGCGCAAATATTACGGCCTGATGTTCCACCCCGAAGTGGTGCACACGCCCGACGGCGCGAAACTGATCCGCAACTTCGTGCGCAAGATCGCAGGGCTCACCGGCGACTGGACCATGCGCGCCTTCCGCGAGGAGGAGATCGCAAAAATCCGCGCCCAGGTCGGCAAGGGCAAGGTGATCTGCGGCCTCTCCGGCGGCGTCGATTCCGCCGTGGCGGCCGTGCTGATCCACGAAGCCATCGGCGAGCAGCTGACGTGCGTGTTCGTCGATCACGGCCTGCTCCGCCTCGACGAGGCCAAGACCGTGGTCGACCTGTTCCGCCACCACTACAACATCCCGCTCGTGCACGTGGATGCGTCCAAGCAGTTCCTCGGCGAGCTCGAAGGCGTCACCGATCCCGAAACCAAGCGCAAGACCATCGGCCGCCTCTTCATCGAGGTGTTCGAGCAGGAGGCCAAGAAGATCGGCGGCGCCGACTTCCTGGCGCAAGGCACGCTCTACCCCGACGTGATCGAGAGCGTCTCCTTCACCGGCGGCCCCTCGGTGACGATCAAGTCGCACCACAATGTCGGCGGCCTGCCCGAGCGCATGAACATGAAGCTCGTCGAGCCGCTGCGCGAGCTGTTCAAGGACGAGGTGCGCAAGCTCGGCCGCGAACTCGGCCTGCCCGAGATCTTCGTCGGCCGCCATCCGTTCCCGGGCCCGGGCCTTGCCATCCGCTGCCCTGGCGACATTACCCGCGACAAGCTCGACATCCTGCGCAAGGCGGACGCCGTCTACATCGACCAGATCCGCAAGCACGGTCTCTACGACGAGATCTGGCAGGCCTTCGCCGTGCTGCTCCCCGTGAAGACGGTGGGCGTCATGGGCGACGGCCGCACCTACGACTACGTCGTGGGCCTGCGCGCCGTCACCTCAACCGACGGCATGACCGCGGACTTCTACCAGTTCGACATGAAGTTCCTGGGCGAGACCGCCACGCGCATCATCAACGAGGTGAAGGGCGTGAATAGGGTGGTGTACGACGTGACCAGCAAGCCGCCCGGGACGATTGAGTGGGAGTAGGGGGTGCCTATTCAATCTCAAGCGCTTCGGGGAGGCGGCGTCGCTTAGATCATGGGATTTGGGGTATTCATCCATCGATCGGACTCGATCTACGATGACAGCCCCGCTGAACAATATCAATTTCCCAGCCAGTATCTTCGCCGCGTTGAAGCCTGCGTCGGTGATTGGATAATCTACTACGAACCGAGCAAGGTCGCTGAGACGCGGGGCTACTTTGCGATTGCGCGGGTTCAGCAGGTTGTTCCCGATCCAGGTACTTCGGGAATGTATTTGGCTATGATCGAACCCGGAAGTTACCTCGATTTCGCCAATCCGGTCCCCTTCAACGGGCCAACTGGTCCCGTAGAGCGCGGCGTCCTGAATGAGCAGGGACGAATTTCAGGACGCGCTCAGTCTGCAGTCCGTCCAATCTCCCCCGGCGACTTCAACAGAATATGTGAACTTGGTCTGGCGGAGAATGCGCCGCTGTTGCCGCGACGCGATGACGATGTCCGTCCACTCGACCTTAACGAGGAGGCGGTGCCGTTCAGATTCGAACAGCAGCGCGAGCGTATTAGCGTGACGGTATCTAGGATTTTGCGCGATCGAGTCTTCCGTCGCGTCGTGCTTCGCGCCTACGATGAGCGTTGTGCCATCACCGGGCTGAAGCTTATCAATGGAATGGGGCGTGCCGAGGTCGCAGCCGCTCACATACGACCGGTCGAGGCGCGTGGACCTGACATCATTAGCAATGGCATCGCACTTTGTGGTACCGCGCATTGGATGTTCGATCGCGGCCTCATTAGCCTGGCGGACGATTTGAAGATATTGATCTCGCGCCAGACAAACGATCCGGACGGCGCGCGATCAATCATCAATAAGACGGGGTACGCACTTGCGCCGCGGCGAATATCAGATCGCCCACACCCGCACTTCCTGAAATGGCATCGCGAACATTGCTTCAAGCAATAGGGAAAGCGAGCGAGGTCAACGCGTAGGATGGGCACTTACCGCGGCGCCAACCCCGCGCCATTCTGGAACGCCAGCAGCCCGACGCAGAAGATCGCGGCGCCGACTAACAGCACCACCGGGACCAGGTACGGGGACGAGATGACCTCGAGCACGGGAAATGCCTTGTCCGAAACAAACCGCCCGTAGGCTACCCATGTGGTTGCGACGAGGGGCGTCAGGGCGACGATGATGTAGAGAGCTCCGAGGATCCAGCCGAAGGCCGTCAGGTCCTTGGATCGGGTGGCCTCTCCTGCAAAGCCAAGCGCGGCAATTGAGATGAAGGCACTCAGCGCGCTGATGAGAAGCTCGGCAGCGAGGACGAGGATCGAGACAGTTACGTTCATTCCTGGATTCCGTTTGAGATTGGACTTCCTCAAGAGGTCATTCGTGATTCATCCTGAGCGTGCAGCCTCGTAGCATCGGTACTGAGGTAGCGCCAGCGCAAGCGGGCCCGGCCGGCGGCCATCGCATTAGCGCCGGTTGAAGTCCTCGAGGTCGAGGATAAAGTGTTCGAACCGGCGCGCGCTCAAAGTGTGTGCGGCGGAACCCCTCGTGCTCAACGGCCAGGCGAGGGTCGCATGCTATAATATAAGTATTGACTTATATAAGCGCATGCCGATATTCCTTCCCGAAACCAAAAAGGGAGGTCCGGGATGGAGATCGACGTTGCCAGGGTGTTGGGGCTTGTCACGCGTTCGGTGCGCAATTTCGAGAAGGACGGGAAGGCGGCCAGTGCGGTCACCTTGACGCGGCTCTACGACACCAGCGTCGACGATCTCTGGGATGCGGTGACGAGCAGGGAACGCATCCCGCGCTGGTTTCTGCCGGTCGAGGGAGATCTCCAGCTCGGCGGAAGATATCAGCTCAAGGGCAATGCGGGCGGCACCATCACGGCCTGTGCGCCGCCAACTCATTTTGCGGCGACGTGGGAATTTGCAGGCGCGGTGAGCTGGATCGACGTCACGCTGGCGGCAGAACGGAGCCAGGCGCGCTTGACGCTCGAGCACAGCGCGATCATCGAGGATCATTGGAATCAGTTCGGTCCGGGTGCGGTCGGCATCGGTTGGGACCTCGCCATTGCCGGGCTCGAGCGATACGTTGCGACGGGGGCATCGGTCGACCACGAGACGGCCGAGGCGTGGATGGGCTCGCCCGAGGGCAAGGAATTCATGACCGGGAGCGGTGAGTATTGGCGCGCAGCGCATGTCGCGAGCGGGGTGGATGCGGCCTCGGCGAAGCAGCGCTCGGACCGTACCATTGCCTTCTATCGCGGCGAGATGCCGCCTGACATCGCGCACCCCGGCACAGGAAGCTGATGCACGTCTTCGAAGTCCTCGCCGATCCCGTGCGCCGACGCATCCTCGAACTGCTCGCCCCGGGAGAGATGGCCTCCGGGGAAGTCGTCGAGGCGATCGGCGCCGAGTTCGGCATCACGCAAGCCGCCGTGTCGCAGCACCTGAAGGTGCTGCGCGAGAGCGGCTTTGCGACCGTTCGAGCGCAAGCGCAACGACGCCTCTACTCGGTCGACGTGGCCGGACTTCAGGCAGTGGATGCCTGGGTCGGTCGGTTCAGGACTTTCTGGGAGCCGAAGCTCGACGCGCTGGCGACGGAAATCGTGCGCGGCAAGCGGGAGCGGCGCAATGCGCCGCTGACCAAGCGGAGCGGCAAGAGGGCCTGAGAGCCGTGCCGGACCCGAAACGTCTCACTCATGCGCCTCCTGCCAATGTGGATAGGTGACGTAGGCCGTGACGGCGCCTTGCTCGTGCGAGCGGATAGTGACCTTCTCGCCCTTGGGCATGTAGATGATCTCGCCGGGGCCTGCCGTGACGGTGCCGGCTTCACTCGACACCGATAGCTTGCCCTCCAGCACGAGCATGACATCGTCCACGGCGAGCTTTTCATCGAGGCTCTGGTTCGGCGCATAGCGGCCGTATCCGATGGTGATCGGGCCGCCGTGGCGCCGGTCGATCACATTGCCTGCGAAAATATCTCCGTCCTGCCCGGGCGAGCGTTCGAACGACGCATCCGCCACGGCAAACTTGCGAACCTTCATGGGATCCTTCCGTTCCGCGCCTGAGTTGACAGGGTGAAACGGTAGACGCCTGACGCCGGTGTTTGTTCAACATCGCCGCGGGGCGGTTTGACGCAGCGCTCGCAGCGCCATCCATCAAGGGGTGCGATGTCCAGATTGTCGCACGCTGCGCATACGGGATCGGAGTCGCAACAATGCCACAGTCGCGACGAGACGACATTCTTTAGACCCATTCAATTTCGCTTCCTCGTTTCCGTGTGCCCATAAGTCCGCGTCTGATTTTTTGCTCACCGGGGATTGGAATGCTGAGTTTGAATGCCGTGAGGCATGGTTTTCTCGCGACCTGCAGTTTGTTCGTGTTGGATGCAGGACTTGACGGCAAGAGTTACGCTCAATCTCAGCTACCGCCAGTGACGGTCGATGCTCCAAAGCCGCAGCAGGCCCGCCGCGCGCAGTCCGCGCGGCCCGGTGCCGCAAGCGAGATGCGACGATCGGTGCGGCGGCCGAATCCGCGCAGGGAGGCGCAGATTGCTGCAGCAGCTCCGGTGTCGGCCACGACTCTTCAGAGTGCGATGGGTCCGGTCCAGGGCTTCGTCGCAACGCGCAGCGCCACCGGCACCAAGACGAATACGCCGCTGATCGAGACGCCGCAGTCCGTCTCGGTCGTGACGCAGGACCAGATCCGCGACACCGGCGCACGAACCGTCGGCGAGGCGTTGGCCTACACCGCCGGCGTGCAGACGCAGCCATACGGCTTCGACCCGCGTTATGATCAGTTTCTGATCCGGGGCTTTGCGGCCAACCAGTACGGCAATTATCGGGACGGCTTGCGGCAGGGCAACGGCTCGTTCGCCTATTTCCGCAACGAGCCCTATGGCGCCGAGCGCATCGAGGTGATGCGCGGTCCGTCGTCCGTGCTGTACGGTGCCAATGAAGCCGGTGGCATGGTGAACTATGTGAGCAAGATGCCGCTCGACAAGCGGCTCAACGAGGTTGGCCTCGATATCGGCAATTTCGATCGCTATCAGGGACGTTTCGACTTCAGCGGACCGAGCCTTGATAACGACAAGCTGCTCTATCGCTTCACCGGGCTGGTGCGCGACAGCGGCACGCAGATTCCCGGGACGTGGGACGACCGCGTGTTCTTCGCCCCGAGCGTGACCGCCAAGCTGAACGAGGATACGACGCTGACCGTGCTGGCCGAGTACGAGCGCAGCAAGACGTCGATGTGGCCGTATTACCTTCGCAACCCGGTGACCGGCGTGGTCACCAATATTCGTCTCGGCGATCCCGCATTCGACGCGCTCACGCAGTGGCAGGCCTCGGTCGGTTACAGGCTCGAGCATCGCTTCAACGAGGCATTGGCGTTCCGGCAGCATGTCCGGCTCGGACATGTGTCGTTCGAGGGCAACATGGTCGATGCGCTCGGTTTGTCGCCGGATGGCCGCACCCTCAATCGCTACGCGGCGACCTTCCGTGAGCGGCTGAACACGTTCAACGTCGACAACCAGATCGAGGCCAAGCTGGCCACCGGTCCGATCAAGCATACGGTCCTCGCGGGTGTTGATTATTTCCGGCAAAGCACGACGCTGGACTATTATGCCGGCTTGGCGCCGTCGCTCGATCTGACCAATCCGGTTTACGGCAGTTCGGCGCCGACGATGCCTCTGGGGCTCATGAGCACCAACAGCCAAACGCTCGGCCAGGTCGGGCTTTACGCACAAGACCAGATGGCGTGGGGCGGCTGGCGGCTGACCGTCGGCGGCCGGCAGGATTTTGCCGAGCTCTCGAACCGCAACGACCTGACGGGTGTGACGAGCAACAGCGAGCCAAGCAAGTTCACCGGCCGCGCCGGATTGTTGTATCTGTTCGAGTCGGGGCTTGCCCCCTATGTGAACTATGCGACATCGTTTCTGCCGCTAACCGGCACGACGGCACCCCAGCGCGGCGGTACACCATTCGCGCCAACGACGGGTGAATCGTTTGAAGCCGGTATCAAGTATCAGCCGCTTGGCTGGAACAGTTACTTCACCGCGACCTGGTTCAACCTCACCAAGGACAACGTGTTGACCATCGATCCGGCCTTTCCGACTTTTTCGGTGCAGACCGGTCAGGTTCGTTCGCGCGGCGCCGAGCTCGAGGCCGTGCTGTCGCTGGCCGAGGGTCTCAAAGGTGTCGCGTCCTACAGCTATACCGATGCCATCGTGACGCGCAGCAATGGCCTTGATCTCGGCAAGGTGCCGATCGGCGTGCCGTTGCAGCAGGCGGCGATCTTCCTCGATTACACCTGGCAGAATGGCCTGCTTGCAGGCTTTGGCGTCGGTGCCGGTGCGCGATGGATCGGGCAGACCTGGGCGGACGAGGTCAATACGATCAGGAATCCGGCCGTCACGGCGTTTGATGCGGGCGTGCATTACGACTATCGCGGCATGCGCTTGGGTCTGAATGCGCGCAATCTGTCGGATGAGCGCGTTCCGATCTGCAATGGTGGGACCTGCGCGTTCACGCAGGGACGGACCGTGCTGGGGAGCGCGACAGCGCGGTGGTGAGCAGGGCTGGCGCTGCCGCCGATCCGATCGGCGCGCAGGGACCCGGCGCAAACGTCGGATGTCCGTCACGTTCGGCCGTGATACGACATCCGCATCGCCCTCTCCGGAGCCAGCCTGCATGTCCACCGCGATCGCCCCCAGCCAACAGCCCGCAACCGCCGCCGAGACCGATCCCGAGACCCTCGGCTGGATGAAGGGCTTTCCGCCGGCGCCGGATCGCACCATCACCTTCCAGGACGGCTCGTTCCGCAGCTTTCCCGAGTTGCGCTGGGCGTGGAGCAATGTCCGGCAGCTGGTGCCGACGGTGAACGTCTGGCGCGGGGCAGGGCCGGCCTCGCTGCTGCCGCGCGAGGACCGTGACATCGGCGCGGTCGCCTCGACCACGATGGACGGCCGGCCCATGACCTTCGCAAAGATGCTGGAGGAGACCTATGCGGACGGCATCGCCGTGCTGCATCGGGGCAAGCTGATCTATGAGCGCTATTTCGGCGCGTTGAAGCCGCACAAGCCGCATATCGGGATGTCGGTGACGAAGTCGTTCACCGGTGTGCTCGCCGGCATCCTTGTCAGCGAGGGCGAGATCGATCCGCAGGCGCCCGTCACGGACTACGTGCCGGAGCTGAAGGCCAGCGCGTTCGGGGACGCGCGTGTGCACGAGGTCATGGATATGACCACGGGCCTCGCATACACCGAGGTCTACACCGACAAGAATTCCGCCGTGTGGGGATTGCGGCGCGCCAACGGCATGGCGCCGATCGAGCCCGATTATGACGGCCCGACCACCATTTTCGATTTCCTGATGGCGCAGAAGAAGCAGGGCGAGCACGGCAAGGTCTTTGCGTACAAGACCGTCAACACCGACGTGCTGGCCTGGATCATCAGGCGCGCCAGCGGCATGACGCTGTCCGATCTTCTGTCGGAGCGCATCTGGATTCCCATGGGTGCGGAGGAGGACGCGTATTATCACGTCGACCGCATCGGCACCGAGAGCGGCGGTGGCGGTCTTTCCACGACACTGCGCGATCTTGCCCGCTTCGGCGAGACCATGCGCAACCATGGCCGCTTCAACGGTCGCCAGATCGTGCCATCATCCGTGGTCGAGGACATCGCGCGCGGCGGCGACCCCGAAAAGTTCAAGCCCGCCGGCTACACCACCTTGCCCGGCGCCTCCTACTGCAACCAATGGTGGGTCAGCCACAACGCCCACGGCGCCTACATGGCGCGCGGCGTCTACGGCCAGGGCATCTATGTCGATCCGAAGGCCGAGATGGTGATCGCGCGCTACGCCTCGCATCCCGTCGCGGGCAACGCCGCCAACGATCCCGTGACGCTGCCGGCCTACATGGCGCTGGCGAAGGCGCTGATGGCGGGATAGGTGCGTAGGGCGGATTAGCCGCAAGCCGTAATCCGCCGCTGCTCGTTCAAGATGGCGGATTACGCTTCGCTAATCCGCCCTACGGGCCGGCGAATGCCGCGATATCCTCTCAAACCGCAAGATCGGTCGAGCGTGTCACGGCCTTCTGCGGCTAGATGGAGCCGCCACGGAGGAGGGACGATGAAGGCGGCGCTGCAAAACTATCAGGACCGGATGCGACGGGTGCTGGATCATATCGATCGGCATCTCGACGATGATCTGGCCCTCGACGGGTTAAGCGCTGTTGCCGCGTTCTCGAAGTTTCATTTCCACCGGCAATTCACCGCGACCTTCGGGTTGTCAGTGCATCGCTATGTCCAGTTGGCCCGCATGAAGCGCGCTTCACATCAGCTGGCCTACGGTAACGCCCTTGGCGTCACCGACATCGCGATGGATGCCGGTTACGCTACGCCTGACGCCTTCGCCCGCGCCTTTCGGCAACGGTTCGGGCAATCGCCGTCGTCGTTCCGGAAGTCTCCCGACTGGGAGCCGTGGCTTGCGGCCTTCGGGCCTCTCGATAACGCGAGGAACAAGCTCATGAAGACGTTTAGCAGTGACGACGTGACGATCCGCGATGTGCCCACCACGAAAGTGGCGATCATGGAGCATCGGGGCGACCCGGCGACGCTTGGCGCCACCATCCAGCGCTTCATCGCCTGGCGCAAGACAGCCGGCCTGCATCCCCGGACAAGTCCGACTTTCAATGTCTGGCGTTCCGAGCGGCGTCCTTCATCGCCTGCCGATTACAGCGTGGACCTTTGTGTCGGCGCCGAGCAGTCGATCGAGGCGAATGGCGAAGAGATCAAGGCCGGCGAGATCCCCGGCGGACGCTGCGCCGTGCTGCGAATCGTCGGCTACACCGACAATCTGGAGCCCGCCGCGCTCTATCTCTATCGCGACTGGCTTCCGGCCAGCGGCGAGGAGGCACGTGACTTCCCGATCTATTGCCAACGGCTGAGCTTCTTCCCGGAAGTGCCCGAGCACGAGACGGTCGCGGATTTGTTTTTGCCGCTGAAATGATTGCCTAAGGTGGATTATGCCCGCGGCTGCGCGAAGCGCAGTCGCGGCCAACCCGTACTACATATTCCGCGACATCTTCTCGAACTTCTTCACCAGCCGCTCGCGCTTCAGCCGCGACAGCCGCTGGATCCAGAACATGCCGTCGAGCTGGTCGATCTCGTGCTGATGGCAGACGGCGCGCAAGGCTTCGGACTCCTCGCTCTGCAATTTGCCGTCGAGATCCCAATAGCTGATCCGCACCCGGGCGTGGCGCTGTACCTCGTCATTGACGCCGGGCATCGAGACGCTGCCCTCGCGGTGCAGGATCATCTCGGGTGACGTCCATTCAATGACCGGATTGACGTAGGTGAGGGGGCCGTCCTTGGCATCGAGCTCCAGCACGACGACGCGCAGCGGCACGCCGACATGCGGCGCGGTGATGCCGATGCCGGGCGCGGCGCGCATGGTGTCGAGCAGATCCGCTGCAAGCTCGCGCAGGCCGTCGTCGAATGCGGTGACGGTGCGTGCCGGCATCGTGAGCCGGCGATCGGGGTAACGGACGATGGGGCGGATGGTCATGCAGGGCTCCTACCACTCACGGAGGGTTGAAGCACGCCGTTCTTGACGGCCTACCAACTGGAAGGTAGTTAACCTGCCATGACCAAGATTTCCTCGACCGCCGACGACATTCTGGACTGCGCCCGCACGCTGATCATTGCAGGCGGCTACAACGGCTTCAGTTACGCCGATGTGGCCGAGATCGTCGGCATCCGCAAACCGAGCATCCACCACCATTTCGCCAGCAAGGTCGATCTGGTCCGCACCCTCGTGTCGCGATATCGCGAGGAGGCCCAGGCTGGGCTGGCGGCCATGGAGCGAAACGTCCCCGACCCGGGCGAGCAGCTCAGGAGCTATGTCGCGTATTGGGAAGCGTGCATCAAGGACGCGACGGCTCCGTTCTGCGTTTGCGCGCTGCTCGCCAGCGAGCTTCCGATCCTGCCTGAGGAGGTCGCGCTCGAGGTCCGGGCTCACTTCCGCTCGCTGGCGTCGTGGCTGACATCGGTGATGGAGCGCGGCAAGCGGCAGGGGCGGCTTCAGCTCTCCGGCACGGCCCGGGTCGAGGCTGAAGGGTTCATGGCGACCGTTCACGGCGCGATGTTGTCGGCGCGGGCCTATGGCGATCCAAAGATGTTTGGGGTCATCGCCCGGCCGTTGCTGGATCGGCTTTCCCCCAGGCACTGACGCAATCCGCACTGTTGCAATCGATCTGAATGGCGAGGCGATCTGGTTTCGCAAGAAAACTACCAACTAGTAGGTAAGGAAGAGAAAATGAAAGATCTTGAGATGACTTCGGATACGTTCGACCGCGCGCAATGGCTGAAGCAATACTATTTCCTACGCGCCGCGTTTTCCCTCGCCTGGGTCATTGCGGCCTTCGCCATCGCGCCGTCATCTGCGGTGATCGCGGCAACGTTGCTGATCGCCTATCCGGCATGGGACGCCGCGGCGAACTATCTTGACGCGCTCTGCAGCGGCGGATTGAACCAGAACCGCACCCAGGCACTGAACGTGCTGGTCAGCCTGGCGACCACCATCGCGGTCATCCTGGCCTTGCGGGTGAGCATGAACTGGGTGCTCGGGATCTTCGGCGCGTGGGCGATCCTTGCCGGATTGCTTCAACTCGGAACGGCGGTCCGGCGCTGGAGGAGCTACGGCGCGCAATGGGCGATGGTGCTCAGTGGTGGCCAGTCGGCGCTGGCGGGCGGCTTCTTTATCTTTCAGGCTACGATGCCCGCAATCCCGTCGATCGCGAACGTCGCGGGCTACGCTGCGGTCGGCGCGCTGTACTTCCTGGTCTCGGCGGTCTGGCTCACCGTCGGCACGTGGCGCCGTGGCGCGGCGCTGTGAGACGGGCGCCTCCGGCAACGCATCTTGTCGTCTGTCGGTGGCAGACGTTCGATGGTGATGAGATCAAGTTCGGCGGGATGATGCCATCGTGCCGGTGTTTTGCCTGACAGGTCAAATCGCGCGTCATTCCGCAAATCGCAGGCCTCGTAAGTCCTTGATCCGGCAGCGCCCGGCTACTGTGCATGGGGTTGTTTTCGACTCTTTTGTTGGCTGGTCACGAACCCGTGCGGCAAAAATGAGGTGAGCCATGTCGGCCGGCGCAGTTCCCATTCGTCTTCCACGTGAGACAGACCTGACGGGAGACCGAAATGACTTCTTCCAACTATCGCTGGGTGATCGTCGCCGCCGGCGGCCTGCTCGGCTGCGTCGCGATCGGCGGCATGTTTTCGCTGCCGGTGTTCCTGCAGCCGATCGCCAAGGACACCGGCTGGTCCGTGACCGGCATCTCCAGCGCGATGACGATCGGCTTTCTGGCGATGGCCTGCACCAGCATGGTCTGGGGCACACTGTCCGACCGGTTCGGGCCGCTGCCGGTGGTGCTGACGGGATCGACGGTACTGGCGCTCAGCCTGTTCACGGCGAGCCATGCGACCTCCCTGATCGTGTTCCAGCTCGTGTTCGGCCTTCTGGTCGGCGCCTCCTGTGCGGCGATCTTCGCGCCGATGATGGCGACCGTGACTGGCTGGTTCGATACCCATCGCAGCCTTGCCGTGTCGCTGGTGTCGGCCGGCATGGGCGTGGCGCCGATGACGATGGCGCCGCTCGCGGCCTGGCTCGTCTCGAACCATGACTGGCGCACCTCGATGCAGATCATCGCGCTCGTCGTCGGCGCCATCATGATCCCAGTCTCGTTCCTGGTGCGCCGCCCGCCAGCGCTCGCCAATGCGGCGGTCGCACCAACGGGCGAGGGGGCCGCGCAGAGCGAGATGTCGATGGGCGAGGCGCTGCGCTCGCCGCAATTCCTCATCCTGCTCGCGACCAATTTCTTCTGCTGCGCCACCCATTCCGGTCCAATCATCCACACCGTCAGCTATGCCGTGAGCTGCGGCATCCCGCTGGTCGCGGCGGTGACGATCTACAGCATCGAGGGTTTTGCCGGTCTCGGCGGGCGCATCGCCTTCGGCCTGATGGGCGACCGTTTCGGGGCCAAGCGCGTGCTGGTCTCAGGGCTGCTGCTCCAGGCGTTCGGCGCGCTCGCCTACGTCTTCGCCCATCAGCTCGCGACCTTCTACGCCGTCGGCGCGGTGTTCGGCTTCATCTATGCCGGCACCATGCCGCTCTACGCCGTGCTGATACGCGAGAACTTTCCGCTGCGGATGATGGGCACGGTGATCGGCGGCACGGCGATGGCCGGCAGCCTCGGCATGGCGACGGGCCCGCTCGCCGGCGGCCTGATCTACGACGCCTTCTCCAGCTACGCCTGGCTCTACATCGCTTCCTGGGCGATGGGCTTGGGTGCCTTCCTGATGGCGATGAATTTCAGGCCGTTTGCGAAGCCGCAAGGCGAGGTGGCGCCGGCGGCGGCGTAGGTTCGACATCGAGGCGCAAGGTCAGAGCTGCGCCTCGATCGCGGTCTTGTCGATCACCGACCAGACCTGCCGGATCTTGTCGTTGCCGAATTCGTAGAACACGTTCTCGCAAAACGACACGCGCCTTCCGTTGACGGCAAGCCCAAGGAACGTCCCGACCGGCGTGCAATCGAACTTCAGTCGTGCCGCGACGCGCGGTGGATCGATGATGAGCATCTCGATGTGGAATTGCAGGTCGGGTATCTCCCGAAAATCCTGCTCCAGCATCGCGCGGTAGCCGGACAGGCCGAGCGGACGGGCATTGCGGGCGACCTCATCATGCACGAACTGGCCGAGCGCCGGCCAATCCTGCCGGTTCAGGCAGGCGATGTAGGCACGGTAGATGCCGGCGAGCTCTTCTTTCTCCATACCGGCTCCTTCCGGTTCACGCGCGCCGCCGCAGATGCTCGATCAGCGCGCGCAGCTTCGGTGCGACGTTGCGGCGGCTCGGGTAGTAGAGATAGAATCCGGCGAAGCAGGGGCAATAGTCCTCCAGGATCGGCACCAGCTCGCCGCGCGCGATCGCGGGGCGAAAGCTCGCCTCCATGCCGAACGTGATGCCGGCGCCGGCCACCGCCAGCTTGATCATCAGCGCCATGTCGTTGGTCGTGATCTCGGGCGCGACCGCGACGCTGAACTCCTTGCCGCCGTCGGCAAACTCCCAGCGATAGGGGACAACGTTCGGCGCCGGACGCCAGCCGATACAGCGAAAGGACGCAAGCTCGGACGGATGCGAGGGCACGCCGAAGCGGTCGCGGAAATCCGGCGCGCAGACGGCGAGCTGGCGTTCCTCTCCGGCGATCGGCACCGCAATCATGTCCTGCTCGATGACCTCGCCAAGGCGGACGCCGGCGTCATAGCCGGCGGCGACGATGTCGAATTCCGCATCCGTCACGGTGATGTCGAGCTGCACCTCCGGGTTCGCGTCGGCGAAGTCCGCAAGAAAGCGCCCCGAGAGAAAATGCTCGGCGATCGAGGAGACGGCGAGGCGTAGCAAACCGCGCGGCCGCCCGCGTAGTGCCTCGGTGCCGTCGAGCGCGGCGCGCATGTCCGCGATCGCAGGCGCGACCTCCGCATGCAGCCGCTCGCCGGCTTCGGTCAGGCTGACGCTGCGGGTGGTGCGCTGGACCAGCGCGATGCCGAGCGTTTCCTCCAGCCGCCGGATTGTCTGGCTCACCGCCGAGCGGGTTACGCCGAGACGGTCGGCGGCGGCGCGGAAATTCCGCTCTTCGGCGACCAGCGCAAAGACGGCGAGGGCGTTGAGGTCTGGTTCCATCGGTTAGCGTAGCTTGTCAGTGTGGTTAGGGATCGTCGTCTTATCACAGCGATGGCGCCGGTCCATCTTCCCGCAATCACTCCGAAAGCAACGGGAAGAACCCTCATGCCAATCGACAAAGTCATTCTCATCACCGGCGCCTCCAGCGGTATCGGCGCCGGCATTGCCCGCGAGCTGGCCGCGGCCGGCGCGAAGATTCTGCTCGGCGCGCGGCGCACCGACCGTCTGAATGCGCTTGCGGCCGAGTTGAACGGGCGGGGCGGAACGGTGCTCGCGCATCCACTCGACGTCACCGACCGCGCCAGCGTTGCCGCCTTTGCCGACGCAGCGCGCGGGGTCTGGGGCCGCGTCGACGTCATCGTCAACAATGCCGGCGTGATGCCGCTGTCGCTGATGGCCTCGCTCAAGGTCGAGGAGTGGGACCGGATGGTCGACGTCAACATCAAGGGCGTGCTCTACGGCATCGCCGCCGTGCTGCCGGAGATGGTGGCGCGCGGCTCCGGCCAAATCGTCAACATCGCCTCGATCGGTGCGCTGAGCGTGTCGCCGACGGCAGCCGTCTACTGCGCCACGAAATATGCGGTGCGGGCGATCTCGGATGGCCTGCGCCAGGAGCACGACAATATCCGCGTCACCTGCATCCATCCCGGCGTGGTCGAAAGCGAGCTTGCCGGCACTATCACCGATCCCGTGGCCGCCGAGGCGATGAAGGCGTATCGGGCGATTGCGCTTCAGCCAGACGCCATCGCCCGCGCGGTGCGCTTCGCCATCGAGCAGCCCGATGACGTCGACGTCAACGAGATCGTCGTGCGGCCGACGCGGACGAGGTGACGATACCCATCCGCATCAGATGCGCTTCTCGAAAAACAGGTCCGGGTAGGGGTCGTCATTGTAGCGCGGGATCCCGCGCCAGCCCGTCGTGCGGTAGAGCTGGCCGGCCTCGGGCAGCGCGCTGTTGGTGTCGAGCCGCAGCAGCGTGATGCCGAGTTCGCGCGCGGCGCTCTCGGCCCCGTCCATCAGGCGCCGGCCGAGCCGCAATCCGCGCGCGGCGGGCGCGACCCACAGCCGCTTGATCTCGGCATAGCCGTGATCGGTTCCCTTCAGGCCGACGCAGCCGATCGGCAGCGTGTCCGACATCGCGACGATGAAGCTGCCGCGCGGGCGGCGCATGTCCTTGGCGTCGGGGTCGCGCGACAGCGAAACGTCGAAGCCCTGCTTGAAGCGGCGGCCGAGCTCGGCATAATACTCGCCGAGGCAGTAACGCGCTTGCTCGCTTTGCGGATCCATCTCCTCCAGCGCAACACGCTCGCGCGTCAATGCGGACGCGATCAGGTCCATCGCCGCCAGCAGCGTCTCGGCCTGCGAATGCTGCGCGAGCAAGCCCTCGGCTTGCGTGTTCGACAGCGCCTCATAGGCTGCGAACTCGCGCCGGCCCGCACGCGTCAATGTCGCGACCCGGCGGCGGGCATCGTCCTCATGCGCGGCGGTCTCGACCAGGCCGTCCTCTTCCAGGCTGCGCAGCAGCCGGCTCATCAAACCGGAATCGAGGCCGAGATAATCGCGGATCTCGGCCACGTCCGAACGCCCGTGCCCGATCGCATTGAGCACACGCGCCGCGCCGAGCGGGCGGCCGCGCCCGAGAAATGAGGTATCGAGCGCGCCGACGGCGGAGGTGACGGCACGGTTGAAGCGGCGGACGCGGGAAACGGGGTCGAGCATGATGTCTGACTTTAGTCAGATATCGTGGTCTGTCAATCGGGCGGGAGCTGATCGGGCTGGATGCTAGGTTTCCGGCCGGATCAGCTTGATGTCCTGGTCGGCGGCCCATCCGGCAACATCCTCGCGCTTCAGGGCGGTTGCCATCAGATCCGGGAACTGATCCGGCGTGCAGGCGAACACGGGAATGCCGAGACTTGCGACCTTCGCAGACAGCGCGGGATTGTAAGAGGGATGGCCGGTGTCGGTCAGCGCCAGCAGCACGATCACGTTGATGCCGCGCGTCGCGAGCCGCGCCAGCCGGTCGACCAGCGCGTCCGCATCGCCGCCCTCATAGAGGTCGGTGATCAGGATCAGATGCGCTTTCGCCGGCCGTTCGATGCGTTCCTCGCAATAGGCGACGGCGCGGTTGATGTCGGTGCCGCCGCCGAGCTGGACGCCGAACAGCACCTCGACGGGATCGGCGAGCTCCTCGGTGAGGTCGACGATCGCAGTGTCGAAACAGACGAGCTTGGTTGTGACCACCGGCAGCGAGGCCATCACCGCCGCGAAGATCGAGGCATAGACGACGGAGGTTGCCATCGACCCCGACTGGTCGACGCACAGAGTAACCTCTTCGAGATCGACGATGCGACGCTGCTGGCGCAGGAAGCCGATCAGCCGTTCGGGCACCACGGTGCGGTGCTCGGCCTGGTAGTGGCGCAGATTGGCCTTGATGGTGCGCGGCCAGTCGATGTCGGCAAAGCGCGGGCGATGGGTGCGCAGCGAGCGGTTCAAGGCGCCGCGGACCGCGTCCGCGGTGCGCCGCTCGAGCCGTTCCATCAGCTCGGCCACCACCTTGGCGATGACGATGCGGGCGGTGTCCTTGGTCTTCTCCGGCATCACGCCGCGCAGTGCGACGAGATCGGCGATCAGGCTCACATCCGCCTCGACGGTCGCAAGGAATTCAGGCTCGAGCAGCATCTGGCGCAGGCCCTTGCGCTCGAAGGCATCTTTCTGGATCACCTGCACCACGGGCGCGGGGAAGAACTCCCTGATGTCGCCGAGCCATTTTGCGACGCGCGGCGCCGAGCCGCCGAGCCCGCCGCGGCCCTTCCTCGGCGCCTCGTCGCCGTCGCCATAGAGCGCCGTCAGCGCCTCGGACATGCGGCGATCGCTGGCGGACAGGGCGGGGCCGTTCTCGGCGCCTTCCGCGTCGACGCCGAGGGCGAGCGTCCAGCGGCGGCTGCGTTCATCGGCTTCGCTCATCGCGCAGCTCCCGAGGTGAGAAGTTCGAGCACGCGGGCCTGATGCGCGGGCCAGATCTCGCCTGCGCCGGCGAGCAGCCGATACCCTTTGGCGGCATCGGTGCTGCGCGCGAACAGCGCGTCCATCAATCGCCTGCGCTCGGTTCGGTCCAGCGCCGAGAAGACGCGGCGGAACAGCGGCAGGCTCGCGGTGAAGGCGTCCTCGTCCAGCGTCATCAACCAGCCGTCGACGGCGCCGCGCAGCGTTGCATCGTGGATCAGCCGCTGGCCGGCGCCCTCGAAGAAGCCTTCAAAGAAGCCGGCGGCTTCCGCCACGGGTGTGCCGGGCGAGAGCATCCGCGTCAGCAGGTCTGCCGCGTGATGGGCGGTCAAGAGCTCGGCCTCGTAGAGCAGCCGGGCCGCGGTGCCGGCGATCAACCGGGTCGCCTGATCATCGTTCA
Source organism: Bradyrhizobium sp. CCBAU 25360 (assembly GCF_028128695.1). Lineage (NCBI taxonomy): Bacteria > Pseudomonadati > Pseudomonadota > Alphaproteobacteria > Hyphomicrobiales > Nitrobacteraceae > Bradyrhizobium > Bradyrhizobium sp. CCBAU 25360. The sequence continues at coordinate 347,051 of NZ_LBJA01000045.1, forward strand.
GCAGCGCGCTCAGTGCATCGCGCCAGCTGGCTACGATTTCGGGCTCGATCTGGGCAAGCTGGATCGCGGCGTCGGCCGCGAGCAGCGCGCCGCGCAGCCTGGCCGCGGCGGGACCGTCCAGATTGCGCGCCGCATAAGGCAAGGCGAGTGCGGCCTGCACCACGATGCGCGGCATCAGCGCCGCCAGATGCTCGACCGTGCCGGCGCGCGCCTCGCCATAGCGCAGGATGTCGGCCATTGGCGGCAGCGCACCGAGCAGAGACTGCCCGTCGCTGGTCAGCGCCGCCTTGGTCTCCAGCGCCGCGATGCCGAACGCAGTGGCACGGGACAGGTCGGCGATCATGGCGTTGCGCACCAGCGTCGCGAGCGGAGCAAGCTCGGCTTCCTTGCCCATCGATTCGATCAGGCGTCCGCCGGCAGCTTCAGCGATGGTCGAACCGTAGAGCAGATTCTCCACGAGTCTGACTGCGAATTCCGGCTCCCAGCGCAACTGCCAGTTCTCGCGAAAGGTACCGCGGCTGCGGCCCGCATCGGTCAACCGTCCCCAGGGCACGTCGAGCGCGTTCAGCCGGTGCAGCAGCGTGGAGCGCATCAGCCCGCTTTCGCTGCGCAGATCGAGCGTCAGCGGTCGATCGAGCGCCTCCGGCTTGAGACGCGTGGCCTTCTGCTGCCGCTGGAGATCTTCGAGCAGCGGCGCAAGCGGTGTTGTCGCTGGAATCGCGCCGACACCTGCGCCGATCAGCAGCTCGGCCGAAATGTCGTCCCACATGGCGCGTTCGCCGTTGCAGAGGCAGGCGATCGCCGCCTCGCGCAGCTCCGCGAAACCCGGCGCGGGGCGGCCGCGCAGCGCCGCAAGCGCCGTGCCCAGCCGCTGCGCCTCGATGACCGAGGCGGTCGAGACGAAATGGCCGCGATCGCGCAGCACGCGGGTCGCCTTGGCAAGCCACTCCGCGGCACGATCGCGCTCGCGCGTGTCCCAGACATGAGCGCACCATCCCGGCGCCACCACGCCCGCGCCATAGCCGCTCGCGCGCGCCAGACGCGGCGCGGTCCAGGGCGCCCAGGTCGCCTTGATCTTCGTCTTCGGCCGGCCCTTGAGCAATTCGCGATCCGCAGCAAGGCTGCGACGCTCGGCGAGTGCCGGCACGTGCCAGGCGCCGCAGACGACCGCGATGGCGCCATCGTGGTCCTTTGCTGCCTTCGCGATCTCGATCCGCATATGCGCCTCGCGCGCGGCCTCGCGGGCCGATAGCGATTTCTCGTCTGCGCGCAGCGCCGTCATCGCATCGGCAACGGCGGCGAAGATCGGGCCCGTTGCAGGGTTTTCCTCGATGACGTCGGACCACCAGGACTCGCCGTCGTCATAGCCTGCGGCGGTGGCGAGCGCCCCGATCGGGTCGTGGCTGACTGGATCGGCCTCCGCCCTTGCAGCAATCTCCTCCGCAATGTCGCCGTCGGTGGCACCCAGCCGGTCCGATGCCGGCAGGTCGATGAAGCGCAGGGTCGCGCCGTGGCGCACCGCCCAGCGTGCGGCCTGGTATTCCGGCGAATAGTCGGCGAAGGGGAAGAAGCTGGCGTTGGCCGGATTGTCCTCGGCGTAGGTGAGCAGCGCCACCGGCGTCACCATGTCGGGATCGGCGAGCATCGGTAGTAGCTCCGATGCATCCGCCGGGCCCTCGATCAGCACCGCGACCGGCTTCAGCGCGTCGAGCGCTTCCACCAGCCGCCGCGCGGAGCCGGGACCGTGATGCCGGATGCCGAAGAGGGAGACCTGGTCTGCCATCGCTCGCGCCGCGCTGTCAGATCCGGTCGGTCAGCGAAGCATAGTAGCCTTCGAAGCCACGCCGCTTCTTCAGCACGGTCTCGAGATACTCGCCGAGCACGGCCGTATCCTGCACCGGATCCTTCACGACGGCGCCGATCATGTTGCTGGCGAGTGTTTCCGGCGTCAGCTTGCCGTCGTTGAAGAAGGTCGCCTGGCTGATGCCGCCGATCATCACCGCGATCGCTTCGGCTGTCGACAGCCCGCCCGAGGGCGACTTCAGCGCGATCTTGCCGTCCTCAGTCGAGCCCGAGCGCAGCTCACGGAAGATGGAAACGACGCGCGCGACCTCGTCGGCGACGTTCTTCGGTGCCGGCAAATCGAGATTCTCAGCCATCTCGCCGACACGCTTGACGATGATCGCCACTTCCTCCTCGGCGCTGTCGGGCAGGGGCAGCACGACGACGTTGAAGCGGCGCTTGAGCGCGGACGACAATTCGTTGACGCCCTTGTCGCGGTTGTTCGCGGTGGCGATGATGTTGAAGCCGCGCTGGGCATAGACGGCAGTGTTGAGCTCAGGAACCGGCATCAACTTTTCCGACAGCACCGTGATCAGCGTGTCCTGCACGTCGCTGCCCATCCGCGTCAGTTCCTCGAAACGGCAGAGCTTGCCGCCCTCCATCGCACGCATCAGCGGCGTAGGGACCAGCGCTTCGCGGCTCGGCCCGTGCGCGAGCAATTGGGCATAGTTCCAGCCGTAGCGGATCTGGTTCTCGTCGGTCCCGGCCGTGCACTGGATCACGAGTGTGGAGTCGCCGGTGATGCCCGCGGCGAGGTGCTCGGAGACCCACGATTTGGCGGTGCCGGGCACGCCCAGCAGCAACAAGGCGCGATCGGTCGCAAGTGTCGCGACGGCGGTCTCGATCAGCCGCTTGTCTCCGACATATTTCGGCGTGATCACGCTCCCGTCGGCAGCCTTTCCGCCCATGAGGTAGGTCACCACTTGCCGCGGCGAGAGCGCCCAGCCCGGCGGACGATGCCCGTCGCCCGCGGCAAGCGCCTTCAACTCGGCGGCATAGCTGTCCTCGGCGGGCAAGCGCAGTTTCTCGCTCATGGTTTCGCTCCATTGTCGTCCAACGCGGCGTTGAGCCGCAGCATGTCGAGGCGCGGGTCTCCTTGCAGGAGGCCCGCAGCCGTCAGTCGTTGCAGTGATTGTCGCGCGCCGTCTCGCGAGGCGAGAAGGCCGAGCGCGTGAAGCTCCGGGACCTGATCGCCGGGCCTCGCGTCATCGCGATGAAGCGCGGCGAGCAGGGTCTTGCCGGCGGGCGCGGAGAGCGGATCGTCCAGCCGTGCCGCTGCGCCTGCGAGTTGTCGGGCCAGTTCGAAGCTGATGCCGTGGGTGCGCAGCGCCGCCTCGGCATGCCCTGTGCGTTCGGCGGGCGCAAGGCGTGGCGCGAGCGCGGCAACGAGGCCAGTGGCATCACGTTCACCGACGGCATCCGCCGCTTGCGCGACCAGCGCATCCGTCCCGGTCGCGACGATCAGGTTGATCAATGACATGTCGGCGGCGTGGTCCACGTTCCAGTCCCAGGCGGCGATTAGCTCCTGCGGCGCAAGCCCCAGCGCGCCGGAAAACGAAACGAGGTCGGCGCCGTCGAACAGGGCCTTGCGGCGTTGCACTTGCGCCGGCGTCTTGAGTGGTTCGGCCTGGACCACGCGCGAGCGGCGTAGCAGCCCCTTGGTCTTGACCGAAAAGAAGCCGGCAAGTTCGGCGACGTCCTCGCCGGCCGCAGGGCTTCGGCCAAGACGCGCGAGCAGCGAGGCCGCAAGCGCCTTGACCTTGGGGGCGCGATCGTCGGCCGCGATGCGTTCGAGAAAAGGGATGTCGTCGTCGGAAAGCCGCTCCGACAGCAGCAACAGCAGGCGCAAGCGTGCGTCGGCAGTCTCGCTCGCGAGCTTGGCCTCGAGCACCGCGCGTGCGGCGGACGAGTCGCGCCGCCTGAGTTCGGTCAGTGCCGCCTTGCGCGCAGCGGGCCAGAAATCGTCCCAGTTCTCGGCGGTGAGGCTGTCGTTGGTTTGCCGGGCGGCGCTGTCGGAGTCTGCAAGCGCCGCCCAGTCGCGCCAGCTGGCATAGACGTCCGGCGCGTCGTCATCGTCGGCTGCCGGCATCCAGTCGGCCGGATGCGTTGTCCAGCCGCGCGCCGCCAGGAAATGGACGAGTTCGGTTGCCGCCTGCGCCTGTTTCTTCGCCGCGAGGATCCGGCGCACGAGCGGACGCAGCTCTTCGGGCACCGTCGGCAGTGCAAGCGTCGGGATATCGGGCAGGACGCGGAGCACTGAAGCCGGCTCCATCGTCACCGATGTGCCGAGGAACTGGCCCGAAAGCGCAAGCAGCCGCAATTCCGCTTCGGCGGGATCGTCGCCGAGCTCGGTACGCCAGAACGTGGCTGCGGGCGCGGCCGCGGATCCCATGGTCCAGCGCGTGAGGACCGCGCCCATCGCATCAAGGATCGTCTCGGCCCTGGTTGCCTCAGTCATGGCCGCCGATCCGCCCCCAAGGGGTCTGCGCGGCGAGGATCGCGAGCCGATTGCCCGACCAGATCGCGGCGGTGCGCGCGAGATCGGTGCCGCACAGAATGCCATTGACCTCGGAGGCCACCGGCAGCGTCGCGAGGCCATCGGCCGATCGCCACCATGTGTGTCCGGCAGCGTCGCGCGCGATGCGCCCCTGCGGCAGCAGCAGCGGAATATCGATCACCCAGGGCTCTGCCAGCAACGGTCGCGTCAACGCGTCGGAGAGTGTGTCATCCGGCGCGGGCCATGCCGGCGGCGGCATCTCGTGCGTGGCGTCGCGCCGGACGAGCAGGGCGCGAAGCGGCCGCGCCGACGGATAGAAGACGAGCTCGCCATGAAAGCGCTCGCCGGGCGTGAAGACCGAACCGCGCCTTCCCGCGCTTGCCGGGAAAAAATCGAGCAGCATTGCGAAGCGTGGGCCGGCCGCGGCGAGGTTGAGCAGCCATGTCGTCTGTGACACCAACCCGTCACGGCGCGTCTGCACCTGCTCGGCAAGCACCTCCCAATCCGCATCGACCCGTAGCGCATCTGGATCGGCCAGCACCGCCTCGCGCGTCTCCGATGCGGCGACCGCGCGCCGGATCGCGGTATTGCGCGGGGTGGCGCGGAAGGCGCGCGCGAGCAGAACGAGCTTGCCGAGCTCGACCACGGCGCCGCGCGGACGGTCGCCTGCGGAGAGCGCGAGGAGGCGGGACGGCAGCTCGTCGATCCGGCCGGCGAGCACCGCGGCCTTGCCATCGACAAGCCGCGCCGCGATCCGCCGGCATCGCGCCGTGGCATCATCGATGAAGCCTGACAATCCCATGCGAAGCTGGTCGCCGATCCATTGATCGAGCGCATCCAGCGCATCGAAAATGGCGCGCTCGGTCTCTTCGTTACGTTTGGCTAACTGGGCCTCGCGCCGCGCCACGTCCTTCGGGTCGTCTGCGACCTCAGGCTCGGCGGCGCGCGCGGCACCCAGATCCTTGTCGCCGCCGGGCGGCGCATTGGTTGCAGGCTTTGCCGCGGACGGGCCGCGCCTGCGGCCGAGCCAATCGCTGACCCAGGCCGGCGTGTCGGCGGGCGTGAACGGCACCACCGCTTCTGCATTCAGCCACAACAGGCCGAGCACATGCTTGCAGGGGAATTTGCGCGAGGGGCAGGTGCACTTGTTGCCGAGGTCGCGCAGATCGGCCATCACGCGGTACGGATTAGCGCCGGAGCCCGCGCATTCACCCAGATCAGCGCGGCATCACGGCTCATGCCGACACCGGACCATTTGGCGGGCTTGGCGAGGCCGGCGGCGGCCTTGAGTGAGGATTGATCGGTAGCGAGTTGCTCGACCGCCTTCAGATCAATCGCCACGCCGATGCCCTAAATCGAATCCAGAAGCGGCAGTATAACGGGGAACAATGAAAGCTCAATGTCGCCGCGAGCGATCCCTGTGCTGCACGCGGGAATGGTCATGATCGCTCCGGTGAGGCGAGCCCGAGTTCCTTGCGTGTCTTCCGCGTCAGCTTTGCCGCGATCAGCGCGTGCGCCTGCGCCAGATACAGGATGAGCTCGGCATCGGGTAAGGCGTTGTTGCTGACGAGTTGCACCCATTTGGCGCGCGCCAAATACGGCGCAGGCCGGGCCAGGCCGTGCTCGATCAGCATGGCGTAGGCCATGTTCGCGGTCTTGAACATGTAGCCGCCGGAGCGCGCGGCAAAGCCGCCGCCGAGCGCGAACATCTTGCCGCCGACCTTGAAGACGGAGGTGCCCTCCCATTGCACCACCTTGGTGACGGCGGGCAGGCCCAGGCAGCGGGTTTCGAAGGATTTGGGTGTCATTGCCGGAGCGATAGCAGGTTGCGCGCGGCTTGCAACGTGCATGCTGACGGCCTCGCGGAGAGACGCTCGATTGTTTCGCTTGGTTCGCACGGCAAGGGCGAAGTTGATGCCGTGTGCCGCCCTTTGTGAGTTGTGCCGGCGCCGCAGGCCGCTACCATGTGCCAACTGCCGTGGAACACGGCAGCGAGCACAAGCGGAGGCGACATGAGCGGACAGGAGCGCAAGGTGAAGGGATCGGACCTGTTTGTCGCGGCGCTCGAGAACGAAGGTGTCGATCGCATCTTCGGCGTTCCCGGCGAAGAGAATCTCGATCTCGTGGAATCGCTCCGCACCTCCAAGATCGAGCTGGTCCTGACCCGTCACGAGCAGGCCGCCGCCTTCATGGCCGCCACGCATGGGCGGTTGACCGGCAAGCCCGGCGTTTGCCTCTCGACGCTCGGGCCCGGCGCGCTCAATCTGTCAACGGGGGCCGCCTATGCGCATCTCGGCGCGATGCCGATGATCCTGATCACCGGCCAGAAGCCGATCATGAGCAGCCGACAAGCGCGCTTCCAGATCGTGGACGTGGTCGCGACCATGAAGCCATTGACGAAGCTGTCGCGGCAGATCGTCAGCGCCTCCAGCATTCCGACCGTGGTGCGCGATGCCTTTCGCGTCGCCATGGAGGAGCGGCCGGGGCCGGTGCATCTCGAATTGCCCGAGGACATCGCGGGTGACGAAGTGCCTGATGTTCCCGTGATCCCGGTCCATCCGATCGAAATCCCGGTCGCTCATCGCACCGCGCTCGACCGCGCCGCCGAGATGATTCTGTCGGCGAGACATCCGCTGGTCATGATGGGCGCCGCGACCAGCCGGCCGCGCGCGACCCACGGTATCGCCAGCTTCGTGCGGCGGACCGGCATTCCGTTCTTCACCACGCAGATGGGCAAGGGCACCGTGCCCGGCGGTACCAATCTCTACATGGGGACCGCCGCGCTGTCCGAACGCGACTACGTTCATGACGCGATCGATGCCGCCGACCTGATCATTGCGATCGGTCACGACCCGATCGAGAAGCCGCCCTTCATCATGGGGCCGTCAGGCCCGAAGGTCATTCACGTCAGCTACACGTCGGCCAGTGTGGAGCTGGTCTATTTTCCCGACGCGGAGGTCATTGGCGACGTCGGCCCCAGCCTGGAGCTGCTCGCCGACCGGCTCGAAGGCAAGCTGCCGCAAGCCGCGTCGCTGCTGCCGCTGCGCGAGAAGATTCTCGGCCACATCGCCGACCGCGCCACCGAGGCGCGCTGGCCGCCGACGCCGCAGCGGATCGTGCACGACATCCGGCAGGTGATCCCGGAGAACGGCATCGTCGCGCTCGACAACGGCATGTACAAGATCTGGTTCGCGCGCAACTACCGCACCCGCGTCGCCAACACGCTGCTGCTCGACAATGCGCTGGCGACCATGGGCGCAGGTCTGCCGTCGGCGATGATGGCCGCGATGCTCTATCCCGATCGCCGCGTGCTCGCGGTCGCGGGCGACGGCGGCTTCATGATGAACAGCCAGGAGATGGAGACCGCCGTTCGCCTCAAGCTCAACCTCGTCGTGCTGGTGCTGGAGGATAACGCCTACGGCATGATCCGCTGGAAGCAGGCCGTCGATCATTTCGCCGATTACGGCATGACCTTCGGCAATCCCGATTTTGTCCTCTACGCGAAGGCTTATGGAGCGAAGGGGCATCGGGTCGAGAGCATCGACAGCTTTGGCCCGACGCTGGACGCCGCTTTCAAAGAGGGCGGCGTGCATCTGGTCGTGATCCCGATCGACTATTCGGAGAACGTGCGGGTGCTCGCGGACGAGCTGCGCGCCCATGAGAAGGCAAAGGGGTGATGTTTGGTCTCGTGCCCCGGACGCAGCGCAGCGCTTCTTCAGCGTTGCGTTGCAGAGCCGGGGCCCATGCGTCAGCCACCTTCGCCGCCTCCTGGGTCCCGGCTCTGCGCAGCAACGCAAAAGCGTTGCAGCGCGTCCGGGACACGAGAGGGGCTTGTCTGGAGAGACTCGATCACCCACACTCCCAAATACCGAACAAGCACAGGACAACAAAATGACTCGTGTTCGCTGCGTCACCGAGATGGGTATGGGCGTCGATGTCCACGGCAGGGACGCCACCAAGGCGGCCAAGCGCGCGGTGTCGGATGCCATCAGGCACTCGAGCCTCGGCTTCTTCCGGATGATCGGCAAGACCGCGAACGACATGTTCGTCGACGTCACGATCGCGGTACCCAATCCGGAAGCCGTCGACAAGGAGGCTGTGGCCAAGGAGCTTCCTTACGGCACCGTGACCGTCACCGCGGTCAAGGGCGGGCTGGAGATTCCCTCGGCGACCGAAGTGGCCAACGATCCCATCCTCATCGCCAATGCAGCTGTCATCGTCAGCTTCGACAAGGACTAGACCGGTGTCCGACAGCGATGAGGCGCTGCTCGATCGTCCGATCTGGAGCGCGCTGACGACCAGCCACAAGCATCTGGCCGAGGGCGGGCCGCGGGCGTTGCGCTATCCCGTCGACATGACGCCGTTTGCCGACATGGTCGACATGTCCGCGGCAAGCTTTGCCGCGCTGCGCGATCTGCTGTCGGGTTCGCAGGTCGCAGCATTGTTCACGCCGGATCCGGTTGACGTCCCCGCCGGTTTCAAGGTCGTGATCGCCGGGCCTTGCGAGCAGATGATCGGCTCGCCCGCGGTCAGTCCGCTCCGCGATGCCGAGATCGTCACTCTGGGGGCCGACGACGTCCCTGCCATGATGGCATTGACGGAGCTGACGAAGCCCGGTCCGTTCGCGCGGCGCACCCATGAGCTTGGTACGTTCCTCGGCATTCGCGCCGGGGGACAATTGGTCGCGATGACCGGCGAGCGCATGAAGCCGGGCAAGTTCACCGAGGTGACGGCCGTGTGCGTGCATCCCGACTATCGCGGGCGCGGCTATGCGCAAGCGCTGCTTGCGGCCGTCGCGCGCGGGATCGAGGCGCGCGGGGAAATTCCGTTCCTCCACGTGTTTTCGAGCAACGCGTCGGCGATCGCGCTGTACCAGCGACAGGGCATGCGCATCCGCCGTTGCCTGCACGTCACAGCGTTCATGAGGGAAGAATAGGCGCCCTCGGGGGCGCCCTTCATTTCCTCCCGATTTTCGCTATATCCGTCCCAACCACAATTTGGGGGAAGTACATGGACGCCAGAACGACCGATTTTTCCGCCGCACGGACGGCGATGCAGCGCTACGTCGATCAGGAGATCATTCCGGGCGCATCCTGGGCCGTGCTGCGCGGGGGCGAGGTGGTCGACCAGCAATGCGTCGGTTTTGCCGACCGCGAAGCAAAGACCGCGCTTCGTCCCGACCATATCTTCCGCGCGTTCTCCAACACCAAGATCTTCGTCACTTGCGCGATCATGCTGCTGGTTGAGGAAGGCCGCATCGGCCTCGATGACCCGATCGAGACATTCCTGCCGCAGCTCGCCGGTCGCAAGGTGCTGAAGCCGGGCGCCTCGAGCCTTGCCGATGTCGAGCCGGCGAAGAATTCGATCACGATCCGCCAGCTCCTGACCCACACCTCCGGCCTCAGCTACGGCATCTTCGATCCCGGCACGGTGCTGTTCAAGGCCTACAACGAGGCGCGCGTACTCAATCCGCTGACACCACTCGCCGACATGATCGACCAACTCGCCGATCTGCCGCTGTCTTATCATCCCGGCACGAGCTGGGAATATTCGGTCGCCACCGACGTGCTCGGCCGTGTCGTGGAGGTCGTCTCCGGCAAGCCGCTCGACGCTTTTCTGAAGGCGCGCATCTTCGACCCGCTCGGCATGACCGATACCAGCTTCCATGTTCCGGATGCGCAGCAGGGCAGGCTGGTTGCGCTCTACAATGGCGCCGACGTGCTCGACCCCATGAAGCCCGGCCTCACGCGGGCCGACAATCTGCCGTTTCCGCAAGCCTATCGGCGGCCGTTCCCGCGGCTCTCGGGCGGCGGCGGTCTGGTCTCGACCCTGCCCGACATGCTCGCGCTGGTCCGCGCGCTGCTGCCCGGTTCGGATGCGCTGCTGAAGCCGGAGACGCTGCGGCAGATGATGACGAACCAGCTCCCGGCAGGGCAGACCATCCGCTTCGCCAATCTCGGCCCGATCCCCGGCAAGGGCTTTGGCCTCGGCGGCGCCGTCACCTTCGCGCCGACGCCGTTTGATCCGCCGAACTCCACTGGTGAATTCCAGTGGGGCGGGCTTGCCGGCACGCATTGGTGGATCTGTCCGCGGGCCAATACCGCGGGGGTCCTGATGGCCCAACGTTACATGGGCTTCTGGAATCCGTTCTTCTTCGAGTTCAAGCGCCTGGCCTATCAGGCCGTCGGAGGCTGACCCGCGAAAAAATACGCGCCCCGCGAATCCTTTCCGGCCGGCGCGCCCTCTTGATGGTCGAGGCAATTTGCCTCGGCTCAACTCGGAGGATGCGATGGCATTTTACAGGAAGAACATCGGCGGCTTGCACCAGGCGGTGCGGATCGCCTCGGGCGTCGCGGTGGTGGTTGCGGCATCCGTTTATCTGGCCGGCCCGACGGCGTGGCTGGTCGCGCTGGGTGGCGCCGGCTTCGCGCTGACCGGCCTTGTCGGCTATTGCCCGATGTGCGCGATGGCGGGGATCGGGCGAGGAGGGGTGTCGTGAGTGCGGCGGCGATCTCGCCGAACCTGTTCGAAGCGGCGCGGCTCGGCGATCCCCACGCGATCGCCTCGCTGCTCGAGACGGCGCAGCCGGATATCCGCCGCTACGCCCGCGCGACCTGCCGCAGCTCGGCGGATGCCGAGGATGCGGCGCAGGAGGCGCTGTGGATCCTGTTCCGCCACGTCGGCACGATCCGCTCGCTGCTGGCGTTTTCGGCCTGGCTGTTCAGCGTGGTCCGCCGCGAATGCCTGCGGTTGGCGCGCAAAGCAGGCCTCGCGCGGCCTATCGATGAGAGCGAGGCGGAAGCGCTGCTGCTGACGCGCCCTGAAGCCGATCTGCGACTCGACGTGGCTGCGGCCTTCGAGGCACTGCCGCCGCATTATCGCGACGTCGCGCTGATGCGCGACGTCAAGGAAATGACCATCGAGGAAATCGCCGTCGCGCTCGGCGCGTCCCGGCAGACCGTAAAGGCCCGGCTGCACCGCGCTCGCGCCCTGATGCGCGAATATCTGACGAGATGAAACGTGAGCGCTGTTCCTGCAACATCGAGGTGGCAGCTTGGGGTGAACGAACTTCGGCAGCGGCGGCGTCGCGCGCGTGAATAACTATCTCGGCATCGACGGATTTCGTTTCGGCTGGGTCGCGGCCTGGATCGGCGAGCGCGGCGATCATGGCTTCGACTACTCGCCGGGCCTGACGCGTTTGCTCGCGTTGCCGCATGTGCGTGCGATGATCGACATGCCGATCGGATTGAATCCGGCCGGCTATCGCCTGTGCGACCTGCGAGCGCGCGAGCTGATTGGCCCCGCCGTGTTTCTCGGTGCGCGACGCGATCTCTGGACGTTCACCGACATGGCCGAGGCCAACCGTTACTACTGGGCGCAAGAAGGCAAGGGCAGGGGCGTGTCAGCGCAGCTCTGGAATATCAGGGACAAGATCAGGGAGGTCGACGAGATCATGACTCCGGCGCGGCAGGCAACGACCGGCGAAGCGCATCCGGAATTGGTGTTCTGGAATCTCGCAGGGCGAGTCCGGCTTGCGAAGAAGGCATCCGCGCTCGGCCGCGAGCAGCGCGTCGCGCTGCTCGCGCAACGCGGCTTTACGCGCTTGCCGAAATGGCTGGCGCAACGACATGGCACCGGCATCGGCCGCGACGATCTCATCGACGCCTGTGCCTGCGCCATCGCGGCGCGCGACAGCACGCAACGTGTCGGCGGGGAGGAGACCGATCCGCGCGGACTGCGTATGGAGATCAATTATTGAGGCTGCCAGCCCATGAGATGGAAATCGGGAAAAAATGGCAATTTATTTGACCTATGCAGGAACTGTCGATGGCGGGTCCGCGTTCCCCGTGTGGACCGATGACAGAGAAGCTCGTGCGATGAGGGATGTCAGTCAATTCGCGACCGCAATGCTTGCGCTCGTCTTCACCAGCGCGTTGCTCGTCACCGGACAGCTCTTCATCAAGCAGCGCGCCCAGCGCGATGTGATTTACGCCACCAGTCATTTGCTGCGACCCTTGTGACCTCATCCCCGTGCGGGAAATGATGTGACCGCTCGACCTTGCGTCGTTCGTCCGCTCGCCTAGATTAGGCGGCATCGCATGAGCGAAGCTGGAGTCCCGATGTCTGATCTGTCCGCCTTTCCCGTAACCAAACGCTGGCCGGCCAAACATCCCGAGTTGCTCCAGCTCTATTCGCTGCCGACGCCGAACGGCGTCAAGGTCTCGATCATGCTGGAGGAGATCGGACTTCCCTACGAGGTCCATCTCGTCGATTTCGGCAAGGACGACCAGAAGACGACTGAATTTCTCTCGCTCAATCCGAATGGCAAGATCCCGGCGATCCTCGACCCCAACGGTCCCGGAGGCAGGCCGCTGCCGCTGTTCGAGTCCGGGGCGATCCTGCAATACCTCGCCGAGAAGACCGGCAAGCTTCTGCCGGAGGATGCCGCGCGCCGCTACCAGACCATCCAGTGGGTGCACTTCCAGATGGGCGGCATCGGGCCGATGTTCGGCCAGGTCGGCTTCTTCCACAAATTCGCCGGCAAGGATTTTGAGGACAAGCGGCCCCGTGACCGATACGTCGCCGAAGCCAAGCGCCTGCTCGGCGTGATGGAGACGCATCTTTCGGGACGGCAATGGTTCATGGATGACGACTACACCATTGCCGACATCTCCATGCTCGGCTGGGTGCGCAATCTCATCGGCTTCTACGGTGCCGGCGAGCTCGTCGAATTCACCCAGTTCAAATCGGTCGGTGCCTGGCTCGAACGGGGCCTCGCGCGTCCGGCGGTGCAGCGGGGGCTGAACATTCCGCAGCGGCCGTAAGATCAGGTCAGCGCCTTGTACGTCATGTAGAGCGCCATCAGCGAGACGAAGGCGATCATGACCCGGCGCAGCACCGATCTGCTGACGCCGTTGGCCATGCGTGCGCCGAGATCCGTGCCGATCCAGAGGCCGGCCAGAATACCTGTGATGGCCGGCCAGCCGACCATCAGGCCCTTGCTAGATCCAGGCCGCCGGCAGGTTGGTCGGGATGACCGAGAAAACGAGGCTGACGAGCTGCGCCTGATGCTGCGGCACGCGCAGGCCCGCAGCAAGGCCGACCGTGATGGCCAGGCCCCCGCCGATGCCCATGAAGCCGGAGGAAAATCCGGCGAGCAGGCCGATGAGCAGCAGGGGTAGCCGGGGCTGCTGGTCCTGGTCGTCGGCCTCACGGCCGCCGTCCTTGCGATCGCGGCGCAGGATCAGCAGGGCGATCAGCGCGGCGAGATAGATGACATAAGTCCATTGCAAGACCCGGTCGGAAACCGCCGCCGCGGCGTAACCGCCGCCGGCACCGCCGACGAGAAATCCGATGCCGATCCAGACGATCCACGGCCAGGGGCTGCGATTGCCGCTCCGCCAATAGCGGCGCGCGCCGGCGAGGCCCGTCGGCGGAATCTGGGTGATCAGCGAGGTGCCCTGCGCGACGTGTTGTTCGGCCCCAAACAGCAGCACGCTGAAGATCACGAGCCCGCCACCCGGGCTCGTTCCCATCAAGCCCGACGTCAATCCGCTGACCAGGCCGACGCCGGCGCCAGCGAGCAGGTCGTGGATTCCTGACATCGCTTACGTCCTGGTTCGCCGCTTGATGTCAGGCCTGGTCGTGCGACAGCCGTCGATCACCCCGGCCACCGCCGCCATGCAGGCCTCGACGTCGAAATCCTCGCCCCAGCATTTTTGCAGCACAAAACCCTGGAAGATCGCGATCAGCACGCGTGCGATCGCTTCGGCACCGAGGTCGCGCCTGATCAGGCCGTCATGCTGGCCGCGCTCGACCAGCGCCACGATCAGCGCGCGCGGCATGTCGATGCCTTCGACGACGCTGGTGCGGACGCGGCGGTTGCGCAGGGCTTCGGCCCAGCCGTGGATGCCGACACGGCGGCGCGGTTCGCCGGCGGGGTCGGTCAGCCATTGCGCGTAGACGCGGATCAGCGCGTGAAGCCCTTCGATCGGATCGCCGGATCCTTGCGCGACCGAATTGAGCACGGCTTCGCGCCGATGCCGGTCGTCGGCGAGTGCCTCGATCAGATCGTCCTTGCTCTGGAAGTAGAGATAAACCGCGCCGTGGCTCAGTCCGGAGCGTTTCACGATGTCGGCCATGCCGGTCTGGTGAAAACCGTCTTCGGAGAAGCAGGCGAGGGCAGCTTCGAGAATTTGCTGCCGCCGACTTTCGCGCTGCTTGTCGCTGATCTTGGGCATCTCGCCGTCCTTAAATAACTGACAGGTCGATCACTTTACCGTCGGTTCCGGTCGATCCTGCACCAAGCGGATTGATATAAAAAACGATCAGTCAGTCATTTTTATTGCAGAGGGGGATTTTGGTCAAGTCCGCGGGGCCGGGAAGAAGGAGGAGGATGTGGTTGCGAATGCCTCGACAGGGGCGACGCTGCGCTCGATCGCACGCGGCTAGAACAGCCGTCCTCCGTTCGGCACCGGCTTGCTCGGCTGCACCAGCACGACCTTGCCGTCGGCATCGGGGAAGCCGAGCGTCAGCACCTCGGAGATGACGGGTCCGATCTGGCGCGGCGGGAAATTGACGACGGCCGCGACCTGTTGTCCCACCAGCGTCTCGAGCGGATGGTTCTCGGTGATCTGCGCCGAGCTCTTGCGCACGCCGATCACCGGGCCGAAGTCGATCCACAGCCGAAAGGCCGGCTTGCGCGCCTCTGGAAACGGTTTCGCATCGACGATGGTGCCGACGCGGATATCGACCGCGAGGAAGCTGTTGAAGTCGATGGTCGGCGTGGCGGCGGCTGCGGGATCGTGGGTGACGTGCATGGGATGTCCGTTCGGCGAGTTGGCGTCGTTCGCAATATTGTCGCGCGAGGCGGAGTTTCGTACAACGCTGCGAACATCACGTACGCCATGCGCGAGGAACATCTTGCCCAACACCATCTACGGCATCAAGAACTGCGACACCATGAAGAAGGCGCGCGCCTGGCTCGACTCCCATGGCGTCGCATATGAATTTCACGACTACAAGACAGCGGGCGTAGACAAGGACAAGCTCAAGCACTGGAGCGACAAGGTCGGCTGGGAGAGTCTGCTCAATCGCGCCGGCACGACGTTCAAGAAGCTGCCCGATTCCGACAAGGAAGGCGTCACCGAGAAGAAGGCGCTGGCGCTGATGCTAGCGCAACCATCGATGATCAAGCGGCCGGTGTTGGAGATCGGCGGCAAGCTGCTGGTCGGCTTCAAGCCGGACATCTATGCCAAGGAAGTCGGAGCCAGGACGCGTTAGAGTCTAGTTCAGCTCGATGATCTCGTTGGTGACGCCGGGAGCCGGCTGGTCCGCGAACTCGACGACGTCGGCCGTCGCGATGCGGCCAGGCGCGCGATGGAAGAGATCGCGATCGATCACGGCGCGCAGTTTCGGGCGCGGCAGCGCGTCATTTCCGCGCATCAGATTCTTGATCTCGAAGCCGCCGTCCTCGCAGAAGGTCTTGACCGAGGCGATGACGTGGCAGACTTGGCCGCCCGTCTGGAAAGGTAGCAGCAGCCGTTCATACGCGACGATGCGTCCGTAGATGTCGTCGACATCGGCAACGCTGTAGACGGGCAGCCCGCGTGCCACGCATTCATAGTAAACCGGCATCACGAAGGGGGCGAGCCGCGGCCCGAGATAATCGTCGAGCAGAACGCCCTTGCCGGTATGTCCATAGGCGC
The DNA here is from genome assembly GCF_028128695.1 of Bradyrhizobium sp. CCBAU 25360. Taxonomy (NCBI): domain Bacteria; kingdom Pseudomonadati; phylum Pseudomonadota; class Alphaproteobacteria; order Hyphomicrobiales; family Nitrobacteraceae; genus Bradyrhizobium; species Bradyrhizobium sp. CCBAU 25360. The sequence continues at coordinate 363,098 of NZ_LBJA01000045.1, forward strand.
GGGAGATGCGCGTGTTTTCGCTCTGGATGGTGAGGCGCGGCGCCGGCGTCGAAACGTCCACCGTATAATAGATGAGATCGAACAGCTCTTCCTCGAGCCGCGCAGGCTGATATTCCCAGACCGCCGGCGCGATCTGCTGGCGCGCATAAAGTCGCAGCCACGTGTTCAGGAGATCACGCTGCCTGATCGATTTGACGACGGACGGAGCGGCGCTTGCGAAATCCAAAACAATAATCCCGGAACGTCAAAACCAGCACATGATGTCTCCTGCGGGAAAATTTTCTATGAAGGCTGGCGCGCCGGACGAAAGACCGTTAACGACGGCTTGATGACCGGTGTCTTGCGAACCGGGAGGCCGGGCAGGCACGACATCAAAACATCTCCGACTAAGGGAGCATTTGTATCCCAGCCGGAGACCTGATCTGCTCAGCTTTCCGCCTTGCCTAACCCCCGTCACCTCCGGCATATTCCGCGCCCGGAGACGGCGTTCCGGATGGGCTCCAAGGATAGGCTCCAAGGCCCCCGGAAAGCCGAAGCAACAAGGATAGCCACGCGGCTCGCGCGGGCAGGGGGAAATCTGTTTGGCCGATGAGTTTATTCTCGAAACGGAAGGCTTGACCAAGGAGTTCGCGGGCTTCTTCGCCGTCCGTGACGTTGCGCTCAAGGTTCGCCGTGGGAGCATTCATGCGTTGATCGGCCCGAACGGGGCCGGCAAGACGACCTGCTTCAATCTTCTGACCAAGTTCCTGAAACCGTCCGCAGGAAAAATCCTCTACAAGGGGCAGGACATCACCGCGATGGCGCCGGCCGACGTGGCCCGCATGGGGCTGGTCCGTTCGTTCCAGATTTCGGCGGTGTTTCCGCATCTCACGGCGCTGGAGAACGTCCGTGTCGCGCTTCAGCGCCAGCACGGCTCTTCGTTCGATTTCTGGCGCTCCAAGTCGGTGCTCAACCGCTTCAACGATCGCGCGCGCGAATTGTTGAACGATGTCGGCCTGAACGAGTTTGCCAACACGCCCGCGGTCGAGATGCCCTATGGACGCAAGCGTGCACTGGAGATCGCAACCACGCTCGCGCTCGACCCGGAGATGATGCTGTTGGACGAGCCGATGGCGGGCATGGGCCACGAGGACATCGACAAGATCGCGGCGCTGATCAAGCGGATCTCGGCGAAATACACCATCCTGATGGTGGAGCATAACTTAAGCGTCGTGGCCAACCTGTCCGACATCATTACCGTGCTGACGCGCGGCCAGGTGCTCGCGCAGGGCCATTACTCGGAGCTCACCAAGGACGAGCGCGTCAAGGAAGCCTATCTGGGAGCCGGTCATGCCTGACACTGCGATCGCCGAGGCTCCGGCCAAGGCTGCGACCGGCGGAAACATCCTTCAAATCCGCAACCTGGAAGCCTGGTACGGCGAGTCTCACATCCTGCACGGGATCAACTTCGACGTGAACGCGGGCGAGGTCGTCACCCTGCTCGGGCGTAACGGCGCCGGTAAGACGACCACGCTGAAGTCGATCATGGGCATCATCGGCAAGCGTACCGGCTCGGTGAAGTTCAACAACCAGGAGATCATCCGCGCGACCTCCGACAAGATCGCGCGCATGGGCATCGCATTCTGCCCGGAAGAGCGGGGCATATTCTCCAGTCTCGATGTGCGGGAGAATTTGATGCTGCCGCCGGTGGTCCGCGAAGGCGGGCTGCCGCTCGATCAGATCTTCGATCTGTTCCCGAACCTGAAGGAGCGGCTCAACAGCCAGGGCACCAAGCTATCCGGTGGCGAGCAGCAGATGCTCGCGATCGCGCGCATCCTGCGCACCGGCGCGAGCTTCCTGATGCTGGACGAGCCGACCGAGGGCCTGGCTCCGGTCATCATCCAGCAGATCGGCCACACCATCGCGCGGCTCAAGAAGGAGGGGTTCACGATCCTCCTGGTCGAGCAGAATTTCCGCTTCGCATCCACCGTCGCCGACCGCTACTACGTGGTCGAGCACGGCAAGATCATTGACGGATTTTCCAATGCGGAGCTTGCCGCCAACATGGACAAGCTCCACACCTATTTGGGTGTCTAGAACTGCCAACGAGAAAATTCAAAAAGGAAAGTTGCATGAAGACGAAGTCGATTGCATCGTTGCTGCTGACCACCGCGCTCACCTTCGCCGTAACAGGCGTCGCCTCCGCGCAGGACAAGACCGTCAAGATCGGCGCGCTGTCCGATCAGTCCGGCCTCTACGCCGATCTCGGCGGTCCCGGCTCGACGCTTGCCGCACAGATGGCGGTTGAGGATTCCGGCCTGGCGGCGAAGGGCTGGAAGATCGACATCATCTCCGGCGATCACCAGAACAAACCCGACATCGGCACCGCGATCGCGCGGCAGTGGTTCGACGTCGACAAGGTCGACATCATCGTCGACGTGCCGAATTCCGGCGTGGCGCTCGCCGTCAACAACGTCATCAAGGAAAAGAACGGCGTCTACATCAATTCGGGCGCGGCGACCTCGGATCTCAGCAACGCGCAGTGCTCCCCCAACACCGTGCACTGGACCTACGATACCTACATGCTGGCCCACACCACCGGCCAGGCGCTGGTGAAGGCCGGCGGCGACACCTGGTTCTTCCTGACCGCCGACTATGCCTTTGGTGCGGCGCTCGAGCGCGACACCACGGCGGTCGTCACCGCCAACGGCGGCAAGGTGGTCGGCGGCGTCAAGCATCCGCTGAACACGCCCGACTTCTCGTCATTCCTGCTCCAGGCGCAGTCATCCAAGGCAAAGATCATCGGTCTTGCCAATGCCGGCGGCGACACCACCAACACGATCAAGCAGGCTGCCGAGTTCGGCATCGGCAAGGGCGGCCAGAAGCTCGCGGCGCTGCTGCTCTTCCTCACCGACGTCAAGGCGATCGGGCTGGAGACGGCGCAAGGCCTCAACTTCACCGAGACCTTCTACTGGGACATGAACGACCAGACCCGGGCGTTCTCGAAGCGCTTCGCTGACAGGATGAAGAACAACGCACCGCCCACCATGGTGCAGGCCGGCGTCTATTCGGGCGTGCGTCACTATCTCAAGGCGCTGGAAGCGCTCGGCGGCAATCCCCATGACGGCGTCAAGGTCGTCGAGAAGATGAAGTCGATGCCGACGGAGGACGATCTGTTCGGCAAGGGCGAGATCCAGCCCAACGGCCGCACCATCCACAACGCCTATCTGTTCGAGGTGAAGAAGCCCTCCGAATCCAAGGGGCCGTGGGACTTCTACAAGCTGGTCGGCACGGTGCCGGGCGATCAGGCTTTCACGCCGCTGTCCGAGAGCAAGTGCGCGCTCTTGAAGAAGTAAGATAACCGCCCGCAGGCCATCAGGCCCGCGGGCGACTTTCAGGGAACGCCGAAGGGACCGGGTGCGGGATCGATGCAGGCTCTATACGCTCAGCTACTGGTGGGACTGATCAACGGCTCGTTCTACGCGCTGCTCAGTCTCGGGCTTGCCGTGATTTTCGGCATGCTCAACATCATCAATTTCGCCCATGGCGCGCTCTACATGATGGGCGCCTTCGTTGCTTATTTCCTGTTGAGCCTCGGCGGCATCAACTACTGGTGGGCGCTGCTGATCGCACCCGTGATCGTCGGCATCTTCGGCATGATCCTGGAAAGGACCATGCTGCAATGGCTGACCGGGCTCGACCATCTCTACGGCCTGCTCCTGACCTTCGGCATCGCGCTGATCGTGCAGGGCGTGTTCCAGAACTATTTCGGCTCCTCCGGTCTGCCTTACGCCATTCCGGACCAGCTCAAGGGCGGCATGAATCTGGGCTTCATGTTCTTGCCGATCTATCGCGGCTGGGTGGTCGTGTTCTCGCTGGTCGTGTGTCTGGCGACCTGGTTCCTGATCGAGAAGACCCAGCTCGGCGCTTACCTGCGCGCCGCCACCGAAAATCCGACGTTGGTGCGCGCCTTCGGCATCAACGTGCCGCGCATGATCACGCTGACCTATGGTCTCGGCGTCGGCCTTGCCGCGCTCGCGGGCGTGCTCTCGGCGCCGATCAACCAGGTGCGGCCGCTGATGGGCGCCGACCTCATCATCGTCGTGTTCGCGGTGGTCGTGATCGGCGGCATGGGTTCGATCATGGGCTCCATCATCACCGGCTTCGCGCTGGGCGTGATCGAGGGTCTGACCAAGTATTTCTATCCCGAGGCCTCCAACACCGTCGTGTTCGTGCTGATGGTGCTGGTGCTCTTGGTGAAGCCAACGGGATTGACGGGAAGGGCGGCCTGATATGACAACCCTGACGGACGACACGCTGCCGGTGACCCCTCGCGCGATGCGCGACGAGATGATCGCTTTCGTCGTGATGGCGCTGCTGCTGGCGTCGGTGCCATTCACGGGCGTCTACCCGTTCTTCGTGATGCAGGCGCTGTGCTTTGCGCTGCTCGCCTGCGCCTTCAATCTGCTGATCGGCTATGGCGGCCTGTTGTCGTTCGGCCACGCCATGTTCCTGGGTACCGCCGGCTATTGCTGCGCGCATGCGCTGAAAGTGTGGGCGCTGCCGCCCGAGCTCGGCATCCTCGTCGGCATCGCCGCGGCTTTCGTGCTCTCGCTCATCACCGGCTACATCTCGATCCGCCGCCAGGGCATCTATTTCTCGATGATCACGCTGGCGCTGTCGCAGCTGCTGTACTTCATCTACCTCCAGGCCCCGTTCACCCACGGCGAGGACGGCATCCAGGGCATCCCACAGGGACACATGTTCGGCGTGTTCGATCTGTCCAAGCCGACGGTGCTCTATTACGTCGTGCTGGTGGGGTTCCTCGCCGGCTTCCTGCTGATCTTCCGTGTCATCAACTCGCCGTTCGGCGAGGTGCTGAAGGCGATCCGGGAGAATGAGCCGCGGGCGATTTCGCTCGGCTACCGGACCGACCAGTACAAGTTCCTGGCCTTCGTGCTGTCGGGAACCCTGGCCGGTTTTGCCGGTGCGCTGAAGGTGTTCGTGGCGCAGAACGCCTCGCTCACCGATGTCCATTGGTCGATGTCGGGCGAGGTCGTGCTGATGACGCTGGTTGGCGGCCTTGGAACCATCTTCGGCCCCGTGGTCGGTGCGTTCGCGATCATCGCCATGCAGCAATATCTCGCGGGCTTCGGCCAGTGGGTGACGGTAATCCAGGGCTCGATCTTCGTAATCTGCGTGCTCACCTTCCGCCGCGGCGTCATCGGCGAAATCGCGCATTACTTCCGGCGATCTCTCTAAGTAGCTGATTCAGAAGTGGTTTACCGGCCGCCTGAAAGCGGTGGATGATCCGGCTCCGCGGGCGTGAGATGACACGCGCGCGGATCGAAAATGGTCTATGACAGTTTCATGACGGCCCGACAGGGCCGGGCCATTTCCAACCGGTAGCCTACCCCCATGATGCGATGGTTTCGTGCTTTCCTTCCCAAGGAAGAACGGTTCTTTGACCTGTTCGACCGGCATGCCCAGACGGTGATCCAGGGCTCCATCGCGCTCCAGGGTATGCTGAACGGGGGCGAGGAGACGCCGGTCTATTGCCAGCGCGTCAACCAGTTCGAGAATGATGCCGACAACATCACCCGAGAGGTGCTGACGGCGGTGCGCCGCACCTTCATCACCCCGTTCGACCGCGGCGACATCAAGAACCTGATCACGTCGATGGACGACGCCATCGACCAGATGCAGCAGACGGCCAAGGCGGTGATGCTGTTCGAGGTCCGCACCTTCGAGCCGCCCATGCGCGAGATCGGCGGGCTTCTGATCGAATGCGCCAATCTGGTCGGCCGCGCGCTGCCGCTGATGCAGTCGATCGGCCCGAATGTCGCCATGCTGACCGCGATCACGGAGGAGCTCGGCAAGCTCGAGGGCCGCGTCGACGATCTCCACGACATCGGCTTGAAGGAGCTGTTCCTCAAGCATCGCGACGGCAATGCGATGGACTTCATCGTCGGCGTCGAGATCTACGACCACCTCGAGAAGGTGGCGGATCGCTTCGACGACGTTGCGAACGAGATCAACAGCATCGTCATCGAGCAAGTTTAGGACAGGCCGCTGTGGATGCCGCGTTGGGTCTTCCCGTCCTGGTCGGCTTGATCGCCGTCGCGCTGCTGTTCGATTTCCTGAACGGCCTGCACGATGCCGCCAATTCGATCGCGACCATTGTCTCGACCCGCGTGCTGCGACCGCAATTCGCGGTATTCTGGGCCGCGTTCTTCAATTTCGTCGCCTTCATGGTGTTCGGCCTGCACGTTGCCCAGACCATCGGCACCGGCATCATCGATCCCTCGATCGTCGATGCCCAGGTGATCTTCGCGGCCCTGGTCGGCGCCATCGTCTGGAACCTCGTGACCTGGGCGCTCGGCATCCCGTCCTCGTCGTCGCATGCGCTGATCGGCGGGCTCGTCGGCGGCGGCATGGCCAAGGCCGGGATCTCGGCTGCGGTGTGGAGCGGATTGACCAAGACGGTGCTGGCGATCGTGCTGTCGCCGCTGATCGGCTTCCTGCTCGCGATGATGCTGGTGGCGATCGTGTCCTGGGCCTCGGTGCGCTCGACGCCTTTCGCGGTCGATCGCGCCTTCCGTATCCTGCAATTCGCCTCCGCCTCGCTCTATTCGCTCGGCCATGGCGGTAACGATGCGCAGAAGACCATGGGCATCATCGCGGTGCTGCTCTATTCGCAGGGCCATCTGGGCAGCGACTTCTCGGTGCCGTTCTGGGTGGTGCTGTCCTGCCAGGCGGCGATGGCGCTGGGCACCCTGATGGGCGGCTGGCGCATCGTCCGCACCATGGGCCTGCGCATCACCAAATTGACCCCGATGCAGGGCTTTTGCGCCGAGACCGGCGGGGCCGCGACTTTGTTCATGGCAACCTATCTCGGGGTTCCCGTCTCCACCACGCACACCATCACCGGCGCCATCGTCGGCGTCGGTGCCGCCCGCCGCGTCTCGGCGGTGCGCTGGAACGTTGCCAGCTCGATCGTCTACGCCTGGGTGATCACGATCCCGGCCTCGGCCATCGTGGCGGCGCTGACCTGGTGGGCGGTCAAGATCTTCGTCAAGTAACGAGCTTCAGCCCGACGATCCCGGCGACGATCAGCCCGATGCTGGCAAGACGGAGGGCCGTGGCCGGCTCGCCGAACAGGATGATGCCCAGTGTTGCGGTGCCGACCGCGCCGATGCCGGTCCAGACCGCATAGGCGGTTCCAACGGGCAGGGATTTGAGCGCGAGCCCGAGCAGGATGACGCTGCCGGCCATGGCCACGAGCGTGACGACGGACGGAACAAGCCTGGTAAAGCCCTCGGTGTATTTCAGGCCGATCGCCCAGGTGATCTCGAGAAGGCCCGCGACGAACAGGATGCTCCAGGCCATGACGACCCTCCATTCAAGGCAGGGTCGTCCCCGCGGCTAACGTGCTGATGGGCTGGGGAGGCCGTCCTCCCCCAAGGCCAGTATGGCCAAGGCCGATATGGGGCTGGCCGGGGGGCTCCGCAATCACCAAATGAGGCTTGATCAGGCCCGTTTTCCCTGCCACACGCTCCCGCCATGTCCGACATCGCCATCACCACAGCCGAATTGCCGGCCCGTTCCCCGCTTGCCGCCGAAGTGGCGCGGCGGCGCACGTTTGCGATCATCTCCCATCCCGACGCCGGCAAGACCACGCTGACCGAAAAGCTGCTGCTGTTCGGCGGCGCCATCAATCTCGCCGGCCAGGTCAAGGCCAAGGGCGAGCGGCGCAACACGCGATCGGACTGGATGAAGATCGAGCGCGAGCGCGGCATCTCGGTCGTGACCTCGGTGATGACCTTCGAGTTCGAGCGCCTCGTGTTCAACCTCCTGGACACGCCGGGCCACGAGGACTTTTCGGAAGATACGTATCGCACCCTCACGGCGGTCGATTCCGCCGTGATGGTGATCGACGCCGCCAAGGGCATCGAGGCGCGCACCCGAAAGCTGTTCGAGGTGTGTCGTCTTCGGGATATCCCGATCATCACCTTCATCAACAAGATGGATCGCGAGAGCCGCGACGTGTTCGAGCTGCTCGACGAGATCGAGAAGACGCTGGCGCTCGACACCACGCCGATGACTTGGCCGGTCGGACGCGGCCGCGACTTCCTCGGCACCTACGACGTCGTCAATGGCGGCGTGCGCCTGCTCGAAGGCGGCGGCGCCAAGACCGGCGCGGCGCAGCAGATCGAGATCGCCGAGCTCGCCAAGCTCAACGCCAATCTCGACGTTTCCGCGGTCAAGGACGAGCTCGAGCTCGTCACCGAAGCGTCAAAACCGTTCGAGCTCGACGCGTTCCGCGAGGGCCACCTGACGCCGGTCTATTTCGGCAGTGCGCTGCGCAATTTCGGCGTCGGCGACCTCCTGGAAGGCCTCGGCAAGTTCGCGCCCGAGCCGCGCGCGCAGGACAGCGACCAGCGCAAGGTCGAGGCCACCGATCCGCGCATGAGCGCCTTCGTGTTCAAGATCCAGGCCAATATGGATCCGAACCACCGCGACCGCATCGCCTTTGCGCGCCTCTGCTCGGGCAAGCTCAGCCGCGGCATGAAGGCCAAGCTGGTGCGCACCGGCAAGAGCATGCCGCTGTCGAGCCCGCAATTCTTCTTCGCGCAGGACCGCTCGGTCGCGGATGAAGCCTTCGCTGGCGACGTCGTCGGCATTCCCAATCACGGCACGCTGCGCATCGGCGACACGCTGACCGAAGGCGAGGATTTCAACTTCGTCGGGGTGCCGAGCTTTGCGCCGGAAATCGTTCGCCGCGTCCGTCTCACCGACGCGATGAAGGCTAAGAAGCTGAAGGAAGCGCTGCAGCAGATGTCGGAAGAGGGCGTGGTGCAGGTGTTCCGCCCGCGCGACGGAGCGCCGGCGCTGGTGGGTGTCGTCGGCGCGCTGCAGCTCGACGTGCTGAAGGCGCGGCTGGAGGCGGAGTATTCGCTGCCGGTCGAATTCGAGGTCAGCGAATTCCAGCTCGCGCGCTGGGTCTCCTCGGAGGACCGCAAGAAGCTCGACACCTTCATCGCCGCCAATACCTCCAGCATCGCCGACGACGTCGACGGCGATCCCGTGTATCTGGCGAGGAACGAATTCTATCTCGGCTACACCAAGGAGCGCGCCGAGGGCATCGAGTTCACCAACGTCAAGGACGTCAAGAAGAAGGGGTAGGGCGGCGCCTCATCTTGCGCGCGAGCATGTGAACCCGCGCGGGCTTGACGCGTGCATGGACGATGCCACTTTTGTCGAAGTGACATCGCGAACTCGCATCATGTGGCGCGGCATCCTCGTTTTCATCCTATTGGCGATCTCTACGATCGCTGCCGACGCGAGGCCGCGGCAGATCAATCCGATCCCGTTCGCGCACGAGCCCTGCAGCGTGCTCGACGGCCGCCCCTGCACGCCGTCCTATTGCAGCCCGCTCGAGCCCGGTCCCTGCATTCCCGAGATCGACTATCCCTACGGCCAGAATCTCCAGCTCACCATCCAAAGCGTCCCATCAGAGGCCGATCGCGCCAAATACCAAAAGCCCGATCACGATCTCGACACGATCGGCGACCTCTTCGCCGAGTTGCGTAGCTGCTGGTCGCCGCCATCGGACAATGCGCGCGCGGGCATGCAGATGTCGGTGCGTTTCAGCTTCAACAGGGCCGGAGGCCTGATCGGCCCGCCGCGCCTCACATTCGCGACCGCCGGCGTCCCCGCCGACACCCGCACGACCTATCTGAAGGCGATCAACGCATCGCTGAATGCCTGCCTGCCGCTGAAATTCACTGGCGGGCTCGCCGGCGCCCTGGCCGGACGGCCGATCGCGATCCGGTATGTCGACAATCGGCAGGTCGCTCAGTAGCGCGCGAGTTGCGACCCGCGGCCAATCGATGATACGCCATTGGCGGGGGCTGCTTTACGGGGGAGGATGTCGTGGGTCTGCTGGTCATGATCCTGGGGCTTGCGCTGTTTTTTGCGACCCATGTGTTCACCACCAAACGTGAGGCGCGCGCGCAGGCAATCGCAAGGCTGGGCGAGGGGACCTACAAGATTCTCTATGCCGTGGTCTCGCTCGCGGGGCTCGCGTTGATCATCTGGGGTTTTGCCCACTACCGCAGCTCCGGCTGGATCGACGTCTGGTATCCGCCGAAGGCGATGAAGCACATCACGCTCGCGCTGATGCTGCCCGCGGTCATCCTGGTGGTCGCCTCTTACCTGCGCGGCCGCATCTACGCGACGCTGAAGCATCCGATGCTGGCCGGCATCAAGCTGTGGGCGGCGGCGCATCTGCTCGCCAACGGCGATCTCGGCTCCATCATCCTGTTCGGCTCGTTCCTGGGCTGGGCGGTATACGACCGCATTTCGCTCAAGCATCGCACCGATAGCGGTGGCCCGCCGATCCCGGTGGGCGGCGTCAGCAATGATCTGATTGCGATCGTCGTCGGCGTCGTCGCCTATCTCGCGCTGGCCTTCGCGTTCCATCCGGTCGTGATCGGTGTTCCCGTGATCGGGGTCTAGCCGGTCAGCACAAGACGAAACCCGATGTCCATGCGCGGAAGGCAATAAGAGCAACAAGCCGAGGGCCCTTCGATGGACTGGTCGCAATCTCAGATCCCGCCGATGCGGTTCGAGGCGCGCTTTGGCGATCGGGTGGTGCCGGCCTTTTGCGACCGGCCGGCGAGCGTGTGGGAGATGATCGCGCAAGCCCGCGCCCGCAATGCCGATGGCGAGGCGCTGATCGCAGGCAATGTCCGGCTGAGCTGGCGGCAGGCCGTGGAGCAGGCAGCGCAGATCGCCGCGGGCTTCCGCAAGCTTGGCCTGCAGCGCGGCGACCGCGTCGCGATCCTGCTCGGCAACCGCATCGCATTTCCGCTGCTGCTGTTTGCCGCCGCGCATGAGGGGCTGGTCACGGTGCTGCTCAGCACGCGCCAGCAGAAGCCGGAGATCGCCTATGTCCTCGCCGATTGCGGCGCCAGGATCCTGATCCACGAAGCAGGGCTCGCAGAGCGGCTGCCCGATGCGCAGGAGGTGCCCGATGTGATCCATCGCATCGCCGTCGACGACGATCCGGCTCGCTCGCGCTTCGCCGCGCTCGCCGACAATCCGCCGGCGCCAGCGCCGGTCGAGGTGAGCGAAGAGGACACGGCGATGATCCTCTACACCTCGGGCACCACAGGCAAGCCGAAGGGCGCGATGCTGGCCCATTGCAACATCGTCCATTCCTCGATGGTGTTCGCGTCCTGCCTGCAATTGACGCAGGCGGATCGCTCGATCGCGGCAGTACCTCTCGGCCATGTCACCGGCGTCGTCGCCAACATCACGACCATGATCCGCTGTGGCGGAGCGCTGATCATCATGCCGGAGTTCAAGGCCGCCGATTACCTCAAACTCGCCGCGCGCGAGCGGGTCACCTACACGGTGATGGTGCCGGCGATGTACAATCTCTGCCTGCTGCAGCCCGATTTCGACGGCTACGATCTGTCGAGCTGGCGCATCGGCGGCTTCGGCGGCGCGCCGATGCCGGTCGCGACCATCGAGAAGCTCAAGGCGACGATTCCCGGACTGAAGCTGATGAACTGCTACGGTTCGACCGAGACGACGTCGCCTTCGACGATCATGCCGGGCGAGTTGACCGAGAGCCACATCGACAGCGTCGGCCTGCCGTGTCCCGGCGCGCGCATCGTCGCGATGGATCCGGATGGGCGCGAGCTGCCCCATGGCGAGATCGGCGAGCTCTGGATCCAGAGCGCCTCCGTCATCAAGGGCTATTGGAACAACCCGAAGGCCACCGCCGAAAGCTTCACCAGCGGATTCTGGCACTCCGGCGATCTCGGCTCGGTCGATGCGGAAGGGTTCGTCCGCGTGTTCGACCGGCAGAAGGACATGATCAATCGCGGCGGCCTGAAGATCTATTCGGCCGAGGTCGAATCCGTGCTGGCCGGCCATCCCGCGGTGATCGAGAGCGCGATCATCGCCAAGGCCTGCCCGGTGCTGGGCGAGCGTGTCCACGCCGTGGTGGTGACACGCAGCCCGGTCGCCGACAGCGACTTACGGGCTTGGTGCGCCGAGCGTCTGTCCGACTACAAGGTTCCCGAGACCATGGCGATCACGCCGGACCCGCTGCCGCGCAATGCCAACGGCAAGGTGCTGAAGCGGCAGCTCCGGGAGCTCCTGGGCGCTTGAGCCGGGCAGGCGCCATCCGGGCTCTCCCGGGTGGTTAACGCCTTGATCGGGCTCGCTTTGCCTTGCCAGCGCCATATCGTTAGGGTACCTCGCCGCCACGTGGGGGACGGGATTCCTGACGCGAACGCTTCCGCGCGCGTACCCGGATGGGCATGGGATTAGCATAAGTGTCTGAATTATTTAACGAAGTCGACGAGGAAGTACGTCGCGAACAGCTCAAGAAGCTGTGGGATAGATATTCGATCTACTTCATCGCCCTGATGGTGCTGGTTGTGGCCGGCGTCGGCGGCTGGCGCGGGTATCAATATCTGGAGGCCAGGAAGGCCGCCGAGGCCGGCGCCGCCTTCGAGAGGGCCGCCGAGCTGTCCGACCAGGACAAGCATGCCGAGGCCGAGGCCGCCTTCACCGAACTCGCCGCCAAGGCGCCGTCGGGCTATCGCACCCTGGCGCGGCTGCGTGCCGCGGCCGAGGCGGCGCCCCGCGACGCCAAGGCTGCCGCCAAGATGTATGACGACATCGCTGCCGACCGCAGCGTCGGCGGTGAGTGGCAGGATCTGGCCAAGGTCCGCGCCGCCGGCCTGCTGCTCGACAGCGCGTCCTATGCCGACATGCAGCAGCGGCTCGAGCCTTCCGCAGCGCCCAAATCGACCTTCCGCCACAGTGCCCGCGAGATGCTGGCGCTGTCGGCCTGGCGCAACAACGACATGACCGCGGCCCGCAAATGGCTCGACGCGATTAGCGAGGACGGCGAAACGCCGCCCGGCCTGCGCTCGCGCGCCGAGGCGCTCCAGGCCCTGCTTCCGCCCGTCGCCAAGAGCTGAGCAAAAAGAGCTGACGACGGGCCCTCTGACGTAAACGAGACACACAAGATGCGCCGTACGCCACGCTTGATCGCAGCCGCCGTCCTGATCGCCTTCACGGGTGTCCTGGGCGGCTGCTCCAGCTTCGATCCAAGCGACATGCTCGACTTCCTCGACACCAAGAAGAAGCTGCCGGGCGACCGCAAGCCGGTCTTCCCGGAGGGCGTGCCGGGCCTCGAGCAGGGCGTCCCGAAGGACATGTACAAGGGCGCGCAGCAGCAGCCCGATCCGAACGCACCTGCCGTCGCGGCTTTGCCCGCCGAGCCGCCGCCCGAGGCCAAGCCGGCGAAGGGAGCCCACGCAAAGAAGACAAGGCAGCCGGCCGCCGCAGCCGTCGCGCCCGCGGAGGCGCCCGCCGGCGAAGTTGACGGCGAGGCCCAGCCGGAGGCGGCGCCGGCCACGGCCGCTCCGCCGCCCAAGCACAAGATCGTCCGCAAGCGCACCACCGCACCGCCGCCAGATCAGCCGGTCCAGCAGGCGCAACCGACCCAGACCACGCAGCAGCAGACGCAGGGCGGCTTCCCGGCGCCGCTGCCGAGCGGCAGCTTCTCGCGCTAATAATTCCACCTGCATTGACAGGCGCAGCCCCGGCAGCGCACGAATGACCGATGTCCTTCACGATTGCCATTATCGGCCGGCCCAATGTCGGCAAATCGACGCTGTTCAACCGCCTGGTCGGACAGAAGCTCGCGCTCGTCGACGACCTGCCGGGCGTCACCCGCGACCGCCGCGAGGGTGAGGCGAGGCTCGGCGATCTCGAATTCACCATCATCGATACCGCCGGCCTCGACGAGGGCGCCAAGGGCTCGCTGACCGCGCGCATGCAGGAGCAGACCGAGACCGCGATCGCGCAGGCCGACGCGCTGTTCTTCGTCATCGATGCCCGCGTCGGCCTCACCCCCACCGACCGCGCCTTCGCCGATTTCGCCCGCAAGGCCAACAAGCCCGTGCTGCTGGTCGCCAACAAGAGCGAAGGCAAGCATGGCGATGCCGGCGCGATGGAATCCTTTGCACTCGGCCTCGGCGATCCCATCCAGATCTCGGCCGAGCATGGCGAGGGCATGGGAGAGCTCTACGATGAGCTCGCCAAGCTGATGCCGGAGCCCGGCGACGACGACGAGACCGAGGACGACGAGCCGCTCACCGAGGAAGAGGCCGCGACGCGCCCGATCCGGGTCGCCATCGTCGGCCGGCCCAATGCCGGCAAGTCGACGCTGATCAACCATCTGCTCGGCGAGGAACGCCTGCTGACGAGCCCGGAGGCCGGCACCACGCGCGATTCCATCGCGGTCGAGATCAACTGGAAGGGCCGCGAGTTTCGCGTGTTCGATACCGCCGGTCTCCGCCGGCGCTCCCGCATCGAGGAGAAGCTGGAAAAGCTCTCGGTCGCCGACGCCCTGCGTGCGGTCCGTTTTGCCGAAGTCGTCGTGATGATGATGGATTCGCAGAACCGCTTCGAGGAGCAGGATTTGCGCATCGCCGATCTGATCGAACGCGAGGGCCGCGCGGTCGTGCTCGCCGTCAACAAATGGGACCTGATGGAGAGCAAGGGGGGCGGCGCGATCTCGGGCCTGCGCCGCGATGCCGACCATTGGCTGCCGCAGATCAAGGGCGTGCCGATCGTCGCGGTCTCGGGCCTGATGGGCGAGGGCATCGATCGGCTGATGCAGGCAATCCAGGACGCCTACGCGCTCTGGAACCGGCGCGTGTCGACTTCGGCGTTGAACCGCTGGTTCGAGCAGGCTGTCCAGGCCAATCCGCCGCCCGCCGTGTCCGGCCGACGGCTCAAGCTCAATTACATCACGCAGACCAAGGCGCGCCCGCCGAGCTTTGTACTGTTCTGCTCGCGCGCGGACGCGGTGCCGCAGTCCTATCTGCGCTACCTCATCAATTCCATGCGCGAGACTTTCGAACTGCCGGGCACGCCGGTGCGCATTACTCTCCGTGAAAAGGCCAATCCCTTTGCGCACAAGCGCAAGCGCCCGTCGTGAGTGACGGCGCCGGCGAGGCGACGGCGCAAGGCGCCGTGCCGGCGAGGCGCGGCGCGGTCGCCTTCATCTTCGTCACCATCCTCTTGGACATGCTCGCGCTCGGCGTGATCATGCCGATCCTGCCGAAGCTGATCGAGAGCTTCGTCGACAACGATACCGCCCACGCCGCCCGCATCTTCGGCCTGTTCGGCACCGCCTGGGCGCTGATGCAGTTCGTGTTCTCGCCGTTGCTCGGCGCGCTGTCGGACCGTTTCGGGCGGCGGCCGGTGGTGTTGCTGTCGAATTTCGGCCTTGCCGCCGACTACGTGCTGATGGCGCTGGCGCCGTCCCTGGTGTGGTTGTTCGTCGGCCGCGTCATCTCCGGCATCACCTCGGCCAGCATCTCGACGGCCTTTGCCTATATCGCCGACATCACGCCGCCGGAGCGGCGCGCGGCGGTCTTCGGCCGGATTGGCGCGGCGTTCGGCGCCGGATTCATTCTTGGGCCAGCGCTCGGCGGCCTGCTCGGCGATATCGATCCGCGCTTGCCGTTCTGGGCGTCGGCAGCCCTCAGCTTCGCCAATGCGCTCTATGGGCTATTCGTCCTGCCGGAATCGCTCGCGCCCGACAAGCGCGCGCCGTTCCGCTGGCGGAGCGCCAGTCCGGTCGGGGCGCTCCGCCTATTGCGCTCCAATGCAGTGCTCGCTGCGTTGTCCGTCGTCAATTTCATCGCGCAGGTCGCACATGTCGTGCTGCCCTCGACCTTCGTGCTCTATGCGACCTATCGCTACGGTTGGGATTCCAAGACCGTGGGATTGACGCTGGCGATGGTCGGCATCTGCGCCATGGTGGTGCAGGGGCTTGCGATCGGCCCGATCGTGCGCGTGCTCGGCGAGCGGAACGCGCTGTTGCTGGGCCTGTGTTGTGGCGCGCTCGGCTTCGTCGTCCTGGGCGCTGCGCCGACCGGGCCGCTGTCCTGGATCGGGATTCCCATTCTGGCGCTGTGGGGCATCTCGGGTGCCGCGTCGCAGGCATTGATGACGCGGCTGGTCGCGGCCGAGCAGCAGGGCCAGCTCCAGGGCGCGACCGCGAGCGTGCAGAGCGTCTCGCAGCTCGTCGGCCCGTTCCTGTTCACGCTGACCTTTTCCTATTTCATCAGCGCGGGCGCGCCGCTGCATCTGCCCGGCGCACCGTTCCTGCTCGCGGCAGCGCTGATGGTGGTCTGCGTGGCGATCGCGGTGCGGACGCTGGGGGCGGCGAAGGCAGGATCGTAGGGTGGGCAAAGGCGCGCCGCGCCGTGCCCACCATCTGTTCATGATAGCAAGAAGTCGTGGGCACGCTTCCGCCGCCGCTCTTCGAGCTATGGCGGACAAGTCGCTTTGCCCACCCTACGGCAGTGGAGAATGCCGCGCGAGATCCCGGGTTCGATGCTTCGCATCGCCCCGGGATGACCGCTATGCGGTCACTTCTTTACCAGCGGGCAGTCGCTGTCCTTGAGCGGCTTGGCCGCGTCTTCCGCCGAGATCGTGGCGATCTGCTTGTAATAGTCCCACGGCCCCTTCGACTCCTCGGGCTTCTTCACCTCGAACAGGTAAGCGGGGATGAGGCGGCGGCCGTCCTGGCGCAGCGGACCGTTGCCGAACAGCGGATCGTCGGTCGGCAGCTCCTTCATCTTGGCGACGACCTTGGCGCCGTCATGCGGATTGCCGCCGAGTGCGTCCATCGCCTTCAGATAGTGCAGCACCATCGCGTAGTTGCCGGCCTGCGTCATCGAGGGCATCGCGTTCTTGCTGGCCAGCGCCGAGAAACGCTTGGACCATTCGCGGGTCTTGTCGTTCAGGTCCCAGTAGAACGATTCGGTGAAGGTCAGGCCCTGGGCGGTCTTGAGGCCCAGCGAATGCACGTCGTTGATGAACAGCAGCAGGGCCGCGAGCTTCTGGCCGGCGGAGACGATGCCGAATTCGGCCGCCTGCTTGATCGAGTTCGTGGTGTCGCCGCCGGCGTTGGCAAGGCCTACCACCTTGGACTTGGAGGATTGCGCCTGCAGCAGGAAGGATGAGAAGTCCGCGGTATTGATCGGATGCTTGACGCTGCCGAGCACCTTGCCGCCGTTCGCGGTCACGACCGCCGTGGTGTCGCGTTCGAGCGCGTGGCCGAAGGCATAATCCGCAGTCAGGAAGAACCAGCTGTCGCCGCCGGCCTTGGTCAGCGCCTTGCCGGTGCCGTTGGCCAGCATGTAGGTGTCATAGGTGTAGGAGATCGTGTTCGGCGTGCAGGCCTTGCCGGTGAGGTCGGCGGAGGCGGCGCCGGAATTCAGCAGCACCGCATTCTTTTCCTTGACAAGGTTGCTGACCGCCAGGGCGACACCGGAGTTCGGCGTGTCGGCGATCGCGTCGACCTTCTCGTTGTCGATCCACTGCCGGGCGATGTTGACGCCGACGTCGGGCTTGTTCTGGTGATCGCCGCTGATGACGTCGATCTTCCAGCCCTTCTTGAGCAGGCCGGAATCCTCGACCGCCATCTTGATCGCAACCACGGAGTTGGGGCCGCCGATGTCGGCATAGAGGCTCGACATGTCGTTGAGCACGCCGATCTTGACGGTCTTGTCCTGCGCGTAGGCGGATGTTGCAAAACCGAAGGCGGCACAGGCCAGAAGGGCCGCGGAGCGGCGCGCGAACGTCGTCGTCATAAAAGGTTTCCTCCCTTGTCAAATATGCGGACGGCTCTCTTGCGGAGCCTTGTTCCGGCTGATTGGCTCTAGCCTTTCCCAGGGCCGGCGGCAATGCGCCTAAAGCCGGATGACGCTGCGTCGTAGCGTCATCCTTCGGTTAACTTTTGGGCAAAATGCGTTGAGACGCTATTTGAGCGCGTCCGATGTCAGCTTGAATTTCTGGATGCGCTTTCCGGTATCGACCTCGGCGGTATAGACGTTACCCCTCGCGTCGATCGCCATGGCATGCACCCAGTGGAATTGACCGGCGTTGCGGCCGTTGTGCCCGAAGCTGCCGACCACGCTACCATCTTCGCGCTTGATGACCCTGATCTCGTTGTTCTCGCCATCGGCGCTGAGCAGATAGGTCTGCTTCGGATCGGGCCAGATCGCGACGTCCCACACCGCGCCGTTGCCGAGTGTGTTCTTCTCGAAGAAGAACTCCTTCACGAAGCTGCCGTCCTTCCTGAACACCTGGATACGGTTGTTGATGCGGTCGCAGACATAGACGAGGCCGTCATTGGCAAGCTTCACGCAGTGGACCGGGTTGCCGAATTGCTGCGCGACCTGCGCCTTGGGATCGTAGGGCGCCTGCTTGGCGTCGTCGGGCTTGTTGCCGTAGGCCCCCCAGTGTCGCTTGTAGGCCAGCGTCGTCGCATCGAACACGATGACACGGCGGTTGCCGTAGCCGTCGGCGACGTAGATTTCGTTCGCCTCCTTGTCGAGTGCGGTCTCGGCGGGCTTGCCGAGCTGCGTCGTGTCGTTGCTGCCGAGGCTCGGGGCGAACTTGCCGATCTGGGCGACGAACTTGCCGTCGAGCGTGAACTTCAAAATGGCGTTGTCGTTGTCGGCATTGCCGCCGACCCAGACGAAGCCGCGCTCGTCGACCTCGATGCCGTGCTCGCGGCCGACCCATTCATAGCCCTGGCCGGGACCGCCCCAGGACCGCAGCAGATTGCCGTCGGCGTCGAACTCGAGCACGGGCGGCGCCGACACGCAGCATTTCGAGCGCGGAGGAGTGAGGCTTGCGCCTTTCTCGTCGTCGGTGAGCGAGCGCGGGCGATGGATCACCCAGATATGGCCCTGCCAGTCGACCGTGATGCCGCCGACCTGGCCGAGGATCCAGTTGTTGGGCAGCTGCTTCGGCCAGGAGGCATCGACCGCGAAGGTCGGGACGTCGCCGGCATTCGATGCAACCGGAGACGCGAGCGCGACGGCTGCGATCAGAATGGAGAGTGCGTGACGTGCGAGCGCAGACGCAAAGCCTGCGCGATCATGCCATGGCGCCATGGCAACCTCCCTTTTTTGGCGCGCGGCTTGCTGCCGCTTGCGCGCGGGCAGTCAATCGCGGGGAGGCAGGCGAGTCAATCGGGCAAGGAAATTACGCAGGCGAGCGGAAGCTCATCAGGTTGCGGGTCTTGTAGTCATAGAACTTGCCGGTCTCGGTCCAGTCAGGCGCGCACATCGGCACGATGAATTCGGCGACCTGCTCGGGCGTGTCGAGCGTCGCGGGGTCTTCGCCCGGCATCAGCGTGGCGCGCATGCGGGTGCGGACCGGGCCGGGGTTGAACAGGTTGACGCGGAGCTTCGTGTTCGCGGTCTCCTGCGCCCAGGCGCGCGCCAGCGTCTCCAGCGCGGCCTTGGACGCTGCGTAGGGGCTGACATAGGCGGTCGCCTTGTTGGCGGCGCCCGAGGTGATGAACACGGCGCGGCCCGCATCCGACTGCTTCAGCAGCGGCTCCATGCAGCGGATCAGCTGGAAGTTGGCGGAGACGTTCACGGCCATCACGTCGGTGAAGGTCTTCAGCTCGATATGGCCGATCGGCGAGGAGGGACCGAGCACGCCGGCATTGCCGACGAGGATGTCGAGCTTGCCATAGCGCTCGTGCAGGCCGGCGCCGAGCCGCGCGATGCCGTCGGAATCGGTGAGGTTGAGCGGCACCAGGGTGGCGCTGCCGCCGATCTTCCGGATCTCGTCATCGAGCTCCTCGAGCCCGCCTTGCGTGCGCGCCACCGCCACGATATGCGCGCCGGCTTTGGCGAGCGCGATCGCGGTGGCATAGCCGATGCCGCGCGAGGCGCCGGTGACGAGAGCAATGCGATCAGCGAGGAGTTTTGTCATGGCGGGGTTTTACAGGCGTGGATGGCCGGGACAAGCCCCCATCCGCATCTGTCATTTCCGGGATGGTGCGAAGCACCAGACCTCAGATGCGCAATCGCGCATCGGGGAATCTCGAGATCCCGGGCTCGATGCTTCGCATCGCCCCGGGATGACGACTACGCCGTCAGCTCGCCTCAGCCAGCAGGGACAGCTGCCGGGGCTGCTGCTCGGTCTGGGTCTGGTCGGTGAGGTGAGTCGGATAGGCGCCGGTAAAACAATGATCCGAGAACTTCGGATTGGCCGGGTCGCGGCCGGGCTCGCCCATGGCGCGGTACATGCCGTCGATCGACAGGAAGGCGAGCGAGTCGGCGCCGATGATCTCGCGCATCTCCTCCAGCGAATGCGTCGCGGCCAGGAGGCCGCCGCGGTCGGGCAGGTCGATGCCGTAATAATCGGGATAGAGGATCGGCGGCGAAGCGAGGCGGAAGTGCACTTCCTTGGCGCCGGCATCGCGCATCATGCGCACGATCTTCTTCGAGGTGGTGCCGCGCACCAGCGAGTCGTCGATCAGGATGATGCGCTTGCCTTCGATCGCGGCGCGGTTGGCCGAATGCTTCATGCGCACGCCGGATTCGCGGATCGCCTGCGTCGGCTGGATGAAGGTGCGGCCGACATAGTGGTTGCGGATGATGCCGAGCTCGAACGGCACGCCCGAATGCTGGCTGTAGCCGACCGCGGCGGGCACGCCGGAATCCGGCACCGGCACGACGACGTCGATCGGCACGTGGCTCTCGCGCGCGAGCTGCGCACCGAAGGCCTTGCGGACCTCGTAGACCGAGCGGCCGTGGACGATGGAGTCCGGACGGGCGAAATAAATGTATTCGAAGATGCAGGGACGCGGCGCCATCGGCGGGAACGGCTTGTGGATGTCCTGGCCGTTCTCGTCGAACACGATGACTTCGCCCGGCTCGATGTCGCGGATGAAGCGCGCGCCGATGATGTCGAGCGCGCAGGTCTCCGAGGTCAGGATCGGGCAGCCGTCGAGCTCGCCGAGCACCAGCGGGCGGATGCCACGCGGATCGCGCGCGCCGACCAGCTTCTTGTTGGTCAGCGAGACCAGCGCATAGGCACCCTCGATCTCGCGCAGCGCGTCGATGTAGCGCTCGATGAAGCGGCTGCGCCTGGAGCGCGCGACCAGATGCAGGATCACCTCGGTGTCGGTGGTCGACTGCATCATGGCGCCGTGGCGCACCAGCTCGCGGCGCAGCGTCAGGCCGTTGGTGAGGTTGCCGTTATGGGCGACCGCCAGACCGCCGGCATTGAGCTCGGCGAACAGCGGCTGCACGTTGCGCAGGATGGTGGCGCCGGTGGTGGAGTAGCGGACATGGCCGACGGCCATATTGCCGGGGAGGCGGTCGATCACTTCGCGGCGGGAGAAGGTGTCGCCGACGAGGCCGAGGCGGCGTTCACTGTGGAAGCGGCTGCCGTCGTAGGAGACGATGCCGGCGGCTTCCTGGCCGCGGTGCTGAAGGGCGTGCAGACCAAGCGCGGTGATGGCGGCGGCGTCCGGGTGACCATAGATGCCGAAGACGCCGCATTCCTCGCGCAGCGTATCTCCTTCCAGGTCGTCCTGAACCTCTAGAGCGGCCGGGCTTGGGCCGGCGTTTGGATCGAGATCAAGTTGGGCGTCCTGGTCAGGGTGTCGCATCTCGTCCGCGCCTCTCTTTAAGGGCAATCAACGCGCCGCAGGTTTCTCGATCAGTTTCTTCAAACTGTCACGAGCAGGTTTACTGTATCCGTCGCCACTGCCCGAAGGCTGCTGCTCGGATTCAGCTTGATCATCATCTGGTTTGTTTTTCTTGAATCTCTTCAAGATGGTGTTCTCGGGGTCGTCAGGCAAGAGGGCCATTAGCCAATCCCCGGTTCCCTGGAGCACAACGCGGGATTTGGCCCCCGTCACCCAGTCCGGGCGCTGCTTGTCCGGAACCAGCCAGGTGAAGAACAGGAAGGCGACCACGACGATCAAAAGCCCGCGAGCCAGGCCAAACAGGAAGCCGAGGGTGCGGTCCAGCGCGCCGATCCTGGAATCCAGGATCATGTCGGAGATCCGGACCGTGATCACGGAGACCACGACCAGGGTGCCGACGAAAACGCCGGCGACGACGACCACGCTCGCGACGGTATCGTTGTTGAAATAGCTCTTGGCGGTCGGCAGCAGCTTTGAGAAGGAGTACAGCGTCACGATCGCCGCGGCGCCCCAGGCCGCGATCGACAGGATTTCGCGCATGAAGCCGCGGACCATCGCGAGCAGGCCCGAGATCAGCATCACACCGAGCAGGATCAGGTCGAGGAGTGTTACTGGCATCGGCTGGTCTGGTCCGCTCGTACGTCGAAGGTGCTCTAGCGAATCGGTGTTTGGCCGCTGCCCTAAAAGAGGGGCAGACGGCGTTCCCGGCAAGGCCGCAACCACGCAATCCCATGCTGCTTTTGTGACGGCTGTATAGCGGCGGGGGCCTCCGGCGTCACCTCCACCTAACCCTCTCCACGGCGGAATCTTGCCGGTGTGGCATTTTTCTCTGCCGGCGCGTTCGATTCGCCCCGGCGCGAGCCCTTGGCGGCAATCTCTGCGACCAATGTCGTCAGGCTGTTGACCGCGTTCAGGGACAGTCCGGCGTCACCGCCGGCATCCCCGCCTCGGGCCGATTCGGGCAGCACGGCGCGCTTGAAGCCCAGCTTAACCGCCTCCTTGAGCCGGGCCGGGGTCTGCGCCACCGGCCGGATCACGCCAGAGAGCGAAATCTCGCCGAAATAGACCGCGTCGGTGGGTAACTGCGCGTTAACCAGGGAGGACACCAGCGCGGCCGCGGCGGCCATGTCGGCCGCGGGCTCGTGGATGCGCAAGCCTCCCGCCACGTTCAGATAGACGTCGTGGCCCGACAGCTTGACCCCGCAATGGGCCTCCAGCACCGCCAGCACCATCGAGAGCCGACTCTGATCCCAGCCCACCACGGCCCGTCGCGGGGTGCCGAGCGAGGTCGGCGCCACCAGCGCCTGCAATTCGACCAGGACGGGCCGCGTGCCCTCGATGCCCGCGAACACTGCGGTGCCGGGCGTGCCGAGATCACGCTCGGACAGGAACAGCTCGGAGGGATTGGTGACCTCGCGCAGGCCAAGGCCCGTCATTTCGAACACGCCGATCTCGTCGGTCGGGCCGAAACGGTTCTTCACGGCGCGCAGGATGCGGAACTGCTGCGAGCCTTCGCCCTCGAACGACAGCACGGCGTCGACCATGTGCTCGACCACGCGGGGGCCGGCAATCTGGCCGTCCTTGGTGACATGGCCGACCAGGATGATGGCCGCACCGGTTTTCTTCGCAAAGCGGATCAGCGCCTGCGCCGAGGCGCGCACCTGGGTCACCGTACCCGGCGCGGATTCCACCGTGTCGGTCCACATCGTCTGGATCGAATCGATCACGATCAACCGCGGGACCGCGCCCTCGGACAGCGTCGAGACGATGTCCTCGACCGAGGTCTCGGCGGCGAGCTGCACCGGCGCATCGGACAGCCCGAGCCGTTCGGCGCGCAGGCGCACCTGCGCGACGGCTTCTTCGCCGGAGATGTAGACGATGCGGTGGCCGGCGCGTGCCATCATGCTGGTGGCCTGCGTCAGCAATGTCGACTTGCCGATGCCGGGATCGCCGCCGACCAGCAGCACCGAGCCGCGCACGAAGCCGCCGCCGGTGACGCGGTCGAGCTCGGTCATCCCTGAGGACAGGCGCGGCGCATCCTGGGTTTTCCCCGACAGGCTCTCCAGCGCAAACGTCCGTCCCTTACGCTTGGAGCGGATCGAGACGGGGATGCTGCCGCTGGTGTCCTCCTCGGCAAGCGTATTCCACTCGCCGCAGGATTCGCACTTGCCCTGCCAGCGGTTATAGGCCGCGCCGCAGTTCTGGCAGACGAAGGAAAGCGTGTTCTTGGCCATGGGGCGTCAATCGTGCTCAGGGAGATTGCGTCGCGTTCCATAGCATGGAGAGCCCGGCCGCGACCATGATCGCGTCCATCAGCAGGCGGAACACGTCCGGCTTCAGGTGCAGCACGAAGCGTTTTGCGATGAAGGCGCCCGACATCAGCGAGGCACCCGCGATCAGGCCCTTCATGAAGACATCGCCGGTCAGCGCGCCGAAACGCTCGAAGGTCACCGATTTCGCGAAGTAGAGGCCGAGCGAGGAGGCCGCCTCGGTGGCGAGGAAAGCGCCCTTGCTGAGTCCGTAGAACAGGAACAGCGGCACGCTGAGCGGGCCGGTCGAGACCACGATGCCGGTGAGATAGCCGATCACGGCGCCGCCGATCGCCAGATGCCAGAGATTGGCCTTGAGGTCGTGCCGCGCCAGCCAGTGCCGCACCGGCACCATCGCGATCAGGAATATGCCGATGGCGAGGTCCACCGCATGAGAAGGCAGCGCCAGCAGCGTCCGTGCGCCGAGCACGGCGGCCGGAATGCCCGTGACCGAATAGGCCGCGCAGGCCCGCCAGTCGACCTCTCGCCACCAGGCCAGGATCCGCGAAAAGTTCGCCATCACGGACGCGACCGCCATGATCGGCACCGCTTCCTTCGGCCCATAGGCATAGACCAGCACCGGCATCAGCATGATCGACGAGCCGGTGCCCACGATGCCTGAAATGGTGCCGGCGACGAGGCCGACGATGAGGACGAAGAGGAAGGCCAAAACGCTCTCCACGAATCGGGAGAGTTTAGCCGCGGGCAGCGATATGGGCGATTCGTGCTAGGCGAGGGAACCTATTGCGCTACGCATCGGCATGCCGGTCTGGGCGCCGGCTTTGAGGCATTTCAATGCGGCGGCTTCGCAGCTCACATCGAGCGCAATCTGCAGCGACACGCCTTCGCTCAGCATGGCCGCGAACGCGCCGACAAAGGTGTCGCCAGCGCCGGTCGTGTCCACCGGCGTGATCCGTGGAGCAGCCGCGCGGAAGCGGGAGCCGTCGGCCGTCACCGCCAGCGCGCCTTGCGCGCCGGCGGTCACGATGCAGGTCAGGTCGCCGGCCCTGGCGAGGTCCGCGGCAGCGGCCTCGTAACTGGACGTAGCGAGGTCGATGGCGCCGGCGGCGTCCAGCGCCTCGTGCTCGTTGACGAGGAGATGGTCGGTCACGGCAAGAAGCTTTGTCACCATCTCGCGGGTCATCCTCTCCGGGACGGGCGCGAGATTCCAGACGACGGTGCCGGCGGCCAATGTCGTCCTGCGCGCAGCCTCGAGCGCCTGCGCGAAGGGCACTTCCATCTGAAGCACCAGCACCGTGTCGGGACCAAACAGCCTGGCCGGGAGATCCCCGGCATTCGCGGCCATGTTGGCGCCGCTTGCGACCGTGATCGCATTCTCGCCGGCCTGGTCGACCGTGATAAAGGCGCAGCCGGTCGGCTCGTCGGCCCCGACGACGAGGCCGGTGTCGACTTCGTTGGCCCGGAGGTTCTCGATCGCGCTGTTGCCAAACCCGTCCCGGCCGACGCGGCCCGCCATCCGGACTTGTCCCGGTCCCGCGATCCGCGCGGCGGCAACGGCCTGGTTGGCGCCCTTGCCGCCGAAATGCGTCTGGTAGGACGGCGCGAGCACCGTCCGGCCGGGGCCTGGAATGATCGGGACCTTCGCGACGAGGTCGATGTTGAGCGACCCGAACACCAGGATCATGGTGGAGAGGCCCTCAGCCTTGCTCGTCCATGACGCGCAGTTTCTCGACCCGACGGCGGAAATCCTCGTCGGTCGAGAACTCCGCGGAGAGGTAGGACGAGACGAGATCCACGGCGAGCCAGGCGCCGACGATCTGCGCGCCGATGCACATGACGTTGACGTCGTCGTGCTCGACGCTCTGATGGGCGGAATGAACGTCGTGACAGACCGCGGCGCGGATGCCCTTCATCTTGTTGGCCGCGATCGAGGCGCCGACGCCGGTGCCGCACACCATGATGCCGCGTGCGGCTTCGCCCGACGTCACCTTCTGCGCCACGGCCCGCGCGATGTCGGGGAAGTCCACCGGCTTGTCGTCATGGGAGCCGACATCGACGATGTCGTGGCCGAGCTTGCGGATGTGGTCGATAACGGTCTGCTTGAGCGGCCAGCCGGCGTGGTCGGATCCGATGACGAGACGCATGTGGTGTCCTTCTTGATTTTTCATTGACCGTGACAACCGGAAAGCGGCTGTCACGGCTTCTCTTTCGTTCAGCTACGCATGTCGGGCGGCAGCTCGACCCCGTGGAATTTCTTGTAGATCGCGTTGAGCTTGCCGTTCTTGACGTTCTCGGTGATCCAGCCGTTGAGCTTGTCCATCAGGCGCTGCTCGCCTTTCTTCAGGCCGATGGCGAGGTCGAAGGTTGCGAGCGGAATCTTCGACTCGAAGATGCGGGCGGGATTCTTGACGCCGATCTGGTTGATGATCGTGGCCGACGTGCCGACGCAATCGACCTGACCGGAGACGGCCGCGGTGACTTCCGTGGCGTCGTCGTCATAGCGGGCGATCGTCAGCTCCTTGTCCTTCATGTTGGACAGGGTGGTATCCTGCGTGGTCCCGCGCGAGACGCCGATGGTCTTGCCTTTCAGGTCGGGCCAGTCCTTGACGTTCATCGACTTGAGGCAGCCGACGTCGGACTGCAGCGTCGCATAGCGCTTGGTGAAGTCGATGACCTTGGCGCGCTCGGGCGTCACCGACAGGGTCGAGATGATGATGTCGGCCTTGCCGGTCAAGACGTTCGGGATGCGGGTCGCGCCGGTGGTCTGGATGAATTCGAGCTCGAGGCCCCAGTCCTTGGCGAGCAACTGAGCCACCTCGACGTCGGAGCCGGTCGGCTTCATGCTGGAATCCATCATGCCCGAGGGCGGAATCGCAAGATCGGTTGAAATGCGAATCTTCTTGGCCTTCATCACGTCGTCGAGCAGGTCGGCCGATGCCGGCGTGGCGGACAAAATGACGAGGCCGAGCAGCGCGGCGGCGGTCCCCAGCAGTGTTTTGTTGGTCATCCCTAGTTCTCCTCTCCCTGTTATGATTTTAGATTTCCGGTGCCCACGAATTGCGTGAGCTCCGGCGTCGTCGGCGATGTCAGGATCGAGGCGGGGCCGGTCTCGTGAACCTTGCCGCGATGCATGAACACGATCCGGTCGGCGATGCCCTTGGCAAAGCCCATCTCGTGCGTGACCATCACCATGGTCATGCCGTCCGCCGCCAGCTGCTCGATCACCTTCAGTACTTCGGCGGTGAGTTCGGGGTCGAGCGCAGAGGTGACCTCGTCGAACAGCATCACCTTCGGCTGCATGGCGAGCGAGCGCGCGATCGCGGCGCGCTGCTGCTGGCCGCCCGACAATTGCTCGGGATAGGCGTGCAGCTTCTCTTCGAGCCCGACCTGCGCCAGCACCTTGCGCGCGAGGTCCTTGGCCTGCGAATTCGCCAGGCCCTTCACGGCGCAGGGCGCCAGCGTGATGTTCTGCTCGATCGTCAGGTGTGGAAACAGATTATAGCTCTGGAACACGATACCGACGTCCTGGCGCAGCGCGCGCAGATCGACGTCGGGACGGTCGACCCGATGCCCGCAAACGACGATCTCGCCGCCGTCGACCTTCTCGAAACGGTCGATACAGCGCAGCGCCGTGCTCTTGCCGGAGCCTGAGCGGCCGATCAGCGCCAGCACTTCGCCGCGCTCGACTGCGAAGCTGACGCCATCGAGGACCCGGAGCGAGCCAAAGCTCTTTTGCACGTCGCGGAGCGACACGATTGAGTCGGAGGAGGGGTTCTGTTGCATGTCAGGCCGGCGCGAGGTTGGATCTGCCACGCCCCATCCGCCGTTCCAGCCTCTGGCTGAACAGCGACAGCGGATAGCACATGGCGAAATAGATGACGGCGATGATGGCGTAGATGGCGAAGGGCTCGAACAGCGAGTTGTTGACGATCTGCCCCGAGCGCATCAGCTCGACGAAGCCGACGACGGAGGCGAGCGAGGTGTTTTTGACGATCTGCACCATGAAGCCGACGGTGGGCGGCGTCGCGATGCGAATGGCCTGCGGCAGGATAACTTTCATCATGCGCTGGGTCCGGCTCAGCGCCAGGCCTTCGGCGGCCTCCCATTGCGGCTTCGGCACGGACTGGATGCAGCCGCGCCAGATCTCGCCGAGATAGGCGGCGACGTACAGCGTCAGCGAGGCGCCGGCAGCAGCGAGCGGCGAGACCTTGAGGCCGATCGCGGCGAGACCGAAATAGCCGAGGAACAGGATGACGAGTAGCGGCGTGCCCTGGATGAGCTGGACATAGACGGCGCTGGCAATCCGCACCGATTTCAGCGGCGATATCCGCGCGAGCGCGATCACGAAACCGACGATGCCGCCGCCGATCAGCGCGATCACCGACAAGCCAATGGTCCACAGCGCGCCCTGGCCGAGGAACATCAGATGATTGATGTTGAGATGTCCGCCCATGATCATCTCACAACGGCGTGCCGAGCCGGCGACGGCGCGGAAACAGCACGAGGCCGAGGCCCCAGAAGCCGGCGCGCATCACCAGCGACAGGATGACGTAGAGCACGGCGACGATGATGTAGGTCTCGAACGCGCGATACGTATCCGACTGGATGTAGTTGGCGACGGCGGTGAGCTCCTCGGCCGAGATCTGCGAGCAGACCGAAGAGGCCAGCATCAGCAGCACGAACTGGCTGGTCAGCGCCGGATAGACCTTCTCGATCGCCGGCAGCAGGATGATGTGCCAGTAGATCTGGAGGCGCGACAGCGCCAGGCCCTCGGCCGCCTCGATCTGTCCGCGCGGGATCGCCTCGAAGCCGGCGCGCATGATCTCGGCGGTGTAGGCGCCGACGTTGATCGTCAGCGCGGCCACGGCCACCGTGAAAGCGGAGAATTTCAGCCCCAGACTGGCCAGGCCGAAATAGACCAGGAAGATCTGAACCAAGAGCGGCGTGTTGCGGATGGTCTCGACATAGGCCTTGCAGGCGCCTGATATCAGCGCGTTGTGCGTTCCGCGCCCGACCGCCGCGAGTGTGCCGAGGAGGGCGCCGAGCACCGTCGCGAAGGCGGCAAGTTCCAGCGTGAGGACGGCGCCGGCGAGAAAGCTCGGCCAACGCTCCAGCACCGCGGGAAAGTCGAGTTGAAGGCTCATCGCCACCCGTTCAGCCGGTTGTCTGGTTGGTCATGCGGTCGTAGACGCGGAACAGCGCCTGGTTGCCGTTGCTTCCTTCGCCGTGTGCGCGCGCATCGACATACTGGCTGGTCACGAGCGCGGTGCCGGGGAGCGGCACGCTCAGCGCCTGCGCGTGCTCCTGGACCAGGCGGAGGTCCTTGAGCTGGAGATCGATCCGGAAGCCGGCGGAGACGTCGCCTGCGATCATCTGGGGGCCGAGCTTGTCGAGCATCCAGGAGGCGGCGGAGCCACCGAGCAGCACCCGGCGCAGCAGATTGAGATCGAGGCCCGAAGCGCGGCCAAGCGCCAGCGCCTCGCAAATCGCCTGGATGTTGATGCCGCAGATCAGCTGGTTGCAGAGCTTGACGGTCTGGCCGGCGCCGGACGCGCCGACAT
Source organism: Bradyrhizobium sp. CCBAU 25360 (assembly GCF_028128695.1). Taxonomy (NCBI): domain Bacteria; kingdom Pseudomonadati; phylum Pseudomonadota; class Alphaproteobacteria; order Hyphomicrobiales; family Nitrobacteraceae; genus Bradyrhizobium; species Bradyrhizobium sp. CCBAU 25360. Next base: position 392,482 of record NZ_LBJA01000045.1, read on the forward strand.
GCGTGATGGTGGTGCCCATCGCACGGAAGAACGGCTCGGCCTGCGCAAAGGCGTCCGCATCGCCGCCGGCCATGATCGAGAGCGCGGCATTCTTGGCGCCAACCGGCCCGCCGGAGACCGGCGCGTCGATGAAGCCGACGCCGATCTTTTGCAGGTCGGCATGGATGCGGCGGACGGCGACTGGCGAAATCGTGCTCATGTCGACGACGAGCTTGCCTGATGGCGGCGACTTCAGCAGGCCGTGCTCGCCGTAAATGGTCGCCTCGACATGGGGCGTGTCGGGCAGCATGGTGATGACGATGTCGGCGCCTTGCGCGGCATCGGCTGGACTCTTGGCACGAGCAGCGCCTTCCCTGGCGCTGTCGGCCAGTGCCGCCTCGTCGAGATCGAACACGCGAACTGCGTGGCCGGCCATCAGCAAGTTGCGCACCATCTCTCGGCCCATCGTGCCGATGCCGATGAAGCCGACATTGCCCTTGTCGTTCCGTCCCATGTAATAAGTCCGTTTCTTGGTTGATTGGCTTCTTGGTTGACCGCGCTGCCGCGATCATCCCGAGGCGCTGGTCTTGTCGATGTCGCCGACGATGGCGCGCCGCCGGTACTCGTCGCCGATGGCGAAATGCTTGCGCAGCGTCGCGTCCGCCCGCTCCGGGTCGCGCGCAATCACGGCCTCGAAGATGCGGCGGTGATCGTCGATCAGATAGGTCTTCATCGACGGGAAGGCCTGCACCAGCTCACGGCGGCTGCGATGCGAATGGGTCAAGAGGCCGGCCAACGAACCATGCAGGACCGTCAGTGTCTCCGAATGCGAGGCGACGACGATGGCACGGTGGAAGTCGAAATCGGCCATGCCGCCGGCATCGGCCTCGTCGATCGTCTCGCCGATCTTCGCGAGCGCGCGCTGCAGGCGCTCGAAATCTGCAATGTTGGCACGCTCGCAGGCGAGGCGGATCGCCTGGCATTCGATCGCGACGCGCGCCTGCATGACGTCGTCGAGCATGTCCGCCTGCTGGGCGAGCGCGAAGGTGAAGAAGTCGTTCAGCACCGACACGTCCGGCCGGGTCACCACGGTGCCGATGCGATCGCGGATCTCGACGATGCCGAGCACGGTGAGGGCACGCAGTGCCTCGCGGACGATCGGCCGGCTGACGCCGAGGAGAGTTGCCAGCTCGCGTTCCGAGATGAGGCGGTCGCCGGGCTTGAGCGAGCCGGCGAGCAGGCGTTCGCGCAGGAAGGCGAACACCTTCTCGAACCCTTTTTCGCCTTCGGTGGCCCGCTTGAGCTCCATTCCCGTCCCACTGGTCTGATCTTGGTCAGACCAGTATGCTGACCAAGGGCTGAGGTCAAGAGGCTCGGCTCTCAAGCCGGCCTCGGTTCCGGCCTTAGTCCACCGGGAGCCGCTTTTGGCCGTCGATGTCGACATCGCCCAGTCCGTGATCGGGTCGTCGGGGCGGCATCGAGGCGGCGCTCGCGGCAAACTGGACGGCGAAGCTCGACTATCTCCACATCGACCTTGGCAGCACCTATTCGACGAAGACGTTCATTCTCGACAACGACGAGTTACCGATCCGACATCCGCAACAATGTCGATCGCGTCGGCTTCAACTCAGCGGACGATCCTCGCAGCGATACTGACACCCATTGCGGGTCGGAGTTTCGGAAACGCTTGAACGTCACGTTCTGCGCCTGTGCGGCACCAATGCAGGCGAGCGACATCGCAGCGATCAGAATAATTCGCACCGCGAATAATCTCGGAATAGATCAGGTGGGCTAAGAAATTATCGCGAAACTGGCGCAACCATGGCTTTCGTGTCGGACACCGTCCAGTCGCTCAGGGTTGGCAACCCTTCTCCTGTTCGGCCAAAGATGGCAGCGATCGGGTTCGATCTTGCGGCGCGCTCTCCGAGTTGCCATCATCCGTGCAAACCGCGATCATGATGCCGTGACTCTCAATTCTCTCAGAAGCGATGTCCGTCGCCTTTACGAGGGCGCAACGCCGGGCGGCGTGCGCTTCCGCTACGCGCTGCTTGCCTTCGATATCGTGACGGTGCTGTTCATCATTGCAACCTCGTTCCTGCCTCCCAGTGAGATCATCGAGACGCTCGACGTTTTGTTCGGCATGCTTCTGCTTGCCGATTTCTCGGCACGGCTCCTCGTCGGTCGGCATCCTCTTCGGAAGTTCCGTCAGATTGCGACCTGGGCTGACATGGTGGCGATCGTATCTTTCCTGGCACCGCTTGCCGGCGAGGCGGGCGGCTTTCTCCGGATCCTGCGAACGCTGGGGCTGCTTCGCGACTACCAGATGCTGGCGAGGCTCCGCATCGATTCTCCGTTCTTTCGTCGCAACGAAGAGGTCATCTTCGCGGTGACGAACCTCGCCGTTTTCATATTCGTCATGACGGGGATCGTCTACGAGACTCAGAAGTTTCGCAACAATGAGATCCACAACTATGCCGATGCGCTGTATTTCACGGTCACGGCACTGACGACGACCGGCTTTGGCGACATTACCCTGCCGGGCACGCTCGGTCGTCTCATCACCGTCGTGATCATGATCTTCGGGGTTACACTGTTCTTCAATCTCGCACGCGCGCTCCTCAGTCCCCACAAGGTGCGATTTCCGTGCCCCGCTTGCGGACTCCAGAGGCACGATGCCGACGCCGTGCATTGCAAGGCCTGTGGCACCGTTCTCAATATTCCTGACGAAGGGGCGATCTGAAGAGTCCTCCTGCCGGCGGAATCCCCGACGGTGGCATCGTGTCGGTGTTTTGCCCGACGGGAGGCAGGTCGAATTGCGGAGTCAGTAACTCATTGATCCGACTGCGGTCAGCTACTGTGCAGGGGGATGTTTTTCATATTTTGGTTGAGGCGTTGTGCTGCTGACAGCATGTTGGCAGCAGGGGCCGGCTATGCCCCACCTCTGACACAACGGGGAGCGGGTCATGCCGATCGAGGCAAGCTGTCATGGCGGTGAGACGGTGTTCGAGGTGACGGAGGCGCCCTCGAGCGTGACGCGCTGCACCTGCACGCTCTGCGCCAAGCGCGGCGCGTTGTGGGCCTATTACACGCCGGCGCAGTTTCGTCTGCTGTCACCCGCGGAGAACGTTGCGACCTATTTGTGGGGTAGCCGCACCATCAAACATCATTTTTGTGCAAGCTGCGGCTGCGGCACTTATTCGGAGTCGCCGGACTGGTCGACCGGCAAGCCCGATTTCGACAATCCCAAGGTCGCGGTGAATGTGCGCCTGTTCGACGATTTCGATCTGGAGGCGGTGCCGGTCAACATGATTGACGGCAAGAACTTGTGGTGAGCATGCATGCGCAGATGTCCGCGGCACGTTCGCGCTCTTGAGGCCATTTTGAAAAGCTGATTTGGTTCCGGCCCTGGAGAAAAGGGGAGGAAGCCATGATGCGTCTTTTTGCGCGAGTCATGCTCGCAATGTGTCTCGCCGTTGCAGCCGGCTTCAATGTCCAGGCGCAGACCAGGCCGAAGGTGACTTCGCTCGGACCGGACTTCCCCAAGGCAGCGCTGTTCGTCGGCAACAGCTTCTTCTACTACAACAACGGCATGCCCGGGCATCTCACCTTCATGGAGCGGGCGGTGGATCCCGCGAACAAGGCGGTGTACCGCAACACCATGGTGACGATCGGCGGCTCCGGCCTCGATTGGCACGACATGGACAATCTGCTGCGGCCGGGCGGCCTCGGCGCGTATTCCTTCGACGAGCAGAACAACGTCATCTTCAACAAGCCAGGCCGGCAGTACGACGCCGTCGTGATGATGGATTGCAGCCAGTGCCCGATCCATCCGCAATTGAAGGACGCGTTCGCGACTTTCGCGAAGAAGGACAGCGAGATCGTTCGCGTGCACGGCATGCGGCCGGTGCTGTTCATGTCCTGGGCCTATGCCGACAAGCCGGAGATGACGGAATCGTTGGCCGAGGCCTACACGATCGCAGGCAATGCCAACGATGCGTTGGTCATTCCTGCAGGTCTTGCCTTCGCGCGGGTGCGCAAGCTGCGGCCGGAGCTCAATCTGTATGCGCTGGACAAGCGGCATCCGAGTCCGGCGGGCACCTATCTTGCGGCATGCGTGACGTTTGCCGCGTTGACAGGCCGCTCGCCTGTCGACAATGCCTACACTTTGGGGCTGGATGCGGGGACGGCGCAGCTTCTGCAAAAGGCGGCATGGGACACGGTGCAGGACTATTATGGGCGCTGAACTCGGGTGATCGCAGGGTGGGCAAAGGCGCACTTGCGCCGTGCCCACCGTCTGTCTCCGTAAACGAGTTTGGTGGGCACGCTTCGCTTTGCCCACCTACGGCACTTCTGCTATTTCAACACCACCCATGCCGGCGCGTGATCGCTGGCGCCATCCTCGCCGCGGACCTTCTTGTCGACGCCGGCCTTGGCCAGGCGCGGGGCGAGGGCTGGGCTGAGCAGGAGATGATCGAGCCGCAGCCCCGCATCGCGCGGCCAGCGGTTCCGCTTGTAGTCCCAGAACGTGTAGATGCGCTGGTCCGGATGCAGCTCGCGGATCGCATCGCACCAGCCTTGCTCGACGAGCGAGGCAAAGGCTGCCCGGCTCTTCGGCTGGATCAGCGCATCCTTGTCCCATGAGCGCGTCGGATAGATGTCGATCACTTTAGGCGCGACGTTGTAGTCGCCGGCGAGCACGACGGGCAGATCCTGCTTGATGAGGCTCTTGGCGTGGCGCTTGAGGCGCGCGAACCAGTCGAGCTTGAAGTCGAATTTCGGCCCCGGTTGCGGATTGCCGTTCGGCAGATAGATGCTGGTGACGATGATCCCGCGCACGGCGGCTTCGAGATAGCGGGCTTCGAGATCGCTGGGTTTTCCAGGCAAGCGGTCGCGGGTCAGAATGGGCTCTGCATTGCGGGCGAGGATCGCGACACCATTCCAGGTCTTCTGTCCGCGCCACACCGCGCCATAGCCGGCCTTTTCGATCGCGGCCGCCGGAAATTCGCCATCACTTGCCTTCAATTCCTGAAGCGCGACGACATCGGGCTTTGCCGTGCGCAGCCATGCCAACAGATTGGGCAGGCGGCGGTTGACGTTGTTGATGTTGAATGTCGCGATCTTCATGTAGAGCTACCGGCTCCTGCCTTTCGTACCCGGAGATACAATGTCCAAGTTGAACTTTGCCGCCATCGTCGTCGCCCTCGCGTTCTCCGGGGCCGCGTCGGCACAATCGTCCGACCCGCGCGGTGCGTGCAAGGCAGACTATGACAAATTCTGCGCCGGCATCGCGCCGGGTGGAGGGCGCGTCGTCGCCTGCCTCACCGACAAGCGCGACCAGCTCAGCGCGACCTGCAAGGCGGCGCTGGACAACAGGAAGAAGAAGTAAGCGATCCCTTCCGTGTCCCGGACGCGCGTAGCGCGAGCCGGGACCCAGACAGCGACACGGTGCGCTGTAGAGAGATGGACCCCGGCTCAGCAGCGCATTACGCCGCGTCCGGGCGCGATAGTTCAGCCCGGCAGCGGCGGCGGGGCTGCCGGCTGCTCGATTGGCGGCGGGGAGGGCGGTTGCTCGGCGGCCTGCGCTGGCTCCGGCTTCACCAGCGGTTCCTCCACATTGCCGCCCTTGTAGAGGCGGGCGTAGCGGTGGCCGAGGCTGGTCAGCACCTCATAGCCGATGGTGCCGAAATGATGCGCGAGCTCGTCGACGGTGATGCCTTCGCCGAGCAGCGTCACCATGTGGCCGCGCCGCGCTGCATTCGGCGGCAGATCGGTGATGTCGATCGCGATCAGATCCATGGAGACGCGGCCGGCGACGGGGCAGCGCTTGCCGGCGACGATGACCTCGGCGCCGCGGGTGCCGTCATTGGAGCTGGCGGCGCGGAAATAGCCGTCGGCATAACCGACCGCGATGATCGCGAGCTTTGTCGGCCGCCGCGCGGTCCAGGTGCCGCCATAGCCGACGGTCTCGCCGCGCTCGACAGTGCGGATCTGCACGATGCGCGCCTTGAGGTCGACCACCGGCTGCATCGGATTGTCGGCCTCCGGCGTCGGGTTGACGCCGTAGAGCGCAGCGCCCGGCCGCACCATATCGAACTGGAAGGGCGCGCCGAGGAAGATGCCGGAGGAATTGGCGAGCGCCGCCGGCACGCCGGAGAATTCGCTGGCGATGCCGCGGAAGGAAGCGAGCTGCTTGGCGTTCACGGGGCTGTTGAGCTGCTCGGCCGAGACCAGATGGCTCATCACCAGCGTGATGCCGTGATCGCCGGCATTGATGCGGGGGATGATGGCCTGCGCTTCCGACAGCGTCAGGCCGAGCCGGTTCATGCCGGTGTCGATGTGAACGGCCGTGCCCCCGGTCCAGCCGGTGCGGCGGCAGAACACGTCCCACTCGGCGAGCTCGTTGAGGTCGCCGATGACAGGACGGCAATTGATCTTGGCGTAGTGCTCGCCGGTATTCTGGAAATAGCCGCCGAGCACGTAGATCGTGGGCTCCGGCACGGCTGCGCGCACCTTGCGCGCTTCCTCGATGGTGGCGACGAAAAAGGTCTTGCAGCCGGCCTTGCTCAGCGCACGCGCGACTTCGGCGGCGCCGCAGCCATAGGCGTCGGCCTTGATCACCGCCGAACACTCAGCCGGCACCGCCGTCTTCTCGAGCTTGCGCCAATTGGCAATGATGGCGTCGAGATCGACGGTCAGCACGCCGCCATAGGCAGCGAGCGCGGCAGCCTGGTTGGCCTCCGCGGAGAGAAGGCCGGATTGTGAGATGGTTTTCGGGTCGGACGCCATTGTCATGGCGTCGTTTTACGCAAGAGGCCGGTCCTGTTCAAGGAACTCAGTAGTCGTTGCCGCTGCGAGCCGGCAACTGACTGTCAGGCGCGAGGTCGCCGAACCGCGTGATCGAGGCCTCGAAGGCCAAGTCAACGGTGCCTGTCGGGCCGTGGCGCTGCTTGCCGATGATGACCTCGGCCTTGCCGTGCGCAAGACTCATATCGAGCTGCCACTTCTCGTGTTCAGGCGTGCCCGGGCGCGGTTCCTTCATGGCGAGGTAATATTCCTCGCGATACACGAACAGCACGACGTCGGCGTCCTGCTCGATTGATCCGGATTCACGCAAGTCGGAGAGCTGCGGCCGTTTGTCGTCGCGGGATTCGACCTGGCGTGAGAGCTGGGACAGCGCGATGATCGGAACGTTGAGCTCCTTGGCGAGCGCCTTCAGGCTGGTCGTGATCTCCGTGATTTCCTGCACGCGATTATCGCTCCGCTTGCCCGAGCCCGACAGCAGCTGGATGTAGTCGATCACGAGCAGATCGAGGCCCTTCTGCCGCTTCAGCCGGCGGGCGCGCGCCATCAGCTGCGCGATCGACAGGCCGCCGGTCGCGTCGACATAGAAAGGCAGCGATTGCAGCTCGATCGAGACCTCCCGGATCTTTTCGAAATCGGCTTCCGAGATGCCACCGCGGCGGATGTGGGAGGAGGGAACGCCGGTGCGCTCGGCCACGATACGCGTGGCGAGCTGGTCGGACGACATTTCGCAGGAGAAGAAGCCGATGACGCCGCCATTGGCGGCCTTCGTGGTGCCGTCGGCCTGGAGTTCCGGAACATAGGCTTGCGCGACATTGTAGGCGATGTTGGTGGCCAGCGAGGTCTTGCCCATGCCGGGACGGCCCGCGACGATGATGAGGTCGGAGTGCTGCAGGCCACCCATCTTGGTGTCGAGGTCCCGCATGCCCGTCGAGATGCCCGACAGCTTGCCGTCGCGCTGGAACGCCTTTGCAGCGAGATCGACCGCGACCGCCAGCGCCTGCGAGAATTTCTGGAATCCGCCGTCATAGCGGCCGGACTCGGCGAGTTCGTAGAGGCGGCGCTCGGCATCCTCGATCTGCGCCCGCGGCGCGAAATCGACCGGGGCGTCATAGGCGACATTGACCATGTCCTCGCCGATGCCGATGAGGTCGCGACGCAGCGCCAGGTCATAGATGGTGCGGCCGTAGTCCTGAGCATTGATGATGGTGGTCGCTTCCGCCGCGAGGCGCGCCAGATACTGCCCGATGGTCATACCGCCGACGTCGGTGTCGGCGGGCAGGAACGTCTTCAGCGTCACGGGCGTGGCGATCTTGCCCATCCGGATCAGGCTGCCGGCGGTCTCGTAGATGGTCTGGTGCAGCGGCTCGAAATAATGCTTCGGCTCGAGGAAGTCGGAGACACGGTAGAACGCATCGTTGTTGACCAGGATCGCGCCCAGAAGGCTCTGTTCCGCTTCGATATTATGCGGCGCGCTCCGATAGGCGGGAGTGCCGGGCTCGGGTGCGAGTTTGAGGACGTTCGAATCAGTCAGGGCCATGGTCGGACGTGCTTAGCAATTTTCTTGGGCGGATGCGGGGCCGGGATAAAGCGCCGCCTCGGTGCAAAGCGGAAGCGAAAGCTGACCGCTATCAACCGCTCAGTTAAAATGGTGGATGATTAGCGCTCGCAGCACGCGTCGCGCTTGACGGATTTTTGCGGAACTCGCCCGGCCAGGAAGTGGCCGCGACGGCGCCATGGAAAAATCCTGCAACCATGTACCTTATGGCATGAACCTAATGGATTGGCGCGCAGACGAATCCAGAAGCGCGCGAAATGACGCACGCTGGCGGCTTTGGGCTCGCCTTCAGACCAGCAGGAGGTAGACCAGCGCCACCAGAGCCGCCCCGACGCCGGTAACGATCAGGGCGTAATCGGTGCGGAGGTCGTCCTGCACGTCGAATGAGGTTTGGGTCTCTTTGCTCATGGCGACGGTCTAAGCCAGGCCCGACCAGACTTATGTGAATTGGATCACATCTCCCCGGAATCTTTCGGGGGTAAGACGGGAACAGGCAGGCGGGGGAGGGAATTGTCTCCCGCGATCCGTCAACAGGGAACGAGGCAGGCGATGCGGCCAGAACGGCAGCACCAGATTTGGCGGAGCGAGGCGGGTAGCCGGCTTTGGCTCTCGGGGCTGATTGCGGCCATGGAGCACGCGGAACGGCCCGAAATACGTCGCCAGCCTGTCGCCCCGGAAATCCTGGTCGCGCTGAGGGCGCAGCTGGCGTTAACGGCCAGTTTCCGCTCCTCCCAGATGTCGACCCTGCGTCACTAGGATCTATTCACCAGACTAGGACCTATTCACCAGCCAATTTCAGTCTGGGCTTGCTCGCGCGTTCGCGAGCTCGCAGCCGGGCTTCTTCACGCGGCATGTAGTCGCGGGTGATCGGCACCACGCCCTGGCGCCGGGTGAGCTGGATCTGGAAGTTCATCATGGCTTGCTTGCGGAACGTCATCTCGCAGGCCGCCAGATAGAATTCCCACATCAGCGCGAAGCGCTCGTCGTAGAGCTGCACGGCCTCCTCGCGCCGTGCCATGAAACGTTCCCGCCAGGCCTTCAGCGTTTCCGCGTAATGCAGGCGCAGGATCTCGATATCGCAGACCAGGAGGCCGGCGCGCTCGATCGCCGGCAGCACCTCCGACAGCGCCGGGATGTAGCCGCCGGGGAAGATGTATTTGGCGATCCAGGGATTGGTCGAGTCCGGGCCCTGCGAACGGCCGATCGCGTGCAGCAGCATGATGCCGTTCTCGCCCAACAGCTCGGCGCAGCGTTGGAAGTAGGTGTCGTAGAAGCGGGCGCCGACATGCTCGAGCATGCCAACGGAGACGATACGGTCGAACGGGCCCTCGATGTCGCGATAGTCCTGGAGCAGGAATCTGGCCGATCCGGTCAGGCGCTTTTCGGCCGCGCGCGCGTTGGCGAGCTGCAGCTGCTCGCTCGACAGCGTCACGCCGGTGACGTCGGCGGCGGCGATCTCGGCGAGGTAGAGCCCGAGCCCGCCCCAGCCGGAGCCGATGTCGAGGACGCGCTGGCCGGGCCTGACCAGCAGCTTTGCGGCGATGTGCCGTTTCTTGGCGATCTGCGCGTCGTCGAGCGTCGCGTCCTGCGTCTCGAAATAGGCGCAGCTATATTGCTTGTCGGCGTCCAGGAAGAGCGAATAGAGCCGGGCATCGAGATCATAGTGATGCGCGACGTTGTGGCGGGAGCGCGAGCGCGGATTGAACTGCTTCAGATGCCGCGTCAGATAGCGCAGGCGCCACCAGGGTTTTGCCCACTGCGGCAATAGGTCGGGTTGATCGAGCAGGATCGCGAGGGCATCAGCTATGGTGCCGCGCTCGACGATGAACTCGCGGTCCATATAGGCCTCGCCAAGCCCGAGCTCGGGATTGACGAGAATCTTCCGCTCCGCCTCCGCGGTGACGAAGCGCACCGCGACCGGTTCGCCAGTGCCGTCTCCAACGGTGAACTTCGATCCGCTCGAGCCGGTCACCGTCATCGTGCCGCGGCGGATGAATTGAGACAGAAATCTACGCAACAAGAGGTCCATCGACACCTTCCTCTCGAGCGAACCCGAAGGGATGCGACTAACCCGGCCTTCACTTCTGACGCCCAGGTGACGCGGCGGTTCCTATGCGCTTGCATCCAAATTTAGGGAGGCAGGATCGGCTGCGCTAATGCGCTGAGTTCACAGCCGATATTCGCAAACCGCTTAATCACATCCTTGCGCGTGGTGCCTGCTTCCATTCGTGGCTCAATCGGATAAAAGGTGACCGCTGCCGCGCCGCACGCTGGCTGCAACTCTCGGAATTCAATGGAGATGATGGGAATGTCGAGCCGAGCGCTCAGCCTCGCGACGGTATTGCTTCTGATCGGCTTCGGCGCGGCCGATACCGTTTTTGCGCAGGTGACCAACCTCGAGGCCGGCAAAACCCCGTCCCAGCTTTTCGCGCAGACCTGCAATGCGTGCCACAAGAGCCCGCGCGGACTTCTGAAGTCCGTCGCGCCGGGCTCGCTGCCGGGCTTCCTGCGCCAGCACTACACCACGAGCTCGGACATGGCGGGCATCCTCGCCTCCTATCTCGTCTCCAACGGCGCCACCGACACGCGCTACCAGGCCAAGGACGGCAAGAAGGACGGCGCGAGGGAGAAGGACGCGAGCACCAATCCCGAGCATCAGGGCCGCCGCCCGCGCGCCCAGGACGCGGCCAGGCCGGACGGCGAGGCCGCTGCTCCCGCAGCGGAAGGTGCGCGCCAGAAGCGTGCCGCACGGCCGGTCGAGGAGGGCACGAAGCCCGAGGGACAGGCTGCGCCCGAGGGACGCAAGGGCAAGCGCCGCGCCAAGCCCGGCACCGAGGAGGCGCCGAAGGTCGACGCCGCCGCGCCATCCACTGACGAGAAGAAAAGCGAATCCAAGCCCGAGTTCAAACCTGAGTCCAAGCCCGACACGGCCAAGGTCGAGCCCGGTCGCGACGAGGCCAAGCCCGACAGCGGCAAGGCGTCCGAGAAGCCTGTTGAGACCCGGCCTGACAGCGCCAAGGTCGAGCCCCGCGGCAGCGAAGCTCCGGCGCTGCGGCCCGATCCAGTCCCGGCGGTAGCGCCGGCTGCGAAGCCTGCCGAGCCAGCCGCGCCCAAACCGGCGGAAGAGGCCGCTCCCAAGCCGGCCCCGCCTGCGGCCAGCTCCGAACCGGCGGCCAAGCCGCAGCCGGCACCGCCCGCGACCGCTGCAGCCCCGCCTGCTGCGCCGGCCGAGTCCTCCGGTCCGCCAACGCCGCCCATCTCGCGCTAAGCCAGCGACGTTTTTGATCGACATGCGGAGGCCGCGTTCATCGCGGCCTCCGCATTGCATTGACCGCGTCTAGAGTATTGCTCTAGAGTAATACTCTAGGAGGCGTCCATGACGGCGAGCGTGCGGAACGACCTGTTGGCAGCCGGGCTGATCGTGTTCGACCGCATCGGATTCGAGGCCGCGACGGTGGCCGCGATCCGCACCCGGGCCCGCGCCTCCAATGGCAGCTTCTTTCACGCCTTCGGCTCGAAGAAGGAGCTCGCCGGTGCGCTGTTCCTGGAGGTCTTGCGGCACTATCACGCCGCGGTGCTGGCGGCGCTCGATCCCGTGCCCGATGCGGAGCGGGGCATCGATCGGCTGATCCGGGCCCATCTCGACTGGGTCGCGACCAGCCGGCGCGAGGCGCGCTACCTGTTCGAGATTTCGCGGAGCGAGTGGGGCGAGGACGTTCGCGACGCCCAGCGCGCGCAGAATGCGCGGCTCGCCGACGGTATCGAGCGCTGGCGCGCGCCGCTGGTTGCAAGCGGTGAGCTCTTGCCGATGACGCCGGTGATGTTCGTCAGCCAGCTCATCGGGCCGGCGCAGATCTTCTGCCGCGCCTTCCTGTCGGGACGCGACCGCGCCGATCCCCGCGTCGAGGCTGACACGCTGATCGCCTGTGCCGGCCGTGCGCTGAGGCCGCCCGAACGCATCAACAAGACATAAGGAGAGGCCTCATGAGCGCCGCAGCAGATCCCGAATTCGCCACTGTGGCCGAACGCATCCACGCCAATGTCGGCCGACAAGGCTTCATGAACCTGGTCGGCGCCGAGCTCTCGGAATTGTCGCGCGGCACCTGTACGATTGCTGTGGATCGCCGGCCGGAGCTGCAGCAGCAGCACGGCTTCTTCCACGGCGGGGTCACCGCCTTCCTGGTCGACAACGCCACGACGATCGCAGCCGCGACCTCGCGCGGCCAGCCGGCGCTGACGGCGGAATACAAGCTCAACCTGTTGTCGCCCGCGGTCGGTGAGAAGCTGATCTGTCGTGCCCGGGTGATCAAGCCGGGCCGCCAGGTGTCGGTGGTCGCGGCCGACGTGTTCTGCGTCAGCGACGGTGTCGAGAAGCACACGGCGACGGCGCTGGCCTCGATCGCGATGTTGAGCGAGGACGTCGCCGTCAAAACGAAAAGCCCGGCCGCCTGAGGCGACCGGGCTTCGCTTCGCGTATGAATGCGAGGCTTACTTCTCTTCCGCGGCCGGTGCGGGCTCGGCTTCGTCGTGCTCGGCTTCCGGATCGAAGAACTCGCCGGCGGCGGCGATCGCCTCGGCGGCCGCGTCGCGGTCCTCGTTGCGGGTCGAGATGTCCTCGCCGCGGTTGATGCGCTCGGCCTCGTCCTGGCTGCGTGCAACCGTGACGGTGATCTCGACCTCGACCTCGGGGTGGACGGCAACGGTGATGGAGCGCTTGCCGATGGTCTTGATCGGCGCGTCGAGCTGGACCTGCGGGCGGGCCAGCGAGATGCCGTCGGCTTCGAACGCGACGACGATGTCACGCACGTTGACCGAGCCGAACAGCTGGCCGGCTTCCGAGGCCTGGCGGATCACGATGATGTTCTTGCCCGCGATCTTCTCGGCGACCTTTGACGCCTCGCCCTTGCTCTGGAGGTTGCGGGCCTCGAGCTCGGCCTTCATGCCGTCATACTTGGCTTTGTTGTCGGCGGTGGCGCGCAATGCCTTGCCGCGCTTGAGCAGGAAATTGCGGGCATAGCCGTCGCGAACCTTCACGACTTCGCCCATCTGGCCGAGCTTGTTGACGCGTTCCAGCAAAATGACTTCCATATTCGTTCTCCTTTTGAAGTGCTCTGTACGGTTTCGGTTTCGGGGTTGAACTCAAGGGGTCGGCAGCGGCGGCGGTTGCCGGCTGCGCAGGAAGCGTTCGCGGAAGCCGAACACGGCATCCGCAAGTCCGAGGATCACCATCGCGATCACGGGCCATCCGAACACGACCACGACGGCGTAGGTTGAGCCGAGCCAGAAGGTGCGGCTCTTCAGCGTCAGCGTGAGCGTATGCAGCACCGCAAAGCCGGTCAGCGCATAGCCCATCATCAGCGCGGCCGCGGTGATCTGTGCCGCGATCGCGAGCAGCCCGCCGGTGAAGCAGAAGGCGAGCGCGATGCAGAGCGCCACCAGCGTCATCGGCGGCAGCTCCGCCGTCATCATGTCCGGCCACGGGCGCCGCAGCCGGCCCGAGGTCGCCGTGATCTTGGCGCTGAGCCAGAGGTTGAGCGTCAGTGTCATCATCGCGATGATGGTCGCCGCGGCCGGTGCGATCCGCACCAGCGCGTCGACGAACTGGCCGGCTTCGCCGGAGCTTTGCGGGTCGGTGGCCCGGAGGAGGCGCATCAGGCCGCGCCGCAGCGTGCCGATGATGGTCTCGGCGTCGGTCCCGAGCGTGAGCAGGGCGGCGATCGTGGTCAGCGTGGCGAAGCCGGCGAGCCACAGCAGGATGCGGCCGACCGGATACCATTCGAGGTCAGGTTCGGCGGGCGCGGCGCCGTCTGGCGCGGCATGTCCCACGGCAACCTTTCCCACAGGACGGCTGAGCAGCACGAGATGGCCGAGCCACCAGGCCGGCAGCGCGACGGTGACGGCGAATGCGATGCAATAGGGCAGGCCGAACAGGGCACCGAGGCCGATCGCGGCGGCGATGCCGCCGAGGCTTGCGCAAAGCGGTCCCCAGCCGATCGCGGCGACCATCAGCGGCAGCGGTGCGAGATAGAACAGGACGAGCGAGATCAGCGCGCCCGAAATGATCGAGGCGAACATCAGGGCCGACGCAGCGCCGGCGATCAGGGCTATCAGCACAAAGGCCATCATCAGCTGTCCCGCTCCCTTCGAGCGGTTAGAGGCATCTCGCCCCAACCATCGGCGACCGGACGACCCGGAAGCCTTATGAGTTCAAAAAAGTCGCGACCGGCGGCGTGACGCCGCCGGTCGAATTGGTCGTATCAGCGAATGACGTAGGGCAACAGGCCCAGGAACCGCGCGCGCTTGATGGCGCGGGCGAGCTCACGCTGCTTCTTCGCGGACACCGCGGTGATGCGGCTCGGCACGATCTTGCCGCGCTCGGAGACGTAACGCATCAGCAGCTTGGAGTCCTTGTAGTCGATCTTGGGAGCGTTGGCGCCCGTGAACGGACAGCTCTTGCGACGACGGAAAAATGGGCGGCGTGCACCAGCTTCAGCCATTGTTCTTACTCCCCGTCCGTCGTGGTGGTGGTTTCAGCTTCTTCGCGCGGACGGCGCGGGCCGCGGTCACCGCGGAAGCCACCACCGTCACGATCGCCACCACGGAAACCACCCTCGCGGTCGCCGCGGAAGCCACCGCCTTCGCGGTCGCCACGGAAGCCGCCGCCACGGTCGTCGCGCTCGCGGTCACGGTCGGCCTTGCGCATCATCGCGGACGGGCCTTCCTCGAGTTCCTCGACGCGGACGCTGAGATAGCGAATCACGTCTTCGCTGATGCGCTCCTGGCGCTCGATCTCGGCGATCGCCGCGGACGGCGCGTCGATGTTGAGCAGAACGAAGTGCGCCTTGCGGTTCTTGTTCATGCGGTAGGTGAGGGAGCGTACGCCCCAATTCTCGGTCTTGGTGACCTTGCCGCCGAGACCCTCGACGATACCGGTCATCTGCGCAGTCAGTTCTTCGACCTGCTGCGTGCTCGCGTCCTGACGCGCGAGAAAGACATGCTCATAAAGAGCCATGGTAGTCCTTTCCTCATGTTGGCGCATCGCCCGGCGTCAAGCCCTTAAGAGGCCTTCGGAAAGGACTCTGGGATTAAGCTCAGAAGGCGGAAACACGGGACGACGGGCCGACTGGCCCTGCCACACCAAAATCACGAATGACTTGCTGAGACCGTCCGTTCAGCTCCCGGCCGGGGTCTGCGGATGCGCGCCTTATACGGATTTTGGCTGACTTGGCAAGGTTGGAGTGTCCCGTTTCCGGCCGGGCGGTGCTGGCAGGGGGGGCCAAACCCACGCTCCCTTACCAGCTTGACCTATTTGTTTGTATGTCATACAAATAATGGATCGGGAGGTGCTGATGGCGGGTGAATCGATCCAGGCTCCGTTTGAGGCGTCGGCAGGCGATCCGAAGCACGCTACGCGGGCCACACGGTCGGCGGGGCGCAAGATGCGCTCGCTGCTGCTGGATGCGGCAAGCCCCCTGTTCCGGGAGCGGGGACTTTCGGGCACGGCGATCACCGACATCGCGGCCGCCGCGGACGCATTCCCGAGCCAGATCACCTACTACTTCCGCACCAAGGAGGCGCTGTTCGTCGAATGCGCTTGCCGCGAGCTGCTGTATCTGGCGCGTGCGACCGAGCAGGCGGCGCTGAAGGCGCGCACGCCACGGGACTACACGCATGCGCTCGCGGAGACCGTGACGGCGAGCGATTCAGTGGCTTTCTTTGCCGAGGCGCTGACATTGACGCGGCGCCGCCAGGATCTCGCACCGCTGGTCGAGCGCACGATCGAGCGCCTGCACGGCGAAGGCGCGCGCGCCTATGCAAGCCAGGTGGCGCGGCACGGCTGGCGCTCGCTGCGCGCGCCCGACGAAAGCTCGCGGCGGTTCTGGGCCGTCGCCATCGGCGTCATTCTCGAAGGCTACGCCATGGGCCGTTCGCCCGAGGCGCTCTGCGCCGAGATGCTGCGCGTGCTCGGCGAGCAGGCGAAATCCGATGACACGGCGCGCCTGCGTCTCGTCGAGGGGCGCGAGGCATCAAGCAATTCGAACGAGGAAGGCTAGGCCATGACCGCGCTTCGCATGCGTGCCCGCGATTTCCTGACCGACGACCAGCTTGCCGACGTGCGAGAGCGTGTGACCTGGAAAGGTGTTGCGCTGATCGCGCACGCCTGGGCGCTGATCATTGGCGCGATCGCCTTGGTCGCGTGGTGGCCCAATCCGGTCACCTATGCCCTCGCCGTCGCAATCATCGGCTCGCGCCAGCTGGGCCTCGCGATCCTGATGCATGATGGCGCACATGGCTGCCTGTCCACTGATGAGAAAACCAATCTGGCCCTGAGCCAGTGGTTCTGCGCCTATCCGCTGTTTGCTGAGACGCGCAGCTACCGGCGTTACCACCTTCAGCACCATGCGCGCACCCAGCAGGAGGATGATCCCGATCTCGTGCTGTCGGCGCCGTTTCCGATCACCAAGCTCAGCTATCGCCGCAAGTTCATTCGCGACATCACCGGGCAGACCGGCTACCAGCAGCGCAAGGCGCAGCTGCTCAATGCGCTCGGGCCGAAGGACTGGCCGTGGCGGCAGCGTCTGGCGCATTTCTGGGACAAGCTCGGCCCGCAATGCCTCCTCAACGCCGCCATGTTCGCAGCGCTCGCGGCGGCCGGCGTATGGTGGGCCTATCCGCTGCTCTGGCTGGTGCCGCTCCTGACCTGGATGATGGTCATCACCCGCATCCGCAACATTGCAGAGCATGCCGTCGTCCCCGACAGCAGCGATCCCCTGCGCAACACCCGCACCACGCATGCCAATGTTCTCGAGCGCCTGTTCATCGCGCCGTACTACGTCAACTATCACCTCGAGCATCATCTGCTGTTCTACGTGCCCTGTTACAATCTGCCGAAGGTCCATCGCCTGCTGAGCGAGAGCCGGCACGCCGGCCGCATGGAGGTGCAGCCGAACTACGCGGCGGTGTTGCGGCTGGCGACCGCAAAGCCTGACAGGGAGGATCGGCCGGGGCAGTTGGCGAGCAGCGCGCGCCGTGCGCGGGCCGGAGCTGAGGTCGACGCCAACCAGACCGCCGGTGGGTTTTGAGGGGGCGCATCCCCAGTTGAGTGCTGCTCGGAGTTCCCATCTCGGCTTGACAGTCCGGCCCCGGACAGTGTCTACGGCCCCCTTTGGAGCACGATCCGGAACCATGGCCTAACGCCGTGCGTAATCGGCTGCCGGTTCTCGCGGGGATCGTGTCCGACAAGCAGGGAGCGCCGATGACGGCTGCATTCACATTTCCTGGGCAGGGTTCCCAGGCGGTCGGCATGGGCAAGGCCCTGGCCGATGCCTTTCCGGTGGCGCGCGCCGTGTTCGACGAGGTCGACGCCGCGCTAGGGGAGAAGCTGACAGCGATCATCTGGGATGGTCCGGCCGAAACCCTCCAGCTCACCGAAAACGCCCAGCCGGCGCTGATGGCGGTGTCGGTCGCCACCCTGCGCGTGCTGGAGGCTGAGGCGGAATTTTCCGTGGGACGAGATGCGGCCTTCGTCGCCGGCCACTCGCTCGGTGAATATTCGGCGCTGGCCGCGGCCGGCAGCCTGACGGTCTCGGATACCGCCCGCCTGCTTCGCACCCGCGGTCTCGCAATGCAAAAGGCCGTCCCGGTCGGCGCCGGCGCGATGGCCGCGCTGCTCGGTCTCGACTACGAGGCCGCCATGGAGGTCGCCAAGGAGGCGGCGCAGGGGCAGGTCTGCCAAGCCGCCAACGACAATGGCGGCGGGCAGGTTGTCGTCTCGGGCGACAAGGCCGCGGTCGATCGCGCCGTCGAGATCGCCAAGGCCAAGGGCGCCAAGCGCGCGATGCTGCTGCCGGTGTCCGCCCCGTTCCATTGCAAGCTGATGCAGCCCGCTGCCGACGCCATGGCAGAAGCGCTGTCGAAGGTCACGATCAAGGCCCCGGCCGCGCCGCTGGTGTCGAACGTGCTGGCGAGCGCCATCACCGATCCCGACGAGATTCGTCGCCGCCTGGTCGAGCAGGTCACCGGCACCGTGCGCTGGCGCGAGTCGGTTGCCTATATGGCAGGGCAGGGCGTCACGCGGTTCTTCGAGATCGGCGCCGGCAAGGTCCTGTCCGGTCTCGTCAAGCGCATCGCGGACGGCGCCGTCGGCGTTTCAGTCGGTGGCCCGAACGACATTGCCGCCGCCAAGGATGCATTGGCCGCTGCCAAGCAGGGCTAAAGCGCGATGATTGCTCATCGCGCTTGAGTTTTTCAGTTTACGCACGATCTTTCGGAAACCGCTGCGCACTTTTCCGGATCGTGCTTTGGAGGAGTTTTTCGATGTTCGATCTGACTGGTAAAAAGGCGCTCGTCACCGGCGCGACCGGCGGCATCGGCGGCGCGATCGCGCAGGCGCTGCACGCGCAGGGTGCGACCGTTGCGATATCAGGAACGCGCAAGGAGGTGCTGGATGAGCTTGCCGGCAAGCTCGGCGAGCGCACCTTTGTGTTGCCCTGTAATCTTTCCAAGGCCGACGAGGTCGAGGCGCTGGTGCCCGCTGCGGAAGCGGCAATGGGCCAGGTCGACATCCTCATCGCCAATGCCGGCATCACCCGCGACAATCTCTTCGTGCAACTCCGGGACGAGGATTGGGAGGAGGTCATCAACATCAATCTGACTTCGACCTTCCGCCTGGCGCGCGCCGCCACCAAGCTGATGATGCGCAAGCGCTTCGGCCGCATCGTCGCCATCACCTCGGTGGTCGGCGTCACCGGCAATCCCGGGCAGGGCAATTACACGGCGTCGAAGGCGGGCCTGATCGGCATGATCAAGACGCTGGGGGCCGAATACGCCAAGCGCGGCGTCACCGCCAACTGCATCGCACCGGGCTTCATCAAGACGCCGATGACCGATGCGCTCAACGACAAGCAGCGCGAAACGATTCTGACCAAGGTTCCGGCCGCCCGCCTGGGAACGCCCGAGGATATCGCGGCGGCCGCCGTCTACCTCAGTTCGAACGAAGCAGCCTACGTCACCGGCCAGACCATTCACGTCAACGGCGGCATGGCCATGATCTGAAGCGTTCGTTCCGCACTGCCCACATGGGCTGTGGGGATGCGGCAAACGGCCGTTTCCGGAGGGAAATGAGGCTTGTAGTCAAGGCAATTGAAGTATGATAACCGGACGCTCAACGGATGGGCAAAGAACGCCATTGCAGGTTTTTGAAACCCTGTATATTGGCGATGCGGAGCCTTGGCCGTCGTTCGCCGGGCCCTGTATCGGTTAGGATGGGGCCAAATCAAAGTTCGTAAGCGAAGGCAAGTAACACGACCACGACGGCTCGTATCGTCCCGGGGGGTCGGGTCTACAGGGAACAACACGAGGTTATGCAATGAGTGACATTGGCGAACGGGTTAAGAAGATCGTGGTCGAACACCTTGGTGTTGAACCCGAGAAGGTTGTCGACGCCGCGAGCTTCATCGACGACCTCGGCGCCGACAGTCTGGACACCGTCGAGCTGGTGATGGCGTTCGAAGAAGAATTCGGTTGCGAGATTCCGGACGACGCTGCGGAAACGATTCTCACCGTCGGCGACGCCACGAAGTTTCTCGAGAAGAACGCGAAGAGCTAAGGCTCTTCATTTTCGCGGGGACAACATTGAAACCGGACGGGCCGCTTCCCAGCGGTCAGCCGGTTTCTTGTTATTGGCCGTGAATCTTTCGATGCGGAGTTTTCGGATATGAGGCGGGTTGTCGTCACTGGTCTCGGCATGGTGTCGCCACTCGGCTGCGGCGTCGAACCGACCTGGAAGCGCATCCTCAACGGCGAGAGCGGTGCGCGCAGGATCGAGAGCTTCGATGTCTCCGATCTTCAGACCAAATACGCCTGCACGGTCGTGCGCGGCGACGGCACCAACGACACCTTCAATCCCGACAAGTGGATGGAGCCGAAGGACCAGCGCAAGGTCGACGACTTCATCATCTTCGGCATGGCCGCAGCCGGCCAGGCGCTCGACGACGCCAACTGGCATCCGGAGACCGAAGAGGACAAATGCGCAACCGGCACCATGATCGGGTCGGGCATCGGCGGCCTCAACGGCATTGCCGAGACCGCGATCCTGCTCAAGGAGCGCGGACCGCGCCGGGTGTCGCCGTTCTTCATTCCGGGCCGCCTGATCAATCTGGCTTCCGGCTACGTCTCGATCGCGCACGGACTGAAGGGACCGAACCATTCGGTGGTCACGGCCTGCTCGACCGGCGCACACGCCGTCGGCGATGCCGCCCGCCTTATCGCGCTGGGCGATGCCGACGTGATGGTCGCTGGCGGCGCGGAATCGCCGATCAGCCGCATCGGCATTGCCGGCTTCAACGCCGCGCGCGCGCTGTCGACCGGTTTCAACGAGACACCCGAAAAGGCCTCGCGTCCCTACGACAAGGACCGCGACGGTTTCGTGATGGGCGAGGGCGCCGGAGTCCTGGTGCTCGAGGAGCTCGAGCACGCCAGGCGCCGTGGCGCCAGGATCTATGCCGAGGTGATCGGCTACGGTCTTTCGGGTGATGCCTATCACATTACCTCGCCGTCGCCCGACGGCGATGGCGGCTTCCGCAGCATGTCTGCCGCGCTCAAGCGCGCCGGCCTGACCGCCTCCGATCTCGACTACATCAACGCGCACGGCACCTCGACGCCGCTCGGCGACGAGATCGAGCTCGGCGCCGTCGAGCGTCTGCTTGGCAATGCCGCCTCCAAGGTTGCGATGTCCTCGACCAAATCGTCGACGGGTCATCTCCTCGGCGCGGCCGGTGCGATCGAGGCGATCTTCGCCATTCTCGCGATTCGCGATAATGTCGTGCCGCCGACGATCAACCTCGACAATCCGTCGGTGGAGACTGCGATCGATCTCGTGCCGCATACGGCGAAGAAGCGTGAGGTCAACGTCGCCCTGTCGAACTCGTTTGGTTTTGGCGGTACCAATGCGTCGGTGATCGTCCGGCGCCTCGCCAGTTAGTTTAAGTTTGAGACGAATCCACCGTTTTGCCGTATTCGGCGATAGTCATGGAAGTGGGCGCGTGCATTTGGCAGGGCAAGCGATTGTCGGGCCGCGATTGAACCGGCAGGATTCAGGTTGTTTCGATGAGTGAAAGGCCGCCCATTTCGCCCCGGAGTCCGCGGGCAGCGCTCGAGCCCGAGCAGGTCCCGCCGCCGCCGAAGCGATCGGACCGTGCGCGCAATCCTTTCGTGGTCGTCGGCAACGCCATCATCACCCTCCTGCTGATCGCCATGCTCGGCGCCGGCGGCATCTATTATTACGGCCGGCAAGTGCTCGAGGCGCCCGGGCCGCTCAAGGATGACAAGATCGTCAACATCCCCCAGCGTGCGGGCAAGCGCGACATCGCCGAGACGCTGAACCGGGAAGGCGTGACCGACATCAACCCGTGGGTGTTCATCGCCAGCGTTGCCGCGTTGAAGGCGAGCTCGGACCTCAAGCCGGGTGAATATTCGTTCCAGAAGAACGCATCGCTGCGCGACGTCATCGCCACCATCGTCGAGGGCAAGGTGGTGCAGCATGCCGTCACGATTCCGGAGGGTCTGACCTCCGAGCAGATCGTGGCGCGCCTGTCCGACAACGACATCTTCACCGGCAGCGTGCGCGAGCTGCCGCGCGAGGGCACGCTGCTGCCCGAGACCTACAAATTCCCGCGCGGCACCCCGCGTGATCAGGTGGTCCAGCGCATGCAGCAGGCGCACAAACGCGTGCTCGCCGAGATCTGGGAGCGCCGCAATCAGGACATTCCGGTCAAGACGCCGGAGCAGCTGGTGACGCTCGCCTCCATCGTCGAGAAAGAAACCGGAAAGCCCGACGAGCGCAGCCGTGTCGCCGCGGTGTTCACCAACCGGCTGAAGCAGCGGATCAAGCTGCAGTCGGATCCGACCATCATCTATGGCCTCGTCGGCGGCAAGGGCACGCTGGGCCGCCCGATCAAGCGCAGCGAGATCACGCAGCCCTCGCCCTACAACACCTATGTGATCGAGGGCCTGCCGCCGGGTCCGATCGCCAACCCCGGCCGCGCCTCGCTGGAGGCCGCCGCCAATCCGGCCCGCACCCGCGACCTCTTCTTCGTCGCCGACGGCACCGGCGGGCACGCCTTCACCGAGACTTACGACGCCCATCAGAAGAACGTCGCCAAGCTCCGCGCCATGGAAAAGCAGATCCAGAACGACACGGTGGAGCCGGCCGAGGATGCGCCGCCGCCCGCCGCCGTCGCACCCGGAGCTGCCGATACACCGACGGCGACCACGCCGGCCCGGCCCAACCAGCAGAAAAAGCCGCCGGCGGCACGCCCCGCCGCTCCAGCACCGGCGCGGCAGGGCGCGGTGCAGCCCTCGCCGCCGGTGGTCCAGCGCTAGGCGCGTTGCAGACCTGCTTGCGGGACTTTGCGGATTCCACTTTCCTGCAAAATAGTCTTAAGTTTCGCGTGGCTTGATGCCTCGCGAATCCCGTGTTTCTGGAGAATTTGACCTGATGGCGCTGTCGTCCATGACCGGCTTTGCGAGATGCCACGGCGCTAGCGGGCCGTACACCTTCGAATGGGAATTGAAGTCGGTCAACGCCAAGGGCTTTGACCTCAGGGTGCGGCTGCCGCAGGGGTTCGACGAGCTCGAGGCCCATGCCAAGAAACGCGCCGGCGAGCTGCTGTCGCGCGGCACCGTCTACGCCAATCTCACCGTCAAGCGCGCCAATGCCGCAGCCTCTGTCCGCGTCAACGAGGACGTGCTCAACGCCGTGCTGAAGGCCGCCGCCATGATCGCCGGCAAGGTCGACGCGGTGGCGCCGAGCATCGACGGCCTGCTCGCCATCAAGGGCGTCGTCGAGGTTGCCGAGCCCGAGGGCGAGGAGGAGGAGGACAAGGCCGCGCGGATCGCCGCCGCCGAGGCCTTCGACAAGGCGCTCGCCGATCTCGTCGAGATGCGCAAGCGCGAGGGCACGTCGCTCGGCCAGATCCTGACCCAGCGCGTCGACGAGGTCGAGCAATTGGCGAAGAAAGCGGAAGCCGCGCCCGGCCGCAAGCCGGAGGCGATCAAGGCGA
The DNA here is from genome assembly GCF_028128695.1 of Bradyrhizobium sp. CCBAU 25360. NCBI lineage: Bacteria > Pseudomonadati > Pseudomonadota > Alphaproteobacteria > Hyphomicrobiales > Nitrobacteraceae > Bradyrhizobium > Bradyrhizobium sp. CCBAU 25360. The sequence goes on from NZ_LBJA01000045.1 coordinate 415,882, forward strand.
GGCTCGCCGAGCAGATCGCGAGCCTGCTCGACACCTCCGACCGTTTCGATTCCGACCGCCTGATGCAGGAGGCGATCCTGATCGCCACCCGGGCGGACATCCGCGAGGAGCTCGACCGCATTGCTTCCCACATCGCGCAGGCGCGCGAGCTGATCGGCAAGGGTGGCCCGATCGGCCGCAAGCTCGACTTCCTGGCGCAGGAGTTTCACCGCGAGGTCAACACCTGCTGCTCGAAGTCGAACGACATCGAGCTGACCAATACGGGCCTCGCCATGAAGAACGTGGTCGAGCAGTTCCGCGAGCAGGTCCAGAATCTGGAGTGATCGATGACGAGCGGCGGTCACGGAACTGACGGTGTCGAGCGGCGCGGATTGATGTTCGTGCTGTCCTCGCCCTCGGGCGCGGGCAAGACGACGCTGTCGCGTCTTTTGATCGACCGCATGTCCGGCCTGAAAATGTCGGTATCCGCGACCACGCGGCCGATGCGGCCGGGCGAGGTCAACGGCAAGGACTATCTGTTCGTCGACAAGCCCCGCTTCGAGGCGATGGTGAAGGGCGATGAGCTGCTGGAATGGGCCACCGTGTTCGACAACAGCTACGGTACGCCGCGCAGCCCCGTCGAAGCCGCGCTATCGTCCGGGCAGGACGTGCTGTTCGACATCGACTGGCAAGGCACGCAGCAGCTGCGCGAAAAAGCCCGCGCCGACGTCGTCAGCGTCTTCATCCTGCCGCCCTCGGCGGCGGATCTCGAAAAGCGCCTGCATTCGCGCGCGCAGGATTCCGACGAGGTGATCCGCAAGCGCATGAGCCGGGCCAGCCACGAGATGAGTCACTGGGCCGAGTACGACTACATCGTGATCAACCACGACGTCGACGAGGCGTTTGCCGAGGTGCAGTCGATCCTGAAGGCCGAGCGCCTCAAGCGCGAGCGGCGGATTGGCCTCGTTGGTTTCGTACGAGCTCTGCAAGCTCAGCTTCAGGGCTAGGCTGCGGCAGCCGCGGCCCTTGCTTCGCCAGCCGTTCCAGCATCGCGGTGATCACGTCGACGTCGACGGCTTCCCCAGCCTGCGCATCTACCTGAGCATCTTCATGGCGATCGACGGGCTCTTCGTCGGCCGTATCTTTGACCGCGAGCCGGGGCGCCGATGCCTCGATCTCGAACTTTCCGTTGAAGATGTCGGCCTTGTCGAGCTCGGCGGCCTTGTTGCGAATGGACGCGGATTGCGCCGCGATCCTGCCGATCTCCCTGGTGAAGGCGGCGATTTGCGCGGTCTGCGGCGGCCGAACTTCATCGAAGTCGACGGGGCCCTGCTGTGCGCGCGGCGTGACGGCCGGCTCCGCACCGAGCCAGGGCGCGCGGCTTGCGTCATGGTCCTGCGGCGTCCAATCGTCCCAACGTCCGCGGCGGTCGGCGGCCTGGACGCGGAGGCGTCCGCCGGCGAAGCGGTAGATGATGCTGGCGAGGATGCCGGCGAGCGCCAGCGCGCCGCCGATCACGAGCAGCAGCATCTGCACCGAGCCGGCCGGCTTGTCGGCGGAGCCGTCTGCGCCGGCCAGGGCCATCGGCGCGGGAGGCTTTGCCGGCTTCGCGCCCGCCGGCGCGGTGGCCGCAACGGGGGCCGGCGGCGGTGTGGGCGCGGCGGAGGCCGGAGAGGCCTCGGGCCAGCGCGCGGTCACAGCCGGCTGCTGCGCGTTGGTCGCAGGCGCGCCGCTTGGCGGCTGCTGGGCGACCGGCGGCGCATTGGTTGCAGCGGGCGCGGGCGCGCTCATGTTCGGCGTGCCTGGTGCGGCACTCGTCTGCGGAGCGGTGTATTCGGCGCGCGCGTTCTGCATCGCTTGCGGCACGGCCGAATCCGCCTCGGGCGTGTCGGTCGTCGCCTGCGCGGTCTGGGAGGATTTGCCGCCTGCGGCGCGCAGATACCAGCATTGCCGCTTGGTCGTGCGGTCGAGACGATAGTACCAGTGTTGCCCCTGCGGCGCGGCGCCCTTCGGCGAGGCGAGGCAGTCGGCGGCCGCGTTGGCTGTGCTCGATGGCGCCGGCGCGTTCTGCGACACGGCGGCCAGTGGCGCGCCGGCAATGATGCTGCCGACTAGCGCGGATACGAATTTTGCGGTGCGGTTGCCCATCCTGGTCTCCCGGTTACGCATGACGCAACTCTTAACCAGCCCTTTGTCATCAAAGACTTGGGTGGCAATGAGCCGCAAATCCGGAGAGGATGTGGCTTGAATTGGGCTTGCGGCGCGTTCGTTCCGCCGCGAGATCAGGCATTTCCTTGCGCGTTACTGCTTCGCCGAGCTCCAGGTTCCGCCGCAGCCATCGGAGCGCCGCCAGGTTCCGGAACCGCTGCGAGCGCCGAGACGGCCGGAGCCTGTGAAGGTCACGCCGTCGCCTTGACCGACCGTGCTGACCGAGCCGCTCGGGCTGACGGTGCCAGTGACACCCTGGCCGATGACCTTGCCCGAGGAGACGACGACCGCACCGGACGTGGTGCCGCCGCAGCCGACACTGGTGACCACCCAGGCGCCGTCAAACCCGCCACCTCCGCCACCGCCGCGCGCCGCGAGGCGTGGTTCCACGAGATGCCCCATTTGCTGTTGTCCGGGCCGTAGACGATCGAGCCCCAGGGCTTGAGATCCTCCATCTTGCGCATGCGCAGCAACAGGCCCTCGGTCGGCTCTCCATTCGGCGCCATCGAAATCCGCTGCTGGAGCTTTGTGATCGCGCGAGTGAGTCCGTCGGGGGTATCAGGGTCGAAATTGAGCTCGTCCGCAGTGCCGACAAGCAAGGCCAGCGTCGCCAGCCCCAAAACGCGATTGAAAATCCTCGCGCGCATCAAAATTCCCCAAAATAATGGCGCCACTCTACCAGCCCGGCGCGCGCGAAAAGTGGTGCGAGAGACGGTGGTACCCACACACGTGTCCCGGACGCGCTGCAGCGTTCTTACGCTGCTGCGCAGAGCCGGGACCCAGCGCTGCCCGCGCGCCGCTGCGACATGGGCCCCGGCTCTGCAGCGCACCGCTAAGGGGCGCTGCGCTGCGTCCGGGGCACGAGAGCCGAGGAGGCTGAGGCGCTCGCAATAACGGAGTATGAGGTTGCAGCCCGCTCCAAGTGACGCTGTCTGCGATGACACCGAGTATGTGGTGCAGACACGCCTTCGCGCTCTCGCGGCGCGTTTCGCCCGAGGCTTGCTGTCGTTCGCGCTCCTTGAAGACCAAAGGGCGCAGGGAAGGCCGGGCGCCGGCGGCACCCGCAAGTCCGTGCGCGACGAAGATGCACACGGGGTGGACCACAGGTGATGCCGGTCGCCCGGCCTTCCCTGCGCGGCTGGTTTTAACGGTGTCCTTCGTGCTCTCCCCGGGGAGCGATGCACTATTGCCCCCGTCGCCTTGCGGATGATCGATGCGCGTGCCCGGTCGGGCCGCCGCATCACCGCAAGCCTTGACGCACAGACCCCGGGCGTCAGGACCACACGACTTCTCCGTCCGCGGACGATCCCGCCGAAATACCCGGAAGGCTTGCGTGTGCTCGCCCCCAGGCATCGACGAAACCGCTGTGACCGCGCCGTGTCGTATCGCGTCGCCTGAGGACTCACGGTTGCCCGCCCTGTCATCATGCTGAGCCGCGCCGGCGCTACCGCGTCCACCGCCACCCGGCCCGCATCTCGTGACGATCGCGAAGCGCCCCTTTGGCAGGGGCCGGGATGGGCGAGGATATGCCATAAATCCGAAATTCGGGAAAGTGGAATATTTTTACGCCAAGGGCTTGACCGGGTGTTTTGCCCGACGCCTCTCGGGAGCCGCCGTCAGTTCTGCTTGCCGTTCTGCATGGCGCAAACGGCCCATCGCCACGAATGACCCAAGCGGCCCGGCGGATGTGCTCGCTTAGTCGGCGCTCTTCCCAGGAAGGTTCACGCGATTCCGGAAAATTTCGCGGCTCCTCAGGGCTCGTGTGCAGTCATAGGATTGGATCATCCGCGCGAAGATGCTTCAATTCCAATTCCATTCATTCCGGTCTCGTACGTTGGCGGCAGAAGCGCATCTGCTCGTCAAGGCGGGGCCGTAGCCGCCAATAAAAGCGCATGGGGGGCCGTCATGTCCGTGTTGTCACGCCGCGATTTCCTGGCATTGTCGACGTCAGCCGCAGTTGTCGGTCTCGCCGCGCCCGCCGGCGCCGCGATGGGGCCGAACGACAAGTACGATCTGGTGATCCGGGGCGGCGAGGTGCTCGACCCCAGCCAGTCGCTGCGCGCCAGACGCGATATCGGCATCCGCTGGGGCGTGATCGAAACGGTACAGGAGGCGATCCCGGCCGAGCGCGCGCTGAAGAGCATCGACGCGTCAGGCAAGCTCGTGATGCCCGGTCTCATCGATCTGCATAGTCACGTCTACCCCTACGGCTCGGCAATCGGTATTCCCGCCGACGAGCTGGTGCAATTCCAGGCCACGACAACCGTCGTGTCCGCGGGCGACGCCGGGGTCAACAATCTGGCGGCGCTGCGCCGGTTCATCGTGGCCCAGACGCGGGCGCGGATGTATGCCTTCGTCCATATCGCCAATAACGGCCTGTCGGCGTTCCCGGTCGCGGAGCTGTACAATATCGACGTCGCCCAGACCGAAGCCTGCGCGATGGCGCTCGCCGAGAACGCTGATTTCCTGCTCGGGGTCAAAGTGCGGATGTCGGAGAACGTGATCTACAAGCATGGGCTCGAGCCGCTGAAGCGCGGCATCCAGGCTTGCGAGATGTGCGGCTGGCCGGCGAAGATGATGGTGCATATCGGCGGCGTCGAGTCCAAGGAGCTGATGTCGCAGATCCTCGACCTGCTCCGCCCGGGCGACGTGCTGACCCATGCCTATTCGGGCGCACCGAACATGTCCAACGTCTTCACCAATATCGTCCAGGAGGGCAAGCTGCTGCCAGCGGCCCTGGCGGCGAAGCAGCGTGGCGTCATCTTCGACGTCGGTCATGGCGGCGGCAGCTTCGATTTCACCGTGGCGGAAGTGGCGATCCCCGGCGGATGCACGCCGGACACCATCTCCTCCGATATCCATGTCTTCTCCGGCAATTCGCCGGGCATCCCGTTCCTGCCCAACGTGATGAGCAAGTTCATGACGCTGGGCTTCACGCTGGAGCAGGTGGTCGCGATGGCCACCACGGCTCCGGCGAAGATCATCAATCGCGCGCCGAAGATCGGCACCCTGCAAGTCGGAGCGCCCGGCGACGTCGCCATCATGGAGCTGGTGGAGGGGCCGGTCAGCTTCCTCGACACCCGCAACAACAAGAGAGACGGCAAGGCCCAGCTCAAGCCGGTCCAGACTGTCATCAACGGCGTGCCGTTCGGCCGGCCTTATCAGGCGCCGTTCGCGGTGCGATAGAGAGCCGGCCGGTCTCAGCTGTTGTGGGGACCCGCATGAACCAGTGCGACGCGCGAGTTGTCCAGGCTGCATCGAGGCTGCAGCCCGCAGGATGGGGTGAGCCCTGCTGCTGATCGAGCCCGTTCGCCTGGAAACTTCTCACCCCCGCCGTCGTTGAATCGTGGCTGAGGACAGGCCATGCCGATCAAGGACCAGATCAGGAATCTCGCCAAGAAGCTGGTGGAGGAGCATCCCGATGCGGCAACGCTGCGGGCGCTGGTGCGGCCCCGGAAGCCGGCAGCTTTCCGCTTTCGCGACGATGGCATCGTGCCGAACAATCCGCGTTTTCCGGTGTTGCTCTATCGCGGCGCGGTGAATCTGAAGTCCAGGCGCTTTCCCCCCGAGGTCATCATCGACACGCTGTTCGATACAAACGGCTGGGGTCGGTCGTGGCGGGACACCGTGTATGACTTCGTCCATTATCATTCGCAGATCCACGAAGTGATGGGCGTGGCGCGCGGCACCGCCAGGGTCGAGTGCGGCGGGATCAAGGGGCGCATCCTCCGTGTGAAAGCCGGCGACGTTCTGGTGCTGCCCGCCGGCACCGGACACCGGTTGATCGAATCCAGCCGGGACTTCGGGGTCGTCGGAGCGTATCCGCAGGACGGGACGTACGACGAGTGCACCGACATGCGAGAGCGTCTCGATGCCGTCACGCGCATCGCCAAGGTCCGCAAGCCGAAGTCGGATCCTGTCCTCGGCCGCGGGGGTCCGCTGCTCACATCATGGCGGACCGCGCGGTCGCGTTCGTGACGCGAGGGGTAGCGCTCCGCTCACCCATTCTCCGCGCTCACCCACCGCGCTCAGGTCAGATAGTCGGGCGTGAAATCGGCAAACCTGCGCAACTCGTCGGGCTGCAGCAGCTCGATCTCGTTGCCCTCCCATGCGATCAATCCGCGATGCCGCAGTTCCTGGATGGTGCGATTGACGTGCACGATCGACAGGCCGCAGGCATCGGCGACGTGCCGCTGCGTCATCGGCATCTGGAAGCAGGCGTCCTTGAGAAGGCCGACGATCTCCAGCCGCGCCGCGAGCTCGCAGATCAGATGCGCGACCTTCGGCAAGGCCGCCTGCGCGCCGAGCCGGGCGATCCATTGCCGCGAGATCGCCGCATCGATCAGCGTCTCGCGCCAGAACGCGCGGGTCAGATGGATCGAGCCGTCGAGCAGCTGGCGGAGCTGGCTGTGCCCGACGTAGCCGACGACGGTCGGGCCGAGGCCGACGAGGTCCGCATCCGTCGGCGAGACCAGCAGCGTGTGCAGGCAGGGCATGTCGCCGGGAACGTGGAACGCGAGGATCTGGCTGCGATCGCCGACGATGCGGGCCTGGTAGAGGAAGCCGCTGACGACGAAGACGCAGCGCGCGGCGGCCTCGCCCTGACGCAGCACGATCTCGCCGTCCGCGACCTGGCGTAGCGTGGACGGCAGGCCCGCGATCTGCCGGCGTTCGTCCTCGGACAGGCCTTCGATGGCCTGGAGACGCGCGATGAACTTCGGATGCGGCATGAGCCTCGCGCGTGCTTCAGCAGTCTCGCGGCACGTCGATGAAGCGCCGCGAGAGCTTTGCGATGGTCCAGTCGGAGACCTCGGTGCTGCGGAACTCGCGGATGGCGTGGGCGAGTTCCTGATCCGACATCGGATGCGCCGGCTCGCGCAGCGTGCCTTTTTCGAAGGCATCGCTGATGCAGTCGAGGTGTTCGCTGGTCTCGGATGCGAACAGGCCGCGGATGCGCTCCAGGATCGTCGTAGGGCTCATGAGAAGGACCGGCTCGGTTGGTGATCGAGGTGTGGTGTGGGTGCGACCCGTACGATCGCAAACGGATTAGCAACCTGTGCGTCCGTCTCGCGTTCTAGTCCGCTGAACCGAGGCCAGAAGTATCATTTGATAGATCCGGCGCGATTTTTGGTGGTCTCATGGAAAAAGCCCACGACGTGCTGATCCGGAACCTGAGCGAGCACACCGCGCTCACCGGGGAGGATCTCGACGAGATCCGCGCGCTCACCTTTACGCAGCGCGATGTCGCGCCCAACGAGGATTTCATCCGCCAGGGTGACGAGCCCGAACATTCGGCGCTGGTCGTCTCCGGCATGGTGGCGCGTTACCATCTGCTCGGCAGCGGGGGGCGGCAATATCTCGCGTTCCATATCTCCGGTGACCTGCCGGATTCCCAGGGCCTGTTCATCGACCAGATGGACCATGGGCTCTCCGCGCTCGGGCACGCCTCGGTTGCCTTCATTCCGCATCGCGAATTGTTCACGGCCTTCCGGCGCCGGCCCACTTTCGCGCTCTCGGTCTGGCGCGAGACGCTGCTCGATGCCTCGATCTTCCGCGAGGCCATCACCAACAACAGCGCCCGGCCGATGCAGGCGCGCATGGCGCACCTGTTCTGCGAGCTGTTCTACCGCGCCCGCGCCGCGCAGCTCATCCGCGGCAATCGCTTCCGCCTGCCGATCAGCCTGGTGCAGCTCGGCGAGACGCTGGGCATGGCGATCGCGACGGTGAACCGGACGCTCGCTGACCTTAGACGGGGCGGCGCGATGGATCTGCGCGACGGGGAGCTCATCGTCCTGAAATGGCGCGAGCTGCAGCGGCTCGGCGATTTCAGCCCGGCCTATCTGCATCTGAAGCGTCAGTCGCCACCGGAGACGTGAGCCGCAACGGCGCTAAAGCATGATCCGGACAAGTGCGCAGCGGTTTTCCGAAAAGATCAAGCTCGAACGACAACCTGAAGCGCGAATGACGAATGCATCCTGATCGTATCGCGCTTTAGCCATCGGCAGGTGTTGCTCCGCCCAGCACCTCATCAAAATGCTTCCTTACCCAATCGTTGCAGCTGCAGGCTCTGGCTTCGAGCGCTGTCCCGTCGAGGATCAGGATGGCGCCGCGGCGGGTCGCGAGGATGCGCCTTGCCTTGAACATCTGGATGACGCGGCTGGCATAGCTGCGGGAGACGCCGAGCATGCCGGCGAGTTGCTCGTGGGTGAGGGGGATCTCGGCCCCGCCGATACTCTCTTTCGCGGAGATGATCCATTTGGCGGCGCGCTGCTCGATCGAATGAGCGGCGTTGCAGGCCGCCGTCTGCAGCAGCTGCGCGAATTGGCAGTCGGCGTAGCGCGAAAAGACCTCCTGAAGCGTGGCCGACCGCTGCTGTGCCTGCTCGAGTGCGCGCAGTGGCAGCCGGACGAGGGTGCCGCCCAGCTTCACGACAATGCGCGAATATGCGAGCGAAGGGTTGCGGCCTGCGGCAAGGCCCACCGCACCCTCACGGCCCACCAGCAGGCTTTCGACCTCGCGATCGTCCTCGACCGGCACGGCGAACGATACCAGTGCGGAACCGCAGGGAAAGTGTACCGCCGCCACGTCGTCGCCGGCGTGATGCAGGACGTGGCTCGCCGCGAGTTCGACCGGCTGGAGGTGAGGCGCGAGCAGTTCGAAATCCTGGTGGGTGAGCTGCCGGAGCAGATCGTTCGGGGGCCGACCGGTCACAGTTTCTTCTCTGGGCTGGCCGGGAATCGGCGCCAGCCAGAACCCTACGTTTCCGCAGCGGAACCGACGGTTCCAAAGTGCACACAAGCGGCCGTGCATAGTTGAGATGCTAGCGCGCGGGCTTGGACTCCCGGAAGTTGGTAGGGGCGAGTCTGCATGCGCGTTCTTAGCGCAGCGCTGATCTGGCGAGGTCTGTTCAGGAGTGAACATAGCGCGCTTGCGGATTGGCGTAGCATGTGGCGCCGAGCGCCGTATTCCGTGCGCTTTGCCCGAGGACCGCCGGCCTCAATCCGCCAAAACGCCGCTGGGCCGGCGGCCCGAGGGGCGGCGACGATCATCACCCGAAGCGTGCTTCGCGATTCCACGAAGATCGGTGCAGCGCTGCGTGCGCGCGATAGGCGTCGATCGCCTTGTTGGCGAGCATCAGCTGCCGGCGTTCGCCGGTTCTGAGCTGACCTTCGATGGCGTCGAGAATGACGTTGGCGCTCTCGTCCGGCGGACCGAGCTCGCCGCTCTGCTCCAGGCAGCTCCAGGCGATGAAGAATGCGCTTTCGACGGTGCAACGAATGGACATGGGCTGCCAACGCGGCGGGGCAGCAGGCGTTCCGTCACGCGGGCCCAACTTGCGTCGGGCCCGCTGCGTGCGGCTCAGTTCTTCAGCACGATGCGGCCGACGACCTTGCCGGCACGAAGCTCGTCGATCCATTTCTGGACGTCGCCCATCGGCTCCTCGCGCATCGGCGTCGGCTTGATCTTGCCGGCGCGCGCCAGCGCCATCAGCTCCTGGGCCTCCTTGAGCGTTCCGACCATGAAACCCTCGATGGTCATGCGTTTGTAGACCCATTGCACCATCGGCAATGTGAACTGGCCGCCCATCAGGCCGGAGACCACGATCTTGCCGCCGCGCGCGGCGACCGCGACCGCAAAGGCCATCGACTTCTCGTTGCCGGCGAAATCGACGATCTCGTCGAAGCCGCCTTCGGTCTCCTTCAGGATGCGCTTGATCACGTCGGGCTCGGACGGATCGTAGGCGTTGGCTGCGCCGCTCTTCAGCGCGGTGTCGCGCGCGGCCGGCGACAGGTCGGCGACCGTGATCGGCTGCTTGAACATCGCCTGCGCGAACGACAGGCCCATCATGCCGACGCCGCCGAGACCGATCAGCAGCAGATTGCGCTGGCGCGGACGGTCGACCAGGCGCTTGAGCGCGCCATAGGCGGTGACGCCGGAGCACATCAAGGTCGCGGCCTGGTTGACGGGCAGGGGATCGTAGTCGAGCAGATATTTCGCGTCGGGCACCAGCACGTGGGTGGCGAAGCCGCCGTCGATGGAGACGCCGAGGAAGCGCTGCTTCACGCAGAGATTCTCGTCGCCATTGGCGCAGTCGCGGCAGTGGCCGCAGCCGATCCAGGGGAAGACGGCCTTCTTCGCGCCGACGAGGCCGGCGGCGACGTCGGGGCCGACTTCGTCGACGACGCCGGCAATCTCGTGGCCGAGCGTGAAGGGCAGCGTCATGCCGCGCGTGGTGTCGAGCTTCTTGCCGCCGCCGAGATCGGCATAGCCGTCCTGGATGTGCAGGTCGGAATGGCAGAGGCCGCAGCGCTCGATCCGCACCAGCACCTCGGCGCCTTTCGGCTTCGGCGTGTCGACGATGGTCTCGCACAGCGGCGCATCAAACTTGACCAGGGACTGCCGACGCATCAACGCCATATTTCTTCCTCCGAAATTATCGCTCTGTTTCGGTTCGTATATTGGCCAATTCACAGGCCATGGCAACAAAGCCCGAGATCGGAATGGTCTCGGCGCGCCGCGTCGCATCGACGCCGGCGGCCGCAGCGAGCCGCGCGGGGTCGACGCCCAGCGACTTCAGACTCTGCCGCAACATTTTCCGGCGCTGACCGAAGGCGGCCGCGGCGACCTGCTCGAGCAGCTTGCGATCGCAGGCAAGCGGCTCGGCGCGCGGCGTGAGGCGCACGACGGAGGAGGTGACCTTGGGCGGCGGCACGAAGGCGGACGGCGCAATGTCGAACAGGATCTTGGTCTCGCAACGCCAATTGGCGAGCACGCCGAGCCGGCCATAGGCCTCCTCGTCCTCGCGCGCGACGATGCGCTCGCCGACCTCGCGCTGGAACATCAACACCATCATGTCGTACCAGGGCGGCCAGGGCTCGGTGGTGAGCCAGCCGATCAAGAGCTGGGTCGCGATGTTGTAGGGCAGGTTGGCGACGATCTTCGCGCGTTCGCCATTGAGCAGCGGGCGGGGATCGAAGGTCATGGCATCGCCATGCACGATCTCGAGCCTGTCAGGGTAGCGCGCGGAAATATCCTGCAAGGCCGGGATCGCCCGCTCGTCATGCTCGATGGCGATGACGCGCCTCGCGCCGAGCGCGAGCAGCGCGCGTGTCAGCCCGCCCGGGCCCGGGCCGATCTCGACGATGGTGGAATCTTCGAGTGGCACTGCCGCGCGCGCGATGCGGGCGGTGAGATTGAGGTCGAGCAGGAAATTCTGGCCGAGCGATTTGCGCGCCGACAGCGCGTGCTGGCGAATGACCTCGCGGAGCGGCGGGAGGTCGTCGATCGCGCTCATCAGCTTTGCGAAGCCGCCATGCGGCTGGCCAGCTGAAGCGCCGCGATCAGGCTGGCCGGATTGGCCTTGCCGGTGCCGGCGATGTCGAAGGCGGTGCCGTGATCAGGCGAGGTGCGGATGAAAGGCAGGCCGAGCGTGACGTTGACGGCGTCGTCGAAGGCGACGGTCTTGATCGGGATCAGCGCCTGGTCGTGATACATGCAGATGGCGCAGTCATAGGTGCTGCGCGCGGCCTCGTGGAACATGGTGTCGGCGGGTAGCGGGCCCCTGGCCTCGATGCCGTCGCCACGCAGCGTCTTGAGTGCGGGGGCGATGATCGTCTGCTCCTCGTGACCGAGCGAGCCGTCCTCGCCGGCATGCGGGTTGAGGCCGGAGACCGCGATGCGCGGCTGCGCGATGCCAAAGCGGGATTTCAGCTCGGCCGCGACGATGCGAGCAGTCGAGACGATCAGCTCGCTGGTGAGCTCTGCCAGCGCATCGCGGATCGAGACGTGGATGGTCACGGGCACCACCGCGAGCCGCGGCGACCACAGCATCATCACCGGCTGCGGCACGCGGCCGCCTTCCGCAGCGAGCTCGGCGAGGAATTCGGTGTGGCCGGGATGACGGAAGCCTGAGCGGTAGAGCACGCTCTTGGCGATCGGATTGGTGACGACGGCGCCGGCGCGGCCCTCGCGGACATCGGTGACCGCCTGCCGGATCGAGGCGAGCGCGGCCGGCGCGCTCGATGCGTCGGGCGTCCCGGGCTCGGCGGTTGCGCGCTCGCCGGTGGCGACCACCGGGAGGGCGTCAATGAAGGCGGAAGCGGCCTCGTCCGGGCTCACCGCCGCGGTCTTGACGTCGGCACCCAGCGCGGCGGCGAGCGCCTTGGCGCGCCGGGCGATCAGCGCCTCGTCGCCGAGCAGATAGAAGGCGGGCAGGTTCAGTTCACGGCGCCGGAGCCAGGCTGCGATCGTGATGTCGGGGCCGATGCCGGCGGGCTCTCCCAGGGTCAGGGCAAGGGGAAGGGTATGCGGTTTGGCTGCGCGATTGGCCATCAGCGGTTGCGATATTCGATCATCGCCGCCTTGCGGAGTTCGTCGAGATAGGCCTTCTGGGTCTTCTCGTACTTCTCCTGATACATCTTCTCGCGGACCTCGCGCTTCTTCGGCGTGTCGATCATGGTCGGCTTGCGCGAGCACAGCACCACCATCTCGATGCCGTTCTTGGTCATCTCGGGCGCCGTCAAATGGCCGATCGGGGTGTCGTCGAGCACCTTGCGCAGCGCCTCGGGCAGCTCCGCGGTGGTCTTGGTGACGCTGTCGCGGATGGTGGCGTTCGGCGTCGAGCGGAACAGCGAGTTGGCTTCCTCGCAGCTTCCGACGCGCGCGCGATAGCTCTCGGCTTCCTTCTTCCGTGTTTCCAGGAACGCGGCGGACGAGCCGCGCGGCACGATCAGCACGATCGGCTGCATCTTGTATTCGGTGCCCTCGATCTGGAGCTTGTCGCCGGTCTGGGCCTGCACGGCCTGCGCGACGTCGCGCTCGCCGACGAGCAGCTTCTCCTTGAAGCGGCCGCGCACGAGGCTGGTCCAGACCATCTCGGCCTTCATGCGGCCCTTCAGCGTCTCGGGGCGCACGCCTTTGGATTCGAGCGACTTGGTGAGCTGGTCCGGCGTGATGCGCATGCGCTGCGCCATGCCTTCGTAGGACTGGTTGATGTCGGAGACGCCGGGATCGACCCCGAACTTCTTGCCCTCCTTCATCTTCACCTTGTCGTCGATCAGCTCGTTGATGACCTCCTGCCGGCTCGGGGTCTTCTGCGTCGTCAGCTGGTCGAGCTTGGAGCGCTGCTCGATGTCGAAATCGGTGATCGGGTCGCCGTTGACCATGACGACGATGTTCTGCGCGCGCGACGGCGAGGGCAGTCCGGTCAGGACCAGTCCGGCAGCGATGGCGAGGAGAAGGCGGAAGACGGGCAATGGGGTCGTCATGATTGTCGCTCGCATGTCAGCCGCGTCGAGCCTGTGATGGGGGCAAGCGCGGCCGGCACTTCAAACCGTTCACTGGAGGCCGGCGGAACTGCTGGTCGTCGACGAGGTCGCCAGCGTGCGCAGGCCGATCTGGAACATGAACGCATGGCTCAGGACGGGCGGCGCGGTGCCCGCCGAGTAGCTATACGAAGTTACGTAGTTCGCCGCCAGCACGAAGCAATCGTCGACATAGCCGGCACCGAGCACATACTGGTTGATCTTGTTGGCCTCGAGGTCCCACCGCGCCGAGCCCGACACCACCCAGTTGGTCGCGAGCTTTATGGAGCCCGAGGTCAGGATGCCCTCGCGGCGGGTCAGATAGCCGAGCTCCGGCTGCGCCGCGTAATTGCCGTACAGCACGCTGACCGCCCAGCGATTGAAGTTGGCGCGGCCTTCCGCCTCGAAGCGCTGCACGTTCCAGGTCTGCTCGTCCATGCGGGAGCGAACGCTGAACGTGTAGGTGCTGTTGGGCGAGTAGCTGGCGCTCGCGACGTAATCGGAACGCGGCTTGTCCAGGCCGGAATTGAGGCCGGTATTGATGGGGTCCTGGACCGCGAAGGAGTTCATGCCGAACAGCTGGTAGGACTGGCCGAACAGGGCCTTGACGGCGCCGCCCTTGTCGAACTGCGTGGTGGACTGCACGCCGACATTGGCGCGGCCGCCACCCTCGACGCGGTCGTAGCCGGAGAACTTGTCGACGCTGAACAGGTTCGAGGCGTCGAACACCATGCTCTGGGCGTCCTCGTTCGGGAGCTTGCCGGCATAGGTCTCGTTCGGCCGGATGATGATCTGCGCGATCGGCTCGACGGTGGTCGAGCCCCAGGGCTGAATGTTGATGAAAGGGTAGCGGTATTCCAGGCCCACGGTCGGCATCAGGCGGAACGCCTGGGTGTCGCCGACGGGGAGATAGTTCGACACGCCCGGCTGGTTGGAAACCGAGGAGTTGATCGCGTCGGCGCGCAGGCTGGCGAACGGCGTCCAGATCTGGCCGAGCGGATCGGTGAAGGATTTGCGCCACTGCGCCTCGGCCGTGAGGCGGGTGTAGGTGCCGGGGAAGCCGCGCAGCAGGCACTGCGACGGCGTGCGGGCGAGCGGATCGGCCGACGCCGTCGTGCACAGGCTGTTGGTGTTCGCGATCGTGGTGATCGGATCGAACACCGCCTGGTCACGCGACATGTTCACGAAATTGGTCTTGTAGCTGAACTCGCCGCCGAACACCGGATAGTTGAGCACGTTGGAGTAGTCGATCACCGGATAGACGATCGGCACCTGGCTCTGGTTACCCGAATAGCTCAGCCAGTACATCGTGCGCGCGTCGAAGAAGCTGCGGTTGCCGACGCCGGTCAGATAGAGCTGCGACAGCGCCTCTGTCGGCAGCAGCAGGAACGAGCCGAGCGGATCGCGGTACTGGTAGAGCCGGTAGTCCGAGAAGAAATAGTAGTCGGACATCAGGACGCCGTCCCAACCCCAGACCCATTTGTCGTTCAGCGCGAACTGACCCTTGGTGTCGACGGCGCCGCGGAACTGCTTGTCGCCCGGCTGCCCGGAGAACGCGCCGGGATCGAGCTGGTCGATGCCATAGGCGCGGATCTGGTAGGCGCCGTCGATCAGGCGCTGCCGGAATTCTCCCTGCAGCAGCACGCCTTGCCGCGACAAGAAGCGGGGGTTGATGGTCGCGTCCATGTCGGGCGCGATCGCCCAATAATAGGGAACCTCGACGCCATAGCCCGTGTTCGTCGTGCCGGAAACATAGCCCGGCATCAGGAAGCCGCTCTTGCGCTTCACGGTCGGGTCGGGCGTCGAAAAATAGGGCATGTAAGCGAGCGGCACACCGAAGAATTCGATCTGCGCCGTCTCGAAATACAGCATCTTCTCCTGCTGGTCATGGATGATGCGCGCACCCTTGACCTGCCACAGCGGCGGCTTCTTCGGATCGTCCTTACACGGCGCGCAGGCCGTGTAGACGCCGTTCTCGAACACTGTGTAGTTGCCGCTGGAGCGGTCGGCGCGGCTCGCGGCCATGCGGGTCTGGTCGGCCGTGTCCACACGCAGCGAATCGACGAAACCGTCGCGGTAATCGTCGGAGAGATCCATGATCTCGGCATAGGTGATCTTGCCGTCGGCATCCGTCATGCGGATGTTGCCTTCGGCATGCAGCCGCTTGGTCTTCTGGTCGTAGATGACCTTGTCGGCCTCGACGCTGGTGCCGTTGTAGAACAGCTGAACGTTACCGACCGCGGAGACGCGTGAATTGTTGTAGTCGTAGTCGACCTCGGTCGCCTGAACCAGCATCTGGTTGTCGTTGGCGGCCTTCGGCGGCTTCGGACGCGGCGGCAGCGGATTATAGGTGAAGCTCTGGGCCGAGGCGGGGGCCACGGCAGCAACGTCGATCAGCGCGCCGAGCGATGCCACGGCAGCCACAGCCATCATGAGCCTGCGAAGAGACAAGCCGAACCCGTTCGCGCGCATCACGATGCGGCGCGTCAAACGAGACACGGGTCCTCGATGGACGGCAGTCACTAACCGTCCTCCTGGTACAACAAGGCCAAAAAGCCGGTGAGGCCGCCCACCACCACGGGCAACCACGCCGCAGCGATCGGATGCATCAACTCAGCCTTGCTCAAGTCTTCAGTCACTTTCGACAGAACGTAGAGCAGAAAGCCTGCGCCCACGCCACTCAAAACCATCTTCTGCACGCCGCCCATCCGGAAGAAGCGCAACGACACGGAGGCCGCGAGCATCACCATGGCCGCAAGCAAAAACGGCTGTGCCAGAAGCTTCTGATACTGGAGTCGGTATCCGGCTGTCGCGAAGCCTGAGCTCTCGGATGAGCGGATGTAGCTCGGTAGTTGCCAAAAGGACACAGTCTCGGGGGTGGAAAAGCTGTTGCGGACCTGCGCCTCGGTGAGCGTCGTTGGAATCTCCATGGTGGCCTGGTCGATCGGCGGGGAGTCCAGCGAGAAGCGGCGAACGGATTTGAACAGCCAGTGGCCGGACTCCAGTGTCGCCTCGCGCGCCTCGATCCGCTCCTTGAAGTGACTGTCTGTGTCAAAGCGGAACAGCGTCAGGCCGGTGAGTCGAACGCCCTGCTGCTCGCTGCGCGCGGCGTTGATGATGGTCTGGCCGTCGCTGGTCACCTGATTGAGCCAGAAGCCGGAAGCGTCCTGGATGCCGCCGCCGGGCGCCGAGCCGAACAACTCGGCTTCCATGCGCTTGGAGAGCTCACGCAGATTCGCCGACATCGGATTGTAGGCGACGGTTGCGATCACCCCGATCAGGAGCGCGCTGCCGAGCGCCGGTGAAATGAACTGCCATGCGGAGATGCCGGCGGCGCGCGCAACCACGAGCTCGAGCCGGCGGGAGAGGGCGAGATAACAGGTCATGGCGCCGATCAGCATGCAGAACGGCGTCAGCTTCTCCAGCAGTTGCGGCACCCTGAACAGCGAGGTCTCGGCCACCATGAGCGCCGAGGCGGACGCCAGCCCCGAGGTCTTGCGCACCATCTCGATGTAGTCGACCAGCACCAGCAGCAGGAAAATGCCCGCGAACACGCCGAGCGCCGCGACCACGAAGCGGCCGGCGAAATAGCGTCCGAGTGTGTTGGTGAGCATGCTCATGCGGTGGCTGGCCGTCCGAACAGCTGCGCGATGCGCGCGTTCGACCTGTTGATGGCCTCCATGAGGCCAGGGGGCGGCTCGACCACGACGCCGCGGATGATCATCCACAGCCCGACGCCGATGGCGCCCATGACCATCGCATATTGCACCAGCACCGGGCTCGGCGACTTCACCGCCATGACCGAGCAGGCAAAGCCGGCCATGCGCAGGCCGAACACCGCAACGACCGAAGTGCCGATCGAGAAATTACGGCTCTGGCGGGTGGTGCGGGGCGCACCGAGGAAGGCGAAGGTCAGCACGGCGAAGGCGAAGGGATAGATCGGCGCGAGCAGGCTGTCATGCAGGGCCGAGCGGAACT
Organism: Bradyrhizobium sp. CCBAU 25360; assembly: GCF_028128695.1. Lineage (NCBI taxonomy): Bacteria > Pseudomonadati > Pseudomonadota > Alphaproteobacteria > Hyphomicrobiales > Nitrobacteraceae > Bradyrhizobium > Bradyrhizobium sp. CCBAU 25360. The sequence goes on from NZ_LBJA01000045.1 coordinate 433,350, forward strand.
GGCCGGGAATCTGCTTGTAGACGGGGTCGTTGTCGGACGGCGCGAGCAGCTCCCAGAGATAGCGCTCGCGGATGCCGAGGGTGACGTCGCGGCCCTGGTTGGAGAACTTCGACATGTCGAAGCCGTAGCGGCCGAACGCCACCAGCGCGGGATCGCGCTTGCCCGCCTCGAAGCGCTGGAGATTGCCAGTCTCCAACACCAGGAACGAGCCGGTCTCGTTCTTCACGACCTCGCCGTGCTCGGCGACGATCGAGACGCGCTCGTTGGGATCGCGGCGGTCGTCGATGAAGATGCCGGCAAGGATGCCGCCGGGCTGGCGTTCGCGAATCCGGATCGTGAGGTTCTTGTCGAGCTGGGCGAAGCGGCCGGGCTGCAGGATGTTGGTGAGCACGTCCGCGGTGATCTCGGCATCCCACTGCTTGATCCGCCGCATGCCGTCGGGGGCGAGATAGGCCGCGATGAAGGCAACCAGCAGCGCCACCACGCAGGTGGCGTAGAAGAACGGATAGAACAGCCGGAACGGCGACAGGCCGGCGGCATTCATCACGATGATCTCGGAATCGGTCGCGAGCTTGTTCAGCGTGTGCGAGATCGCGATCATCAGCGCGATCGGCGAGATGATCAGGACCAGGGCCGGCACGACGAGGCTGGTGATGCCCAGGAAGGTGAGGATGGTCTGTCCCTGGCTCGTCATCAGGTCGATGCCGCGCAACGCCTGCGTAATCCAGATCACGCCGGTGAGGCTGACCAGGATCAGCGCAAACGACGCCAGCGTCGTGCGGAAGATATACCTATCGATCGACCCCATGCGCTACCGCACGAATCCCACCAAGTCCCCAATGTCGGCCGAAACTCCGCTGTCCAACCAATCCCCGATCAGGGGATCCCCAAGGTTGGCGAGCGCCTCTTCCGCCAGCTCACTCTCTCACTACCATCCCTTTGATCCGTCAACAAAATGGCTGCCCCGTGGCACCCTCATAATATGGTTAATATTTCCCTCGTTGTTGCCTTGAGGCCACGGGGGGTGCTTGGCATCTGCCGGGGCGCTGGCCCATAGTGCGGGAGGCTTAGTGAATCGCCGTTCAGGTCCGGCCCTGGCCAGGAACCGTGACCAGCAAAAAGACCAAGATTTTTGAAGGAGTTACCCATGTCCGATGCCATCAAGGTCGGCTTTGTCCCGTTGTCTGCCGCCGCCCGTGGCATCCTGGTCGTGTTTTGCGACGACAGTCTGAAGGTCGGTCCGGCGACGGCCAAGGCCCTGGGCGGCGCTATCGAACTCGTGAAGCGTGCGGCCGTCGCCGCCGCCTTCAAGGGCAAGACCGGGGCTGCGCTCGACATCCTGGCGCCGGAAGGAGTGAAGGCCACCCGTCTGCTCGTGATCGGCGCCGGCAAGGCGGCCGGCCTGAAGGCGAACGATTTCCTCAAATTCGGCGGTGTGGCGGCGGGCAAGCTTGCCGCCGGGGCGGCCGCCATGACCATCATGGCGGAACTGCCAAGTGGTGCCATGACGAGCGAGCAGGCGGTTGCGATCGCCTCGGGCCTGCGCCTGCGCGCCTACAAGTTCGATCGCTACAAGACCAAGAAGAAGGACGGCGAGGAGGGCGGTTCGCGCGCCGACATCACGCTTGCTGTCGGCGATGCCGCTGCCGCGAAGAAGGCGTTTGCCCCGGCCGGCCACGTCGTCGACGGCGTGATCATCGCGCGCGATCTCGTCAACGAACCGCCGAACGTGCTCTTCCCCGAGGAATTCGCGCGCCGCGCCAGTCAGCTCCGCAAGCTCGGCGTCAAGGTCGAGGTGCTCGACGTCAAGGCGATGCAGAAGCTCGGCATGGGCGCGCTGCTCGGCGTCGGCCAGGGCTCGGCGCGGCCGAGCCGCACCGTGATCATGCGCTGGGACGGCGGCAAGAAGGGCGAGGCGCCGGTGAGCTTCGTCGGCAAGGGCGTCTGCTTCGACACCGGCGGCATCTCGATCAAGCCGGCCGGCAGCATGGAGGATATGAAGGGCGACATGGGGGGCGCGGCCTGCGTCGTCGGCCTGATGCACGCGCTTGCCGCGCGCAAGGCCAAGGTCAACGTGGTCGGCGCCATCGGCCTCGTCGAGAACATGCCCGACGGCAACGCGCAGCGGCCGGGCGACATCGTGACCTCGATGTCGGGCCAGACCATCGAGATCATCAACACCGACGCGGAAGGCCGGCTCGTGCTGGCCGACGTGCTCTGGTACGTCGCCAAGAAGGTGAAGCCGAAATTCATGGTGGATCTGGCGACGCTGACCGGTGCGATCGTGGTCGCGCTCGGCACCGAGCATGCCGGCATGTTCTCCAACAACGACGAGCTCGCCGAACGCCTGCTGGCGGCCGGCATCGAGAGCGGGGACAAGGTCTGGCGCATGCCGCTCGGTCCCGAATACGACAAGCTGATCGATTCCCAGTTCGCTGACATGAAGAACACCGGCGGCCGCCATGGCGGCTCGATCACCGCGGCGCAGTTCCTGCAACGTTTCGTCGACGGCACGCCCTGGGCCCATCTCGACATCGCCGGCACCGCCATGGGCGCGCCGAAGACCGACATCAACCAGAGCTGGGCAAGCGGCTATGGCGTCCGCCTGCTCGATCGCCTGGTCGCCGACCATTACGAGCGCAAATGACCTGAGATGACCGAAGTCCTGTTCTATCATCTGCAAAACATGACGGTGGAGAACGTGTTGCCGCCGCTTCTCGAGAAATCGCTCGAGCGCGGCTGGCGCGTCGTGGTGCAGTCGACCTCGGAAGAGCGGGCCGATGCGCTCGACGCGCATCTATGGACCTATCGCGACGATTCCTTCCTGCCGCACGCGACATGGCGCGTGAACGATGCCGCCGATCAGCCGATCGTGCTGGCGATCGAGGAGGGCAATCCCAACGGCGCCCATGTCCGCTTCCTGGTCGACAATGCCGCCCTGCCGCAGGACGCGCAGGGCTATGCGCGCATGGTGCTGCTGTTCAACGGCGACGATCCGGACGCACTCGCGCTCGCCCGCAGCGCCTGGACGGATTGCAAGGAGCGGGGATTTGATGTCACCTATTGGCAGGCCGACGAGCGGGGCCGATGGCAGCGTCGGAATTAGGGGTCCTTCGCAATTAATGATAATTTGCACTTTTCGGGCGATGCTGGCTTTTGTCACCTTCGTGCCGCAAAGTGATGTTGGGACAATCGCTTAGGGCTGGTCCTTCACGCGGGGAATTTGGTTTATCGTGCGACATCAAAAGCTTCCCAAGTCGCTCATAGTTGCGTTGGCTGCCGTAGCACCGCTGGTCGCGGGCTGCTCGGGGACCGATCTGCTGTCCAAGGACGCACAATGGTTCAACACGCCCAGCCGTCTCTTCATCAAGAACATCTCGATCGAATCCCCGCCGCTGACCCCCGACAAGGCGGTCGGAGCTGAGGATCTCGTCAGCGCCGACGGCGGCTGTCCCGGCATGGCGCCGCCTCCCGGACCGGCCGATGCCAATGCATCGACGACGGCGCCGGCGCCGACGGGCGGCACGGTCGCGCTCGGCCACACCGAATGCGACGTGGTGCGCGGCATCGGCGCGCCATCGAACGTCAATCTCTCCAATGATGCCGTCGGCCGCCGCGTTGCCGTCGTCACCTGGGCCATGGGACCGCGCGCCGGCATCTACACGTTCACGGCTGGACGTCTGTCGTCAATCGAGGGCAACCCCGATCCGCAACCGGTGCCGAGGGCGACCAAGCCAAAGCCGAAGAAGCACGCGTAAGCGCGGATCGCCTGCACCATAACGGATCGGCTGCGCGCATCGGAGAAGCTATTGTGCTGCTCCGTAAATCGCCATCTGCTCGAATAGCGGCATCGATGCCGTGGTTCTGAAGGACACGGGCGAGCGTGGGCGGCCCCGATCGGAAGTCCGCTTCGCGCGCGAACCTCAGAGCATCGGCTTGGTGTTGAAGCGATCGGGTTGGGGAGCGCGGAAGCGGCCCTTCATCTTGAAGCCGTCACGCATATTGAGGCCGAGAAGAACGATGTTCATCGCGCCGGCAAACAATTCGAGAGTCTGCACTGTGTAGAACGTGGTGTCGAACTCCGCGGCGTTTGCCTTGGAGGCAAGAAACAAGGCGGCGGGAATGAGAACGAGGATGCCGTTGCCCGCAATGAACGGCATGCGCTTGATCTTCGCGCCGATCAGGCCAGCGCGCCGTCCCTTTGCCAGAAAGAAACCCGAACCTCCCGTCACCGCCAGCGCCGGAACCAGCAACAGGAAGCCCCAGGGGATGGCTGTCTTCACCAGGGTTACGCTCGCGTGTGATGCGAATAGCTCGGAGAGAGCCGTGGAGAGCCAGAAGGTCGCAATGGTCGTCAGCGCGACCACGCCCGCGACGGGGTGAATGATCTTGGTCATCGGGTCCTGCTGTTCTTTAAGGCGAGCTACGCGACGCAGATGCCGGGCACGGCGACCTTCTCGAACAGGTGCGGAGAGGCGACGGCGGAGGAGGGATAGGCTGCGATCTTCGATCTGAACTCAGGATGTGTGAACGCGGCCCGGAAGTGGGCAGTCGATTCCCAGACGGCATAGTTCAGATATGTCGGGCTATCGCCGATTGCGCGGTGAAGCTGGGTGGCAATGAAGCCCGGCTGCCGCTTCATGAAGGCTGCATCGTCCTGCCAAACCTGGAGGAAGCTCTGCTCGTCGGTCTTGTCGAGCGTGAACACATTCACCAGCACTGCGGGGCTGGTGTCGATGCCAAGCTGACGTTCAATGGGAAAGTTAGGGTCCAGAGGGCGTAGGTGGGCCATGGCAGGCTCCGTTCGATATGGCAATATGGTGTCAATGTGGTACTATACGTAGTAATTATTTGACATCATGATGTCAATAACGGTTTATGGTGACGGATGCCGAAATCCTTGCGAACGCCGGCCGGTGATGCTCTGTCGAACCTCGTGCTTGACCTGTTCCGGCTGAACAGCCTGCTCCTGACCGCAGGGGACCGCTTGGTGGCCCAGCTCGGGCTCACGAGCGCTCGCTGGCAGATTCTCGGCGCCATCGTGCATGCGGAGCGTCCCCAGCCGGTGGCTTGGCTTGCCCGCGATCTGGGTGCCAATCGCCAGAACGTGCAGCGGATCGTCAATGACCTGCACGCGGAAGGCCTCGTTGCTTTCGAGGCCAATCCGCATCACCGCCGAGCGCAGCTTGTCGTCCTGACCGACAAGGGGCGGCATGCTTTCGATGCCGCCATGGCTTTGCAGGCGCCGTGGGTCAACGGCCTTTCGGAGGGGCTTCCGGTCAAGGACCTGCAAACCGTTCATCGCATCGTCGCGGACCTGCGAACGAGGCTCGAGAGCGAGACAGAGAGCCAGACCTAGCGCACGGCGAGCAGGCGGAATTGACGGGCAACTCTTCGCGACATGTTCCCGGAACGCCGCTGCGGCCGAACAATTGCTGCACGTTTCTGATGAGAAGCTTTCCTGATGGTCTTGCAGCCAGGAATGCGCTCATATGGAGCGATAAAATCTGGAGGAGACTATGCGGTTCTCGATTGCCCTCGTATCGGCTCTGCTTCTGCCGCTCGGCGCGGCCGTTGCCCAGGACTATCCGACGAGGCCCATCACCATGCTGGTTCCATTCGCGGCGGGCGGGCCGACCGACACCATCGCGCGCCTGACGGCCGCAGGCATGGGGAAGTCGCTGGGACAGCAAATCGTCGTCGAGAACGCGACCGGCGCCGGCGGCACCATCGGCACGACCCGCGCCGCGCGCGCCCAGCCCGACGGCTACACGCTGCTGATCCATCACGTCGGCATCTCGACCGCCGCGACGCTGTATCGCAATCTCAGCTATGACACGAAGACGGCGTTTGCGCCGATCGGCCTCGTGACCAATGCACCGATGACCATCATTGCGCGTCCGGACTTTCCGGCCAACACGCTCAAGGAACTGGTCGCCTACGCCCAGCAGCAGGGCGACAAGCTGACTTACGCCAATGCCGGGTTAGGTGCGGCATCGCATCTCTGCGGCATGCTGTTCATGACGGCGATCCAGAAGCAGCTCACCACGGTGCCTTACAAGGGCAACGGTCCGATCATGAACGATCTGCTCGGCAAGCAGATCGATCTCACCTGCGACCAGGCGACCAACACCACCGGGCCGATCACGGCCAAGCAGGTCAAGGCCTATGCGATCACCACCAAGGAGCGGCTGAAGAGTCTGCCCGATCTGCCGACGGCCGATGAGGCGGGCCTCAAGGGATTCGAGCTCGGCGTCTGGCATGGCCTCTATGCTCCCAAGGGCACTCCGCCCGCGGTCGTGCAGAAGCTGACGGCCGCGCTGCAGACGGCGCTCAAGGATCCGGCGCTGATCGCCCGGTTCAACGACATCAACACCGAGCCCGTGCCGCAGGACAAGGCGACGCCCGAGGCGCTGGGCGCGATGCTGACGAGCGAAGTCGACCGCTGGGCCCCGATCATCAAGGCGGCCGGGCAGTTCGCGGACTGAGCGGACAATCCCATGAGAGTAGCTTGGTGAGCCACTAAGGCAGGGTGATTAACTACCGCTCCTGTGCATGGGGTTGTTTTCCAGATTTGGATTCAACCCGCCGCTTCGTCGAACTGCGTGCTCGCCTCGAGCCACTGCTCCTCCGCGCGCGCCAGCGCATCGGCGGCATTGGCGCGCGCCTTTGACAGCTGCGCGGCCTGCTTGGGATCGCGCGTAAAAATGTCGGGCAAAGCGAGGGCCGTGTCGATCTTGGTGATGATGTCGCTGACGCGGGCGATCTCGGCTTCGGCCTCGGTGATGCGCTTCTTCAGCGAGCCGCGATTGTCGGGCCGCGCGCGCTGCGGCTTTTCGCTTGGCACACTGCGCTCGCGCGGTGCGGGCTCGCCGTTGCGCGCGGACAGCACCAGGCGGCGGTATTCGTCGAGGTCGCCGTCGTAATTGGTGACGGTGCGGTCGGCGACGATCCAGAGCCGGTCGGCACAGGCCTCGATCAGGTAGCGGTCGTGCGAGACCATGATGACGGCGCCGGGGAATTCGTTGATGGCTTCGGCAAGCGCGGCGCGGCTGTCGATGTCGAGATGGTTGGTAGGCTCGTCCAGGATGATCATGTTGGGGCCGAAGAAGGTCGCAAGGCCGAGCAGCAGCCGCGCCTTCTCGCCGCCCGACAGTTTGGCGACCTTGGTGTCGGCTGCCTTGCCGGAGAAGCCGATCGCGCCGGCGCGCGCGCGCACCTTTGCTTCGGGCGCGTCGCCCATCAGCTTGCGGACGTGGTCATAGGCGGACGCGTCCACGTTGAGCTCGTCGAGCTGGTGCTGCGCAAAATAGGCGATCGACAGCTTGTCCGCGCGCGTCACCTTGCCGGAGAACGGCGCAAGCCTTCCGGCGAGCAGCTTGACCAGCGTCGACTTGCCGTTGCCGTTGGCACCCAGCAGCGCAATGCGGTCGTCATTGTCGATGCGCAAGGTGACGCGATTGAGCACGGGGCTAGCCGGATCGTAGCCGACGGAGGCGTTGTCCACGGCGATGATCGGCGGCGACAGGATCTTTTCCGGCGCCGGAAAGCTGATCTCGCGCACGTCCTCGGTGACCAGCGCCGTGATCGGCTTCAGCCGCTCCAGCATTTTCACGCGAGACTGTGCCTGGCGGGCTTTCGAAGCCTTGGCCTTGAAGCGGTCGACGAAGGCCTGCAGGCGGGCGCGCTCGGCCTCCTGGCGCTTGACCTGCTTGGCATCGAGCAGCTCGCGCGCGGCGCGCTGCTCTTCGAACGAAGAATAGGTGCCCCTGTAGAGCGTAAGCTTGCCGCGCTCCAGATGCAGGATCTGGTCGACCGAGCTTTCGAGGAGATCGCGGTCGTGGCTGATCACGATCACCGTGCGCGGATAGTGCGCGAGGTGATCCTCCAGCCACAACGTTCCCTCGAGGTCGAGATAGTTGGTGGGCTCGTCGAGCAGCAACAGGTCGGGGGCTGCGAACAGCGTCGCGGCGAGCGCGACGCGCATGCGCCAGCCGCCGGAGAATTCGGCGCAGGGGCGGAGCTGATCGGCGGCGGAGAAGCCGAGGCCGGAGAGGATCGCGGCGGCACGGCTCGGCGCCGAATGCGCGTCGATGTCGACCAGCCGGGTCTGGATCTCGGCGATCCGGTGCGGATCGGTCGCGCTTTCGGCCTCGGCGAGCAGCGCGTCACGTTCGAGGTCGGCCTTGAGCACGACGGAGATCAGGCTTTCGGGTCCGTTCGGGGCTTCCTGGGCGAGGCTGCCGACGCTCCAGCGCGGCGGCAGGGTCACCGAGCCGTGCTCTGCCGCGAGCTCACCGCGGATCACCTTGAACAGCGTCGACTTGCCGGTGCCGTTGCGTCCGACCAGGCCGACGCGCGATCCCGGCGTGATCTGCACGGAACTCTGGTCAATCAGAAGGCGTCCGGCGAGGCGGATGGAGAGGTCGGTGATCCCAAGCATGCGGCCTTGTCACCGCAAGGCGCGCCGAACGCAACCCGTTTTTCCGGGGTTATCGTTGAAGCATGATCGTTCCGGAAAACCGCTTCACACTTTTCCGGATCATGCTCGGCTCAATGCGAGTCGCGGTCGCGCTGCCTCAGCTCTTTCATGAGCTGCTCGAGATGGGTCGGGAGCTGGGGTTCGGGACGCAGGCTCTGCTGGAGCCGTTCGCCCACCGCATCGCAAATCGAACGGCTGGTCCGCCGGTCGATCTGCTCACTGTCATTGGCAAAAAGGCCAGCCATCGCGCAGGTTCCGTGTGCTCAAAGTTAGGACACGGTACCAAGTCATTGGCCCCCAAAATGGTTTCGCCGTTTTTGGGGGAATGCTGGCATTCTCGTCAAAATTGTATGAGTCCCGCCATATCCGCCCAAAATGCGAAGCCCCGGCGGGGGGATCGCCGGGGCTTCTCTTGGACGGCAACCGGGGGGTCGGTAGCCTTTAAGTTAAGGTGCTGTCGGGCTCAGTAGCAGCGGTTGATCATCCGCCAGCGGGGTCCCCAGGGGGTCGGGACCAACCGGCGCACATAGCAGCCGCCATAACCGTAGGAGACGGGGGCATAGAAGCGCGGACCGCCCCAGCCATGGCCGCGGTGCCAGCCACCGCCGCCGCCGTGCCAGCCCGGGCCGCCACCGTGCCAGTGGGCGGAAGCCGAGGTCGGCGCCAGCGCGGCACCCAGCGCAACCGCAGCGACGGCGGCAAGCGAAAGTTTCCTCAACATGGTGATCTCCTCAATACTGCCGGCGCGGGGCTATCGCGTCCGATGGAAAGGCCGCCGAAACGGTCCGCCCAGTGATCGGGCTTCAGTTTCGATGGGGCCAACCCTACGCCGGCAAGGCTGAACCGAATCCTGACAGGGGCTTCAGATTGGGTTCATCTGGGTGAAATTGTCGTAATCCAGGTTGAAACCGCATCCTCCGGTCCTGCGGCGAAGCGCCTGTGACGTCATACCGGCGATCGCTTGCCGGATGGCAAAGGCGCCGATATAAGCCCGGCAACTCGACAACCACCGCTTTTCTTCCCAAGGACAAGATTATGGCCATCGAACGCACTTTCTCGATCATCAAGCCCGACGCGACCGCGCGTAACCTGACCGGCGCCGTCAACGCCGTGATCGAAAAGGCGGGCCTGCGCATCGTCGCGCAGAAGCGCATCCGCATGACCAAGGAACAGGCCGAGACCTTCTATGCCGTCCACAAGGCGCGGCCGTTCTTCGGCGAGCTCGTCGAGTTCATGACCTCGGGCCCGGTCGTCGTCCAGGTGCTGGAAGCCGAGAACGCCATCGCCAAGTACCGCGACGCGATGGGCGCGACCGATCCGTCGAAGGCCGCCGACGGCACCATCCGCAAGCTCTACGCCAAGTCGATCGGCGAGAATTCCGCGCACGGCTCGGATGCGCCGGAGACCGCCGCGATCGAGATCGCGCAGTTCTTCTCGGGCAACGAGATCGTCGGCTGATCCATCGGCTGATAAGTTAAATCGACGGGGCGAAAGGACGTATTGTGAGCTGGCTCTGGCAGATCTTCGATCCCGCAACGATCGGGGCGTTCTTCACCCAGTTTCGCAACGAGATGGCCGAACCGACTTTCTGGATTGCGGTCGGCAAGATCATCTGGATCAACATCCTTTTGTCCGGTGACAACGCGCTGGTGATCGCGCTCGCCTGCCGCGGCCTCTCGCCGCGACACCGCCTGTGGGGCATGATCTTCGGTGCCGGCGCCGCGGTGCTGCTGCGGATCATCTTCACCGGCATCGTCGCAACCCTGATGGAGTTGCCGTACCTCAAGCTGATCGGCGGACTCGCGCTGATCGTGATCGCGGCCAAGCTGCTGGTGCCGGAACACGAGGACGAGGACGACGTCGACGCTGCTTCGCATCTGTGGCAGGCCGTGCAGATCGTCGTGGTCGCCGACATCGTCATGAGTCTCGACAACGTCATTGCGGTCGCAGCCGCCGCCAATGGCAGCGTGCCGCTCCTGATCCTCGGCCTTGCCATCAGCGTGCCGCTGATCGTCGCCGGTGCGGCGCTGATCATGGCGCTGCTCGAGAAGCTGCCGGTGCTGGTCTGGGCGGGTGCTGCGCTGCTCGGCTGGATCGCGGGCGAGGTGATGGCGACCGATCCCGGCGTCGCGCCCAAGCTGCACACGCTGTTCGACGGTCCGTTCGGTGCCGCGCTCGACTCGATGCTCGGCGCCTTGCGCATCCCGCCGCAATTCGGCCATGGCGGGGCGGGCGGCGAATATTTCTGCGCAGCGCTCGGCGTCGTCGTCGTGCTGGTGGTCGGCACCATCTGGCGCCGCCGCAAGCTGACCGCCGCGGCGCTGGAATCGTCCGAGCGGCACGCCAGGGCGTCGGCGGAGTAGGCCCGCTCAGTCGATCGTGCCGAGTTCCGTCACGGGTATCGTCCAGTAGACCAGCTTGGTTCCGGCGAACGAAACCCGCAGACGGTCGAGCAAGCGGCCGGCATCTGTCCCTGCGAGCACCACCTGCACGACGGCCTGATCGGCGTGGCCTTTCACGCGTTCGGCGGCCGTATGCAAGCGGATCTCAGTGCCGTGACCGGCTCCGTGCGATGCCGTGAATCCCGAAACCAGGTCGGTCTGCTCAGTGAGATAGTCGAACACCTCCTCGCGGAGGAGATGCGGCACAATCAGCGTCAGACAGACCGGCTGCTCGATCATTTGGCCACCTTCGACGATCCGCCATAGCGGCGATACAGAATCGGCAGGAGAATCAGGGTGAGCAGGGTGGAGGACAGCAGTCCTCCGATCACGACGATTGCGAGCGGTCGCTGCACTTCGGAACCCGGGCCGGAGGCGAACAGCAGCGGGATCAAGCCAAGCGCCGTGATGCTCGCGGTCATCAGCACGGGGCGAAGCCTGCGCATGGCGCCTTCGACGACGATGCGATCCTCGGGAAGGCCGTGGGCACGGAGCTGATTGAAGTAGGAGACCAGCACGACGCCGTTGAGCACGGCGATGCCGAGCAGCGCGATGAACCCGACCGAAGCCGGCACCGACAGGTACTCGCCCGTCACGACCAGCGCGAAGACGCCCCCGATCAGGGCAAACGGGATGTTGACGAGCACCAGCAGGGCCTGGCGGATGGCACCGAATGTGGTGAAGAGCAGCACGAAGATCAGGCCGATCGCGACGGGGACTACGACGGATAGGCGCGCGGCAGCGCGTTGCTGGTTCTCGAACTGCCCGCCCCAGGTCAGCCGGTAACCGTTCGGCAGCGGGAGTTCGGTCGCCACCTTCTGGCGGGCCGCTTCGACGAAGCCGACCATGTCGCGACCGCGGACGTTGGCGCGCACCACGCTCATGCGAGCGCCGTCCTCGCGGTCGATCTTCACCGGACCGTCTACGCGTTGGATACGGGCGACCTGCGATAGCGCGACGTGCTGTCCGGAGGCGAGCGTGAGCGGCAGGCTGGCCAGCAGCGTTGGCGCTTCCCGCGTCGTCTCGCTGCCCCGGACGAGGATCGGCGTGCGGCGCCCGTCCTCGAGCGCGGTCCCGATGGTCCGGCCCTCGATCTGCGTCCGCAGCGAGTTGACGACGGAATCCACGGTCAGGCCGAAGCGGCCGGCTTCCATGCGGTTGACCGCAACCGTGTAGTATTGAGCGCCTTCATTCAGCGTGGTGTAGACGTCCTCGGCACCGTCGATGCTGGACAGGATCGCCGACAGCTTTGCCGCGGTTTCGTTCAGCCTGGCGATGTCGGGGCCGAAGATCTTGACGGCGACGTCACCGCGCACGCCGCTGATCATCTCCTGCACGCGCATGTCGATGGGCTGGGTGAAGCTGAGCGAGATGCCGGGGAAGCCGGTGAGGACCTCGCGAAGCTTCTGCAGCAGGGCCTCGCGATTGTCGGTCGCGCGCTCGGCGGCCGGCTTGAGCACCAGGAACGTGTCGGTCTGGTTGGGGCCCATGGGATCGAGGCCGAGCTCGTCCGACCCGGTTCGCGCGACGATGCCGGCAATATCAGGTACGGCCAGAAGCGCGGTCTGCAGCCTTGCATTCATCGCTAGCGACTCGTCGAGGTTGACGGACGGAAGCGTCTCGACGCTGACGATGACGTCGCCTTCATCCATGGTCGGCATGAAGGTCTTGCCGAGCTGGGTATAGGCGAAGCCCGCCGCGACGAGGCCGATCAGCGCCGCAGCCATCACCTTGCGCTCGTTGTTGAGGGCCCAGTCCAGTGCCGGCGCGTAGATCCGTTGGGCCGCACGCACCAGCAGGGGATCGCGATGTGACGCCGACTTGAGCACGAAGGAGGTTGCGACCGGGATCACGGTGAGCGCCAGCAGCAGCGAGCCGGCCAACGCGAAGATGATGGCCAGCGCGACCGGGATGAACAGCTTGCCCTCCAACCCCTGCAGCGTCAGCAGCGGGACGAACACGATGATGATGATGAGCACACCCGAGGCGACCGGTTCCAGGACTTCGCAGACCGAACGGTAGATCAGGTGGATCAGCGGAATGGCCTTGTCCGGGGCGTGCTTGCCGAGGTTGCCGACGATGTTCTCGACCACGACGACCAGCGCGTCGATCAGCATGCCGATCGCGATCGCAAGTCCGCCGAGGCTCATCAGATTGGCCGACATTCCCACCACGCGCATGACGATCAAGGCGATGACGATGGCCAGCGGCAGGCTGAGCGCGATCACCAGTGAGGCCCGCCAGTTGCCGAGGAAAAGCAGCAGAAGGACGATGACGAGGGCGGTGGCCTCGCCGAGGGCCCGCACCACGGTGCCGACGGCGCGGTTGACCAGGCGGCTGCGGTCATAGAACACGTTGATCGACACGCTCTTCGGCAGCGAGGGTTGCAGCTCCGCGAGCCGAGCACGCACGTCACGGATCAGCTGACCCGCGTTGGCGCCGCGTAAGCCGAGGACCAGTCCCTCGACGGTTTCGCCGCGGCCGTCCGCCGTGACGGCGCCATAGCGGGTCAGCGTCCCGACTTTGACGCTCGCGACGTCGTTGACCAGGATCGGCACGCCCTCGCGGGTGTCGACGACGATGGCCTTGATGTCCTCAATCGACCGGATGCTGCCTTCGATCCGAACCAGAGCGCTGTCCTCGCCCTGGTTCACCCGTCCGGCGCCGTCGTTGCGGCTGTTGGCTTCGATGGCCCGGCGAAACAAATCGTAGGAAATGCCGCGCGCGGCCAGCGCATCGTTGCGCGGCACGATCTCGAAGGCGCGGACATAGCCGCCGAGCGCATTGACGTCCGCAACGCCGGGGACGGTCCGCAAGGCCGGGCGGATCACCCAGTCGAGCAGGGTGCGGCGTTCCGCGAGCGACAGCTCGGGACTGTCGATCGTGAACATGAACATCTCGCCGAGCGGGCTCGTGATCGGCGCCAGACCGCCGCTCACTCCGTCCGGGAAATCGCGCGAGATGTTCGACAAGCGCTCCGAGACTTGGTTGCGCGCCCAGTAGATGTCGGTGCCGTCCTCGAAATCGACGGTGATGTCTGCCAGCGCGTATTTCGTGGTCGAACGAAGCACCTTCTTGTTCGGCAATCCGAGCAGTTCGAGCTCGACGGGGACGGTGATGCGCTGCTCGACCTCTTCGGGAGTGAGGCCCGCCGCCTTCATGATGACCTTGACCTGAACCGGCGAAACGTCAGGAAAGGCATCGATCGGCAAGCCGGGCAGGAGGACAGCGCCGGCGCCGATCACCAGCAGCACGCCGAGCATGACGAACAGTCGCTGCGACAGTGCGAACGCGACCAGGCGCCGGAGCATTTACTGCCCCAGTCCGGAGAGGATGCCGCGAAGCGCCGAGATGCCGCCGATCGCGATCTCATCCCGGGCCGAGACGGCGCCCGCTACGACCACATGGTCCTGATCTTCCGCAAGCAGCTTGACCGGCACCAGCCGGAAGCCGCCGTCAAAGGCGACGAAGACCGACGTTTGCTCGCCCCGCCGGACTAGCCCGCTGTAAGGGATCTCCCAGGCGCTTTCGCCGGTCGAGAGAAATCCGATGCGGGCCGCGGTGGTCTGGCCGGGATGCAGCTCGCCGTCGTTGGGGACTTCCGCGCGAACCAGAATAGTCTGGGTGGCAGGATCGATGGTCTCTGAGACCAACACGACCTTGCCCGGGGTGGAATAGCCCTCGATCTCGACTTTCGCGCCGGTACGGATCGCTCGAATATTGGCGGCAGGGACCGCGATTTCCGCCCATAGCGGCGAGAGCCGCGCCAACTTGACGAGCGGTGCGGATTGTTCGAGCCGCTGCCCTGGTGACACCGCGAGTTCGACCACGGACGCGGCTTGCGGTGCATTGACCGTGAGCGTCCCGCTGATCGCCGCTTGCTGGGCCAGCCGGGAGATTGCATCGTCGGACATCCCGCTCAGATGCAGCATCTGACGCCGTTCGGCGACGACGAGGGCGGCCTGGCGCGCTTCGGCCTGGCTGGCCTCCAGCACGCGTTGCGGCACGGCCTTGCCCTCGAACAGATCCGCATTCCGATTGAGTTGCTGGTTGGCGAGATGCTCCTGCGCGATCGCGTGCAGATAGTCGCGTTGCTGGGAGACGAAGCTCGGACTTTCCAGAGTGACCAGCGGCTGGCCGGCCGTGGCGCGGTCACCGCGCCCGACCAGGAGATTGGCGACCATGCCGGCTACCGGCGCGCTGACGACCCACAATTGTTGCGTCGGGATGACGATCTGGACGGGATAGGGCAGCGTCAGATCGGTCCGGCTCGCGACCGGATGGGTCACGCGCACCCCGAGATTGCGCGCCTGCGCATCGCTCAGCTTCACCTCGTCCTGTGCCATCGACACGGAAGGTAACAAGCTCAATGCAATGGCGATGAGCGTACGAGCGAGCGTGCCGCCAGAGAAGGTGAGAAGGAGAGGTACGTGGCGGACTCGCATGAGGAATGTCCCGCATTCGCCGGCGAGCGAAGCGCTGCTCGATCGCAGGTTTCGCTTAACCCACCAGCGCGTTGGGGCGTTGATCTGTCTCAAGCGGGCCCACCACTTTGGAAGGCTGCTCGCCGTCCCGGGAGGGCTTCGGTTGATCTTGCTCAATTCCGTCCCAGCCCGGGAAGCTAGGCTGGCTTTGCATCCTTCGGAGAGGCGGCCGTGAGACCAACAAGATTCGCGACGATCCTGGCAACCGGCTTTGTCGCGCTGGTTGGGCTCGTGCAGCCGGCACTCTCCCATAGCGGAACGGCGCAGGACCCCTGGAGTTCTGCGCACATCGAAATGCTGCCGCCTGAAATCCGAGCGGACGTGCGGAAATGGGATGCAGCGTGCGGCGCGCCAATCGCCGCTGCCCAACGCTTTGCTCTTTATCTGACCGTGCCGGGCGCTCAATTCCTGGCTCTCCATTTTGACGACTTTCGTTGCCGCAACAGGGCAGTTTATTGCGGGTCCGCAGGGTGCCTGCACGAGGTGTATGTCTCGAAAAGCGGGCGTTACAGACGTGTGCTTTCCGTGCACGCTCATGACGTTCGGCTGTCTTCTTCCCACGATCAGGCCGTCGTTGAAGTCGTGGACGGGAGGGGCACGAGCCGCACGCTGTGGTGGAACGGAAGCCGATTTGTCGGCAGATGAGCGTTTGAGAAGCCTTCGTGCCGGGGCATCCCCGGGCTCGCTCATGATGGACGCTTCCTCCCGGTGATCATCGCCTTCACCAGGCTCTCGCGGTGCTCGAAGCTCGCCACGAGGACGCCAAGCACATGGACGACGACGAGGCCGATCGTGAGGTTGGCGAACGCCTCATGGACCTCTTCCACCCATTTTGCTCCCCAGAAGCTGCCAATCGTCATCATGTAACCGGTGGTGCAGGTGCCGATCAGCATGACGATCAGCGCCACGACCATCGTGCCGCCGGCAGGATTGTGGCCGAGATAGCGTGGCGCCCTCAGCAGCGCCACGTCGCGCATGTAGGCGAGCACCGCGCGCGGCGAGCGCACGAAGTCGCTGAAGCGCGCATAGCGCGGCCCCACGAAGCCCCATAAGATCCGTAGCGCGAGCAACCCCGCAATCGTGTAGCCGGCGGCGATATGGACATTCTCGATCTCGTCACCGGTCGCATACGCGAGCAGAAACAGCCCGGCCAGCGACCAATGGAACACGCGCACAAAGGGGTCCCAGACCTTGACGGTGGCCGGCGGCTTCTCGCCGCCGGCCACCGTCGCATCGTGAATCGAGCTCATGGCGCGGCCTCTTACAACTGACCGACGATCTGGCCGCTGGTCGGATCGACGAACAATTCGACCCGGCTGCCGGACTTGTCGATGGTGTAGAGTTCGCCACAGGCATTCTTGAGCTTGGCCTTCTGGACTTTGTAGCCCTGGGCTTCGACCTTGGCCTGCAGTTGTTCGAGCGGCAGCCAGCTTGTCTGGGGCGCCGCAGTGCAGGGACGCCCGAGGCTGCCGGCATGAGCGGTCGCGGTGGCTGCGAGCAAGGCGGCGGTCGCGATGAAGATGGTGATGTTGCGCATGGTTCTCTCCGGCTTGTGGCGCCCGGCCGCGTCATGCGGCGAGGCGATGGACGGACACTGGCAGAAGAGCGCTGACGGCCACCTGTTGATCCACGTCAGCGTTCTGTCAGGTCGATTAGGGCATTCTTTGCGAATGCAACCCGCCAGCCTCCTGGGATTCCTCGCGGTGCCATTGCTGGCAGGCGTCCTGCTCGCGCCGGTGCCTGCCGCAGCAGGCGGCCACGATAAAGGCGCGCCCGACGCGGTTCGCCGTGCAGTCGAGGCGGGTGAGATCAAGCCGCTCGCCGACATTCTCGCATCCATTCGCGGCAAGCTGCCGGGTGAGGTTGCCGGCGTGGAGATAGAGCGCGAGCGTGGCCGCTGGATCTACGAGTTTCGCGTCGTCGACGACAAGGGCCGCCTCTACGAGGTGTACGTCGATGCGCGCAGCGGCGAGATCGAACGCGTCAAGGAGAAGTGATGCGCCTGCTGCTCGTGGAGGACGACCGACGGATCGCGGCCGATGTGGAGAGGGCGTTACAAGCGGCCGGCTATGTGGTCGAGACCGTCCGCAACGGCGAGGAAGCCTGGTTCCGCGGTGATACCGAGGACTACGGCGCCGTCATCCTCGATCTCGGCTTGCCCGACATGGACGGCCTGGCGGTGCTCAAGCGCTGGCGCGCGAACGGACGTTCCATGCCGGTGCTGATCCTGACGGCGCGCGGCAGCTGGGCCGAGCGCGTCGATGGTATCGACGCGGGCGCCGACGATTACCTGCCTAAGCCCTTCCGCATGGAGGAACTGCTGGCGCGGCTGCGCTCGATCGTGCGCCGCTCGGCAGGCCATGCCTCCTCACGGATCGTCGCCGGCGACGTCGAACTCGACGAGCGTCAGATGAAGGTGACGCTGCGCGGCGTACCCGTCGCGTTGTCGCCGTTGGAATATCGCCTGATCGCCTTTCTCTTGCACCACCGCGGCCGTGTGGTGTCGCAGCACGAGCTCGACGAAAACGTCTATGGCCACGGCGAGGACCACGAGTCGAACGCGCTCGAGGTGCTGGTCGGCCGGGTGCGCAAGAAGCTCGGCGCCGATCTGATCGAGACCAGGCGCGGCTTCGGCTATCTGATACCGGAGACGACGCCGTGAGCTGGGGCTCGTTGCGGCTGCGACTGGTGGCCGGCGGCGTTGTGGCCATCCTGGTTGCGCTGACCATTGCCGGCGCCGGGCTGACGCTGCTGTTCGAACGCCACGTCACGCGCACGATCGGCAGCGACCTCGACATCTATTTGAAGCAGCTCGTCGCGGGTATCGACGTCGATGCCCAGGGCAAGCTGGTGGTGGGCCGGCCGCCGGCCGATCCGCGTTTTGCCGACCCGCTTTCGGGCCTGTACTGGCAGGTATCGGACGACGGCGGTCAGGTGCTGCGTTCACGTTCGCTGTGGGACACGGCGTTGGACCTGCCGCAGGACGAGCCGTCGCCTCGCGAATTGCACCGTCACGTCATCCCCGGGCCGGCGAACGCGCGGCTCCTGGTCAGTGAACGCCGCGTGGTGCTCACCGTGGGCGACCGCCGCGTCCCGGTGCGCGTCGCGGTGGCGGCCGATCTTGCCCGCGTGTCGGTCGCCGCCTCGCAATTCGCCAGGGATCTGGCACTGGCGCTCGGCCTGCTGGGGCTGGTGCTGGCGGCGGCCACCTCGATCCAGGTCGGACTGGGCCTACGTCCGCTCGATGCACTTCGCCGCGGCGTCGCCGACGTCCGCTCAGGCCAACGCAAGCATCTCCCCGTCGACGTCCCTGCCGAGGTGAAGCCGCTGGTGGAAGAGGTGAACAATCTGATCGACGCCCAGGAAGGCGAGATCGAACGTTCGCGCAGCCGCGCCGCCGACTTGGCGCATGGGCTGAAGACGCCGCTCGCCGCGCTCGCGGCCGACGTCGCGCTTTTGCGTCAGCGAGGTGAGCAGGACGTTGCCAAGGCCATCGAAGCTGTCGCCGACGCGATGAGCCGTCATGTCGACCGCGAGCTGGCACGCGCCCGGGCGCGAGGCACGGCACGACAGCGTGGCGGTATCTCCACGCCCCTCAGACCGCTTGTCGAGTCCCTGATACTGACGCTGGCGCGCACGCCTGCCGCGCAGAGGCTTGAATTCAAGGCCTGCATAACGGGCGAACCGAGCGTGCCGCTCGATCGCACCGATCTGGCCGAAGTGCTGGGCAATCTCCTGGAAAATGCCGCCCGTCACGCCAAGAGCCAGGTGCGCATTGGCGCGGATGCCATTGCGGGCCCGGCGATCACGGTCGAGGACGACGGGCCGGGCATCGCGGCCGCCGAACGTTCGCGCGTGCTCGAACGCGGTGCGAGACTGGATGAGCGCGGCGAGGGCGCCGGCCTCGGCCTAGCAATCGTTCAGGACGTGCTCAGTGCCTATGGATGGCTGCTTGTCCTCACCGATTCCGAGCTCGGCGGACTGAAAGCCGTCATCGCGCCAGAGGGCAGCCGCGATCGAACGGCCGCTGCTGGTTGAAGACCCTAAAGCGCGATGCGATTAGGATGAAACGTCATCGCTCTTCAGGTTGTTGTTTGAGCATGATCTTTTCGGAAAACCGCTGCGCACTTTTCCGGATCATGCTTTAGCGCCGCACGATCGAGCCGGCGCGGCTGACCAGGCGGGCGAGTGCGCGGAAGCGGCTGCCGACGCGGTCGGCGACGAGGTCGCCGAGGCGGTGCTCGAACACCAGCATCAGCTTGCGGCCCTGGCTGCGGAAATGCGTGGCCGGCAGCACGCCCGGGCGCGCCGCCGAGATCAGATGCGCGACGCGGAACGCCGCCCCCAAGAGGCGCGCGCGTTCGAGCTGCGCCGGCGTCAGCAGCTCCTGCATGGTGACCGGCGGCTGGTTTTCCTCGCTCAGGCCCGCATAGCGATAGAACACCGACAGGCCGACGAAGGCACGCTCGGTGTGGGTGATCGCGCCGAAATTGCCGTTGACGACCAGGCTCAGCGTCTGCTCGCCGCGGTGATCGGGATGCACGCGCCAGCCGATATCGGACAGCAGGCACGCGGTGTGGCGCAAGCGGCGGTCCTCCTCGGTCTCGCGCAGCTTCACCACGCGCGCGAGGCGGTCGGTCCAGGCGATCAGCTCGTGGGCGTGCTTGGCCGAGCGCGACAGCAGCTGGTTCAGCTCTTCCGCGGCGCAGATCAGGCCGTCCTTGTTGCGTTCCGGCTCCGACAGCTTCTCGTGCAGCAGGCCCTCGCGCACGCCGAAGGTCGAGAACACGATCGTCTTCGGCTTCGCCACCCGGATGATGTGCTCGAGCACCAGCGCCGCATAGGTGAGAAGGGGGCGGCGGGCATCGGCGACGCTCTCGATGTCGGCGAGCATGTCCGCGGCCGCCAGGCGACGGAGACGACGCGAGAAGTCGAGCGCTTCAGCCGCCGACAGCGAGTAACCGTGCATCACCTGGAGCGGATAGCCGCTCTGGATGATGTGAATGCGCGCCAGCGCGCGCCAGGTGCCGCCGACGGCGTAGAAGGTGCGGCCGCTGCCGGCGGTGAGCTGCGGCACCTCGTCGAGCTCCTCGCGCACGATGCGATCGGCGCGCTTGAGCGATTTATGCGCGAGGTCCTGCAGCGCGAGGCCCCCCAGCGGCAGCGTCACGCCGCTGCGCACGCTGTTCCTGCGCACGTCGATCAATTCGAGCGAGCCGCCGCCGAGGTCGCCGACGATGCCGTCGGGATGGTGGATGCCGGAGATCACGCCGAGCGCCGACAGCCGCGCCTCGCGCGGGCCCGAGAGGATCTCGATCTTCACGGCGCAGATGCGCTCGGCCTTCGCGATGAAGTCGGGGCCGTTGGAGGCGTCGCGGCAGGCCGCGGTCGCGATCGCGAACACGCGCCCGACCTGCATCACACGGCACAATGCGCGAAAGCGCCTCAGCGAGGTCAGCGCCTTGTCGACGGCGTCGGGCGCGAGCAGACCGGTGCTCTGCACCTCGCGGCCGAGGCCGCACAGCGTCTTCTCGTTGAAGATCGGAATGAGGCTCCGCGTCAGCCCCTCGTAGACGACGAGACGGACCGAGTTGGAACCGATATCGATGACCGCGACGCTCGAGCCGCGCTTGCGCGGCCGCTTCACGTCGAACATCCCTGATCAGGATTGATGGCGTTCGTTCCGGCGCGTGAGACGACGCGGCGAGGATTCCTTGAGCGACTTTCCACGGCCAGACAGACTCGGATTTGTCATGAAGTAGTTGTGGACGTTGAAAGGCTCCTCGCCTTTCGCGGTCTTCATACGCGTTGAGGACCCGTCCGGCAACAATTGCCAGCTCTGCTCATTGTCCTTGAGATTCGCGACCATGATCTGTTCGAGAACCTGCTGATGCACCGTCGGATTTTGCAGCGGACACAGCACCTCGACGCGGCGGTCGAGGTTGCGCGGCATCATGTCGGCGGAGGAGATATACACAGCCGCTTTGGCGCTCGGCAGGCCCTGGCCCATGCCGAAGCAGTAGATTCGGCCGTGTTCCAGGAAGCGTCCGATGATCGACTTGACGCGGATGTTCTCGGACAGGCCGGGAATGCCGGGGCGCAGGCAGCAGATACCGCGCACCACGAGCTCGACCTGCACGCCGGCCTGGGAAGCCTCATAGAGCGCGTCGATGATGTCGGGGTCGACCAGTGCATTCATCTTCATCCAGACCGCACCGTGGCGGCCGTGGCGCGCATGCGCGGTCTCGCCCTGGATGTGCTCGATGATGCGCTTGCGCAGGGTCAGCGGCGACACCGCCATCTTCTCCAGATCGCTCGGCGCGGCATAGCCGGTGATGAAATTGAACACACGCGCGGCGTCGCGGCCGATGGTCGGATCCGAGGTGAAGTAGGAGAGGTCGGTGTAGATGCGCGCGGTGACCGGGTGATAATTGCCGGTGCCGGTATGGACGTAAGTCGTGAGGCTGCCGCCCTCGCGGCGCACCACCATCGAGAGCTTTGCGTGCGTCTTCAGTTCGAGGAAGCCGTAGACGACCTGCACGCCGGCGCGTTCGAGGTCGCGTGCCCAGCGGATATTGGCTTCCTCGTCGAAGCGCGCCTTCAGCTCGATCAACGCGGTGACGGATTTGCCGGCCTCGGCGGCTTCCGCCAGCGCGCGGACGATCGGCGAGTTGTTGGAGGTGCGGTAGAGCGTCTGCTTGATCGCGACGACATCGGGGTCGCGCGTGGCCTGCTGCAGGAACTGCACCACCACGTCGAAGGATTCGTAGGGATGATGGACCACGAGGTCCTTCTGCCGGATCGCGGCAAAGATGTCGCCGCCATGCTCGCGCACGCGCTCGGGGTGGCGCGGCACGTAAGGGGTGAATTCGAGATCGGGCCGGTCGAGGCGGGTGAGCTGCGAGAGCTCGTTCATCGCCTGCACGCCGTCGACCAGGAACACCTCGTCATCGGCGGCCGACAGCGCGTGTTGAACGAAGTTGCGCAGCTCCTCCGGCATCTTGGCGTCGATCTCGAGCCGGATCACCGATCCGCGGCGGCGGCGCTTCAGCGCGGTCTCGAACAGGCGGACGAGGTCTTCCGCCTCTTCCTCGATTTCGAGCTCGGAGTCGCGGATGATGCGGAAGGCGCCCTGGCCGTGCAGATTGTAGCCGGGGAACAGGCGGTTGATGAACAGGGCGGTCGCCTGCTCCAGCGAGATCAGCCGGACGGCCTTGCCCTCGGTCGGCAGGCGGATGAAGCGGTCGATCTTGCCGGGCATGCGGATCAGCGCGTTCATCTGCTTGCCGTCGGCGGCGCGCGTGAGCTGGAGCGCGATGGTGAAGCCGAGGCTCGGGATGAACGGGAAGGGGTGGGCGGGGTCGATCGCCAGCGGGGTCAGCAGCGGGAATACGTTGCTGAGGAAGTAGTCCTCGATCCAGGTCCGTTCCGCCTTTGTGACCTCCTTGCCCTCGACGAGCACGATGCCGACATCGGCCAGCGTGCCGCGCAGGTCGCGCCAGATCGCCTGCTGGTCGGAGGCGAGCTCGGAGACGGTGCGGTTGATCAGCGCGAGTTGCTCGGATGGCGTCAGGCCGTCGGGGCTGCGTTCGGCAATGCCCTCACGCACCTGGGCCTTGATGCCGGCGACGCGGACCATGAAGAACTCGTCGAGGTTATTCGCCGAAATCGACAGGAATCGCACCCGCTCCAGCATGGGGTGGCTGGGATTGACCGATTCCTCCAGGACGCGGCGGTTGAAATGCAGCCAGGAGAGCTCGCGGTTGATGAATCGCTCGGGACTCGATGCGATCGCCGGCAGGCTCTCGGTCTCTGGGGCTTTTTCTTTAGTTTCAACAGCTTGCGCAGAGTCCATCAGAAGTCGGTCCATCCAGTTCGCCCCAATTTGCGACTTATGTGCAAAACCGGCCGGAGCATGTGTTAGAGCGATGACGTTTCGATGACATTGATGTTCCGCCGGTTCGCCGCGTCAAGCGGGCTTGGCGTGGGTCTGGAGGCGGCCGCGGAGGCCGATCAGGCGTCGCGGAGCAGCTCGGCGGCCAGCGCCCGGGTGACCGGGCGGCCGAGCCTGAGGGCTTCGCTGTCGAGCAGTTCCACGGCCTGGCGGGCGGCGGCCGAGGACCGCTCCAGGCGGGTGGCGAGGTAGCCGACCACGCTCTCGTCCACGGTGAGCTGGCGGTCGGCGCAGAATTTGACGATCAGGCCGCGGAACAGCTGGTCGTCGGGCGGTAGCAACGCGACCACTGGAACGGCGCGCAGACGCGAGCGCAGGTCGCGAAGCTCGATCTCCAGCGAGGCCGGCACCTCGCGTCCGGTGAACAGGACGTAGGCGCTATCCTCGCGGGCGAGGTTCATCAGGTGGAAGAGGGCGCGTTCGTCAAGTTCCCTGGCCTTGAGATCCTCGACCACCAGCGCGCCGGTGGCGAGCGCGCCCGGGACCCCCGCGGCGCTCAGCGCATTGGCCGTGGTGGAGCGGGCCCCTGATGCCTCGGCCCAGATCGCGGCGAGATGGCTCTTGCCGCTTCCTTCGGGACCGGCCAGCCACATGATCCGGTTCGGCCATTCCGGCCAGCTGTCGATCAGGCCGAGACCGGCCGCATTGGCGGGGCCTTCGAGGAAATTGTCCCGGCTGAGGCTCTCCGCATGCGGAAGCGAAAACGCCAATTGTCGGGGGTGAACGCGGCCTGGCACGCTTGCTTTGCTCCATGCCGGCGCGCCGGCGTCATTCGAAGAGGTCGGACGTATCGAGCGGGAGTTGGCCTTTTACGGGGCCGCATCGCCTCTCATTTGGCCTCGATCGTGCTACTTGGCCTCGATCGTGCTACTTGGCCTCGATCGTGCTCATGTGCCGCAGCCACTCGACCAGATAGAGCGACACGGAGGAGAGTGTGAAGACCGTGACGAGGCCCATCAGGATGATATCATAAGGGGCCGGCTTGAAGCCGAAGGCAAGCGCTGCCAGCACGAGCGCCGCGAACGCCACCTGTGCCACGGTGTTGAGCTTGGACACTTTCGACGGCTTCATCTCAACGGGCCGGTCGAACAGCCAGGACACGATCACGGCGGCGACGATCATGATGTCGCGCGAGACCACCAGGATCACGATCCAGCGCGGAATTGCGCCCCAGATGCCCAGCGCCATGTAGATCGAGACCAGCAGCGCTTTGTCCGCGAGCGGGTCGAGCAGGGCGCCGAGTTCGCTCGTCATGTTGAAGCGCTTGGCCAGGAAGCCGTCCACGGCGTCGCTGATACCGGCGATCAGGAAGACGGCGAACGCGACCTCCATTTGGCTCGACACGATGGCCCAGACGATGATCGGGACCAGCATGATGCGGCCCAGGGTAATGATATTCGGAATACTCACGAAAGCGCTTCCCGGCACCCGGTCTGACCTCGAATCCGGCCTCTCGGGAGGCTGAACCGGTTGATATCTCTACATAGTATACGGCGGTGCGCCATGCGAGCCATTGCGCGTCCCCGGAATTCGACGTAACCAGCCGCGAACCCACTGGAAATCGGGCATGACCGACCGCAAAAACGGCCTCACTTACGCCGATTCAGGCGTCGATATCGATGCGGGCAACCGCCTGGTCGACCTGATCAAGCCGATGGTGCGCGCCACCGCACGGCCGGGCGCCGACGCCGAGATCGGCGGTTTCGGCGGCCTGTTCGACCTCAAGGCGGCCGGTTTCAAGGATCCGGTCCTCGTGGCCGCGACCGACGGCGTCGGCACCAAGGTCAAGATCGCGATCGAGACCGGGCTGCATGGCGGGATCGGCATCGATCTCGTCGCCATGAGCGTCAACGACCTCGTGGTGCAGGGCGCCGAGCCGCTGTTCTTCCTGGACTATTTCGCGTGCGGCAAGCTCGATCCGGAGGCGACGGCCTCGATCGTCGCAGGCGTCGCGGAGGGCTGCCGCGAATCCGGCTGCGCCCTGATCGGCGGCGAGACCGCCGAGATGCCCGGCCTGTACAAGGACGGCGACTACGACCTCGGCGGCTTTGCCGTCGGTGCTGCGGAGCGGGGCACGCTGCTGCCGCGCAAGGACATCGCGGCCGGCGACGCCGTGATTGGCCTCGCCTCGTCGGGGGTGCATTCCAACGGCTTCTCGCTGGTGCGCAAGATCGTGGAACAATCGGGCCTCGGCTTCGAGGCGCCGGCGCCGTTCGCCCCGGTCATGACCCTTGGCGGCGCGCTGCTGACGCCGACGAAACTTTACGTCAAATCCTGCCTGCGCGCGATCCGCGAGACCGGCGCGGTGAAGGGGCTCGCCCACATCACCGGCGGCGGCTTCACCGACAACATTCCGCGCGTGCTGCCGAACAACCTCGGTGTCGGCATCGATCTGGCCCGCCTGCCGGTGCTGCCGGTGTTCAAATGGCTGGCCGCGCAGGCCGGCATCGCCGAGCTGGAGATGCTGCGCACCTTCAACTGCGGCATCGGCATGATCGCGATCGTCGAGCCCGACAAGGTCGACGAGGTCATGCAGGTCTTCACCGACGCCGGTGAGACCGTGGCGCAGCTCGGCACCGTGATCCCGGCCGAGGGCGAGCACCGCGTCGTCTATAACGGCCATCTCGACATGGCACTGTAATGACTGGCGCTGTGATGAAGCGCCGCGTCGCCATCCTGATCTCCGGCCGCGGCTCCAACATGTCCGCGCTGATCAGGGCCGCAAGCGCGGCGGATTTCCCGGCGAAGATTTCGCTCGTCATCTCGAACAAGGCCGATGCGCTCGGCCTTGAACGGGCCAAGGCAAGCGGCGTGAACACGCTGGTGATCGAGAGCAAGCCGTTCGGCAAGGACCGCGCCGGTTTCGAAAAGGTGCTGCAGGCGGCGCTCGACCAGCACGGCATCGAGCTGATTTGTCTGGGCGGCTTCATGCGCCTGTTCACGGCCGAGTTCACCAGGGCGTGGTACGGGCGGATGCTCAACATCCATCCGTCGTTGCTGCCGTCCTTCCCCGGCCTCGATCCGCACGGCCAGGCGCTGCGTGCCGGCGTCAAGCTGTCCGGTGCGACGGTGCACTTCGTGATCCCCGAGACCGACGCTGGCCCGATCGTGATGCAGGGCGCGGTTCCCGTGAGCGATCACGACACGGGGGATACGCTGTCGGAGCGCATCCTCGAGGTCGAGCATCGCATCTATCCCGAAGCGCTGCGGCTGCTCGCCACCGGCAAGGTCCGGATCGAGGGCGACGTGTGCAAGACCGACGGAAGCTCCGCGTCGGAGAATTTTCTGGTTGCGCCGGTGGTGAGCTGAGCCGCATTCCTGCGACGGGCGTCCCAAACAAAATCCCCCGGCAGAGCCGGGGGCAACGTCATGATCTCTCGCGCTTTGGCTTGAGAGATATCAGGAGACCTTGAGGTTCTCCGCGGATGCTTTGCCGCGGTTCTCCACGAGGTCGTATTCAACCACCTGGTTCTCGTTGAGGGTCGAGAGTCCGGCACGCTCGACGGCGGAGATGTGGACGAACACGTCCTTGTCGCTGCCGTTCGGCTTGATGAACCCATAGCCCTTGGTCGGGTTGAACCATTTGACGGTGCCCTTTTGCGGCATCGCTAGTCTCCTCCACTAGATATAAAAAAGACGCGGCCGCTTTTCGCGTGCCACGCCACAAACGGGCTTCCGGGAGTCTGTTCGAGTCTTGAGTCTCAATGTCGCGAAACGCACAGCCGAGCGGCCAATTCCGATTGTGTCCAACATTGCAACATGAAAATCGCCCGTTAGCAAGCCGCGCGTAAATTTCAAGGGCGGGCGGATTGTGCCGTTCTGCAATTTCCGACCTGTGGCCGCGGAACCACAATCGAGGGCAATAGCCTCGGTGACCGCGGGCTAAGCGGTTGACCCTCCGTGGCAGTTCGGCACAAATCGCGACATGCGTGCGCCGCGCGTGTTGCATTTTTGCGCGCCGCCATTTGCTTCGGGATTTGTCGTCATGTGCTGCACACCGCAGCCCTCCGGGACACGGCAGACGATCGGGCTGGACCGCGTCCGCAGGGTCGCGGCAGCGATCGCGACGGCGTTTGCGATCGTCTTGATGTCGGCCACGTCGCCAGTCTTCGCGCAAAGCCCGACGCCTACGCCGACCCCGACGCCCACGCCGTCACCCACCCCGATCCCGTCCCCGTCAGCCGGCAACGCTGCGCTCGATCTCGGCTCGAACTTCCTGGAGCGGCTCGGCAACCAGGCATCGAACGGTTTCAACCGGACGTTCCGCACCAACCCCGGCGGCGGCGGCGCGTCCGCCGCCACCGAGGATCCGCGCTACCGCACCTGGTTCGAGGGCTACGGCATCTCGGTCCGGACCGATGCGCAAGGCGACTTCGTCGGCGACCGGCGCAAGACGGTTGGCGGCGTCGCGGGCTTCGGCGCGCGCGTGGCTCCGGGTGTCAATCTCGGCTTCTCCGTCGACCAGAGCCACACCGACGTCGACGTGCCGCTGGCGCTGCAATCGGCCACGCTCGACCTGACGCAAATCGGCTTCAACGGCTCGGTCGACAAGGGGCCATGGACCTGGGCCTTTGCCGTGGTGCACGGCTTCGGCAAGGTCCGTTCCAGCCGCGACACCGGCCTTGGCCTTGCGACCGCGGGCTATCGCGCCGCGGTCGACGGCGCGCTGACCGAGATCAGCTATTACTGGACCAAGGACCAGATGCGCATCGTGCCCAAGGGCGCACTGGAATATGTGCGCGCCACCAGCGCGGCGTTCCAGGAGGCCGGCGGCCTCGATCCGCTCAACGTTGGTTCGACGGCGCTCTCACGCGCACGCATCATGATCGGGGCCGAGATCGGCCGCTACTTCATCATCGACCAGAAGATCCTGGACCTGTCCGGCTACGGCAAGTTCGTTGACAATTTCCACCAGGATCTGGGATCGGTCCAGGTCAGCCTCGGCGCCCAGAACATTGTCGTTCCCGGCATCGGCGAGAGCCGTTACGGCGTGGATGCCGGTGCCTCGGCTTCGCTCAGCCTGACCAGCGTCGCGCGGCTCTACGTCAATTACGACGGCAAGTTTCGCAACGAGCTGACCTCGCACCAGGGCACGGTCGGGTTCGAATATCGCTGGTAGGCGCAGCCTCCTAGGTCGGCGTCGCCGCGACATATCCCGTCAATCCAAAACCCTCGCGCGCCGCCGTCATCATCGGCATCAGCGCGTTCGGATGGATGAACTCGTCGCGGAAGCAGGGATAGGTCTTGGCATCGAAGATCTTCTTCAGCCAGTCGACCACGATCTTGTGGCGCTCGGAGGTGCGGAATTCCCGGTGATAGGTGAGCCAGAGATCGGCGTGGTGGCTGACGCCGAGATCGACGGCGATCAGCGGCGCGCCGAGCGCGATCGAGACCGTCGGCAGGAAGCCGATGCCGGCGCCGCGCTCGACGGCATAGAGCACGCCGACCGAGGAGTTGGTCTTGATCCCGACGATGCCCTCGAGCGACTTCAGTCCGAGCACGCGCGCGTAGGCGCCGTCGTCGACCTGCGGCGCGCTCTGCTTGATGATGCGGTGGTTCTTCAGGTCCGCCAGCGTCGCCGGCACGCCGTAGAGATTTTCGTACTCCTTGGAGACGAAGGGATAGATGTGCAGACGCCCGAGCTTGGCGACGATCAGATCCGGATTGGTCGGCGGCTCGAGCTGGATCGCGATGTCCGATTCAAGCCGTGCGACGTCGGCCTGCTCCATCGCGCAGCGCAGATCGACGGTGATCTTGCGGTAGGTCTTCTGGAAGTCGATCAGTCGCGGCAGGATCCAGAAATTGCCCGGGCCTTCCGTCACCGCGACGCGCACTGTGCCTGAGGTGTCGTTCGACGACCGCGAGGCGCGCCGGAAGACGTTGAAGGCATGACGCTCCATATGCGCAACGTCGGCGATCATCGCGGTGCCTTCATCGCTGAGCGTGAGCCCGCTCTGGTCGCGCAGGAACAGCTTGCAGCCGATGCTCTCTTCGAGCCGGTCGATCCGGCGCATCAGCGTCGTGGAGGTGAGCCCGAGCTCCTCAGCGGCGTTGCGAAAACTTTTATATTTTGCGCACGCTAAAAACAGTTTCAAATCGTCCCAGGACGCGCCCAGGGCTTCTTCACGGTGCTGCATCATAGCAGCACCCCGGTGCAATAACTGCTGCATACTCCTGATCCCCAGCCGCTAAGCTCGTCGGCATAGCGGGGCACGAAAGCCCGGACGATAGAGGCGCGATATGGCTATGGAAAGGGGCTCGTTTGCCGCAAGGCATGATTTCGATGCCTTGCCGCTGAGCTCGGATGTGGATGTCCGCTGCGCGCAATTGTCCGAAATTGCACCGCTTTCGCAGATGGCGCACCGGCTGGTGCCGGGCGTGCGGATCGGGACAGCCGAACTTGCGCATTACTTCACGTTCGATCCCCAGAGCATCCTGACGTTCCGCCGGAAAGGCGATCTCGTCGGCGGCATGGCTTTCCTGTTTCTCAATGACCGCGGGCACGATGCGCTGCTGCTCGACGAGATCTGCCTCGCCGCGCCCGAGACGCGCTATCTCGCTTCCGCGAACGAAGAGGTCGCTGCCATCTACATCTGGGCGATCGCGGCGACGGGACGCGGTATCGCCGGTCTCGGCAAGGCTGCAGCACATCTGCGACAGCTAAGGTTTCGCAGCGCCGATTGCTATGCGCAGCCGTCAACGGTGGCCGGACGCGACATCATGAAGGCGACCGGCTTTGCGCCGGTCCCGAGCTTCCAGCCCGACCTCTGGTGCTACGAGCGGCCCTGGCATCGGCAGCCGATGCGGATGCCAGGCGCGATCATCCAAGCAAGGAGTTTTGCAGATGCACGGTACTAGGATTCCCGTCGCCAAGCCCTGTTCCCGCGCCATCACCATCCGCCTTGCGCGCGATCCAAGCGATCTCATGCTGGTCACTGCCATTCGCTCGGCGGTCTATCTCGCCGAGCAGGATTGTCCGTTCGAGGAGGAGTTCGACGGCAACGACATGGTCGCGGCCCATTTCATCGGCTTCGTCGGCAACGAGCCCGCAGGCTGCCTGCGGGTGCGCTTCTTCGGCGATTTCGCCAAGGTGGAGCGGCTCGCGGTCCGCCACCAATACCGGCGCTCGCGCGTCTCGTTCAAGCTGGTGCAGGCCAGCGTCGACTATGTGAAGCGCAAGGGTTTTCGCAAGATCTACGGCCAGGCGCAGGACAGGCTGGTCGATTTCTGGGCCCATTTCGGCGCCAAGCCGCTCGGCCACAATCGCAAGGTCACGTTCTCGGATTTTTCCTACACGGAAATGCTGCTGGAGATCGAGCCGGGACCGGACGCGATCACGCTGGACAGCGATCCCTACGTGATCATCCGCCCCGAAGGCGATTGGGACCGGCCGGGCGTGCTCGACGCTTCGGCGGGGCGGGCGGTGACCTCACCGCTGCGGGATCTCGCGCTCGCCGACCGTTGAAACTGGTGCAGCTCTGCGCAAGACAATGCTGGCTTCCATTCACGAAGATCCGCCGATCCTGGTCTGCGCGGATCTCCAGGTCGAATATCTGACCCCTGGGCGCCGCCACGTCGTCCTCGACGGCGACGCCGTCACTGCGCGCTGCCTGGAACTCCTGACCTTGTGGCGGGGCAATCTCTGGCCGGTGATGCATCTGAAGCGCATCGCACAGGCGGCGTGGTTCAATCCGGCATCGAGGCTGACCGATTGGATCGCGGAGACCAAGCCGCGGCCGGGAGAAATGACGTTCGACCATCCGCTGCCGTCGGCCTACAGCTCGTCGCGGTTCGTGGACTACATGTCCAATATCCGCACTGTGCGCTGCATTCTGATCGGTTTTTCCCTGGACGAGACCATCCTGGCCACCGCCGTTGATGGGTTTCACCGCAGCCATCGCTACCAGGTCGTCGCTGACGCCGCGGCTTGCCGGCAGCCGGGTACGGGCGATGCCGCCGCCTATAAGCATGCGGTAGTGAATGTCATCGGGAATTTTGCTACAATCCAGTCCAGCGCCGAACTGATCAGAACCAGCGGCGCCGTTGCGGTGTAGGCGGCCGCGACCGGCGGATGGGGTGAGAGATTGTCACGGGGAGACGAGCTCAAGGAGCTGGCGAGCGATCTGTCGCGTGCGGCCGAGAGGGCGCGCGGGCTGGGTTTGCCGACGACGGTCTATCTGCTCTCGATGGCGCTGGTGGAGGTGAGGGAAGCCGCCGCCGGCACTGACGACGGGCATGACGACGACGCGGCATGAGAGCTGCTCCACGTGTTGCTTCGTCATGAGCGGATTTGTCACGTGCGGCTTTGTCACGTGCGGCAATGTCACGTGCAGCTTTTTCGCGTGCATCTTTGTGCATCGCTGCTGAGCGCTTGCTGCCGACGAATTGGCGTTGCAAGTTCTGCGCTGTCGCAATAGCCAAGGTACTTGATCATCGAGTGATGACGCCGGCTGTGCCTGCGACGTGACGCTTTCAAGGATCCTCGCAAATGTCCATGCTGCCCAATTCGCAAGAGGCCCGGGATGTGGCCTATCAGCTCCATCCCTACACCAATGCGCGCACCCATCAGCAGGCCGGTCCCCTGGTGATCGAGCGCGGCGAGGGTCCCTACGTCTTCGATGCGTCGGGCAAGCGCTATTTCGAGGCGATGGCCGGCCTGTGGAGCGTCGGGCTCGGCTTCAACGAGAGGCGGCTGGTCGAGGCTGCACACAAGCAGATGCTGGCGCTGCCGTTCTATCACACGTTCTCCGCCAAATCGCACGGGCCCTCGATCGACCTTGCCGAGAAACTGGTCGCGCTCGCGCCTGTGCCGATGAGCAAGGTATTCTTCACCAATTCCGGCTCGGAAGCCAACGACACCGTCCTCAAGCTGATCGCCTATCGCTCCAACGCGCTCGGCCAGCCCCAGCGCAAGAAGGTGATCAGCCGGATGCGCGCCTATCACGGCGTCACCATTGCCTCGGCGAGCCTCACCGGCCTGCCGAACAACCACCGCTCGTTCGACCTGCCGCTGCCGAACATCCTGCACACGGGCTCGCCGCATTTCTACAAGGACGGCGCCCCCGGCGAGACCGAGGAAGCGTTTGCGACGCGCCGGGCCGAGGAGCTCGACGCGCTGATTCAGAAGGAGGGTCCCGATACGATCGCGGCGTTCTTCGGCGAGCCGGTGATGGGCGCGGGCGGCGTCATCGTGCCGCCGGCGACCTATTGGGACAAGATCCAGGCGGTCCTGAACAAGTACGACATCCTGCTCGTCGCCGACGAGGTGATCTGCGGCTTCGGCCGAACCGGCAAGATGTTCGGCTGCGAGACCTACGGCATCAAGCCTGACGTGCTCGTGGTTTCCAAGCAGATCACCTCGAGCTATTTCCCGTTCTCGGCCATCATCATGAACGATCGCATGTTCGAGCCGATCGCGGACGAGAGCAACAAGATCGGCGTGCTCGGCCACGGCTTCACCGCGGGCGGTCATCCGGTCGGATCGGCGGTTGCGCTGGAAAACCTCAAGATCATCGAGGAGCGCGGCCTGGTCGCGCATGCCGCCGAGCTCGGCGCCTACATGCAGGGCAGACTGCGCGAGCTCACCAGCCATCCGCTGGTCGGCGAGGTCCGCGGCGTCGGCATGATCGCGGCAATCGAGCTCGTGCTCGACAAGGGGCGCAAGACCGCAGCGGCGACGCCGGGCGCAGTCGGTGGCATCGCCAGCCGCATGCTCCAGGAGCGCGGCGTGATCTCGCGCAACATGCTGGACGCCATCGCCATCTGCCCGCCGCTGATCGTCACCAAGGCGCAGATCGACGACCTCGTCGCCGCCATTTCGGGCGTGCTGAATGACATGAAGGCGGAAGTGGCGAAGCTGACGCCGGCGTAGGCTCTTGTCTGGGCGCTCAATCTAACACCGTCACCCTGAGGTGGCCGCTTCTTCAGCGGCCCTCGAAGGGCGACGGCCCGGCTGGCTCGCAGTGTGGCCGCTCATCCTTCGAGGATCCCCGTGCGATGCTTTGCATCGCACGCCTTTGCAGACAACGGCTTCGCCGTTGCGCGGGGATGACGGTCTGAATTATGCCGCGTTGATAGCTGGCGGCAGCCTTACGCCCGCTGCACCCCGATCACGCGGCCCTTCTCGATCGCCAGCGCCAGCTCGCCGCGCTTGAGCTTCAAGGCGGCATCGCCGAACAGCTCGCGGCGCCAGCCGCGCAAGGCGGGGACGTCGGCTTCGTCGTCGGCTGCGATCTCTTCGAGATCGTCGACGGTGGCAATCACCTTGCTGGCGACCGCATGCCGCTCCGCGGTCATGCGCAGCAGCACCTTCAAGAGCTCGACGATGGCGGCGCCATTGTTGTTGTTGCGCGGCTTCTCCAGCTTCGGCAGCGTCGAAAAATCCCGCGCCAGCCCGCGCTCGACCGCGGCGACGATGTCCGCGCCCCATTTGGATTTCTCAAAACCCTTCGGCACCGAGCGCAGATGGGCGAGCTTCTCGAGCGTGTTCGGCGCGTGGGTCGCGATATCGCTGACGGCCTCGTCGCGCAGCACGCGGCCGCGCGGCACGTCGCGGCTCTGCGCCTCCTGCTCGCGCCAGGCGGCGACCTCCATCAGGACCGCGAGATCCTTCGGCTTGCGCACGCGCGTCTTCAGCCGCTCCCAGGCGCGCTCGGGGTGGAAGTCGTAGGTCCGGGGCGAGGTCAGGACCTCCATCTCGATGGAGACCCATTCGCTGCGGCGGCGCTTCTTGAGGTCGGCATCGAGCGCTGCGAACACGTCGCGCAAATGCGTGACGTCGGACACGGCGTAATGCATCTGCTCCTTGGTCAGCGGCCGGCGCGACCAGTCGGTGAAGCGGTGGGTCTTGTCGGGGCGGTGGCCGGTGACTTTCTCGACCAGCGCGTCGTAGGCGATGCTGTCGCCGTACCCCAGCACCATCGCGGCAACCTGGGTGTCGAACACCGGATGCGGGATGATGTTGGCCTGGTGCCAGATGATCTCGATGTCCTGACGGGCGGCGTGGAAGACCTTCAGCACGGCCTCGTTGGCCATCAGCTCGAAGAACGGCTTGAGGTCGATCCCCTCGGCCAGGGTATCGACGACGACGGCTTCCTCGGCGCTGGCCATCTGCACCACGCATAGCAGCGGGTAGTAGGTGGTCTCGCGCAGGAACTCGGTATCGACGGTAATGACGGGGTGCTTGGCCAGCCGGCTGCAGGCAGCCGCGAGGTCAGCGGTGGTGGTAATCAAATCCATGAACGGCCCATGACACTTGACATCAGCCGTTCTGCCGAAAGCGCTGTGATGTCAAGGGGCTCGATGCGAATTCGAGCCTTGCATTTGGATCGGAATCGCTTTTTCCGACGAAATTCCTATTCGTAGCGGACCCGGTGCGAGGATTTGCGGGCACAGGGCAACGCCACCACGACCACGCACATGGCGACCAACGCCAATCCCAGGAACTCGAAAACCAACAGATCCACGGCGAAATCTCCAGAAACATTGATAGATTTGTCGGGGGTGCGTTGAGGGTCTGTTAATTGCGATGGTTACCGGCGGTGCGGGCCGCCGGATGGTGGACGGGGGGTTAATACGGGCGACCGCCTAAAACGAAATCGGCGCCCCGCATGACGGAGCGCCGATGGTCGTTGGCGATGCAGCGATCCTTACGGCAGCTTCAGCGACGTCTCCGCATTGTACGGCTTCAGCGTCTCATCCGCGGCCTTCTGGGCGGCGGCGAGGGCCTCCTTCGGCTGCTTCTTGCCGTTGAGGACCAGCATCACCTCGTCCTCCAGCGTCTTGCGCACCGGGACGGTCTTGTAGGTCGCAAACCAGGGCTTTGCGACATCGAGCTGCTCGACGGCGGTCTTGGCGTCCGGGTTCTTGCTCAGGAAGTCGACCATCTCAGGCGTCTTGTAGGCGGCCATGTTGGGCGCGAAATAACCGGTGGCGCGGCTCCACCAGCCGCTCTTCTCGGGCGAGGTCATCCACTTGATCAGCGTCCAGGCGGCCTTCTGCTTGTCGGCCTCGAGCCCGGCCGGAACGATCAGCGAGGCGCCGCCGATCGGCACGGCGTTGCGGACGTTGCGCGGGATGAAGGCGACCTTGTAGTTGAACTTGGCGTTGTCGCGCACGTAAGTGAGCGAGCCCGTCGACAGCATCATCATCGCAGCATTGCCTGAGATGAAAGAGGTGCTGACGGCAGGGCCGGGCGTGGCGCCGGGCGCATGGACCTTGTGCTTGGTGACAAGGTCGTTCCACCAGGTCAGTGCGCCCAGCATCGAGGGCGTGTCGTAATAGACCTCGCCGCCGAACTCCTCGTTGTAGTAGCGCCCGCCATTGCTCATGGTGAGCGTTTCCATCATCCAGCCGCAATAGTCGTAGGCGCAGGGGATCGCGACGCCCCATTGGGTCACCTTGTCGCCCTCGCGCTTGGTGAGCTTCTTGGCCCAGTCGGTGAGCTCGGCCCAGGTCTGCGGCGGCTTGCTCGGATCGAGACCGGCTTCCTTGGCCTTGTCGGCGTTGATGTAGAGCAGCGGCGTCGAATTGTGGAACGGGACGCCGTAGACCGAGCGGTTGATCACCGCGTTGCCCTGCAGCGCGGGGAAGAACTGGCCGAGGAACTGCTCCTTGGTGGTGCCGTCGGCCTTGATCAGGGCATCGAGATTGGTGAGCTCGTTCTCGATCTGCATGTCGAGCAGGAAGTTGGCCGACATGATCACGGCGGACGGCGGCTTGCCGGCCTTGATCGCGGCGCGCGTCTTGATCAGCGTGTCGTCATAGGAGCCGGTGTAGACCGCGGTTGCCTTGACGTCCGGATGGGTCTCGTTGAACTCCTTGATCAAGGTGCCCATGTCGCGGGCGAGCTTGCCGTCGACGGGGACGGGGAAGAACAAATCGATCTCGGTCGGACCTTCGCCGGCGAGAGCCGGAAAGGCGAGGGCGCCTGCCATAGAGCCTGCCATGGCGAGGCCCAGCATGAGCCTGCGGGAAAACAGCATCGAAGAATCTCCTATTTGATGCCTGAGGTGACGAAAGAGCTGATGAAGCGCTTCTGGAAGATCAGGAAGGTGATGAGCAGCGGCGCGATCACCATCAGCGTGCCGGCGGCGATGGTGCCCCACGCTTGCGTGCCCTCCGCGGTCTTGGTGAAGACCGAGAGCCCGACCGTGAGCGGCCGCTTGTCCGGCGAGTTGATCACCATCAGCGGCCACAGGAAGTCGTTCCAGTGGCTGGTGACGGAGATGATGGCGAAGGCCGAGAAGCTCGGCACCGACAGCGGCACGTAGATGTGGCGGATGCGCTGGAACAGGCTGGCGCCATCGATCAGCGCGGCGTCTTCCAGTTCGGTCGGAATGGCTTCGAACGCCTGCCGCATCAGGAAGGTGCCGAAGGCGGAGGCGAAGAACGGCATCATCACGCCGGTGAGCGTGTCGTAGAGGCCGAGCTGCGCCACCAGCGACAGGTTCGGTACGATCAGCAGCACCGGCACCAGCATCAGCTGCATCAGGAACAGATAGAAGATCAGCGTCTTGCCGACGAAGGCGAGGCGGGCGAAGGCAAAGCCCGCCAGCGTGATCGTGGCGAACTGCACCAGCAGAATGCCGGCGCAGATGATCGTGGTGTTGAGCGTGTAGCGCGGGAAATCGCCGATCTCCCAGGCATCCCTGACATTGTCGAGCGTCGGCTTCAGGCTCGGCATCAACTCGGCCATGGCGTTGATGCCGTCGGAGGCCGGGCGCAGCGTCGCCACGACCATCCACAGGAACGGGATGAGCCAGACGATCGCGAGCAGCACGGTCAGCAGGAAGCCGAGCTTGGGCGTGATCTCGCCCCTTGTGGCGAGCGGGGCGTCCCTGAACAGGCGGTCGAACAGCTTCATGGCCCGCCCTCGCGGTTGGCCATGGTGCGGAAGGAGAGCGCGGTGAGGCCCATCAGTGCGGCGAGAGTCAGCAGCGTCGCGGCCGAGGCCTTGCCGACGTCGTAATGCTCGACCGCCTGCTGGTAGATGTAGAACAGCACGAGGTTGGTCGAGTTCGACGGTCCGCCCTGGGTCATGACGAAGACGTGGTCGACCTGCGTCACCGCGTTGAGCGTGGCGATCACGGTAACGAACAGGAAAGTGGGCTTGAGCTCCGGCAGGATGATGTGGCGCAGGCGCATGTAAGGCCCGGCGCCGTCGAGATGTGCGGCCTCCATCACGTCTTCGGGCACGGCCTGGAGGCCGGCGAGGAAGAACAGCATGTAATA
The DNA here is from genome assembly GCF_028128695.1 of Bradyrhizobium sp. CCBAU 25360. Lineage (NCBI taxonomy): Bacteria > Pseudomonadati > Pseudomonadota > Alphaproteobacteria > Hyphomicrobiales > Nitrobacteraceae > Bradyrhizobium > Bradyrhizobium sp. CCBAU 25360. Next base: position 470,943 of record NZ_LBJA01000045.1, read on the forward strand.
GCCCGCGTTCTTCCAGATCGTGATGACCATGATCGCGTAAAGCGCGATATCGGGGTCGCCGAGCCAGTTCGGCAGCACCGGAAGCAAGCGGCCAATGTAGTAGTCGAGCAGGCCGACATTGGGCAGGAAGATGAACATGAACAGCGCGGAGGCCGCGACCATCGGGATCAGCACCGGCAGGAACAGTGCCGTGCGCAGCGCGCTGCTCACGGCGTTGGTGCGCGACAGCGCCAGCGCGAACAAGAGCGCGAGGCCGATGCTGGGGACCGCGGTGCCCACAGCATAGACGAGATTGTTGACGACCGCGCCGGAGAAAGCGGGGTCGGCCAGCACCGCTGCGACGTTGTCGAGACCGACGAAGCGGACCGGCGCCTTCGGCGTGGCGCGCTGGTAGAGCGCATCGACGAGCACGCGGCCCATCGCGCCATAGGTGAACAGCGCGAGGAAGACCAGCGAGGGCAGCAACAGGAGATAGGCGGGCAGCGAAGCTCTGAAGCGCGTGCCGAGGCGCTTCAGGACGTCCAGGCGCGGCGCCGCCGAGGTCGCGACCGGAAGAGCCGCGGGTTCGGCGAGGCTCATCTCACCGCGCCGGGAAATTGAGCGCATAGTCGCGGCCGTCCGTTCCCACGGGTGGTTCGAACGGGAAGCGCAGACTTTCGTCGAGGAAGTCGTGGCTGTGCACGACGAGATTCTCGTCGTCGATCAGCACGACGCCATAGGCCGGCGGCTCGTGGCTGGCGAGGTGCGGCGCGTTGGCGTCGAGCTCGAACCAGACCTGGTGGTTGGTGCCGCGCAAGGTCGAGAACGGGATCTTGCCGTAGCTGCCGAAGATGGGACGGTGCACATGGCCGAAGAAGAGATGGCGGATGCGGGCGCGATAGGGTGCGATCACCTCGGCAAATTCGGCGCTCTGCTTCAGCCCGATCTCGTCCATCGCATGGACGCCGATCGGGAAGGGCGGGTGATGCATGAACACGACGAATTGCTGGTCGGCAGGCGCAGCCGCGAGCGTCTTCGCGAGCCAGTCGAAGCGCTTGGCGCACATCTCGCCGGCGTGGCTGGTCTCGTCCAGCGTGTCGAGGAAGACGAACAGGCCGTGCTCGGTGGTCCGCGTGCCCTGCACGAAGCCGTTTGAATCGCGCGGCGCGGCCTTCAGGCTATCGAGGCAAGTCACGCGCTTGTCGTGATTGCCGACCATGGCAATGTAAGGGATTTTGAGCGCGGCCATCGCGTCGGCGAAATTGGCGTAGGACTCCGGCTCGCCCCAATGCGTGAGGTCGCCGGTCACGACCGCGAACGCCGCGTCGGACTGATGCTTGTTGATGTCGGCAATCGCAGCGTCCAGCCGGGCGCGCGGGTCGAGGCCATAGAGCTTCAAGCCGGGGTTTGCCAGATGCGTGTCGGTGATGTGGATGAATTTGAAGGGCATGGCGCGCTTTGTCGGGACCGTTGGAGGATGGGCGCCTCCGGCAAGACGACCCTGACAGGCGGTTAGAGGGCGTGTGTTTCAGTTTGATGACAGCGGTTCCTGCGTCCACAGTGCTCGCTTCGTAGGGTGGATTAGCCGAAGGCGTAATCCACCACAGTGAGCCAACTTCAAGTTGTGCTATCGGTGGGCGATGTCCGACTACCGCCGCGCATTCGTCCCGGGAGGATGCTGGTTCTTTACCGTGAACCTGCTCGATCGGCGGAAAGCTCTTTTGACCGACCAGATTGAGAGCCTACGAGACACGGTCGCCGCAACGCGACAGAGCCACCCCTTCGCAATCGATGCTTTCGTGGTTCTGCCGGACCATCTCCGCGCAATCTGGAAGCTGCCGTCGGGCGACGCCGATTTTTCGGTGCGCTGGCGCTTGATCAACTCTCGTTTCGCCAAAGCACTCCCGGTGACCGAGCGGCTGAGCGCTGTCCGTTTCTCACGGAATGAACGCGGCATATGGCAGCGACGGTTCTGGGAGCACCTGATCCGGGACGAGGCCGACTACGCCCGCCACGTCGAGTATTGTTATTACAATCCCGTCAAGCACGGGCATGTGTCGCGAGTCTGCGACTGGCCGTATTCGTCATTTCACCGCGATGTTCGTGCAGAACTGCTTCCGGAGGATTGGGGCGGAGACACTCAGTTCATCGGCGAGTTCGGAGAGCGGACGTGATAGCCGCGCCAATCTGTAGGGTGGATTAGCGAAGCGTAATCCACCTCTTTACTTTCCGGCTTCGAGAGAAGTGGTGGATTACGCCTTCGGCTAATCCACCCTACGCACCGGGTTTGTGGCTACGTCCCGCAGAACGTCTGCAACACCCGCTGGTCCGGCAGCGGTGGATCGGCATAGGCGGCGTAATCGGGCTGGTCCTCGAAGGGTTTCGCCAGCACCTTCACCAATTCCTCGAATGGCGCGTAATTGTCGTCGTTGACCGCGGCCTGGATCACGGCCTCGACGCGGTGGTTGCGCGGGATGAACATGGGATTGACGGCGTGCATGGCCGCCTGCCGCTCGGCGGCGCTCTGCGGCTCCAGCGCGATGCGTGCGCGCCAGCGGCCGGCCCACTCGTCGAAGGCCGCGGGCTCCATGAACTGCGCGCGCGCATCCGCACTGCCATCAACGGCGGCATGGCCCAAATTGCGGAAGGTGAGGGTGAAGTCGGCCTGGTTCTTGGCCATGGCGTCAAACAGGTCCTGGATCAGCGCCTCGTCGCCGTCGCGCTCCGTGAACAGGCCGACCTTTTTGCGCAGGCCGGCTTGATAAGCCGCGCTGAACTGGTCTGAGAACGCGCCGAGGATGTCCTGGGCCTCCGCGACCGCCTTCTCCTGCTCGTCGGAGAACAGCGGCAGCAGGCATTCGGCGAGGCGCGTCAGATTCCACAGCGCGATACGCGGCTGGTTGGCATAGGCGTAGCGGCCCATCTCGTCGATCGAGGAGAACACCTGCGAAGGGTTGTAGGCGTCCATGAAGGCGCAGGGTCCGTAATCGATGGTCTCGCCGGAGATGGAGCTGTTGTCGGTATTCATGACGCCGTGGATGAAGCCGACCAGCAGCCAGCGCGCGACGAGATCGGCCTGGCGCGCGACGACGCCGGCGAGCAGCGCATGATAGGGCCGCTCGGCGCCGACTAGTTCCGGGTAGTGCCTGGCGACGACGTGGTCGGCGAGCCGGCGGATCGCATCGGTGTCACGGCGCACGGCGAAGAACTGGAAGGTGCCGACGCGGATATGGCTGGAAGCAACACGCGTCAGCACCGCGCCGGGCAGCGCGGTCTCGCGGATGACGTGCTCGCCGGTGACGACGGCGGCGAGCGAGCGGGTGGTCGGGATGCCCAGCGCATACATGGCTTCACTGACGATGTATTCGCGCAGCACAGGTCCGAGCGCGGCGCGGCCGTCGCCGCGGCGGGAGAACGGGGTGGGGCCCGAGCCCTTGAGCTGGATGTCGCGGCGGATGCCGTCGCTGTCGATGACCTCGCCGAGCAGGATGGCGCGGCCGTCGCCGAGCTGCGGCACGAACTGCCCGAACTGATGTCCGGCATAGGCCATGGCGATGGGATCGGCGCCGGCGGGAACCGTTTTGCCGGCCAGGATCGCCGCGCCCTCCGGGGTCTCCAGCAGGTCAGGATCGAGCCCGAGCTGGACCGCCAGCGGGCGGTTCAGCTTGATCAGCCGGGGGGCGGCGACCGGGGTCGGCGCGACGCGGGCAAAGAAGCTGTCCGGCAGCGCCGAATAGGAGTTCTGGAAGGGGAAATGAACGGTCATGGAGGTAAAGATAGGCGGGGAACGCCTGATGGCAAAGGCTTGACGTCAGATCGGCCCAAAATGGGCCTTCCGAGCCCAAAACAGCCCGTTCCCTTGGTTGCCGCCTCGGGTCTCGTCGGGTAAACCCTGCCGCAATCTCGGACCGGCCATGACAGGCCGTCCGATTCGCTTCCTCCGACATCATTTTTGGGACGACCATGCATCGCTACCGGTCACATACATGCGGCGCGCTCCGCGAGAGCAACATCGGCGAGACGGTCCGCCTGTCAGGCTGGGTCCATCGCGTTCGCGACCATGGCGGCGTGCTGTTCATCGACCTGCGCGACCATTACGGCCTGACCCAGTGCGTGGTCGATCCGGACTCGCCGGCGTTCTCGCTGGCCGAGAAGCTGCGCTCGGAATTCGTGGTGCGGATGGACGGCAAGGCCCGCCGCCGCCCCGAGGGCACCGACAATGACGATCTGCCGACCGGCAAGATCGAGATCTACGTCACCGAGATCGAGGTGCTGGGTCCGGCCGGCGATCTGCCGCTGCCGGTGTTCGGCGACCAGGAATATCCTGAAGACATCCGCCTGAAGTACCGCTTCCTCGATTTGCGCCGGGAGAAGCTGCACCAGAACATCATGACGCGCGTCGAGATCATCAAGTCGATGCGCAGGCGCATGGAGGGGCAGGGCTTCTTCGAGTTCAACACGCCGATCCTGACCGCGTCCTCGCCGGAAGGCGCACGCGACTTCCTGGTGCCCTCGCGCATCCATCCCGGCAAGTTCTATGCGTTGCCGCAGGCGCCGCAGCAGTACAAGCAGTTGCTGATGATGTCGGGCTTCGACCGCTATTTCCAGATCGCGCCCTGCTTCCGCGACGAGGACCCGCGTGCCGACCGCCTGCCGGGCGAGTTCTACCAGCTCGACGTCGAGATGAGCTTTGTGACTCAGGAAGACGTGTTCGCGGCAATGGAGCCCGTGATCACCGGCGTGTTCGAGGAGTTCGCCAAGGGCAAGCCGGTGAGCAAGAACTGGCGCCGGATTCCGTTCGCCGAGGCCTTGCGCAAATACGGCAGCGACAAGCCGGATTTGCGCAACCCCATCGAGATGCAGGACGTCTCCGAGCACTTCCGCGGCTCCGGCTTCAAGGTCTTCGCGCGCATGCTCGAAGACCCCAAGAACCAGGTCTGGGCGATCCCCGCACCGGGCGGCGGCAGCCGCGCCTTCTGCGACCGCATGAACTCGTGGGCGCAGGGCGAGGGCCAGCCTGGCCTCGGCTACATCATGTGGCGCGAGGGCGGCGAGGGTGCAGGTCCCCTTGCGAACAACATCGGGCCTGAGCGCACCGCTGCGATCCGCGCACAGATCGGCGTGAAGGAAGGCGATGCCGCCTTCTTCGTCGCCGGCGATCCCGACAAGTTCTGGAAGTTTTCAGGGCTCGCCCGCAACAAGGTCGGCGAGGAATTGAACCTCACCGACAAGGAGCGGTTCGAACTCGCCTGGATCGTCGACTTCCCGATGTACGAGTACAACGAGGATGACAAGAAGGTCGACTTCTCGCACAACCCGTTCTCGATGCCGCAGGGCGGCCTCGACGCGCTGCAGGGCCAGGACCCGCTCACCATCAAGGCGTTCCAGTACGACATCACCTGCAACGGCTACGAGATCGCCTCGGGCGGCATCCGTAACCATGTGCCGGAGGCGATGGTGAAGGCGTTCGAGATCGCAGGTTACGGCGAGCAGGAAGTGGTCGACCGCTTCGGCGGCATGTACCGCGCCTTCCAGTACGGCGCCCCGCCGCATGGCGGTATGGCCGCGGGCGTCGACCGCATCGTGATGCTGCTGTGCGGCACCACGAATTTGCGCGAGATCTCGCTGTTCCCGATGAACCAGCAGGCGATGGATTTGCTGATGGGCGCGCCGTCGGATGCGACCACAAAACAGCTTCGCGAGCTGCATGTGCGGGTGAACCTGCCGCAGAAGTGAGTGGTGCGTGCCCCGGACGCAGCGCAGCACGCAGTGATGCGCTGCTGAGCCGGGGCCCACATTTCGGCACAGCAGGCTTTCTCCCGGACGCGCAGCGTCACTGCGTGCCGAGGCGCGTCCGGGACACGAGAGCTACAATCCCGTCGACGCCTCGATCCTGAACTGCGCCAGTGCGCCCTCGGGGTCGCTTTGCGACAGCTGCATCAATTGCATCAGCGGCACCTTGGCGCGGGGCGTTAGCTTGACGGTCAGCGTCTGCCCTGACGTCTCCACGAAACCGGCGAGCGCATCGACCGCCATTTTCACGTCGCCATTGGCCCCTGTGATCTTCTCACCCTGCGCCCTGATCATCGCGACGATGGCGCCGCGTGCGGCGTCGCGGCTGACGTCCTGCATGCGCGCGAACTGCGCCACGACGAGATCGACCACGCCGCTGTCGCGCAGTGAGAGCTCGAACGTGCCGGTCTCGACCTGCGCCGCCTGGCCCATCGCCTGCACCGGGTCGGTCGTGAACAGGCTGCGCGGGACGTTGGCAAGCCCAAAGCGGGCCTGCGCCTTGGCAAGGTTGCCGAGATCGAGCGTGGCCGGCGCGAGCGCGAATGCGCCGGACGATTCCGTCCAGGCCGCACCGAGATCGAGGTCGATCGCGAGCTTGTCCACGCCTGCCATGATCAGCGGCCGTTGCGCCGGATTGGCGGGATCTGCCGGCGCGACCATCCTCACGACCAGATTGGCCTTGCTCGGAATCGATCCGACCAGCTGGCCCCAGTTCAGGCTGATCGTGTCGATGGTGACGAACTGCCGCGTATTCTTGTAGGGCGCCACCACGCCCTTGATCTCCGCGCCTTCGAGCACGCGGAACAGGCCGAGCATCTGATCGGGCGAGGGCGGCTGCCCGTGGCTGCTGAGCCCCGCCGCCCAGCGCATCAGGTTTGCCGCGCTGAACGATTTCAGCGCGAACCGCTCCATCTTGAACTGCCCTTGCGGCGAGGGCGTATCGGCGCCCTCGACCGCGAACTCACCCTCCCGGTATCTGACGGCATTGATCCTGGCCATCCCTTGCGGCGTGCCCATGGATGACTTGCCGACCTCGATCTTGCCGATGCGAAATCCATCATAGAACCCGGCGAGCTTCTCCATCATCTCGCGCGATTGTGCGACGGTCGGGACCACCGACCGGTCCGTCGGCAATAGCGCAATGATTTCGGCCGGCCGGAATTTTGACGGTTGCACCGCGATGTCCTCGAAGGTGATACCGTCGATGTCCATCCGAATGCCCTGGGTCGATTTGAGCACATAGGGGCCGGCCGAGATCTGGCGGTAGACGCGATGATAGCTGTCGTCGCCGGTCTTCTGCGGATCGAGCGCCGCGGCGATCGCGGTCGCGTCGAAATCGTTGACGACGACGTTGGAGAGGTCGCCGGTCAGCTTGTCCTGCTTGCCCGGTTGCGGCACGTCGATGGTGAAGACGGCGCGGTCCGCTTTCATTGCATCGATCTTGCCGCGCTTGAGATTCTGGATTGCCAGCCCGGAATAGGCGACCTCGCCGCTGCCGGCGGCGCTGCCGCTCGCATCGAAGGTCATCGTCAGCGTCGGAGCCGTGACTGACGATGCCGTGATGCTGGCGTACTGATCGAGTACATAACGGTAAAGCTCGATCAGGGATCCGCCCGTCGGCGCATTGCCGGCGTGAACGGGGCCGGCATAGTCACGCAAGGTGAGTTGCGGAATCTTGTAGGACGCCTTCAGCTTCGCGGCGCCGACCTGGTCCAGCGCGACTTCGAAACCCGTGACGTCGATGCTGTCGGCCGAGAAGCTGTTATCGTCGATCAGGCGAACGCCGGCGCCCTTGATGCCGGCAATCTTGATCTGCGCCTGCGGCTGCTCGCCGGGAGCGATCGTGATATCCTCGATCGTCAGCGTGCGCGTCCCAAGTTCGAACCCGATCTTGCCATGGCTCGCCTTGCCGCCGCCTGCGCGTAACTGCTCGAAGGCTGCCTCGACCTCGCTCGTCGCCCGATGCTGGACATAGAGGTTGAAGCCGAACCATCCGCCCGCGCCGAGTACGGCTGCCACGATCAGGCCGATCAGGATTCGCTTCATTCCCAGCTCCAGTTGCTCGTTTTGCACCGCGCAACCTGCCATATTCGCGAAACGCCGCGTGGTCCAGGGAAAGCTATGGTTTTCAAATATTTGACCGCGCGCCCTGTTGATGGGCGCGCAATCGGATGTTGCCACCGGGGCGCCCGGCGTGCTTCATCCCGTTTCCATGACCCGGAAATACGGTCCGCTTGGACAGCCGCTTTCGGATCGTGCATTTTTGAGGCCGGTAACGCGAGGCGAGACACCGCATGTCGTCCTATTCTGATGATCTCCACCAGGCGGCGCTCGCCTACCATCGTCTGCCGCGCCCTGGAAAGCTCGAGATCCAGGCAAGCAAGCCGCTTGCCAACCAGCGCGACCTCGCGCTGGCCTATTCGCCGGGCGTCGCCGCGGCCTGCACCGAGATCGCCAAGAACCCGGCGGAAGCCGCCACGCTGACTACCCGCGCCAATCTGGTCGCCGTGGTCTCCAACGGTACCGCCGTGCTCGGCCTCGGCAATATCGGCCCGCTGGCATCCAAGCCGGTGATGGAGGGCAAGGCCGTCCTGTTCAAGAAATTCGCCGGCATCGACGTGTTCGACATCGAGATCGCCGCCGACACCATCGATCGCGTGGTCGAGACTGTGGCGGCGCTCGAACCGACCTTCGGCGGCATCAATCTGGAAGACATCCGCGGACCGGAATGCTTCGAGATCGAGGCGCAGCTCAAGGAGCGCATGAAGATCCCGGTCTTCCATGACGATCAGCACGGCACCGCCATCATCGTCGCCGCCGCCATCACCAACGGCCTCAGGCTGAACGGCAAGAAACTCTCCGACGTCAAGATCGTGGCGTCCGGGGCAGGGGCCGCGGCGATCGCGACGCTCAATCTTCTGGTGTCGATGGGCGCGCAGCGCAAGAACATCTGGGTCTGCGACATCGACGGCCTCGTGCATGAGGGCCGCAACACCACGATGGACCGCTGGAAGGCGGTCTATGCGCAGAAGACTGACAAGCGGACGCTCGGCGACGTCATCGGCGGTGCCGACATCTTCATCGGTCTCTCGGCGCCCGGCGTGCTCAAGCCGGAGATGGCCAAGGCGATGGCCGACAAGCCGCTGATCATGGCGCTCGCCAACCCGACCCCGGAGATCATGCCGGAGGAGGCGCGCAAGGTGCGCCCTGACGCCATGATCTGCACCGGCCGCTCCGACTATCCGAACCAGGTCAACAACGTCCTCTGCTTTCCCTTCATCTTCCGCGGCGCGCTCGATGTCGGCGCCAGCGCCATCAACGAGGAGATGAAGCACGCCGCCGTCGAGGCCATCGCGCAGCTCGCGCGCGAGGCGCCGTCGGATGCGGTCGCCCAGGGTTTCGACACTGGCGAGACGCAGGGTTTTGGCCCGGGCTCGCTGATCCCGAGCCCGTTTGATCCCAGGTTGATTTTGCGCATCGCGCCGGCGGTGGCGAAGGCGGCGATGGAGTCGGGGGTGGCGACGCGGCCCATCACCAATTTCGACGAGTACACCGCGCTGCTCGAGCGCTTCGCCTTCCGCTCCGGCCTCGTCATGAAGCCGATGTTCGCCAAGGCCAAGACCCAGCCGGTGCGCGTGATCTACGCCGAAGGCGAGGACGAGCGCGTGCTGCGCGCCACGCAAGTGGTGCTTGAGGAGAACCTGGCGCGGCCGATCCTGGTCGGCCGTCCTTCGGTCGTGGAAGCGCGCATCCAGCGCTTCGGCCTCTCCATCCGCGCCGGCAAGGATTTCGACCTCGTCAATCCCGAGGACGATCCGCGCTACCGTTCCTACGTGCAGTCCTATGTCGAGGTCGCCGGCCGCAGGGGCGTGACGCCGGATGCGGCGCGCACGGTGGTGCGTACCAACAACACGGTCATCGCTGCGCTCGCGGTGACGCGCGGGGAGGCGGATGCGATGCTCTGCGGCGTCGAGGGCCGATACATGAGCCATCTTCGCCATGTCCGCGAGATCGTTGGTTTTTGCCCGGGCATCAGCGACTACGCGGCGCTGGCACTGCTGATCACCAGCAAGGGCGCCTTCTTCATCGCCGACACGCAAGTTCGCCCCAATCCGAGCGCGGAGGAACTCGCCGAGATCGCTTCGCTCGCCGCGGTCCACGTTCAGCGCTTCAACATCAAGCCGAAGATCGCCTTCGTCTCGCACTCGGATTTCGGCAGCTACGACACCGATTCCTCGCGCAAGATGCGCCGCGCGACCCAGCTGCTCAAGGAAAAGCATCCGGAGATCGAGGCCGACGGCGAGATGCAGGGCGATACTGCGCTCTCCGCTGCCGCGCGAAAAATGGTGCTGCCGCATTCCAATCTCGAGGGCGAGGCCAACATCCTGATCATGCCGACGCTGGACACCGCCAACGTCGCCTATCAGATGATCAAGTCGCTGGCGGACGCGCTCCCCGTCGGCCCGATCCTGATCGGCCCGGCGCGCCCGGCGCATATCCTGACGCCGTCGGTGACGGCACGCGGCATCCTCAACATGACGGCCGTCGCCGTGGTCGAAGCGCAGGAGCGCGCGGCCCGGCAGCCGACGCTGTTTACGTAAGGGACCGTTCAAGTAAGATTCTCCGAACTCGTCATGCCCGGGCTTGTCCCGGGCATCCACGATCTTCGTGCCGCGGGACAGGCCGTGGATGGCCGGGACAAGTCCGGCCATGACGCAGAGAGAGAGTGGTGGTCGAATTCGTCCCGGTAGTTCGACTCCGGTAGCGAGCGCCACTACACTGTCCGCCTCGCCAACGTTGAATTACTTTCAGTTCTCCATTTCCCCGTTTGTAAAGCGGCGCGCAACTCTTCATAATCCTTGCGCGTTCCGTGCTTAGCGCTTTGCCAAGAGGCCGATCATGCCAGCGTTCGTGACTTTCGGGCGAATCCTGTTCGCCGTGCTGTTCATCTACACGGGCGCGACCAAGCTCTTTGCCATCCAGGCGACGGCCGACTTCATCGCCACCAAGGTCGTGGTGCCCGACATCGTCGCCCCTTACGCCAAGCAGGTGGAGACGGCCACCGCCATGACCACGCCGCAACTGCTGGCGATCGCGGTCGGCGCGCTCGAGATCATCGCGGGGCTGATGATCGCGCTGAATTTCGGCGCGCGGTTCTTCGCGATGCTGCTGATCGTCTATGTCGCGGTCGCGACCGTGCTGTTCGACGATTTTTGGAACCAGGCGCCGCCCGACAACGCGAAGATGGTGGTCGACGCGCTGAAGAACCTTTCGATCATCGGCGCCTTGTTCATGATCATGGGATACGGCCGCACCACGCGTCCGGCCGAGGCGGCGTACGGGGACGTCTGACGGCCTACGTTCGGCGCCAGGGTGTCACAGTCACCTCATGCGCCGCGTCGAGCAGATACGGCGTGCCCGGCTTCAGGCCGTGCGACGCCAGCACCTCATGCGGGCTCCGCTGGGGCACGCCGACGAAGCAGCCTTCGCCGCCGGGCAGGCGCACATGCGGGGCTTCCGACAGCCAGAAGGTATCGTAGCGGCCCATGAACATCTCGAACACGGCGGGGCCGCCGATGATGGCGACCATGCCGGAGGCGACATCGGCAAAGGCGCAGGCCTCCTCGAAGCTCGCCTGTTTCGGATTCCACAGCGTTGCGTTCGGCATCTCCGGATCGACGGAGAGCGCCTTGATCTTGCGGGTCAGGATCAGCCGCTTGCGCTTCGGCGAATTCGGCTGCTGCTCATGCGAGTTGCGGCCGTGCACGATCAGCGCGGCGCGATCGAGCGCCTGCTCGAAGAACAGCTTGTCGCCGTCGAACTTCAGGCTGTCGGGCATGACGTGGCCGGCGTCGGCGAGCATGCCGTCCGCCGAGACGATGACGTAGCCTTCGATACGGAAAGACAATGGCCGTCTATTCGGAAACGGTCGTCACCACGGAATTGACCGGGCGCTGGCTCACCGTCGGCAGCTTGGCGTCCTTGAGCAGCTCCTGGTCGTATTCGGGCAGCGACGAGGCCGGGAATTTGGCGCGCATCGCCACCACCTTGTAGCCACCCGCCTTCAGGCGCTTGAGCAGCTCGGGCAGGGCCTCCGCCGTGTGCTTCTGGAAGTCGTGCATCAGGATGATGCCCTTGCCCTTGGTGTCGAGCTTCTTCATCACGGTCTCGACCACCTTCTCGGGCTTGGAAGCCTTGAAGTCGAAAGAGTCGATATCGCAGGAGAAGATCGCGGTGTTGCGGTTGCCGAGATAGGTGACCATCTCCGGCGGATGCTGAAGCGCCGGGAAGCGGAAGAACGGCGAGGGCGAGATGCCGCCGAGCGCCCACTTCACCGCGGACAGGCCCTTCTCGATCTCTTCCTTGCGCTGCGCTTCGTTAAGCTTCTTGTTGTTGAGATTGGCGTGCGACCAGGTGTGGGTGCCAACGGTGTGGCCGGCGTTGTAGACCTGCTTCAGGATCTCGGGCTCATAGGTCGCGTGCTTGCCGATCGAGAAGAAGATGCCGGTGGTGCATTCGTCGGCGAGCGCCTTCAGCACAGCGGGCGTGTTCTTGGGCCAGGGGCCGTCGTCGAAGGTCAGTACCACCTCCTTGTCGCGCAGGAAGTCGAGCTCCTTGAAATGCTCGAAGCCGAAGCCCGGACCGCCCGTGGTGTCGATCTCGACGGTGCGGGCGACACCGAGCGCGCCCGGCGTGTTGCAAGCCGCGCGGGCCGGCTGCGGCGCCTGCTTGGGCGGAGGCGGATTGACGAAGCCTGCCGGCGCGGCGGCGGCCGCGGGAGCTGCTGGCGGAGCGGCAGCAGGCGCAGCCGCTGCCGGCGTCGCCGCGGGTGCGGCTTGCGTCGCAGCTGCGGGCTTTGCGGCCGGGGTCTGCGACCATGCTGCGCCGGTCATCGCAACCGACATCGCGCTTGCCAAAATCAGTCCTGCCGCCACACGCATGGTGTTGTCCTCGAGATTGATCCCGTTGTTCCGCCGCTGCTTTTCGCCCCCGGCAAAAACCGTCCTGCCCCAAACGATCCTAGCCTAGATGGTGGGCCATCGCCATTGCAACGGCTGTTTGGCATCCCGCCACAATTGTGCCCAGCCGGATTGGGGCGCCGCGCGTCAACTGTCGGCCAGCGTCCTGGCAATGGCCGTCTTGATCCGCGTGTCGGCCGGTTCGACCGCGGACGGAAAGACCTCGACGATGTAGCCGTCGCGGCCGATCAGATATTTGTGGAAGTTCCAGCGCGGAACTTCGCGCGGGCGCGCATCGGCGGCCCATTTGTAGAACGGATGCGCCTTTGCTCCGACGACGTTCACCTTGGCTGCGATCGGAAAGGTAACACCATATTGGTGGTGCGCGGTCTCGGTGATCTCGCTGCTGCCGCCCGGCTCCTGGCCGCCGAAATCGTTGGAGGGCACGCCGATCACGGTGAGCCCGCGCGCACGAAACTCGTTCCAGATCTCCTGCAGGCCGGCATATTGCGGCGTGTAGCCACAGAGCGATGCGGTGTTGACCACCAGCAGCGGCTTGCCAGTGAAGGCGGCAAGGCGGATGTCGTCGCCGGACAAAGCGGGGAAGGAAAAGGCGTAGGCCGAGATCCGGCTCATGCCGCCATCGGCCAGTGCGCGCGTTGCCGGCGCGAGCATGCCTGCAAGCGCCGCGGTGAGCACGGTTCTGCGATTCATCATGACGGCGTCCCCCGAAATGATCCGGGCCGGATGTTACTCCGCCGCTGCGACCTGCCTCGTCAACACCGCGTTATCGACGCGCCGTGAAACAGGTCAGTACAGGCGGACGATGAAGTCGGTGCCTTCGCCGGTCTCGCCCTGGTTGATGCCCTGGTCCGAGATGATGATCGAGCCGCCGGATGTCAGCATCTCGTTGATCTTCGCCATGGTGTCGGCGGGGATAGAGACGCGGTCGAGGGCCGCGGCCGGGCTGTCCGGCGTGACCACGGGCTTGGCAGCCACAGGCTTGGCGGCGACGGGGATCACCGCAGCGTCACCCTTGCGGCGCGTGAGGCGGCTGTCGTCCTCGCGGGCCGCGGAACGGGCGGAGACCGGAAGCGACACCACCGACCAACGCAGCGCATTGGAGTCGGTCTTGTCGAGCTCGGCGGTGAAGATATGCGTGCCGAGCGGACGGTCGCTCGTGGCGATCGTGATCGGGACCTCGAACAACGGCGCGAAATTCTGCCGTACGTAGAGCTTGGAATCCTTGCGGCTGATGAAGACGGCGATCTGGCCGGCCCGCTTGGGCGCTTCCGGCTTTGCGGCCGCCGCCGGTTCGGCAACGCGGCCGTCATCCTTCTTCGCGTCGGGCGAGGCGGCGAGCGCAGGTGCAGTGGCCGGCGCATCGGGCGTCTTCGCGGAGTCCGCGGCTTCCGTCTTGACCGGCTCGGTCTTGACAGCTTCGACCTTGTCGGTGGCCGGCTTGTCGTCGCTAGCCGGCTTGGCGGCTTCCTCCGATTGAGGCTTGGCGGCGTCGGATGCCTCGGCCGTCTTGGTCTTGTCGGCCGGCACGGCGGCTTCGTCGCGGGCTGACGCATTGCCCGTGGTCACATCCGACATCACGACGTGTCCGACGGACGTGCGCAGCTCGAGCACGCTGTCGGCGCTGGCAGTTTTGGTCTCGGCGCCTTTGGTCAGCGCGGCGCCCTTGTCGGCCTTGTCGCCGACATTGGTCTGCGGCTCGAGGCTGGCGGCAGGCGGCGGCGGCACGCGCACGGAGGCGAGCAGGGGGTGGGAGAAGTTATGCGGCGTCATCTCGCCGGGCGCGACGATGACGCGCGCGCCCATCCTGGTCCAGTTCCACATCTTCACCGCGAACGCCATCGGCATGCGGATGCAGCCATGCGAGGCCGGATAACCCGGCAGCACGCCGGCATGCATGGCGACACCGGACCAGGTGATCCGCTGCATGTACGGCATCGGCGCGCCGCTATAGATGTTGGAGTGGTGGAATTTGTGCTTCTGGATGACGCTGAACACACCCATCGGCGTCGAATGGCCCTTCATGCCTGTCGACACCGGAGATTCCGCGAACACGCCGTTGGTGTCGTAGACCGTGACCTTCTGCCGGTCGATCGAGACGACGATGACCAGCGGCCCTTGGGGCTTGGTCCCGGCTTCCTTCCCGGCGACAGCTTCCTTCTTGACGGCAGCGCCGCGCTTCTGCGGCTTCTGGCGCGGTATTTCGGGATGCCGGTCCTGCCGGGCGTAATAGGACCCGTCGGAATAATCCGTCCAATAATAAAATGCAGCGTCTGCCTGGCTGGTCGCGCCGATCACACCCGCCGCCGTCAAAATGGCGACCTGCCACAGCCGCGCCGGCTTGGCAGAAAAACCCGACCCGTTCACGCTGTTCATCCTCGAATCCATAATCCAAATCAGAAGTTAGTCTCGCAGAGGGGATACGCGTTCACCAGCAGGGCGGTTCTGCCATCAGCTACATTTGTCCAAGTCGTAGCAAAAAAGCCTCACGGAGCGGTAAACGGCGGCCGCGCCCGTCTGTCCGTCGTCTTCCTGAGCGGCTGCCTCATGCCTACATTGTGGCGACTTGTTAGCGGAGAACTTCATGTCATCTCGTTTCCTCGGTCTTTCTGGCATCCGATTGAAAGGCTTAGCTTTCTTCCTCCTGGCTCTGGTCGTGCAGTCGGCGTCCGCTTCGGCTGCCGACGAGCCCGATCTGATCTTCCGCCGCTCCACCGTGTTCAAATGGATGAGCCCGAACGACAAGCTCGCGACCTATGGTCTCGACGATCCTGAAGTCGAGGGCGTCGCCTGTCATTTCACCGTGCCGGAGAAGGGCGGCTTCAAGGGTTGGCTGGGCCTTGCCGAGGAGGTCTCGGACATCTCGCTGGCCTGCCGCCAGGTCGGCCCGATCAAGTTCAAGAACAAAATGGAGCAGGGCGACGACATGTTCCGTCAGCGCCGCTCGCTGTTCTTCAAGAAGATGCAGATCGTGCGCGGCTGCGACGCCAAGCGCAACGTGCTGGTCTACATGGTCTATTCGGACAGGCTGATCGAGGGCTCGCCGAAGAACTCGACCTCGACCGTGCCGATCATGCCGTGGGGACCGACGGACGCAAACGTCCAGAAGTGCGGCGAGTTCTTCACTCAGTGACGCGCTTGCGTTCACTCAGTGCCGCGCTTGGGTTCACTCAGCGCGGCTGGCCCGCGGTTTGACAAGGTGCGAGCCGGTCAGGCGCACGAACGCTTGTGGCGCGGCTTCAAAGCCGCGGCCAGACTGCAACGACATTGCGCCGGCTGAGGCGACGCGATTCGACCGTTGATCTCCGCGGTCCGTCCGTTGGTCCGCCTCGCGCGGCATTGCGCGATCTTGCGCCACCATAATAGCCATTCCTCAAGTAAACGCGCCCGGTGATCCGGGCGTCCTGGCTTCGATGGCTTGGGTCGCGGCCGACGTGCCCTCGGTTCGACCCAGCCTTCGTTTGCCGTTCCATTCAGCAGAAAAACGTAAAATGCGTGTGAAGCGGGTAAGGCGCGAGCATGACGGCGGCTGCGTCTGGTGTGGTCGCGCACCGCAGCCGGAACTTGGCAGGCTACTTTGATCTGCGGCGAGACCCATCTGAAATGATTGGTCTTTTCGGAGAATTATGTCGTCGTCCCGGGCTCGACGAAACAATTCTCACGGAGATGAAACCATTTTGCGCTTTTGGCGCATCACGCGCGAAACCGCCCATGGTTATCAGCTTCACAACGAACGACGGCGCATCGCCGGCCACCGAATTCGGAGACAAGACCATGCGCGCGCTCAGCTTCATCCTTGCCTTCGGTTTGGTGATTGCAGGCTCTTCGTTCGCGGGCGCGCCGGACGGCGGTCTCCCCGGTGTCGGCACCTTCCAGTACAGCGGCTCGCCGATCACCCCCACGGCGTCGCAGTCGATCGTGGTTGCCGCCCGCTTCTGATCGATAACAAGAAAATCAGCCGATAAAGGCCATCATGATCGTTCGATTTTGCGCCGCTGCGTTCGTGTCCGTTCTGACGATCAATGCCGCCCAGGCGCAGGTGCGCGCTCCCACCAGGTTACCGGATCCCCGCACTGAGTTCGTGCGCCAGTGCGCGCCGCGGATGCTTGGGCGGTGGGAACATCCCGAGGAAGTCTGCGGCTGCCTGCACGATCACGCCGCGGCGGCCGTCGAGGACCGCGATCTGCGCGAAGCGCTGTTGCGCGGCATCAGCGAGACCGGCGTGCCCACCATCGAGACCGACTGGGTGCCGACGTCCAAGCAGGGCGAGATCGGTCCGACCTTCACCAAGATCGCCAAGCCGACCTTGCAGTGCATGTTCGATCCGGCGAAGCAGTAATTATTTCGTCTTCGGACCGTAGCGCGGCACGCAAGCGCTGGTGCGCGCGACGCCCTTATCGGTCATCTTCGTTCCGCGCACTTCCTTGACCTGTCCGGCGGGGCAGGTTCCGTCGTCCACCTGCACGCGCTGACCTAGCTTGAGATCGACGATGTCCTGCTCGCGTCCGACCGTGACGGCGTGCGCCGTCGTCACTAGCGCGGCGGAGATCAGGACTGAGAGGCAAGCTGCACGGCGGAAAGGCATGGCGAAAGATCCCGGCATTGATACCGCAATGTAAGGACGGGCTCGCGATTCTGATAGTGAACCTTTGTCAGGGCCCCCGGGCGGATCTGTTCCTCGTGCGCAGGGCGGTGCGCGATTCCCGCGCGAGCCGTTCGGCGGAGGCGATGAGCTGTGGAACCGCGTGGCCGGAAAATCCCAGCACGAAGCCAGGCAGAGGGCGCGCGCGCGAATAGGTGTCGGCCAAGAGCCAGCCTTCCGCGCCGGCCGCGTGCTTGGCCCGCGCTGCCACCGAAAGGTCGACCGAGCGATCAAACCGGGCGACCAGATGCAGGCCCTGCGATGGCACTGGTACCGAGAGCGCGCCATCGGATGCGGCTTCCAGCGTTTCGGCCAGCACATCGCGGGCGTCGCGATAGAGTTTTCGCACGCGCTTGAGGTTGGCGGCGAAGGCGCCGGAGTTGAGCATGTCGGCGACCGCACCTTCCATCAGCGTGCCGGGGAAGCGGTCGAGCGCCGCGCGCGCAGCCGTCACGTCCGCGATCAGGCGTTCGGGCAGGGCGCAATAGCCGATGCGCAGGCCGGGAAACAGCGTCTTGGCAAACGTGCCGAGGTAGATCACGCGCTGGAGGCGATCGATGCCGGCGAGCGACATCAGCGGTGCGCCGTCATAGCGAAACTCGCTGTCGTAATCGTCCTCCAGTACGAATGCGCCGGCCTGCCTGGCCCAGTCCAGAAGCTCGAGCCGCCGCGGCATCGACATCTGCACGCCCAGCGGAAACTGATGCGACGGCGTGACATAGGCCGCGCGCGCGTTGGGGCCGGCAGTGCGTCCCTTGGCGACCTGCATCCCGTGCTCGTCGACCGGAACCGGCACGGCGCGATAGCCGCAATGCGCGATGGTTTTTCGCGCGGCGGGGTAACCTGGGTCCTCGCACCAGACCTGGTCGTTGGGCTTGAGGATCGCGCTCAGCACGATGCGCAGCGCATGCAGCGTGCCCGACGTCAGCATGATCTGATCGGGGTCGCAGCGCAGGCCGCGCGCCGACAACAGATGATCGGCGATCGCCGCGCGCAGCTCGCGGCTGCCGCGGGGATCGCCATAGTGAAGGTGCTCAGGCCCGAAGGCGCGCATGCGTCGGCCGACGAAGCCGCGAAAACGCTGCACCGCGCGTTCGTCGATATGGGTGCAGCCGAGCGCGAAGGCGCCTTGCCCGGGCGTTTCGACGATGGCCTTCGGCTTGTCCGGCTCGGCCGTGCGCGCAGGAATGCGCGCGGCGACGAACGTTCCGGAGCCGACGGTCGCCTCGGCGAAGCCGTCGGCGATCAGGCGCTCATAGGCGATGACGACGGCGTTGCGCCGAAACCCGGTCTGCCTGGCCAGCGTTCGCGACGGCGGCAGCGGCTCGCCGGGCTTGACGAGGCCGGAGACGATCATCTCGCACAGCGCCTGATAGAGCCGGTGTGCGGCGGAGGCGCCTGGCGTGACGTGCGGGCCTGTGAGGTCGAGCGGCAGCTCGGTCTTTGTCGGCAAGGAAGGCCTGGCCGGTGAGGGGAGAGAATTGGTCGGAATATTTCGCATGGAATTGGAACTATCGCAGACCAAATGCGCCGCTACAACTGCTTCCAGATTTCTTCCAATCCGAGCAGGAGCGGCCGTGAGCCAGACCGAGACCTCGAATTCCTATCCGACCTCAGTGCGCAACCAGGTGAAGCGCCGGCACGACCGCGGCTTCTACGACCACGCCACGGTTCATCGCATCCTGGATTCCTCGATGCTCTGCCACGTCTCCTACGTGATCGACGGCCAGCCCTATTGCACGCCGACCTTCTTCTGGCGCGAGGGCACCAAGCTGTACTGGCATGGCTCGAGCGCAAGCCGGATGCTGCGCAGCCAGACCAAGGGCGAGCGCGTGTGTCTCACAGTCGCCCATCTCGACAGCCTCGTGCTCGCGCGCTGCGGCTTCAATCACTCCGCCGACTACCGTGCGGTGATGGCGTTCGGCACCGCCTATCTCGTCACCGACCCCGAGGAGAAGGAGCGCGCGGTGATCGCGATGGTCGACCGCTTCTTTCCGGACCGCACGGCGAGCCTGCGGGCCAGCAACACGCAGGAGATCAAGGCGACCTCCTTCATTGCGATGGAGATCGAGGAGGCCTCGGCCAAGGTCCGTGCCAAGGGTGTCGCCGACGACGACGAGGACTATGCGCTGCCGATCTATGCCGAGCGCATCCCGGTGCGCACCGTGCTCGGCGCGCCGGAGCCGTGCCCGCGCCTGCTCGACGGCGTCAGCCGGCCTGCGACGCTGAATGGCTATTCGGAAGGCCGCCTGCTCGAAGATGCATTGCGGGATGCTTATTTTGTGGAGTACCCGAACGGCTGAAATCGGCTAGCTTGCGCGCTCCTTGGGAACCATTGGAATGCCGGGAGTTGCCTGATGAATGCCGAAACGCAGCAGAGGATTCTTGACGCCGTCGATGCCGGCTTCGAGGCCCAGCTCGCCACCACACGCGATTTTGTCGCAATCCCTTCGACCCGCGGGGCGGAGGGGCCGTGCCAGGACATGATCGGCGACCTCCTGCGCGCGCGCGGCTACGAGGTCGACGACTGGCACATCGACGTCGACGATCTCAAGGACCTGCGCGGCTTCGGCCCCATCGAGCATGACTTCTCCAAGGCGCGTTCGGTGGTGGGCACCTACCGTCCGCAAACGAATGGCGGCAAATCGCTGATCCTGCAGGGCCACTGCGACGTCGTGCCCGCAGGCCCCCTGGAACTGTGGGACACGCCGCCGTTCTCGCCCGTCATCAAGGACGGCAAGATGTTCGGCCGCGGTGCCTGCGACATGAAGTCTGGCACCATCGGCGCGCTCTATGCGCTGGATGCGATCAAGGCCGCGGGCTTCAAACCGACGGCACGGATTCACTTTCAATCCGTGATCGAGGAGGAGAGCACCGGCGTCGGCGCGCTGTCGACGCTGCAGCGCGGCTATCGCGCGGACGCCTGCTTCATTCCGGAGCCGACCGGCGGCAAGATGGTGCGTTCGCAGGTCGGCGTGATCTGGTTTCGCCTGCGGGTGAAGGGGCACCCGACCCATGTCGCGTTTGCCGGCTCCGGCGCGAACGCGATCATGGCCGCCTATCATTTGATCCAGGCGCTGCAAAAGCTCGAAATCGAATGGAACGAGCGCGCCAAGGCTGACAGGCACTTCAAGACGCTGAACCATCCCATCAACTTCAACCCCGGCATCATCAAGGGCGGTGATTGGGCCTCCAGCGTGCCGGCCTGGTGCGATGTTGATTGCCGGATCGCGGTGTTGCCGGGCTGGTCGATTGCCGATCACCAGAAGGAGATCACGGCCTGCGTCGCCGCTGCCGCGCGCAACCACCGCTTCCTCGCCAACAATCCGCCGGAGATTGAATGGTCCGGCTTCCTGTCGGAGGGCTATGAACTGACCGACGCGGCGGCACCGGAAGCCGCGTTCGGCAATGCGTTCGACAAGGTCTATGGCGGCATGCCGGAGGATCTCGTCTTCACCGCGCTCACCGACACCCGCTTCTACGGCCTCAACCACGGCATCCCGAGTCTCTGCTTCGGCGCCAGCGGCGGCGAGATGCACGGCTTCAACGAATATGTCGAGCTGGAGTCGCTGAAGAAGACGACCAAGGCGATGGCGCTGTTCATCGCGGAATGGTGCGGGGTGGAGAAGGCGTAAAGGTCTGGTGTCCCGGACGCGGGGCAGCGCGAAGCGGTGCGCCGCCGAGCCGGGACCCATGTTGCGGCAGAGGCGCTGGACCCCGGTTCAGCAGCGCATCGTTGCACGCTGCGCTGCGCCCGGGGAACGTGCCCAACCGATCGTCGCTCGATCTGCTAGATGCTTTAAGCTTAAAAGAAAGACTAGGATGCTGGCCTGACCGGTGGCAGACTGGCGCCCGGTTCGCTGGACGAGTCCTCTGGGAGTGACAATGCGCGATTGGGATGATGCTTACGCCAACTCGGCCCACATCCCCGGCTCGGACAAGATGCCTGGACAATGGGCCGAGCGGGCGGCCGCCTACCGCGCCGGGCTGAAGGATTTTCGCGCCGACATCGCCTATGGCGCCGGCGAGCGTCAGCGCCTCGACCTGATCCTGCCCGACGGCGACAGCAAGGGCCTCGTCGTCTTCGTCCACGGCGGCTACTGGATGCGCTTCGACAAATCGACCTGGACTGATCTGGCCGAAGGCGCGCGCCAGCATGGCTGGACGGTGGCGTTGCCGAGCTACACGCTGACGCCGGCCGCACGCATCTCCGACATCACCGCCGAGATCGCCGCGGCGATCGCCAAGGCGGCTTCGCTCGTCTCCGGGCCGATCCGGCTCGCCGGCCACTCCGCTGGCGGCCATCTCGTCACCCGCATGCTGTGCGATGACAGCCGGCTGGAGCCCGCCGTCTACAACCGTATCGCCGGCGCGCTTTCGATCAGCGGCCTGCATGATCTGCGTCCGCTGCTCAAGACGAAGATGAACGAGACGCTCGGCATGACCATGGAGGAGGCGACGCTCGAAAGCGCGGCGCTGCATCTGCCGCGCGGGCATTCGCCCGTCACCGCCTGGGTCGGCGGCAGCGAGCGGCCGGAATTCATTCGTCAGTCCGACCTGATGGCCAATCTCTGGACCGGCTTCGACGTGCCGACACGCCTCGTCGTCGATCCCGGGCTGAACCATTTTACCGTGATCGACGGACTGAAGGATCCGTCATCGCCGATCACCGCGCGCCTGATCGGCCTCGACTGAGCCAAGCCGGGGAAGATCGATCGAAAGGGCCTGCCCATGACGTCCAACGATTACGATCCCACGAGAGAAGGCGCCGAGACCGATTTCGCCCGGCGGATGTCCTACGGCGACTACCTCGCGCTGGATGCGATCCTGGGCGCGCAGCATCCGTTGTCGGAAGCGCATGACGAGATGCTGTTCATCATCCAGCATCAGACCACGGAGCTGTGGATGCGCCTCGCCATCCACGAACTCAGTGCCGCACGCCGTGCCATCGCCGGGGACGAGGTGCAGCCCGCCATGAAGATGCTGGCGCGGATGTCGCGGATCTTCGAGCAGCTCAACAACGCCTGGGACGTTCTGCGCACGATGACGCCGAGCGAATACACGCGCTTCCGCTCGCAGCTCGGACAGTCCTCCGGTTTCCAGTCGCGGCAATACCGGCTGATCGAATTCCTGCTCGGCAACCGCAACCACGCCATGCTCAAGCCGCACACGCACGATGTGGAGACGACGAGGCTGCTCGAAGCTGAACTTTCGACGCCCAGCCTCTACGACGAGGTGCTCAGGCTCGCCGACCGCAACGGGCTGAAGATGCCGGCGGCGGTGCTCGCGCGCGACGTCCGCGAGACCCACAGCTTCAACGAAGGCGTGCTGCAGGCCTGGCGCGTCGTCTACGAGGCGCCGGAGACGCATTGGATGCTCTACGAGCTCGCCGAAAAGCTGGTGGATTTCGAGGATTACTTCCGTCGCTGGCGCTTCAACCACGTGACGACGGTCGAGCGCGTCATCGGCTTCAAGCGCGGCACCGGCGGCACTGGTGGCGTCAGCTATCTCAAGCGCATGCTGGAGGTCGAGCTATTCCCCGAACTCTGGCGCGTCCGCACCATTCTGTAGAAATGCCCAAGAAATATCCATGACCAGATATCGCGTCTATGACGACACCAAAGCGCTGTTCCATCTGCCTGAAGGCGTGATCTATCTCGACGGCAACTCGCTCGGCGCGCTGCCGCTGGGGGTGGCCGAGCGCGTCAACCGCGTCATCACGACCGAGTGGGGCAATGAGCTGATCCGCGCCTGGAACAGTGCAGGCTGGTATGCGCAGCCGCGCCATGTCGGCGATCGCATCGCGCGGCTGATCGGCGCGGAAGCCGGCTCGGTGATGGTCGGAGACACGCTGTCGCTCAAGGTCTACCAGGCGCTGGCCGCTGCGCTCGACATGAACGCGTCGCGCAAGATCGTGCTGTCGGACACCGGCAATTTCCCGACCGACCTCTACATGGCCGAAGGCCTGATCGCGACGCTCGGGCGTGGCCATCAATTGCGTCTGGTGGCGCCGGAGGAGATCGAGGCTGCGTTGTCGGAGGAGGTCGCGGTGCTCTACGTCACCGAGATCGACTATCGCACCGGTCGCCGCCACGACATGGCGAAGCTCACGGCAAAGGCGCATGCGCTCGGCATCGTCACGGTCTGGGATCTCGCGCATTCCGCCGGCGCGCTGCCGGTCGATCTCGCCGGGAGCGGCGCCGATTTCGCGGCGGGGTGCACCTACAAATATCTCAACGCCGGCCCCGGCGCGCCGGCCTTCCTCTATGTCGCGCCACGCCACGCCGACAGCGCGCGCGCCGCTCTGTCGGGATGGATGGGGCATGCAAAGCCGTTCGCATTCGAGCTTGGCTATGCGGCCGCAGGTGGCGTCGAACGTATGCGCGTCGGCACCCCCCCGGTGCTGGCAATGGCGGCGCTGGAGGCCTCGCTCGACATCTGGGACCGTGTCGATATGGCAGAGGTCCGTGCGCGCTCGCTGGCGCTCGGTGACTTGCTGATTGCCGAAGTCGCGCGCCGCTGCCGGTCTCTGAAGCTGGTGACCCCGCGCGCGCATGAGCACCGCGGCTCCCAAGTCTCCTTCGCCTTCGACGGCGGTTACGCCGCCATGCAGGCGCTGATCGCCCGCGGCGTCATCGGCGATTTCCGCGCGCCTGACATCATGAGGTTCGGGATTACGCCGCTGTATATTGGTGAGACCGAGGTGCTGAAGGCGGCCGAGATCATCGAGGAGGTGATCGCGGGCGAGGTCTGGCGGCGGCCGGAATATCAGGTGGTGAATGCGGTGACGTGAGGGAAGCCGTGCCCCGGAACGCGGCGCGGCGCGCCGCACTTGCGGCGTGATGCGCTGCAGAGCCTGGGCCCACGCCGCACCGTGCTCCGTCGCGAGATGGGTCCCGGCTCTGCGGAGCAACGCTGGGGCGTTGCAGCGCGTCCGGGACACGAGAGCGTCGGCGGCCGCGCTATCGGCGCTTATCCCACAACGCTGTCACGATCGCATCCAGCCCGTCCGTCAGCGCCGCCGGTCCCGGTTGCAGAATGATCGGCGACCTGATCTCGACGATACGATCGTCGCGCACGGCGGGGATATCACTCCAGCCCTCGCGCGCGCGGATGCGGGCAGAGACGACCTTCTTGCCGCACCAGGAGGCGAGGATGATTTCGGGCGCTGCCTCGCGAACCGCCTCCGCCGCAACGATGCGATCCTTCGCGGCCTGCTGATGTCTCAGCTCCGGAAAGATGTCCGTTCCGCCCGCGATCTCGATCAACTCCGACACCCAACCGATGCCCGAGATCAACGGATCGTCCCATTCCTCGAAATAAACTCTCGGTCGCGGCGAGGGGCGGGGTGTCGCGGCGATCGCGGCAAGGCGCCGCTCAAGGCCTTGCGCGAGTTCCTCCGCGCGTTTCGCCGCGCCGACCAGCGCACCGAGCGTGCGGATCATCGCCAAAATCCCGGCGACGTCGCGCTGGTTGAAGACGTGGACGTCGATGCCTGCGCGGACGAGATCGGCGACGATGCCGGCCTGGAGATCGGAGAAGGCCAGCACAAGATCCGGTCCCAGCGCCAGGATCTTTGGAATGTCCGCGGACACGAACGCCGACACCCGCGGCTTCTCGCGCCGCACCTGCGGCGGACGAACCGCGTAGCCGGACACGCCGACGATGCGATCCTGCTCACCGAGCAGGTACAGCGTTTCGACGGTCTCTTCGGTCAGGCAGACGATGCGGCGGGGCGGGAAGTGGCGCATGGCGTTCCATATGCGCAAATGCCGGGCGATGTCACGGCGGCCCATGACTTCTGACGTCATTGCTTTGCCGCCCGAAGCAATTCACGTTTGGACAACAATCAATTGGGAGGACTTTTGATGACGCCGCTCGAGAAACTTAAAGCGATGAAGATGCCGTTTGCCGAGCTCAAGGGCGTCGAGTTCGTCGAGGCCGGGAAGGACCGCGTGGTGGCGCGGATGATGGTCCGACCCGATCTCTGCACGCTTCATCACACCATCCATGGCGGCGCTGTGATGGCGCTGGCCGATTCCGTCGGTGCGGCCGCGACCGTGATCAACCTGCCTGAGGACGCCAAGGGCACGACCACGCTGGAGAGCAAGACCAATTTCATCGGCGGGGCCAAGGAGGGAACCACGGTCATCGCCACCGCGACCCCGGTCCATCGGGGCCGGCGGACCCAGGTTTGGACCACCCGGCTGGAGACCGAGGACGGCAAGCTGGTCGCCGTTGTCACCCAGACCCAGCTGGTCCTGTAAGACTACGGGGCGTTGATTTTATTAACGAATTGGTCGTCTCCCGTGCCTCTAAGTTGGGCAGGTCCTCGTCTTGTAAAAGATGCTGCGATGCACAATATAGGGGGCCTAGGGATTCGAACGCCTCCTCGAGGGACACCAAGAGGAGTTTTAACTTGTCACTCGAAGATTTGGCCCTTGAGGCCACCACCCGCACAATCCACGTTCCGGGCTATGTGCGGACCTTGAGCCAGCAGGAAGAATTGCCGCTCCTGCGCGATCATCTGCTGCGGCTGGATGCCGGAAGCCGGCACGACCGCTTTAACGGCTTTCTCGACGACTCATTCATCGAGCGTTACGCCGCCCGCTGCGCCGAGGACGGCACCGTGATCGTCGCCTATATCGTCGACGGCGTGGTCCGTGGTGCTGCCGAGTTGCATCCGCCGGAAGATGGTTCGCTGCCTGAAGTCGCCTTCAGCGTGGAAGCCACCGCGCGCCGCCAGGGCGTCGGCACGGTCTTGTTCAGCCGCCTGATCGCTGAAGCGCGCTGGAAAGGCTACAAGAGCCTGCGCATCACCACGGGCGCCGAGAATCACGCCATGCGGGCGCTCGCCAGGAAGTTCGGCGCGCATCTGGCTTTCCGCCACGGCGAATCGACTGGCACTATCGACCTCGCCAAGACGCCTGAGGCCGAACTCGCCGATCTCGCGGCCTCGCCGTTCAGGGCCGGCCGCGCTTTGCTCAGCTTCAACTCGACCTGCTGGAAGATCATCTCCAGCATGTACGGCCATCGCGCCGCCTGAGTTCAGGAAACTGTCGGGAATCAAAAAGCGGACCGGCAAAACCGGTCCGCTTTCGTATTGGGAGCAGGGGTATGAAGCCCTTTAGGTGCCAGTGCGTGTGGCGGCGCTGAAGCGGCGGACGACGCGGCGTTCGACCACGACCGACCGCTGCGCGCCCTGTTCGCCGGCGATCACGCGCGTGGCGGTGATGCGGCTGTTGGTGCGCGCCTGCTTCTTGACCTCGGCCTGCACGACATCAAGCGGCATCCCCATCAGAGCTGCGGCGATCTCGGCCTGCTGCTCATGGTCGTCGGTGATGCCGACGGCGGCGAAGATCGCCTCATCCAGGGTGGGCGGATCATGGCGGACGCGCCGCGTGCCATATTTGGTATTCCAGTCTGCGCTCATAACGGCCTCGTTTTGATGCCGGGATACCTAGTGCCGCAAATGTTGCATTGCAATATGAAATTAGTGTGGCATCTCAGCTATGCACCGGTCGGGTGTCAGGGCGGTGATGCGACACCGGCATCGACCTCAATCCGTTGTTGCGGCCAGCGCTTCAGGGCGGCATGCCCGGCCTCGGTGAGCCCGTAGATTCCCCGGTCGGCCCGTTCGAACCAGCCATACACATTGTTAAGCAAGATCTTGCCGGCGTCAGGGCAGCGCTCGCGCAATTCGCGCACGGGCCGCGGCCCGTCGGCGAGCGCCGAGGCGCAGGCCAGAGCCTGCTGCCGATAGGCCGTCATGATCGGTGCGCGGGTGCTGCCGCCGAGCACGGGATCGCCCTGGCGGCGCTGGTGCTCCGCGACGAGACGCGACCGTACCTTCGGCTCGCGGCGGGGCGCCGCGGTCGGCGGCTTCACCAGCACCTCGACCTGGCCGCGATCGGTCACGCCGAGCATGCCGAAGCCGAGGCGGCGGCAGAGATTGCGATAGCGCGCATCGCTTTCACGCCCCTTGCCCCGGATCGACATCTTTGCCGCAATCCAGACCTCGTCGCCGGCCGGCGCGCGGTCGACCGCCTGGAGGATCAGCTCGAGATTGAAGGCGAGCTTGAGCTCGCCGATCACCACCACGGGCGGATCGCCGGCGCTGAGGCCCACGAGATCGCAGCCGCCGATCTCGCCCTTTACGGTGAAGCCGAGCTCTTCGAGGAAGCGTTTGACGGGCAGGTAAAGCGCGGTTTCCAAAGAACGTGTCCGAAGCTTGCGTTTCGATCGGAGAATCAGTTGCGGGCAGTCTAGCCCGGATCGGACACGGCCAGAGGGCCACGTTTCAGCCTACGAGCCGATCATAGTCGGCATGGGAGCCGATCCAGAACCAGACGTAGGCGTCGTTCGTCTCGACCGCCAACGCTCTATAGCGAAGGCTGACTCTAGCCGACCAAAATCGTCCGACTTTCTTGAATTGCAGCGATGGGTGGGTGGGATCGCTTTTCAAGAGCGCGAAATTCGCGTCTGCCAATTTCCTAACATTAGCAGGCAAGGCCGCGTAAGCTTTCCAAAATCTTGGCGAAGCCGCGTGTTTCACAAGTCGCGCGTCTGCCCTGTGCGGTAGGCGTTCAGCGCTTCCTCGGCGAACGCATCGAGCCTTCCTGCTTGAGCGTCGCGCTCCAGGGCTTGATCAAAGCGCTGTGCATCAAACTGCTCGAACCACGCGCGAAAGCGTGCCAGTTCGCTTGGCGTCAGCAGCTCTACCGCTTTCTCAATATCTTCGGTCGTCATGACTTAATTATAGCAATTTCTGCTTGCTACGAAAAGACGGGCCGAACCTCTTCGATTAAACCCGCCCGCCGACCGGGATCAGCGCGCCGGTGATGCCGCTCGCGGCGTCGCTGGCGAGGAACAGGATCACCTCGGCGAGTTCCCGCGGCGTTACCCATTTGGAGAAGTCTGCTTTCGGCATGTCGGCGCGGTTGGCGGCGGTGTCGATGATCGACGGCAGCACCGCGTTCACGGTGACCTTGCCTTTCCACTCGTTGGCCAGCGACTCGGTGAGGCGATGCACGCCCGCCTTCGACGCCGCATAGGGCCCCATGCCGGAGCCTGCCTGGATCGCGCCCATGGCGCCGATATTGACGATGCGGCCGGCCCTGGACGTTGCGAGATGCGGCAGCGCCGCGCGCGAGGCGTTGAGCGCGGTCAGGACGTTCAGTGCGTACATGCGCTGCCAGGTCTTGACGTCGCCATCGCCCACGGTCTCGAAGGCGAAGCCGCCGGCGATGTTGATCAGCGCATCGAGCCTGCCGAAATGCTTGGCCGCCGCATCAATTGCCGTCTTCGCCTGGGGCGCCTCGGACAGGTCGACGCCGCCGATCTCGATGCTCTCGAGCGTTGCGGGAATCTGCGATGGCGCGTGATCGATGCCGGCCACGCGCGCGCCGCGCGATCGTGCGATCTCCGCAACCACCTTGCCGAGCGCGCCGTGTGCGCCTGTCACGATCAGGACCTTGTCTTGCATCATCGTTCTCCGGGCACAGCTGTCTATGATTGCAGGTAGCGCGCCTGCAGCGCGGTCCGCTCCGCCGTGCCGAGATTGAGGGCGTCGCGCAAATAGGTTTCGAGGTCGCCATATTCACTGCCGATGGCTTCGAATGCAGCGGCAAGGTACGAGGCTTCGACGCTGCCGATGGCATTGCGTACGTCCTCCGGCAGGTCGAAGGCGGCCGTCGCATCGCGTTTGTAATGCCGGTTGGTGAGCAGGTAGTCCTCGGCAATGATTTCATCGGGTACGCCGAGCGCATGCAGGATCAGCGCGCTGGCGAAGCCGGTGCGGTCCTTGCCCGCAGTGCAATGGATCACCAGCGGCGCGCGATCTTCGAGGAGATGGCCGAACAGGTTGCGAAAGCTGTTCGTGTGGTGGCGAACGTAGTTGCGATAGGATTCGCGCATGAGCTCCAGCGCGACCGGTGCAGTCAGCGTGCCGCTTGCGAGTTCGGTACGCAGCGCAGCCACGACGCTCGGTTCGATCGGCAGCGAATGCACCGTGATCTCGCTGACGACGCAGACGCCGGCCGCGCGCTCCTCAACCCCACGGAAATCGAAAGCGCTCCGCACCCCGAGCGCCCTGACGATCTCGATATCGGCGGCGGTGAGCTGGCCGAGATGGTTGGAGCGGAAGATGTGCCGCCAGCGCGTGGTGCGGCCGTCGTTGGTCGGGTAGCCGCCGAGATCGCGAAAATTGCTGGCGCCTTGCAGGGCGAGGTGACGGGCAGGGGAATCTGACATGGGATCGGCTTCGGTTATGGTTGCATTGGGCGCACGAGGGGGCGTCCTTGAAAGCTATTACAGGGGGCGATCATGGGCCGGCACAAGGCCATTCTTTTGACGACCGCCATGCTGGCAGCTGGAATGACCAGTGCGCGACAGACTGAAGCGCAGATGTTCCAGACCTATCGCTGTGCCGATGGTACGCAGTTCGTCGTCGGGTTTTATGACGACGACAAGCGCGCCTTTCTCCAGATCGACGGCGAGCCGGTCACGCTCGCCAAGCGGCTGTCGGTCGCCGGAAAACGCTATTCGGGGGTGGGTATCACGCTGACCATCGGAAAGACCGGGGGCACCACGGTCAAGCATCTGAAGCGGCCGGTGACGGCCTGCGCGGTGATCTGAACGGCGCGGTTCACGCGAGCATCAAAAAGGGCCGAAACATCGCTGTTTCGACCCTTTTCGAGCTGCCGCCGGGCGCCTGCGAGACGCGGCGGTTTCAAACCGACCATAGGCATTAGCGATCCCATTTCGGCTTGGCGTCGTCGACCGCGTCCTGGTGGTACCAGCTGTCGCTGCAGATCGAGACATTCGCCGGAAGCGAAGCGTGATCGGCAGGAAGGCGGGTCTCGCCGTAGCGGCGTCCCGCGAGAGCCGCGCGGCCCCCGACCGGGAATTGGTAGATCGTTGCCGATCCGTGACTCAGACCATTGTTCATCATTGCGATTTCTCCTTGGTCGAAGCGCCTTGGCCTCCATGGTGCGCCCGACTCGTTCGATTGTGGTTACTGGAATCCCCATATCGGCCGCGCATCCCGAAATGCAAAGTGCTGAAAACGAAATCAGTTTCCGCCTAATTTGTAGGCATGTGGCCTGCTGCATCCCCTAAGGCACGGTGTCGGTGGCCAACGACTGGGCCATTCCAAAGGTTGCTAGGCAGGGGTGTGGAGCTTTGCGAAAATTGCTGGACGTTGATGCGCGTTTCATCGGCAACTCCCGGCACGGGCCGGCCTGCTTCAGAATCGGGCGCTTTTCACGGGATTTTTGCGGTGCAGCTACACGCAAAGGTGCGCGGCTATGACGCACGACGAGGTCGACATCGCCTCGACGCCGGGCCGGGGACAGTCCCGGTGGAGAACCTCCCGCGCTGCGGCCTTTTGGCACGTTAAATGCTTGTAAAGGGCCGGCCGATGATGGCCGGGTACAAAACGTTCGGGGGCCGCCAGGCCCCCAACCTTTCGCATCATCTACAGAGAGGCTCAATGACCAAGTATAAGCTCGAGTACATCTGGCTCGACGGATATACGCCGACTCCGAACCTGCGCGGCAAAACTCAGATCAAGGAATTCGCGTCGTTCCCGACGCTCGAGCAGCTTCCGCTCTGGGGCTTCGATGGCTCCTCCACCCAGCAGGCCGAAGGCCACAGCTCCGATTGCGTGCTGAAGCCGGTCGCCGTCTTCCCGGACGCCGCGCGCACCAACGGCGTGCTCGTGATGTGCGAAGTCATGATGCCCGATGGCAAGACCCCGCACGCCTCCAACAAGCGCGCCACCATTCTCGACGACGCCGGCGCCTGGTTCGGCTTCGAGCAGGAATACTTTTTCTACAAGGACGGCCGTCCGCTCGGCTTCCCGACCGCTGGTTATCCGGCGCCGCAGGGTCCGTACTATACCGGCGTCGGCTACTCGAACGTCGGCGACGTCGCTCGCAAGATCGTCGAAGAGCACCTCGACCTTTGCCTCGCTGCCGGCATCAACCATGAAGGCATCAACGCGGAAGTCGCCAAGGGCCAGTGGGAATTCCAGATCTTCGGCAAGGGCTCCAAGACCGCTGCTGACCAGATGTGGATGGCCCGCTATCTGATGCTGCGCCTCACCGAGAAGTACGGCATCGACATCGAATTCCACTGCAAGCCGCTCGGCGACACCGACTGGAACGGCTCCGGCATGCACGCCAACTTCTCGACCGAGTATATGCGCAACGTCGGCGGCAAGGAGTATTTCGAGGCCCTGATGGCCGCCTTCGACAAGAACCTGATGGACCACATCGCCGTCTACGGCCCGGACAATGACAAGCGTCTGACCGGCAAGCACGAGACCGCGCCGTGGAACAAGTTCAGCTACGGCGTTGCCGACCGCGGCGCTTCGATCCGCGTGCCGCACTCCTTCGTCAACAATGGCTACAAGGGCTATCTGGAAGACCGTCGTCCGAACTCGCAAGGCGACCCATACCAGATCGCTTCGCAGATCCTGAAGACGATCGCCTCCGTGCCGGCCGACAAGAAGGCTGCGGCCTAAGATCCTCCCGGCCCGGGCTGGGGGCTGGCCCGGGTTGGCTCTCAATCCGCCGGAGCTGAAAGGCTCCGGCGGATTTTTAGCATCTTGATGACAGCCATTCCCGTGACGCAGCAGGGCTGCGTCGCGTGAAGCCTGTCCATATCGGCCCAAAGCGGGATAGAGTGCCCGCAGGATGCGCGCAGGGCCGGGGACGGCTGGTGTTTGAAGGCTTCTACAAGGTGAAATTTCAGCTCGGCGACGCCGTCGGCCGGAGCGTGATGCATGCCGGCAACGGCAAGATGCTGGGCGGCAACTCGGCCTTCGCCCATATCGGCACCTACGAGAAGACCGACAGCGGCGTCGACGTCGTGATCAGCACCGTCCGCCATAACCCCGATCCGAACTACCGCGCCATGGCAGGCACCGACGATGCGACCTTGCTCGCCAAGGGCTGGGCGGATGGCGACCTCTATCGCTTCAAGGGTGAGCTGAAGGAGCTGCCCGGCATTCCCTTCCAGTCGGTGATGACGCCGATCACGGAAGACGAGGTGCCGATCGCCGGTGGCGTCGGCGAAGCCGGCATCGCGGACGGCATCTACTCAATCCATCTGCGCATGCTCGACGGTCTGGACGGCGGCCTCACCGGCGTGATGCTGCTCAACCGGGGCCGCATCCTCGGCGGCGATGCGGCATTCTACTATCTCGGCAGCTACACCGCCGCGAACGGGCGCTGGAAGGGCCAGATACTCAACCAGGAGCACACGCCGGCCAAGGACGACCCGATCTTCGGCGGCCACGAGGTCGGTATCGGCTTCTCCGGCAGCTACGATGCGGAGCAGGCGGTGCTGGAGGCGACTGCGCTTGCCGGCAAGCGCAGCCTGCGCCTGACCGCCGCGCTCAAGCTGATGCATCGCGCCTGATCGCGACGGAAATCGCTCATGGAAATCCTTCGCATGCTTTCGACGCTCGGCCTGATGGGTGCGATGCGCAGCCTGTCGTCCGCGTACGAAGCCGCAACCGGCGTCCGCATCGACGCCGACTTCGCGCCGACCCTCGCTCTGCTGAAGCGCCTGCGCGACGGCGAGGCCGCCGATCTCGTGATCCTCACGCGCGAGGGGCTGGACGAGATGATCGCGGAGGGCCGCGTGCTCTCAGAGAGCGCCGCCGATCTGGCGCGCTCCTATGTCGGCATTGCCGTGCGGGCAGGGCAGGCGCATCCCGATATCGGAAGCGAAGCGGCGCTGCGCAGGACGCTGCTCGCAGCGCGGTCCATCGCCTATTCGCGGCTGGGCGCGAGCGGCGTCTACTTCGCCCAGCTGATCGTGCGGATGGGGATCGCAGCCGAGATCAACGCAAAGGCGACCATCGTCGAGCAGGGCTTTACAGCCGAGCGTCTCGTCAGCGGCGAGGCCGACCTCGCCGTGCAGCAGATCAGCGAGCTGAAGCAGGTCGGCGGCATCGAGGTGGTGGGACCGATCCCGCACGAGCTGCAGACACCGGCGGTGTTCTCCGCCGGCCGCATGGCAGGGGCGAAGCACGCCGACGCCGCGGACCGTCTGCTGCGCTATCTGGCATCGCCCGAGGTCGTACCCGTCCTGCGTCAATCGGGACTCGAGCCTTGAATTTGCCGGGGCGGGGACGCAACGTGACGACCATGCGGACTTGTCTCCTTGCCATCGTCCTCGTGCTTGCCGCGCCGTTGGCGGCGCGCGCGCAATCGGCCGATCTGGTGTTGTGCGACCGGGTCGCGGCCGATCCCAGCGATCCCGACAAGCCGGCTGACGTGAAGGGCGTCGCGGAGATCGCGTCTTCCGACGTCGCGACGGCGATCAGGTTCTGCAAGCAGGCCGCGCCGTCCTCGCGCCGCGCGATGTTCGCACTCGGCCGCGCTTACGCGGCCAACCGGCAGACGGCGGAGGCGATCGCTGCCTGGCGCAAGGCCGCCGACAAGGGATCGAGCGCGGCGATGGTCGAGCTCGGTGTTGCCTATGGCACCGGCTCCGGCATTGCCAAGGACGAGGCGCAGGCGCGAAAACTGTTCGAGAAGGCGGCGCAATCAGGCAATCCCCGCGGCGTCAGCAACCTTGCTGCGCTCGGCGGCGCAGGGGGCGCCGCGCCGGCCGATCCCGCGCAGGCGCGCGCGCTGCTCGGCAAGGCTGCCGAGACCAATCCGGAGGCGCAGTACCAGCTCGGCCTGATGCTCTCCGAAGGCACGGGCGGTGCGAAGGACGACGTCGCGGCGCGTGCGCTGTTCGAGAAAGCGGCGGCGCAAAATCATCCCGGCGCGCTGGAGCGGATGGGGGCCTTCGCACAGGAAGGCCGCGGCGGCGCAAAGGACAAGGACGCCGCGAAGACCTATTACGAGCGCGCCGCCGCGCTCGGCGACGAGGACGCCAAGAAGGCGCTGGAGCGGCTGCGCTGCCCCTATGCGATCAAGGACAAGCAGGGCAAGCTCGTCACCACGCTGTGTTTCTGAGCAGAGCCGCACGCGACGGAACCTCAATCGCGTGGACGCCGTTGATCTCAAGACACAACGGAGCGCGATCATGATCCGTAAACTGGCGTCGGGCGAATACCGCCTCTATTCACGCAAGGTGAATCCGAAGACCGGCAAGCGTCGTAACCTCGGGACCTTCCGGAGTCGCGCGGCCGCCGAGAAGCACGAGCGCGAGGTGCAGTATTTCAAGCGTCACTGAAGCGGGACGCCGTCCGCCGGAACAAAAATGTCGAAAACAACCCCATGCACAGTAGGCGGGGCCTTGAAATCGCAGCGGAATTACGCGCGATGGATTTTGCGAAACCCGCTTTGACCCGTCGGGCAAAACAGGAGCATGATGGCATTGTGGCGGGGAGGCGCCCCGCAAGGGCCCTGCGCGAAAAAGCCGGATGGCCTGGCTGGGGCAGCAGTGCTAGGTAGCCCACGATTCTTTTCCGATTTTGCGGGTTCATTGCGTTGCTGGACGGGCTCTACAAGGTTGAATACGGCGTCAACGATGCGTTCGGGCGCAGCATCATGTGCCTGCACGACGGCAAGATGCTGGGCGGTAATTCGGCCTTCGCGCATCTCGGCACCTATGTCGAGCGCGATGGCGAGATCATTGCCGAGGTGATCACCGAGCGGCATAACGAGGATCCCCATTACAAGCCGCTGATGGGCGCCGACGTCGCCAGGATCGGCGCGCGCGGGCGGCTGCACGGCAACCAGATCCGTCTTGCCGGCGGCGCGGATACCATGCCGGGCGCCGGTTTCTGGGCCAATCTGACTAGGCTCGACGATGGAGCGCTGCCGCCCCGCGGCACGATCGGGCAGGGCGGCATCGCCAACGGGCTCTACGGGATGGGTCTGCGCGCGCTAGACGGTGTCGATGCAGGGCTCTCCGGTGTCATGCTGCTGATCGACGGCCGCATCCTCGGCGGCGATGCGTTCTTCTACTATCTCGGCTCCTATTCCTCGGCGGACGGCCGCTGGAAGGGCGAGATGCTCAACCAGGAGCACACGCCGGCGAAGGGCGAGAACCCCGTGTTTGGCGGCTATGAGGTCGGGATCGGCTTCTCCGGGACCTGCAACGAGGATAGCGGCGAGCTCGAAGGCATCGCGCTTGCCGGCAAGCGCAGCTTGCGGCTGGCGGCTTCGCTGAGGTTGATGAGAAGGGCTTAGGACGTTTGCCGGGCGGATGTCCGGTTGCTGAGGTGAAGCGGCCCTCGACGCGTCGGCGCGGCGATGTCAGCTAGTGACCCGAAGCGGGCATGCGCCATCTCGCCGCATTTGCGACGCGGCAGTTGCATTCGCAGCAAGTGCGACGACCATTGACACCTGATACTCTGCACCTGTCCCCCCAGCTGCGATGAGGATCGAATGAAGCGGCGGGAGTTCATGGCGACTGCTGCGGTGCTGGTCGTTTCGCCACGACGGTTGGGGGCGCAAGGAAGGCCTCGCCGAATCGGTTTCTTCGGTTTCTTAGATCCGATAGCTCGCGAAGCGTGGCGCACTGGCTTACGTGAAAGGGGTTGGATCGAGGGCAAGAACCTGCTCATCGAATATCGCAACTATGCAGACGCCTCGGATCGCTTGCAAACCTCTGCTGCGGAGTTGGTAGCCCTAGCTCCCGATCTGATAGTTGCCGCCGGGCCGCAAGCAGCCTCCGCCCTGAAATCGGCCGCCATTCCGATTGTCTTCGTGGTTGTTGCCGATCCTGTTGGACTTGGCCTGGTTCAAAGCCTCTCGCGCCCAGGCGGCAACATGACCGGTCTTACCTCGTGGGTTCCGGGAGATTGGTTTGGAAAACAAATCGAAATCCTCCGCGAACTGATACCCCATGCCGCAAAAATTGCGCTCTTAGTCAATCGCGACAACCCAATGCACAGGTTGCTGTTAGCTGAGGAGGTACCAAGCACAGCCCGAAAGCGCGGGGTCGCTCTGTCTATAGTCGAGGCGACTAAGACCGAGGAACTCGACACCGCCTTTGCTTCAGCAGCTGCCCAGCGCGCCGATGCAATGATTGTTTTTGGCGACATTCTGACCATTCGCCAAGCCCCGCGAGTTGTCGGGCTCGCGGCGGAGTACCATTTGCCCGCGATTTACTTCTTCCGACAATTCGCCGATGGCGGATTGGTCGTCTACGGCCCCGATATAGCCGATCTATTCCGCCGTGCAGGCGGCTACGTCGATAAGATCCTCAAGGGCGCCAAGCCTGCCGATCTGCCGGTAGAGCAGCCGACCAAGTTCGAGCTAGTCATCAACATGAAAACGGCGAAAGCGCTCGACCTCACTGTGCCGCCCTCGTTACTCGTTCGTGCCGATGAGGTGATCGAATAGAGATGGGATTTGCTGCGATGCATGAATCCAATGCCCGACGCTGCACCGATCACGAACGCAGTCTTTCCAGCGAGTTCCTTCACGCGCAGCCTTCCCGTGGAAGCGGACACCTGGCGCCAATAAGCCAAGTGTCCCCGGGCGCCATATGACCGCGTTTTCGAGCGATTGGGAAGCGTGCCGAATGTCCGCGCGTTGGCCCGTGGCTGACCTCGGTCGCCGCCTGTCGGATGTCAGCAAGCGACCCCAAGGGGACTATTCAATTTCCGTCAGGTACTCCGCGGAAATCCGACCACGCCTGTCAGGATCTCCATCTCCTGCCCACCACGTCACGACTTATTCTGTCTTGCCTCCACATATCGCGTGAAGCTGTCGAGGATCGCCTGCCAACCGCCTTGCTGTTGCTCGACGGAGTGCGTCGGTTCGCTATCGAAGACGACGCGGACGACAACGCCCTTTGGGCCGGGCACGAATTCAACTTCGGCCTTTCGATCGCCGAACGCGTATTCGATCCGCTTGTGTTCAACGATCTTCGTGTAAGTGCCGGCGAAGTCGAAACCCATGCTGCCGTCCTTGGCCTCCATGCGCGACGAGAACGCGCCGCCATCACGCAGGTCGACCGTAGCCCTGGTCGTATGCCAGTCGTCGGACGCTGCGTTCCACTTCACGATATCGGCAGGCGTCGTATAGGCACGCCAGACCTGATCGACGGGGGCTGCTACGTTGGTCTCGACGGTAATTCTCATGGGCATTGCTCCAGGTTCACTTTGACGGTTCGAGGCGACGACATCACTTCACGTCGCGGGTCCATACAGGGCACTTCCGGGAAGTGTCCACCCGAGGACGATCGAGACTGGCCCATGCCGACATGGTCACGCCGTTCATGTGTAAAAAAACGAAAGGGTGTCATCAAAACGCCTCTGGGCCATCCGCTATCGACCGCGATCAAATTCACGGGCACTATCTGTGGCGAGTTCGGTATCGGCGCCGAGGCAAAGATCATGACGCCGATGCCCGAGGCGGAAGTTGCTCTCGACGCGTCGAGGAACGGCCTCTAGCGCAGCTTGTTGGTCCGGGAAGCAGTCAGGAGGCGTGACCATGGAACGCATCAGCAAGGGCCAGATCCTCCTGCTCGCCGTTTTGGCAATGATCCTGATCCTGACCGGTGTCTGGGCCGTTTCGGTATGGAATGCCAGCAGCGGGGTCGAGATCGGCAAGCACGGCTGGATCGCGCTAGGCCTTGGCACATTTTTCTCCTTGCTGATCGGATGCGGACTGATGGCGCTGATGTTCTTCAGCAGCCGCAGCGGTCACGATGACAGCGCCGATCCCTTCCGCCACAAGCAAGACAAATCGGCCGAGTGACGTTCGAGGTCGCATCCAGCCCGCAACCAATTTCGGCGCGGCGAGCCGATCATGTCGCCTCCAAACTCAGAGGAAATGGCAATGATGCGGACGGTCGAGGTTTATGGGCCCCAGGCTGCGGGGTGAAAGGACGGAATTGGCACCCGGCAGGGCGGATCCGTACCCCGCCGGGCTTCCCCTGGGGGCCCGCATGGCCTATGACGCTGCAACGCAAAAATCCCCCAAAAGATACTCATGATCCGCCTCGACAACGTCAGCAAGCAAGCCGGCCACCAAATCCTATTCATTGAAGCCTCCGCCGCCCTCAACAAGGGCGAGAAGATCGGCTTGGTCGGGCCGAACGGTGCCGGCAAGACCACGCTGTTCCGGATGATCGCCGGTGAGGAACTGCCCGACGAGGGGCAGGTTTCGACCGATCGCGGCATCACCATCGGCTATTTCAACCAGGACGTCGGCGAGATGTCTGGCCGCAGTGCCGTGGCCGAGGTGATGGACGGGGCCGGTCCCGTCAGCGAGGTCGCGGCCGAGCTGCGCGAGCTCGAGGCCGCCATGGCCGACCCTGACAAAGCCGACCAGATGGACGAGATCATCACCCGCTACGGCGAGGTGCAGCACCGTTTCGAGGAGCTCGACGGCTATGCGCTCGACGGCCGCGCGCGCGAAGCGCTGTCCGGCCTCGGCTTCAGTCAGGAGATGATGGACGGCGACGTCGGAAAACTCTCCGGCGGCTGGAAGATGCGCGTCGCGTTGGCGCGTATTCTTTTGATGCGCCCCGACGTCATGCTGCTCGACGAGCCGAGCAACCATCTCGATCTCGAAAGCCTGATCTGGCTGGAAAAATTCCTGCACGACTACGAAGGCACGCTGCTGATGACCTCGCATGACCGCGAGTTCATCAACCGCGTGATCTCCAAGGTGATCGAGATCGATAGCGGCTCGCTCACCACCTATACCGGCGATTACGAATTCTACGAGCAGCAGCGGGCGCAGAACGAGAAGCAGCAGCAGGCGCAGTTCGAGCGCCAGCAGGCCATGCTCGCCAAGGAGATCAAGTTCATCGAGCGCTTCAAGGCGCGCGCCTCTCATGCCGCTCAGGTGCAGAGCCGGGTGAAGAAGCTCGACAAGATCGAGCGGGTCGAGCCGCCGCGCCGCCGCCAGAGCGTGGCGTTCGACTTTCCGCCGGCACCGCGCTCGGGCGAGGACGTCGTGGCGCTCAAGAACGTGCACAAGGGCTACGGAGCCAAGCGCATCTATGACGGGCTCGATTTCATGATCCGGCGTAGGGAGCGCTGGTGCGTGATGGGCGTCAACGGCGCCGGCAAGTCGACGCTGCTCAAGCTCGTCGCGGGCGCGAGCGAGCCGGACCAGGGCACGGTGGCTGTCGGCGGCAGCGTCAAGATGGGCTATTTCGCCCAGCACGCGATGGACCTGCTCGACGGCGAGCAGACGGTGTTTCAGTCGCTCGAATACGCGTTTCCGACCGCGGGGCAGGGCTCCTTGCGCGCGCTCGCCGGCTGCTTCGGCTTCTCCGGCGACGATGTCGAGAAGCGCTGCCGCGTGCTCTCGGGCGGCGAGAAGGCGCGGCTGGTGATGGCCAAGATGCTGTTCGACCCGCCGAATTTTTTGGTGCTGGACGAGCCGACCAACCATCTCGACCTCGCCACCAAGGAGATGCTGATCACGGCGCTTTCGGATTTCGAGGGCACCATGCTGTTCGTCTCGCATGACCGGCACTTCCTGGCGACGCTGTCGAACCGCGTGCTGGAGCTGACGCCGGAAGGCATCCATCAGTTCGGCGGCGGCTACACGGAATATGTCGCGCGGACTGGGCAGGAGGCGCCGGGGTTGCGGAGCTAATCTCTGCTCGTTCCCGCAACCTTGCCCGCAATCTTGGCGATGGCCTCGATCTCGTTGGTCCAGACGCCGCCGGAATAGTCTTGCGGCAACTGCGCGAACGCTTCCGGCGTATCGATGCCGGTGGAGAACTCTCCGCCGCTGTAGGGACCGAGCACGAACACCGCGCTGTTGACGCCGTTCATGCGTGCGAGGAAGCGATCGGGCCAGCCCCATAGCCAGGGTGCGGCGTTGATCGGCACCAGCACCATCGCGTTGCGGCAGGCCGCCGGGACCAGGCCGGTCCAGCCATAGCCGATATAACGGATCAGGCAGCTCCGGATCGCCGCACGCGAGATCGTGCGTACGTCGGGGGTGAGGCGACGGATCGCCTCGATGGGCTCGTCGCCGCCATAAACCATGACCGCGCGGCTCCGCTCGGCCGGCAGCGCATTCAGCACGCCGGCAAGTGTCTCGCCTTCGTTCGGGTCTCGGCTCTTCACGTTGATGAGGAGTTTCTTGTCAGGGAAGGTGGCCAACACCTCGGACAATGTCGGCATCATTCCAATCCCCTTGCCGCGGAAGGGGAAGGTCTTGCCGCCGTCGGCGGTGTAGCCGTAGCCGATATCGAGCATTTTCAGCTTCGCCATGCTCTGCTCGCGCGTGACGCCGTGGCCGTCGGTACGGCAGTCGAGCGTCCAGTCGTGGAACACGGCGAATTCGCCGTCGATCGTCGGATGCACGTCGATCTCGACCACGTCGGCGCCGGCGTCAAAACCGGCGCGCATCGATGGAATGGTGTTATCGAGATAATCGTGGGTCGGCGGCAACATCCGCGCGGCGGTGCAGGTGTCGTTCTTCACATCGCGCTCATCGAAGCGTTGCGCCATGCCGCGATGGGCAAGCAGCACCGGCTTGCCGCCCTGATGCGGCGCCAGAAGGCTGGTGTTGTTGATGTAGACGCCTGCCGCGACGGCGATGATGGCTGTCGTCGCGAATTTGAGTTTCCAGCCCACAGATGATTCCCAATTCCGCGATCACCCTCAGTGGTATTTGAGGTTGATTTGCGGCGATCGTTTCGCAGGGGCGCTGTCCGCATCGCACCGCTTGAACGGCCCCATGCCAGTCGCTACGCTCCTGCAAAAAAGGGAGTGAAACGGCGATGCAGCAACTCCGGATCGGAGACATCACCATCGACGCCGTGATCGAGCGGGAAGGGCCGTGGCGGCGGCCGCAGGATTTCTTCCCGGCCTATGACGAGGGCGTGTTCGCCCGTCATCTGCCGACGATGGAGCCGGAGGTCTTTGACGCCGCACGCGGCATGATGGTGATCACCTACCAGACTTTTGTGGTGCGCACGCCGCGTTATACGATCCTCGTGGACACCTGCACCGGCGAGGACAAGGGTCATCCGCCGCCGTTCGATTTTCCCGGCAAGGAGCGCTGGCGCAATGAGCTGTTCGCGCTCGGCATCGGATTTGAGCAGATCGCCTACGTGTTCTGCACGCATCTGCATATCGATCACACCGGCTGGAACACGACGTTGCGCGACGGACGCTGGGTGCCGACGTTTCCAAACGCGAAATACGTCTTTCACAGGGGTGAGTATGCGGCCTGGGAGGCGGAGAACGCCAAGGGCTGCAATCCGCCCGGTACGGTGTTTCGCGACAATTGCCTGCCGATCGTCGAGGCCGGGCAGGCGCTGCTGGTCGACGATGGTTACGCGCTCGACGACACCATCACGCTGACGCCGACGCCGGGGCATTCGCCCTGTCATTGCTGCGTGAACATTTTTTCGAAGGGCCAGCGCGCGGTGGTCGCGGGCGACCTCATGCATCACCAGATCCAGTGCCGCGAGCCAGACTGGTCGGCGAAGCCGGATTGGGACCCGAAGCAGTCGGCGCTCTCGCGGCGAAAATTCTTCGCCTCCGTGGCGGACACGGACACGCTGATCTTGCCGGTTCATTTCCCGGCGCCGACGGTGGGGCTGATCAGGCCGTTGGGCGATGCGTTTGATTACAAGTTCAAGCGGGAGTGAAGTGTCTCCGCATCGTCATGGCCGGGCTTGTCCCGGCCATCCACGAACTTTCAAGCGCCACGAAGAACGTGGATGCCCGGGACAAGCCCGGGCATGACGGAGTTCGTGGAGCGATTGTTCGCTAACCAGAGCGAATGCAAAGCGCCTTACGCGCCGACTTCGCACTTCTTCATAAAGCTGTTCTTGGCGGCGCCGGCGAGCGGCTTGCCGTCGGCGCTGACGGCCTTGGGCGTGCAGGCGTCGGCCTTGCACTTCTTCAGGAACGAGGTCTTGGCGGCGCCGGCCAGCGGCTTGCCGTCCTTGCCGACCGCCTTGCTCTCGCAGGTTTCTTGCGCGAAGGCCGAGCCCGCTGCAAAGGTGGCGACAATCGCAGCCAGGAAAATCCGCTTCATCATGGGTGTCTCCGTAAACCAGAAATGGCGGAGAGATTGGAGCCGGGAATCGTGGCGCAATCAAGCTGGATGAGGGCCTGCCATCCGGTCCGGCTGGCGATTTTTTCGAAGCGGAGTCGGCCAGGCTCGCTTCCTGTTGCACTGCTCGCTGACCACGGCGGGCAATGCTGCTAGGCTTGGCCAGCTTAGCCGGACGGAGCATCGTGATGGACGCCGTGATCCCGAAACGCCAGGAAGCCGCCGATCAGCATTCGCATCTGGTTCGGCCTCAAGACATGGATTGGCAGACCACGCGCTTTCCCGGCTGCGAGGCCAAGACGCTGCTGTTCGATCGCCGTACCGGCCTGATGACCGCCTTGATGCGGTTTGCGCCGGGATCGGTGCTGCCCGATCACGAGCATGTCGGCATCGAGCAGAGCTGGGTCATCGAAGGCACGCTCGTCGACAAGGAGGGGCCGGCCAGGGGCATCGCCTGCAAGGCCGGCGAATTCATCTGGCGCGAGGCAGGCAGCCGGCATGCCGCCTGGTGCCCGGACGGGGCCCTGATCCTGGCGATCTTCCAGGTGCCGAACAAGTTCTTCGAAGCCGACGGCCACGTGGTCGACGCCGCCGGTCAGGACTGGGACGAAACCTGGGGACACACGGCGGCGCAGCGGGCGCGGAGCGGGTGATAGGCGGTTCGGCGCGGCTCACGTCTTGCCGCCGATGCTTCTGACGAGCATGGCGACCTGAACGGCGATCAGGCGCCGCATCTCCTTGCCGCTCCTGGCCGTTTCCCGCAGTCCGCGCATGCCGAACACGAGGCAGCGCGCCAAAACTTCGGGCTCGTCCGCTCCCCTTGCAGACCGCACCTGATCGCCGATGAGCTCGACGACCAGGGACTGGAAATTGTCATAGACCTGTCTGACCGCGGGGAAGCGGAGGTCGAAGAGATCGGCCGAATCCGGATGCGCCTCGACCAGGTCGAAGCCATGGCATCCCCAGGATTTGCAGGCGTGGAGCAGCTTGGCGTGAAGCCCGTCGAGGCGGGCGATCGCGGCCCTGATCTCGCGATGCTTCTGCTCGTCCATTCCCCGGATGACTGCCGCGAACACCGCGTCCTTGTCGGGGAAGAGCAGGTAGAGCGCGGGTCGCGATATCCCCGCCTCAGAGGCGATGTCGCCCATCGTCGTGCGGGCATAGCCGTAGCGCGAAAAGACCTCGGTCGCGGCCGCGACGGCAAGCTGTTCTTTCGAGGCGCGGGATTGAACCATGGTCTCCCCATCAATCGTTCGCATCTTGACAAAATTTCGATAATTGTCAACTTGTCATAATCCGGCGAACCAAGAGGGTGTTGCGAGATGAACGACGAAGCGCGACTAAAGACGTGGAACGCCTATCAGGCCGCATGGGGGCCCGTTGGGGAAAGCGAGCGGCGTCGGCTGCTCGAACAGAGCGTGGCCGCGGATTGCGTGTACACGGATCCGGGCTCGCAGGTGGCGGGGCGGGAAGCCTTGATGGCCCGCATCGGGCAGACGCAGCTAAAATTTCCGGGCGCCTGCTTCAGGAACGACAGCTTCCTCGAACACCACGAGCAGGCGCTTTTCCGCTGGACCATGTACGACGGCACCGGCCGCGTCTTCGTCAAGGGCGAGAGTTTTGGGCGCTTTGGTGCAGATGGCCGCCTGGTTCAGGCGACCGGCTTCTTCGAGCTGCC
The DNA here is from genome assembly GCF_028128695.1 of Bradyrhizobium sp. CCBAU 25360. NCBI lineage: Bacteria > Pseudomonadati > Pseudomonadota > Alphaproteobacteria > Hyphomicrobiales > Nitrobacteraceae > Bradyrhizobium > Bradyrhizobium sp. CCBAU 25360. The sequence goes on from NZ_LBJA01000045.1 coordinate 514,980, forward strand.
GGCTGCCACGTCCTGATGGCTGGCCGACGGGCTCAAACGCCGCGCGCGAGCAGGGCCTTGAAGTCGGCTCGCGCGCGCTGCGCCTCGGCACGCGCGACGTCCGAGGCGTCGCCCATGCCAAAATAGCCGTGGATCAGGCCCGGGCCCTCGTGATGCTTGACCCGCACGCCGGCGGCCTCCAGCGCCCGCGCATAGGCAGCGCCCTCGTCGCGCAGGGGATCGAACCAGGCGGTGGTCACGACCGCGGGTGCGAGGCCCGCAAGTGAGGCGGCCCGCAGCGGCGAGACGCGCCAGTCCAGGGCATGGCCGGGATCGGCGAGATAATGGCCGCAAAACCATTCCATCGTGGCACGCGTCAGAAAGTAGCCCTCGGCATTCTCGGCGCGCGAAGGATAGCGCGCGTTCTCGCGCGCGTCGGCGTAAGCGCCGAGGACGTCGGTAACGGGGTAGACCAGCAATTGTGCGGCGAGCTTGATGCCAGCATCGCGGCAGGCGATCGCAGTGGTCGCGGCGAGATTGCCGCCGGCGCTGTCGCCGGCAACGCCGAGGCGTTTTGCCTCGCCGCCAAATTCCGCGACGCGGTCGAAGATATCACTCACGGCGGCGCAGGCGTCCTCGAACGCGCCCGGAAAGCGAGTCTCCGGCGGGCGGCGATAGTCGACGGAGATGACGACGGCGCCGGTCTCGATCGCAAGGTTGCGCGCCTGCCGGTCATGGGTCTCGAGGTCGCCCGCGACCCAGCCGCCACCGTGGAAGAACACCACGGTTGGCGCGGGCGTGCTGCCGATCCGATAAACGCGTGCAGGAAGCGGGCCGGCGCCGCCTTTCACCTTGATATCCTCGACGCTGTCGACGGGCGGCGGCGGGATGGCGGCGCGCGAGGCAGCCAGTGCGCGCAAGGAATCGCGGGCGCTCTGTGGCGTCATGACCGTGGGATCGCGCATCGGCATGAGCGGAATGATCTGGGCGATGACGGGATCGAGTGGCGCGGCCATGGCAGTTCCTCCAGGGTTCTTGGTCTTGCTTGCGAGTGAGCATAGATTCTGCGCGCCGCATCGGCAACCGGCCGTGTCGTCACGCCGATGGATGAAGGGCAGGGAGGTCCACGAGGTGGAATTCGAAACGCTGGTCCAGTCGCGCCGGAGCGTGCGCGGCTTCAGGAACGAGCCGGTGCCGCGCACGGTGATCGAGGCGATCATCGAGAGCGCCAAGCGTGCGCCGTCGTCGATGAACACCCAGCCCTGGCATGTTCATGTGCTGACCGGCAGCCCGCTCGAGGAGGTCCGCCGCCGCAACATGGACGAGATGATCGGCGGGGCCACCTGCGCTCCGACATCGTGCGCGAGGTCGCGAAAATTCCGGAGGACGAGGTGATCATGACCTGCGTCGCGATGGGCTATCCCGACGACGACTTTGCCGCAAACGCCGTTCGCTCGGACCGCGAGCATAACGAAGAGTTCGTGCGCTACGTGGGTTTTGCCGATTAGGACGATGAAGAGGAGATTATTCTCTCGCAAAATTTTTTTGGTGCGGAGTCGTTCGCAGGCTCTTGCAATCTCGAAAATGCGGGAGGAACAATAAGCCTCGTGATAGGTTTGTTGCTGGCGCGAGGGAATTGACATGCGGCGGCTGGCTAGCCTGGTTCGATGGTTCTTCGGCCCGCGGCTGCGGCGCCCCATCGATGCTGATCCAAGTCTTCCTTTCACACCCGAAGAGTTCGGCCGGCTGATTCGCAGCGGCCGGCATGAGGACATGAAACTGCTGGCCGATGGGCTGGCCTGCCGGTCCATCCCGCACCGCGCCAGCCATCGCGCCACGCATTAGCCGGGGCTCGCTTCGCGGCCATCGCCAGCCGCCGGCCTTATCGCGTGAGCGCGACCTGCCTGAACGAGGTCACCAGCACTTTTTCCAATTTTCCGCTCATCCCGCAGAGGACGTCGTAGGCTTCCGCACGAGGCATGGTGGGCTTGTAATGCCGGTACTCGATCAGCGCTGCGAAGATGTCGGAGATCGTGAGAATCCTTACGACGTCGCCGATGCTCTCGGCGCAGAGCGCATCGGGATAGCCGCTCCCGTCGAGATATTCGTGATGATGGCGAACGGCATCGAGGATCTCCGGCGAAATCTTGTCGTGGCCCTTTAGAAACTCATGGCCAGCGGCCGGATGGGTCTCGATCAGGGCACGTTCCTCCGCATCGAGGCGGCCCGGCTTGTCGAGAATGGCGAGCGGGATCTGCGCCTTGCCGATGTCGTGGAACATGGCCGCCGAGTAGAGGCGCTCCAGATCGGCTCTTCCGACACCGAGGCTCAGGCCGAAGTCGATGGCGACGCCGGTCACGAGCAGGCAGTGCTGATAGGTTCCCTCGTGATGGCGCCGCACCGTCGTGAGCCATTCCGAAAGGCCTCGCTGAGTTATGCGGTCGGCGATCTGGCGGCCGGCCTCCTTGGTGCCATCGACGTCGAGGGGCTGGCCAAGGGTGACGGCCGTAAACATCGAGGCGATCGCGGTTGCCGCGGCCTCGACCGCGTTGTCGGACCGTGCCATCTCGCCCGGCGCGGCGGAGGACGGATCCGCCGGATCGCACAGCGCAGACAGTAGTTTGGGCCGGTTGATCGTACCGGACAGGACGTGCGTCGCCCCGAGCGCGTAGGCTTGCGAGATACCGACGTGAGAGCTGTGCTCGAGGAGAAATATCCGCTTCTTCGCCTTGGCGAGCTTGCCAGCCCGTCTCTTGAGGGCAGCGATATTGTCGACGTCGCGCAGGTCCGCGCGGATGACGATGGCGGCGGGCACCTGCGACAGCTTGGCTTCGGCGTCCAGCCGTTCGCCGGCGACGGCGAAACGGTCCTCAAGGATCGTGCAGACGCCGGCCAGCCTTTCGGACGTATCCGCCAGCACATGCACGAAGGAACGGGCCGCTTCCTTCTCGCGGATGCCGTCCGCGTTGACGGGGCTGAGGATGGTTCGCGCGTCCTGCACGGCTCGACCTGGACTATCGTGGATTGCAATAATTGGGATGAATTGTTGGCCTATTTGCTCCGGGCGACGGTCTGCGTAGCGGCCGAGGGTGCGCTCGCCGGCTTCTTTTTGCCATCAGCGGTGACGAAGTGAATGCCGGCCGTGGTGCCATCGATCCAGACCAGCTCGCAGCGCCGATAGGCGAGCCCGGTCGACGACAGCAGCATGAAGAATTCCTTGGCCTGCAGCACGTCCAGCGTGCCCTCGACCTCGACCTTTGCGCCTGTCTGCGACACGTCGAGCAGAACGCAGCTGCGCCGCCATGTGCCGTCAGAGCCCATCAGATTGACGGCCTGCCTGTGGTCCATCCGCACGCGCGCCGCCTTGCGGCCGTCGAACTTCATCGGCTCCCCCCCGTTTTTGCGCCGCGATCTCGCCGACTGCTCTCCTTGACGCTTGCGGCGATTTCCCCCCACCGCACCGTCCACTGACTGGTCGACAGAAGCAGCGTCTCGAAAACGTGTTGTGCGCGTTCGCGCTCGGCAAAGGAAAGCCTGGTGCCGCTGCGGTTGCTCAGGATGGCAAGCGTGGTCTGCCAGTTCAGCCGCGACGCCCGGCAGGCCATCACCAGGCCCTCGCAATCGCCGTCGGTCATGACGTGCTCGACGATCTCGATGGGGGTCCCCGAAAGCACCGACAAGGCGGTGAACAAATTGGCGGTCTCGCCACGGATCGCGAAGCGGTTCACCGCAGAATCGTTGAGCTTGCCGATGCGGTTGAGCGCGACGATCTCCGGCCGTGCGCTTGCATAGGCGGCCGCGCTAGGCAGCTTGGGCACGATCGGCGCTGCCGCTCGAGGACACGAGACGGTGGAAGCCTTTGGCTCCGCGCGAGCGTCGGGGGCCGGCGAGGCCGGCAGCAACTTCCGCAGGACCGGATCTGGCGTGCCTGGTCTGAGCGCCAGGGCCTTCGTGAGTTCGTCATCGCTTGCACACGTCTCAACGAGCGCGACGTAGGCGGCATCGGAGAACCGTGCCCCTGCGTTACTGATCAGCGCAAGGTGAACGGAGCGGCCGCCGCGCTTGATGAGCGTCTCGGTCAATCGGGGTTCGATGCGCGCTCGGACAGCAATCGCGAGTTGCTGCGGTTCGCCACTCGAAATCGCGATTGTTTCGAGATCGGACGTGGAGAGCGCCTGCGATTTGAGCAGAACGGGGCAGGCCACGCCGGGATTGTCGTGTAAGGCAAGACGTTGCAGGGTCTTCGGCGGAGCCACTTTGAGCTCGGCAAGCGCCGCGCCGAGTTGAATCAATGCGCTGGCCTCGACTCGCTCCGTCAATCGAAGCAGGACGCCGTCGACCACACTGGCCAGCAATTCCTGAGGCCGGTCGCGGCTGCCGGTGAGCAGCTGCAAAATGCCTTCGAGGATGCGAGCGCAGCGGTCCAGCGGGCAAGTTGCGACCGCATCCTCCAACTCGACCAAAATATCAGCAGGCGAATTTGCCATCATGGCAGGAGCCTGAAATAAAATAGCTATACAATTTAACGAGCTTTATTGGGCCTCAAAGGTGTTAATTTTTAATTTTGATAATTAAATCCCAGGTGTTAATGCGCCGCGGCATTTCGGGAAATGCTATCGAAATTCGGCAAGGCTCGACGTCCGGGCTTGTCCTTTCAGTTGGACTCTTCCCAATTGATCAGGACACGTTAGGATTGATTCTTCAGGTCCGACGAAAACCAAAAAGGGGGGAGCGGATCGGCACCGTTGCCAAATGCGCGTCGATTGCGACGCCGGGTTTCGTATTTTCATGAACAGCATTGATGATGTGCCCAGGCTGGCACTCAAGACATTTCGTTTTTCAGATGTCGACGAATTTCGAAGCGCCATACGCGGGCTGAATTTCGAGTTCACGCCTTTCGTACGGAAGATTTCGTCTGAGCAGACAATTCTGTCGTTGCCCGGGTGCGACGTGAATTTGACGCGCGCGTTTCCCCGGGTCGTTGATGCACAGCTCGTCGGGAATTGCACGGCGATCGGCTTCACGATGGACGACCTCAACGTCCCCATTCGCTTCAATGGCTCGCAACGTGCACGTCCAGTCGTGGTCATTGGCAGCGGCGGTGCGGCCTACACCGTCATCGAGGAGGTGCAGCGGCAAATCGCCTCAGTGATTTTCAGCCCGGAGGTGAGGGACCGCGGCTGGCCCAGGGCTTCCCAGAGCTTCAAGATTTTCGAAACGAGTGCCGCTGGCCTGGACCGGCTGCGCCGTGTGGTGCGTGAGGTGCTGGCCGCGGCCTCAGAGCCCGTCGAGGCGTCAGATCTCCCGGTCAAGGCAAGAGCAATGAAGGAATCCCTGCTTGCGGCCGTCGACCACGTGTTGGGAGATGTCGTTTCGGTCCGCTGGACGCTGCGCCCCAATAACGAGCGGAACTTCAGGATGTTCCGGGATATCAGTGCGCTACTGTCCGATGACCTCTCCCAGCCGATCTACAGCGAGGAGATTGCCCGCAAGCTCGGACTGTCCGTCCGCACCATGCACGACGTCATCCGCCGCTATCGCGGCATGAGCCTGCACCGTTACTTGCGCCTGCGTCGGCTGTGGCTGGTGCGCCGGCGGCTGCTCGCCGGCGCCGACAGCGTCAAGGCGGTGGCTCTTGCGTTCGGCTTCTGGCATCTCAGCGACTTCTCCCGAAGTTACCGCGACCAGTTTGGCGAGACGCCGTCGCAAACGCTGGAGCGCGGACGCGGGCGATAGTTGACGGATCGAGTAGGGCCGGACGCCGGTTTGTGCTACCGTCCGGCCATGAGCAATCGCATCCTCGTCCTCTACGGTTCCTACCGTTCCGACCGCATGGGCATCCGCCTTGCGAATTTCGTCATCAATCGGCTGCGCGCGCGCGGCGACGATGTCACCTTCATCGACGCCAAGGCGATCGGCCTGCCGATGCTCGACCGCATGTACAAGGAGTATCCGAAGGGTTCGGCACCTGAAGCGCTGGAGATTCTGGCTGGACAGATCCGCGGCGCCGACGGATTTGTCTTCGTCACCGGCGAATACAATTGGGGTATCCAGCCCGGCCTCAAGAATCTCACCGACCACTTCCTCGAAGAGTGGTTCTGGCGTCCGGCCGCGATCGTGAGCTATTCGGCCGGCCGCTTCTCGGGCGCGCGCGCCGCCACCGCCTGGCACGGCACGCTGTCGGAGATGGGCATGGTGGTGGTGTCCAGCACCATCGGCGTCGGCCCGATCGCGCAGACGCTGTCGGCCGAGGGCGAGCCGATCGGTGATGGCGGCAAGGCCCTGGAGCGCTCGTTCCCGCGCTTTGCCGACGATCTCACCTGGTGGATCGAGGCGGCGAAGGCGCAGCGGGCGCGCAAGGCGCCGCCTTACTGAGGCTCGTTACGCCGCCCTGACCTCGCCGAGGAAGCGGTCGAACTGGCCGGCGAGATCGCGCGACTGGGTCGAGAGCTGCTCGGCGGCGCCGAGCACTTCCCTTGCAGCTGCGCCGGTGTCGTCGGCGGCGCGCTGCACGCCTGCGATGTTGGTGTTGACCTCCTGGGTGCCGCGGGCGGCCTCCTGGACGCTGCGGGCGATCTCCTTGGTCGCCGAGCCCTGTTCCTCGATCGCCGCGGCGATCGCGGTGCCGATCTGGTCGATCTCGCCGATGACGTCGGCGACGTTGCGGATCGCGGCCACGGTTTCGTCGCTCGCGCTCTGGATCGCCGTGATCTGCTCGGAGATCTCGGTGGTGGCCTTGGCAGTCTGGCCCGCCAGCGATTTCACTTCGGAGGCGACCACGGCAAAGCCGCGGCCGGCCTCGCCGGCGCGGGCGGCCTCGATGGTCGCGTTCAGCGCCAGAAGATTGGTCTGCTCGGCAATGCTCTGGATCAGCGTGACGACGTCGCCGATCTTCTGCGCGCCCTCGGCGAGGGTGCGTGCGGTGTCGCCGGTGCGGCGGGCGTTCTCGACGGCGCGGGCCGCGATCTCGGTGGATTGTGCGACCTGACGGCCGATCTCGGAGATCGAGGAGGTCAGCTCTTCGGTGGCGCTGGCGACGGTCTGCACGTTGGTCGAGGTCTGCTCCGACGCTGTGGCGACGACCGCGGCCTGGCTGTTGGTCTGGGCCGCCGTCGAGGTCATCGACTGTGCGGTGCTTTCCATGGTCGAGGAGGCCCGGGACAGGCCGCCGACGAGCTCGGTGACCTTGGCCTCGAACGCGCGGGTGAGCTCGTCGAGCGCCTGGGCGCGGCGCATCTTGCCGTCATTCTCGGCCTGCTTCTCGGCCGCGAGCCGGTCGGCCCGGATCATGTTGTCCTTGAAGACCTGGACGGCGGCAGCCATCGCCCCGATCTCGTCGGAGCGCGCGGCGCCGGGGATACTTTCGGCAACCTCGCCCTCGGCAAGCCGCGACATCCGGCTCGTCAGGCTGACGATCGGCGCGCAGACGCGGCGGCGAACCATCCCGATGAGGCCGACGCTCGCGACGAGCACGGCGGCAAGGCCTGCAAGCGCGATGGTGAAGCTGGTGCGCGCGGCCGAGGAGGCGCCGGCGAGGATCTGCTCGGCATTATCGTAGAACGCGTCGCGGACCTCGATGATGGTGCTGAGGCCGCGCTGCGTGGCGGCGTAATAGGTGTCCATGTCGTGTTCGTACTTGCCGCTGACCGCGCCGTCCTTGACGAGCTTGAGCTCGCGGCCAAATTCCTCGACATAGATCGAATTGAACTTTTCGAGCGCAGCGCCGACGTTCGCCGGCGTTGCCGGATTGCCGCGCAACTCCAGTAGTGCCATCACGAGCTGGTCGTTGCGGCCCTGCGAGCGGCCGATGTCGGCCTTCTCGGCGTCGGTCGCCGGCTTCTTGCCGCCGACGAGGTTCTTGTGCAGGCTGGAGTTGAAGCCGCCGACGTCGCGCAACGTCATGGCGGTATTGGCGTAGCTGGCCTGCCGGTAGGCATCACCGTTCAGGATCGCCATGCGGCGGACCTGCTCGTTCAGCAGCGCGGTCACGCCGCTGTTGAGCACGGCATTGTCGGTGACGATCTTCTTGGCCGCGTCCTTGCGGGCCTCCGCCGGCCCGGTGAGCGCCTTGTCGATGGCCTCGCGCAAGGCGGTGAATTTCGCATTGATGCCATCGATGTTGCTGCCGATGGTGTTGCCGTCGTCGAACGAGCCGGGCAGCTCCTTGCGCAGCGCGTTCATCCTGTCGCGGGCGCCGTCGGTCTGCTTGCGCAGCTTGTCCTGTTCGGCGAGCAGCGCAGGGTCGATGGTGGCAGGGCCGTAGAGGATGTTGGTGGAAAAGCCGCGCTCGGGGTTGAGATAGCGCGGGATGTCGCTGGCAGCGCGGACGATCGCCAGGCGGCCTTGCGCCTCGCTGATCCGCTCCATCGTCTGGTACTTGGTCACGGCAACATAGACGGCGAGGCCGCCGCCCACGGTCGAGAGCGAGACGATGGCGGTGGTCAGGAGCGTACCGATTTTCATGATCTATCCGGCAATTGGCGCGGGGGAGAAAGATATTCTCCGAAAGTTAGGATGCCCGTGTTAATCTCGGGTTTACGCTCAGGCCGATGGCGCCCTCTCAACTGTAGGTCGCGCTTACCGATCCCAGCGGACCAAAATCGGCAACGTAGGTTTCGCCAGCCTTCGGCCGCAGCATGCCAGTCAGCGTGCCCGTGCTGATCGTCTGGCCGGCCTTGAGACCGATGCCTGTCCGCGACAGCTCGTTGGCAAGCCAGGTCAGCGGCACCAGCGGATGGTCAATCGCCTCTGCAGCGGAGCCGCGGCGCCTCTCGGCGCCATTGCAATTGAGGATGACGTGCTGATTGGCGATGTCGCGGTGGCGCCAGTCGGTGATGGGCTCTCCGAGCACGATCGTTCCCGATCCAGAGCCGTCCGCCATGATCGCCGGCATTGCGGGAAATGCCGCATCGTGAACGAAGCGGCACTCCGCTAGCTCGATGCCGGGATGCAACGAGGCGACGGCGTCGCCGACCTCACCCACCGCATAGGGCTTCGCGCGCGGTGGCAGGTCGGCGCCGAGACGTGCCTGATACTCGACTTCCGGTATCGGGCTGCATTGCCTGGCGTGCTCGACGCTGGCGGGCGAGCTCTTGATCAGAGGCGCGAACACTCGCCCATAGATCGGCGAAGAGATGCGGAGCTGGCGCTGGAGTCCGGGCTTCATGCCGGCGATCTTCCAGCCGACGACATCCCAGCCCAATTCCTCTTCCACCATCCGTGCAACGTGGTACGCCGTGTCTGCATCCGGCGGTACCAGCCGTTCTTCGAGGCCGCTTTGTTGCCGGCCCTCGCGGCGCAATTTGGCGAGATGACGGGCGAGTTCGCGCTGTCGGGAAAGGTCCACGGTGCGTCTCCAATCTATCCGTTGGTGCGGGCGAGGGCGGCGTCCAGCACCGTCTCCAGTTCCTCTTGAACCTGATCGAGCGCATCGGCACTGCGGTTGGCGCGGCACATGGCGACCGTGCCTTCGATCGCGGCGACGACGAGTGTCGCTAGCCGCTCGGCGCGCTCTGCGGCCAGCCCTTCGCGCAGCAAGGCTGCGCGCATGATTTGCCGCCACTCGGCGAACACCCCGTCGGCGAGGTCGAGCAGATGCTGCTGCGCCGCCTCATCGTCCTTGTCGGAGGCCTCCCCGACATAGCCATCGACGGCGACCGCCAGCACCGGACATCCGGCCTTGAAGCCGGTCGCCTCGAGCCGGCGGCGCCAGGACGCGACGAAGGCCCGCAGGCCGTCGATCACGCCGCGATCGCGCATGGCTTTCTCCAGAGGAGTAGCGACCTCCCTGCCGGCGAAGGTCACGGCCTCGGCGATCAACTGCCGCTTACCGTCCGGAAAGTGGTGACTGATTGAGCCGCGCGGCGTCGCCGTATGGCGGACGACGTCGCGCATGCTGGTGGCGTTGACGCCGCGGCGGCTCATCAAATCGGCGGCGCCGGCGATCATCTTGTCGCGGGTAGTGGAGGTCATGGGAAATCCCTGGTCGGCGTTCTGATCTAGACTATGACGCTTGACATAAGCAAGCGGGACTGAAATATGACGATCGTCATAATTCTCTTGGAGGGCGCCTTTTGACCATCATTACCGTGACCGCGCCTGCGGGCCGGCTCAGCCTGACCCAGCGCCGCCGCCTCGCGGAAAGCCTGACCGATGCCGTGCTCGAGCCTGAGATCGGCCAGCACGTGGCGGCCGCGCGAATGGGCTTTCAGGTCCATTTCCACGACTTGGCGGCTGACTGCATGGCGATCGGCGGCCAGCTCCTGTCCGATCAGCACAGCCCTCGCGACATCATCACCGTCAGGATTGCGGTGATGAACGCGGCCTGGCCGGCGGAGGTGCGCGCCGAGGTGATCCGCAACGTGCTCGCGCGGCTCGCGGAGGCCTGCGGCATGCAGACGCCGGCGCCCACCTGGTGGGTCAATCTCGAGGTCATCGACGAGGGAAGCTGGGGATCGCGGGGTGGCGTGCTCTCGATCCTTCAACTGCTCGAATCCGGCGTGTTCACGCCGGAGCGGATCAAGGCGATCCGCGGGGCGATTCAGCCGTCGGCCTGACGCCCGCCGACACCGAACGACAATCATGGAGAGACACACATGAGCGAGGGACAGATCCGCACCGAGGTGCACGGCCATGTTCTCAAGATCCTCATCGACAATGCCGCGAAGAAGAACGCGTTCACGCCGGTGATGATGGAGCAATTGTCCGATGCGCTGACCGAGTTGCACAATAACGATGCCTACCGCGTCGGCGTGATCTGCGCCGAGGGCAGGGACTTCACCGCAGGTCTCGACATGCCGAAATTCTTCGGGCCCACCGCGGAGAAGCGCAACATCCGGGAAGGCAATGTCGATCCGTTTGGCCTTGCCAAGCGCTGCCGCAAGCCTGTTATCACCGCCGTGCAGGGCATCGTGTTCACCATCGGCATCGAGCTGATGCTCGCCGGCGACATCGTGGTGACCGCCGCGGATGCGCGCTTCTGCCAGATGGAATCCAAGCGCGGCATCGCGCCGCTTGGCGGAGCGCATTTCCGCTTCCTGTCGCGCGCCGGCTGGGGCGACGCGATGTACCATCTGTTCCTGCGCGACGAATTTTCGGCCGAGCGGGCCCACGCGATCGGTCTCGTCCAGGAGGTCGTGCCCGCAGGCGAGCAGGTCGAGCGTGCGATGGCGCTTGCCGCCATCATCGCGCGCAATGCGCCGCTCGGCATCCAGGTCACCAAGGAAGCGGCGGCCAAGTACGTCGAAGGCGGCGAGGCGGCGGCGATCGCCTACATTCCGGAGATCCGTGCCCGCGTGCTCGGCAGCGCGGACGCGAAGGAAGGCATTCAGTCCTTCATCGAGCGTCGTGCCGCCATCTTCCAGGGACGTTGATCAACGTGGAGCTTGCCGATCCAGCTTCGACAGGATCTCCAGCGTTGCGGCGTCGCGCTCGCCGGCGAAATAGCGGGCGAGTGCCTCGCCGAAAACCGGCTCATCGGAGACCGCGCCGAACAGCGTCATCGACGAGCGGAATTTGGCATCGTCAGGCGCACCGAGGATGGCGTTGATGGTTCGCCCGTCGACGGCGAGCACGAGGCGGGTGCATTCGACCAGGCGCGGACCGAGGACGGGGTGCGCGAGATAGGCCTTCGCCTCCGCCCGCGAGCCGATGGCGTAGCGCTGCGACATGGCGCTGAAGCCGAGGCCCGCGATTTGTGGGAAGACGAACCACATCCAGTGAGTCTGCTTCCGGCCCCGGGCCAGCTCCCCCCGGACGTCGCGAAAAACCGTGTTCTGGGCCGTTACGAAGCGCTCTAGATCGAGAGGATCGGTCATTGGATACCTTGGAGGGCCTTGCCGGCCGCGATTATGCCTAACTTTTGGCTCCCAATGTGGTAGCTGGTATAGAGTCTCCGGGCGGGGGTTGGGCCCCCCGGGGGTCGATTTGGGGATCTGATGGTTTCCGACGCAGCACATGCCGAGAGGCTGTTGTCGCGCCGCCGTGTCGGGCGAGCCGAGAGAGTTCTGCTGTCTCTGGCCGCCGTCGCGCTGGCGCTGGGGGCTGCTGCCTGGGTTGTCGATATCGGCGACACGACCCCGCTGGTCACCGCTGCACTGCCGCCGGCCAATAGCCCGTCTTTCGAGGACCGTTTCGCGTCGGCGTCCGGCAATCCGCCCGCCCGCGAGCTTGGCCTGCGGACGATGGAGCGTTCCGCCCTGAGTGCGGTCCAGCTCAAGCTCCGCGATGCCAAGGCGATGCTCGCCCAGAAGCTCCAGGGCGACGATTGGCGCTCGACCCTGACCGATGACGACCGGCACGTGGTTGACGAGACGCGGCCGTCGCAGCGTGCCGACGCCATCCCGATGCCGCGCTCGCGCCCGACGCAGGCGGACTTCTCCGCCCAGATCGCGTCCAGCCAAGCCTATGCCGAGACCAACCCAAGGGTCGACAACCGCAACTTCTTCGAAAAATTCACCGACAAGATCAGGCTGGCCTCGCTGACGCCCGGCGACGGCCTGTTCGGCAAGGCGCCGGATCTGGCCGCCCTCGGCTACGATTCGCGGACGGCGGTCTATGACATCAAGGCCAAGGCGCTTTACCTGCCGAGCGGCGTCGCGCTGGAAGCCCATTCCGGCATGGGCGCGCTGATGGACGACCCCAATCATGTCGACCAGCGCATGGTCGGCGCGACTCCACCCGCAACCTACGACCTGAAGCCGCGCGAAAAGCTGTTCCACGGTGTCCGCGCGCTGCGCCTGACGCCCACCGATGGCACAAGCGCGCTCGGCCGCGTCGGCCTTCTCACCCACAATTACATGCTCGGGCCGCGCGGCGATTCCAACGGCTGCGTCTCGATCAAGGACTATGATCGCTTCCTCAAGGCTTACGACAATGGCGAGTTCAACCGCCTGGTCGTGGTGCCGAGCTTGAGCGGATCTGCGACTGCCTCGCAGCGCGCCAGCACCGACTCCTGATATTCGCCTGCTGCGGCGGGGCTGCCGTTTCCCCTTCGTTAAGCCGTCATCGTCCAGAAGCAGCCTATGAGTGATCCATCAAGTTCCGAGACCCCGCTGCGTACGACGTTCAAGATCAAGCTGAACGGCGACACGTTGGCGATCGCGACCGTCGGTCAGGCCTATCAATTCCTCACCAACTTCAAGTCGGTCGAATGGATGGAATTCCGCTCCCTGCACGAGGACGCCGTCGAGGCTCTGGAAGGCGCAGCCGGTAACGCGATGCTGGCGGTGCAGGCGACCAACGCCGTGCGCGCGCTGTTCGTCAGCGCCAAGCTGCTCTGAAGCCTTTCAGCTTACAGTCTCGTTGCCCGGCGGGAGCGCAGCGTCATCCGGGACCCATGTCCTCGCGCATCTTGTCCTCGCGCATCTTGAACTCTGCTTTGGGAACGGGCAAACGGTCCGCGAAGATCGTCGCCGCAAGCCCATATGTTTGAAATTTAGTTCAGGGAGAGACCCATCATGAAACGCCGTACATTCCTCCAGGGCGGCGCGGTTGCCGGCGCGACGACGCTGGTTGCCGCACCTGCGATCGCGCAGAGCGCGCCGGAGATCAAATGGCGCCTGACGTCGAGCTTCCCGAAGTCGCTCGACACCATCTACGGCACGGCGCAGACCTTCGCGAAATACGTCGCCGAGGCCACCGACAACAAATTTCAGATCCAGACTTTTGCCGCCGGCGAGCTCGTCCCGGGTCTGCAGGCGCTCGATGCCGTCAGCGTCGCGTCCGTCGAGATGGCGCAGACGCCGCTCTATTTCTACATCGGCAAGGAGCCGGCGCTGGCCTATGCCACCGGCGCGCCGTTCGGCATGAACCATCGCCATCAGGAATCGTGGTGGCACTTCGGTGGCGGCGCCGACCTCACCAACGAGGCGCTGAAACCGTTCAAGGCGCACGCCATCCTCTGCGGCAATTCCGGCACCCAGATGGGCGGCTGGTTCCGCAAGGAGATCAAGACCGTCGACGATCTCAAGGGCCTCAAATTCCGCATCGCCGGCATGGGCGGCCATGTGCTGGCACGGCTCGGCATCGTGCCGCAGCAGCTCGCGGGCGGCGACGTCTATTCGGCACTGGAGAAGGGCTCGATCGACGCCGCCGAATTCGTCGGCCCCTATGACGACGAGAAGCTCGGCTTTCAGAAGGTCGCCAAGTACTACTACTTCCCCGGCTGGTGGGAGGGCGGCGCGATGCTGCACATGATCGTCAATGATGAGAAATGGGCATCTCTGCCGAAGCAGTATCAGGCCATCGTCAACCAGGCCGCCTCGGCGGCCGGCGCCTGGATGCTCGAGAAATACGACAGCGTGAATCCGGCGGCGCTGAAGCGGCTGATCGCCAACGGCGCGGAGCTGAAGGCGTTCCCGCAACCGGTGCTGGAGGCATGCTACAACGCGACCCAGGACCATCTGAACGAACTCGCCGCCAAGAGCGACCTGTTCAAGCGGACCAAAGACAGCCACGACGCGTATATGAAGGAGCTGCTGTTCTATACGCAGATCGCGGAGAACTTCTACGACAACTATCTGCTCAGCAAGATGCGCAACAAGAGCTAATTGTGAGGAGGGCGCGGTGACAACGCCGCGCCCGGCTCTCGTAGGGTGGGCAAAGGCGCGCTTGCGCCGTGCCCACGACTGCCCCGCGTTTCATAGAATTGGTGGGCACGCTCCGCTTTGCCCACCCTACGGCACCTGTCGTGTGGCGCCTTACACCGCGCCCAGACCCAGCTTCGCATAGATGCGCCTTGCATAGGCGCCGAACGCATCGGTCGTCTTCAGCGGAAGATCGCGCGGGAAGGGCAGGTCGATCGGAAAATAGTCGGCCATCTTCGCCGGTCCCGCCGTCAGCACCGCGCAATGCGACGACAGGAACACCGCCTCCTGGATCGAATGCGTGACGAAGACGATGGTCTTGCCGCTCTCCCGCCAGATCCGCAGCATCTCCAGATTCATCTGCTCGCGCGTCAGCGCGTCCAGCGCGCCGAACGGCTCGTCCATCAGGATCAGCTTTGGGTCGTGAATGAAGGCGCGCGCGATCGCGGTGCGCTGCTGCATGCCCCCGGACAGCTGCTGCGGATATTTCTGCTCAAAGCCGGTGAGCCCGACCAGGTTGAGCAGGTCGCGCGCCCGCTCGCGCGCCGCCTTCATGGGCAGGCCGACGATCTCGGCCGGCAGCAGCACGTTGTCCAGGATCGTCCGCCATTTCAGCAGCAAGGCCTGCTGGAACACCATGCCGATGTCGCGGCTCGGATCGAACGGGCTCCTGGCATTACCGATCTTCACCGTGCCGCCGTCGGCGCCGTGCAGGCCAGCCAGGATCTTCATCACCGTGGTCTTGCCGCAGCCGGACGGGCCGACCAGCGAGACCAGCTCGCCTTCCTGCACGTCCATGGTGACGTCCGACACGGCCAGAAACTCGGCGCCGCCGCTGCGATAGACCTTGCGGACGCCCTGCAGGCTGATGAAGGGGTCTGGGCTCATGCCAGCCACTTGTCCCGATTGGCGGCGACGAAGGCATCGTCGCTGAGGTCGGCGTGCGCGCGATAGACGCGGTCGATCTCCTCTTTCTGACCCGGGCTGAGGCCCTCGTCCGGATCCAGGCACCACAGGCCTTGCATCAGGCCCTGGCGCCGCAGCACTTCATGGCAGCCTGCGATGCAGCCGTGGAAATTGTTAGCGACGTCGAAGAAGGCGCTGTTGCAGTCGGTGACGCGGGCATCGAGCGCCAGCAGGTCGGCCGGCACGCTGTCCTTGTGCCGCGCCGCCTTGCAGCGTTCGAACTGCTTGATCGCGCTCGCCGTCCACACCGACCAATGGCCGAGCAGACCGCCCTTGAAGTAGGTGCGCGTGGTGACGCCGTTGTCGCGCAGATCGAACGGAAGCATCAGGTCGAGCAGGATGTGATCGTCATTGCCGGTATAAAGCGCGACGCGGTCGAGCGCGCCCGCGGCCGCGACGCCGCGCAGGACGTCGAGGGTGCGATAGCGGTTGAACGGCGCGATCTTGATCGCGATGACGTTGTCGATCGAGGCGAAGCGCTGCCAGAACCGGGCGGAGAGGATGACGCCGCCGACGGCCGGCTGAAGATAGAAGCCGACCAGCGGGATCTCGGCGGCGACCGTCGTGCAGTGCGCGATGATCTCGTCCTCGGAGGCGCTCTTCATCGCGGCGAGGCTGAGCAGTCCGGCATGATAGCCGATGTCGCGCGCGGTGCGGGCTTCGGTGACCGCCTGTCTTGTCGGACCCGCGAGGCCTGCGACCATCGCCAGCGGTCGCTTGGTCCAGCTCGCCGCGGTCTCGGCGGCGAACTCGAGCACCGGACGGTAGAGACCGACGTCTCGGATCGCGAACTGCGTGGTGTGCACGCCGACCGCTAGGCCGCCTGAGCCGGCGTCGATGTAATAGCGCGTCAGCGCACGCTGGTGCGTCTTGTCGAGCTGGCGCGCAGCAGTGAGTGCGAGCGGATGCGCCGGTATCACGGTGCCCTCAGTGATCAGGTTGCGGATGTCGCTGTTGATCTGGCTGTGATGCATGATGTCCTATCCGAATTCAGGGCCGGCGACGGCGAATGGCATTTCCTCGCCCGTGACGGTGGCGGGACCGAACCGCATGCGCTGGAACGGGCGCTCGATGGTCCAGCTGGAGGCGGTCAATCCTTCGAGGAACGCGTCTTGCGACGCGACGACGTCGAGCAGGAGCGGGCTGGTCTCGGAGCGCACGATCGCGTCAACCAAAGCCAGAGCTGCCGCGGCATTGTTGCCCAACAACGGGCCGATATGGCGGGCGGTCCGGCCGTCGCGAACCAGCGCGATGGCGCCGTTGGCGCCGACGATGCGCGAGCCGGAACGTTGTGCGAAGGCGGAGAGGAGCGCAGTCCGGTCGAAACCGGTGGCCCGCAGGTCCCGCACGCAAAGCGCTTCGATGGTCGCGGATGACGATGGCGGCGCTTCGGCCCGCGCAGGCTTCAACAGCTTCAGGCGACGCAATTGCAGGGTCGGCGTGAACCCCAGCGGTCCGTAGACGGCAGCGCCGTCGGGCGTGGCGTCGAGCCAGCTGGTCAGGCCGTTCTGACGCGCCGTCTCCAGGCAGGCATCGACGAGACGGGTGGCAAGGCCACGGCGGCGATGCGTGCCTGATACCAGCACCATGCTGATCCAGGCGTTGTTGCCGGAATAGGGCAGCAGTGCTGCGGTTGCGACCAGCCGCATGCCGTCGCGAATGCCGAACACGACGCCGTCGCGCAGGAAGATGCGCCAGTCCTCGTCGGTCTGGTTCCAGTACGCTTCCGTCGACAACGCCAGCCCCGCGATCGCGTCGTCGACACCGAGCTGGACGATGTGCGGGACGTCAGTAACGGCCATCGCGCACCTCGTATTTGGTGGGCTTGCCGAGGCTCGGCATGGCGCGCGAGACCCAATCGGCGGTCCAGGCGATCAACTGTTCGGTGTCGACGACCGGAAGGCCGAACAGCTCGACCGCCTTCGACGTGTCGGTCAGCCATGCCGTCGGCTCTTCCTTGCCTGTCAGCACCGGCGCGCGGCCGAACCTTGCGCCGAATCTCTGGGCAAGATCGCGCACCGCCAAAATCTCGTGGCCGCTGACATTGATCGGCGATGTGGGCGCGGTGCAGTGCGCAAGGCAGCGCAGCGCCTGCGCGGAGGCATCGCCCTGCCAGATGAAGTTGACATGACCGAGGCTGACGTCGATCGGCGTGCCGCCAAGCACATTCGTCGCGATGTCGTGCAACACGCCATAGCGCATGTCGATCGCGTAGTTGAGACGGAATAGCCGGCCCGGCGTTGCGAATTTGTGCGAGAAATACTCGAACATGCGCTCGCGGCCGACGCAGGACTGGGCGTATTCGCCGGGCGGGTTCGGCGCCATGTCCTCGGTCGAGCCTTTGCCGTCCACAGCGACGAAGGGATAGATGCAGCCGGTCGAGAACGCCACGATGCGCGAGGACGGGAAGGCCTGGGCGACCAGGGCGGGCACGTGTGCGTTCATCGCCCAGGTCAGCGACAGATCGCCCTCGGCGCCGAATTTGCGGCCGGCCATGAAGATGATGTTCGGCGCCTTCGGCAGCGCCGCAATTGCCTTCTCGTCCATCAGGTCGCAATTGATGGTTTCGACGCCGCGCGCGTGCAGCCAGTCCTTCACGCCGGCGTCGCTGAAGCGGGCCACGCCGATGATCCGGCGATCGGGCGCGGCCGCTTTGGCCAGCCCGGCCAGCGTCGGGCCCATCTTGCCGCCGACGCCGAGGATCATGATGTCGCCCTCGACCTTGGCGAGGTCGTCGATCAGCGCTTGCGTCGGACGGCACAGCAGCTCGTCGAGGGCTGCGATATCGGGAATGGTCTTCGGCAGCGTCTGGCGGGTGAGCAGCATGGATTTGTCCCTTGGTTCTGCCGTTGTCAGGTCTGTCTTGCGTCGCCGACCACGAACATGCGTTCGAGGACCAGGACGAGGCCGTAGAGAGCGACCCCGAGCAGCGTCAGCAGCACGACGGCCATCACCATCGCGGGCGTGTCGAGCGATGACTGCACCTGGATCATGAGGTAGCCGAGCCCGCGCTCGGAGGCGATGAACTCGCCGACGATGGCGCCGGCGACCGCCAGGATGGCGCCGACCTTCATGCCGGAGAACACGTAAGGCAGCGATCCCGGCAGCTGGATCTTGCGGAATAGCGTCCAGCGCGAGCCGCGGAGGGATTTGACGAGATCGAGCAAATCCGGCTCGACCTCGCGCAGGCCTCGCGCGGTGGTGAGCAGGATCGGAAAGAAGCAGATGCTGAAGGCGATCAGGATGTTCGGAATGATGCCGTAGGAGAACCAGACGATGAAGAGCGGGCCGAGCGCGACCTTCGGGATCATGTTCAGCGTCACGAACAGCGGCAGCAGCACCAGGCTGAGCAGCGGCGCCCAGCTGAAGATCACGGCCAGCGCGACGCCGACGAAGGCGCCGAGCGCGAAGCCGCCGAGGATCTCGATCGCCGTCACCAGCGTGTTGGCGCCCCAGGCGTAGTTCGCGGTCCCCAGCGTCTGGATCGTCGCGAGCGGCGAGGGCAGGATGAATTTCGGCACGTGAAAGGCGTCGACCGCGACCTGCCAGAGCACGAGCACGGCGAGGTGCACGATCAGGATGATCGCAAAGCTGCGCGAGGCGCGTGCGCTGTCTCCTGTCACCGATTGCTCCCTGTTGGCGCGGCGACGCCGCAGGTCGCAAGCCTAGCCGCCTTCCGGGGAAGTTTCAACCAGATGGTTGATTATGGCCGGAGCGACTGCAGCACCAGATCGGCGACATGGCGGCGGCGGGCGCGCCGTGCGGTGCGGCTCGACAGGTCCTTGCCGAAGATCGCCGACAGCGTCGGCGTGTTGGAGAAGAAGAAATAGCTGAGGCCCGCAATGGAGATATAGAGCTGGACGGGATCGATGCCCTTGCGGAACACGCCCGCGCGCACCCCCTCGTTGAGAATGTGGGAGACGCTCTTCACCAGCGGGGAGTGCATCGCTTCCAGCCGTGTCGAGCCGCGGACATGGCGGGCGCCGCCGCGGTTCTCGTCGTTCAAAAGCACGATGAAATCAGGGTGTGCGGCCAGATGGTCGAACGAAGCCTCGATCAGCTTGCGGATCGCCTTCTCCGGCGGCAGGCCTTCGAGATTGAGCTTCCGCTCCTGCTCGCGGATATCCTCATAGACCCATTCGAGCACTGCGAGGTACAGCGCGTCCTTGTCGCCGAAATAATGGTAGACGAGCTGCTTGTTGACGCCGGCGCGCATTGCGATCTCGTCGACGCGGGCGCCCGCAAAGCCGTGCCGGGCGAATTCCAGCCGCGCCGCGGTCAGCAGCTTGTTGCGGGTGGCGACGGGGTCGCGGCGCTGCGGCACGGTGTCGCCAGATCGTTTTGCGGGCATTTCCAACCAAACAGTTGACAAGTGGAGGACAGGCTTGTTGCATTGGTATCCTCACAAGGGGAGAGCGACAAGCCGGGTCACGGCAACGAGGAGAGATGCGATGAAGCGTTTGCAGGCGGTGGGCTCGGCCCTGGTCTTGACCCTGATGCTCGGTGCAACTGCGGCGCCCGCGCATGCGGGCGAAGCGGTCAATCTGATCCTGAACTGGACGCCGACGGCCGATCACGCGCCGTATTATTATGCCAAGGCGCAAGGCTGGTACGAGAAGGCAGGCATCGACCTCACGATCGAGACCGGCAAGGGCTCGGGCGTCTCCGCCGCCAAGGTCGGCTCCGGCGGCTCGCCCTTCGGCGTCGCCGATCTCGCCACCATGCTGGTGGCCAAGAGCAAGGGCGCCGATACCGTCGCGGTGATGAGCGTCTATGCCAATACCGGGCAGACCTTCTACTGGCTGAAGAGCTACGGCGTGAACGGCGTGAAGGATTTTGCCGGCCACAAGGTCGGCAATCCGCCCGGTGATGCCTCGCGCGTGATGTGGCCAGCCTTCGCCAAGGCTGCGGGCATCGCGCCGGATTCCGTCGGCTTCGTCAATGTCGGGCCAACCGCGAAGATCGCGGCGCTGAAGAGCCACACCGTCGACATCATCAGCGACTTCTACAACGAGCACGATCTGAAGGTGATCGAGTTCGGGGCCGACCTCGGCTACGTCAACTGGAAGGACATCGGGCTCAACCCTTACGGCAATTCGCTGATCGTCAACGGCGCGTACTTGCAGAAGAACCCGAAGGTCGTCGAGGAGTTCGTGCGCGTCACGCAGAAGGCCTTTGCGGCCTGCGTCGCCGACGTCGCGCCGTGCCTGAAGGCACTGCTCGACCAGGTCTCCGGTCTCGACCAGGCGAACCAGGAGCGCCAGTGGGAGCGCATCAAGTTCCTGATGACGGACGAGTTCACGACGACGAAATCGCTCGGTTGGATCGACGGCGAGCGGATGAAGAAGGACTATGAACTGGTCCAGACCTATCTCGGCATGGAGAAGCCGTTCGACGTGACGACGGCGTTCACGACGAAGATGCTGGATCCGGGCATCAAGATGGATGCGAGCAAGGTGAAGAAGTAGGGGAGGCACCTCCGTCATTGCAAACGCTGTGCGCCGCATTCCTCATCTCGTGCCCCGGACGCAGCGCAGCGCCTCTTCGGCGGTGCGCTGCAGAGCCGGGGCCCATTTCGCCGGAGCAACCCGTGTGGCTTGGGTCCCGGCTCGGCGCAGCAACGCTTGCGCGTCGCAGCGCGTCCGGGACACGAGAGCGCAATACCGGCTGCCCCCACGTAACCCCGCGGAGAAATTAACCGGCCGTTAACCATATCCGCCGCATCGTTAACCATTCAATAACTGGGAACGAGTCGGCCGATATGGAGGCTGCAGTCAAACCTCAACGCCAAATGGTGCGCCTGCGCGGGCGCTCCTATGTGGCCTTCGTGTTCACGCCGACGGTTCCGGTGCAGGACTGGCTGCACGAGATCGATGCCACCATTGCGCGTTCGCCGGGCTTCTTTGCCGGCCGGCCCGTGGTGATCGACCTGTCCTCGGTCGACCTCAGCCAGTCCGGGATCGGCCATCTGCTCACCAGCCTTCAGGACCGCAACATCCGCGTGCTCGGCATCGAGGGCGTGGAGGAGGCGAGGCTGACCCCGATGATGCCGCCGCTGCTCTCGGGCGGGCGCAGCTGCGTGATCGAGCCGAACGCGCCGAAGAAGGCCGAGACGAAGGCCGACGCCAAGCCGACGTCACTGCTGCTGGAGACCCCCGTGCGCTCGGGCCAGACCGTGATCTTTCCCGAAGGCGACGTCACCATCCTCGGCTCAGTCGGGTCGGGTGCCGAAGTCGTCGCCGGCGGTTCCATCCACGTCTATGGCGCGCTGCGCGGCCGCGCCATGGCGGGCGTGAACGGTCGCACGAGCGCGCGCATCTATTGCCAGAAGATCGAAGCCGAACTGCTTGCAATCGATGGGTTTTATCAGACCGCCGACGATATCGACGAGGCCCTGCGCGGCAAGCCGGCCCAGGCCTGGCTGCAGGGCAACACCATGCGAATTACCGCGCTGAACTGACCAGAAGGAGATTTCAGAAATGGCAAAGGTACTGGTCGTGACATCAGGCAAGGGGGGCGTCGGCAAGACCACGACGACCGCCGCCCTTGGGGCTGCGCTGGCGCAACGCGGCGACAAGGTCGTCGTCGTCGATTTCGACGTCGGCCTGCGTAACCTCGACCTCGTGATGGGCGCCGAACGCCGCGTTGTATTCGACCTCATCAACGTGGTGCAGGGCGTCGCCAAACTGCCGCAGGCACTGATCAAGGACAAGCGGCTGGAGAACCTCTGGCTGCTGCCGGCCTCGCAGACCCGCGACAAGGACGCACTGACGGAAGAGGGCGTCGGCAAGGTCATCGACGATCTGCGCGCCCGCTTCGACTGGGTCATCTGCGACAGCCCGGCCGGTATCGAGCGCGGCGCCTCCATGGCCATGCGCTTTGCCGACGAGGCCGTGATCGTGACCAACCCGGAAGTCTCCTCGGTGCGCGATTCCGATCGCATCATCGGCATGCTCGATTCCAAGACCGTGCGGGCCGAGAAGGGCGAGCGCGTCGAGAAGCACATCCTCATCACCCGCTATGACCCCTCGCGCGCCGCGCGCGGCGAGATGCTGACCATCGAGGACATCCTCGAGATCCTCGCAACGCCCCTGCTCGGCATCATCCCCGAGAGCCAGGACGTGTTGAAGGCCTCCAACGTCGGCACGCCGGTGACGCTGTCGAATGCGGATGGAGCGCCGGCGCGGGCCTATATGGACGCGGCCAAGCGCCTCTGCGGCGAGAACGTGACGATGCATGTTCCCGCCGAGCGCAGAGGTCTGATGGATCGTCTGCTGCGACGGAGGGCTGCATGAGCATGGGTCTGCTTCGACTTCTCCGCGGCAAGAAGGCCTCGGCACCCGTCGCACGCGAACGGCTGCAGATCCTGCTTGCCCATGAGCGCGGAATGCGTGGCCAGCCCGATCTGCTCGGCGTGCTGCGCGAGGAAATTCTCGCCGTCGTGTCCAAGCACGTCATGCTGGACCCGACCAAGGTCATCGTCCGGCTCGAGCGCGGCGACGAGGTATCGACCCTGGAGGTCGATATCGAGGTACCCAACGACTTCGAGCGCAAGAAAGCGGCGGTCGCGTAGGGACGCGGCCGGCGACTCCCAGCTTTGGGGTGGGTGAGAGGGCGGTCCGCTGGGCATAGCGGGCCGCCTTTGTCTTTATGGGCGGTCCAGTTCCAGCGCGTGCCGATGTGATCGGCACGCCGGAACGGTGATCACGGCGAGATCGTTATGTGAGACGCGGAGCGCCGAGCCGGGCGCCGCGGTATCCTCATGACGGGAGAGCGCCCATGATGTCCGAGGTCCAGGTCCACACCGTCGCGCGGCAGATGCTCGAGCGGCATGGATTTGCTGCGATCGCGAAGGCCGCCGAGCAGGCCCAGGCCTGCGACGGCCGCGGCGAGGCCGACGAGGCCAAGGAATGGCGTCACATCGCCGACGCCATGAAGATCATCCGCGGGCCGCACCAGAGCTGATCGCCGGACCGGAAACGCTTCAGCGTTCCTCGCGATCCGGCCCCCGTGCCGGGGATCGTTGCTGCGTCTGCGGCTGGCCGCGCTCGCCCGCCTCCTTGCAGGGGAGTTGCTCCCACGATCCGTCCGGCGCCTGCTGATAGGCGCTGCATGAGGACGATGAGGTGGTCGATTTGTCCTCGCCCTTTTGGGCGTCGGAGTTCTTTGCCTGTGCCGGGGCGGCCAGCGCTGCGCTCATCGCGAGCACGCCGGCGACCATGAGATGCGTCATCCGCATGGGGCTTCTCCTGAGCGAAGGAGCCCGCATGCTGGCGAGGAATGTGACGATTATTGGCCGAAACGCAGGTTCCGTCGCGGTGTGCTTAACGCCGCGACAGCCGGCTTGCTAGCCGCCCTTGGCCCGGATCAGGCCGGCGAGGTTGGTCTTCTGGGCCTCGCACCAGTTGGGCATGCCGAGGCGGCGCTGGTTGAGATCGGTCGCCTGGGTCGCCACCGCGACCTCGGCCATCAGATCGTCGTCCTGCTTCTCGCCCATCTTGCCGCCGGTATGCATCCAGGCAATTGCCTTGCGCACCTTCTCGGTGGTGCCGTCGGGCAGCTTCATCTGCGCCGCCTTCTGTACGAGATCCTGGTAGACGACGTCCGTGCCCGGGCATTCGACCTTGGTGGCAAAGGCCTGCAGGACCAGGGTCACATAGGTCGAGCGTAGATGGTCCTCGGCCTTGGCCGGAGCGGCGATCAGCAACAGGCCAGCCATCAGGAAACCGTAGCGCATCCTTGGTATCTCCTCCATTTTTTTGGGAGGCTAGCGTCCGGCGGGCTGCTCCGCAATGGTGCCGGAGCGAATTTGTCGCGCCCCGGCGCGGTGCGCTATCGTGGCCCGCATCCCGGCCTCGGAGAGCGACATGAGCCTGTTCAGCACGCCATTCGATCCTGCCCGCGACACAGCGCTCGTCACCGGCGCGGGCAACGGCATCGGGCGCGCCATCGCGCAGGCCTTGGTTGGCGAGGGCGTCCGGACCGTGTTTGCCGACATCAGCGCGGAGCGGGTGAGCGCCGCGATCGGCGCGAGCAAGAGGCCAGAACTGGCGGTGCCCTGGGTCGGCGATCTCGCCGAATTGGATGCGTGCGACGCGCTGCTTGCTACCGCAGACGCTGCGTTGGGCGGGATCACGCATTTCGTCCACAGCGCATCGCCGCCGCGGCGAGAGGCCGATCATGCGCTCGCGGTCGATCGCAGGATCTGGCAGCAGATGCATGCCGTCAATCTCGATGCCGGCTTTCACTTGGCGCGCGAACTCGCAAAGCGGCTGATCGCGGCGAAGCGGCCGGGCTCGTTCCTGTTTCTCACCTCGCTGCATGCGGGCACGCCGCGCAACCTGCCGCATTATTCGACGGCGAAGGCGGCGATGGCGATGCTGGTGAAGGAGTTGGCCAAGACGTTCGGCCGCCACGACATCCGCGTCAATGCGCTGGTGCCCGGCGCGATCGCCGCCGGCGGGTTCGTCGCGGATCCCGCGCTGGCGCGGCACATTCCGCTCGGGCGTCTCGGCGAGGCCAATGACCTTGCGCCGATGGCGCTCACCGTCTTGTCGAACAAGCTCTCCGCTTACGTCACCGGCGCAGCCTTCGTCGTCGACGGCGGATTGTCGCTGACGAACTGGTTCGAGCCGCCGGCGCTTGACGAGTAGTCAGCGGCGCCAGGCCGGCACGGGATCGAGCGGCGTGCGGTAAAGCTCGTTGTCGTCGCGATCGGTGACGCGCACCGCGCAACCCTTTTGCTGCAGCTCCGGCTTCACCTGCGACAGCTCGGTGGCGAGCTGGTCGGCGCGATCGGAGGCAACCTCGATGTCTTCGAGGATGATTCCGCCCTGGTTCCTGAACTCTCCACCAACCACAAGATCGAAAGAGTAGTACGGCATCCGAATTCCCCGGTGTGACGAGATGAGCTTCAGTGGAAGTCTCAACACATGTCGGATGGTACCACTGAGTCGACATCTACCGATGAACGGACCGCGCAATCTCTGTGCTTATGGCGCAGAAATGATGTGCAGCGTCTGACGGCCTTAACATTTAATTAAATATGTTGGCGTGATCATAAGGCATGGAATTGCAGCAGAACCGGGCTCCGGGAACCGGCAGCTGCAAGAGAAGGCCGCCGGCATAGATCCCGACGGCCTTTTCTCTTGAGCGAGAAAAATCGCTTTCCGTAATTGTCCGGACTCAACGCATCACATCGACTCGGACAGCCTACGCGATGTTGTCGCAGCGCGCCGTGCTGCTTGCGCGGTCTCGGTCTAGCGCAACGGCATCGGCGGGCGCACGACCGGTCCATCGTCATCGGCGACGGCTTGAGTCGTGGTAACAGGTGCGGCTGGCGGCGGCGGCATCGCGGCAGCCTGCGAAGGCGGCGGCGAAGCTGCGAGCGGCGCGGGCGAATAGGCCGGCATGTAGGTGTGCGACACGACCGGTTTCGGTTTGCGAACCGGCGGCGGTGACGGAGCTCGCGGTGGGACCGCAGCAGCACGTGTGCGCGGATCAACAGGCTTGACCTCAGCTACCGGCTTCGGCGCAGGCGGTTTTGCCATCTCGCGCGCCATCTGCTCCTGTCCGGCCTTCAACTCGGCGATGTTGGCCTTGAGCGTTTCGATCTGCTGCGCCATCGCGGTGAGGTCGCGCGTCATCGCTTGCACCGACTGCGCTGCATCGGACTGCGTCGCTGCGGGCGCAGCGGCCGCGACCTGGACTGCGGGCGGTGTCGCCGATTGATCGGCCGTTTGATCGGTTGCCGCTTGCGGTGCGGGCGGGGCGGCCTGCTCCACGGGCGGTGCGGCCTGCGCGGCAGCGACCGGCGCGGTCTGCGATGTCGATGGCAGCAGCGACGTCAATGCCGGTGTCCATTCGGCGAACATCTGTTTGGCGGTGTCGCCGTGTTTCTCCCAGGCGATGGTGGCGGCCGCACTACCGCCTGCAAACAGAAACGTGACGAAAGCGCCGCGCAGCCACTTGCCCGCGGGGGATCGCTTCCGCGGACCGAGGCCATCGCTCGCCGCGACACGGACGGCCGTGTCGACAGAGGGCGGGGGCGCCGCCTGCGGCTCCGAGACGGGACTGAACTTGGGCTCAATAGAGATCTTGCGCTCGAGCAAGGCTTTGGGCTCCGGCGCGAATTTCGGCTCCGGACGCGTCGCAATGTCAGGCGCCAGCGCGGGCGCAACGCTGATGGGGCGCGAGGCCAGCACAATGTCGGGCGAAATCTGAATCGCGTCGTGCGGATCGTTGTCCTTGACCGTGTCCTTCACGATCTCATCGACGATTTGCTTGGGGTTCAGCGTCGCGAGCATCGCAGCTCCTTTGAAGCCCGGTGTTTGAAGGCCGGGCGCTTGAAATACTGGTCGTCCGCATTGGCGCGAGCCGATCTATTTGGGGTGAGTCCATCCCAACCGGATGAGCCTCGCACGATGACGCACGAGTCCAGCCGGGTTTGACCAAAGCAAGGCGAGGGGATGGAGATGATGCGACGGTCTTCCGCCGTTTGTGGTGATGGAACCCCTTTTGTTGAACACGCGCACGTGTTCCGCGCTGCCTTGTTTTCAGCACGATTTTGGCAGCATCTGGGGATGCTGGGGGCGCTGCTATCCGCTATCGGGGGCCGGCGGTGCCAAGATCTTTAATCGCCTTGTTCGTCGTTGCCTTGTTGCCGCTGGGCGGCTGCATGCAGGCAACGCTTTCGCCGTCGACCGACGCGAGCATGACGCCGCGCGACCGGCAGTTGCTTGCGCACACGCCTTACGCGCAAGCGAATGTGCCCGAACAATATCTCCGTCACGTCGTCGACTATCAGCGCAAGGAGCAACCGGGTACCATCCTGGTCGATACCGACGCACGCTATCTCTATTACGTGCTGCCAGAGGGCAAGGCGATCCGCTACGGCGTTGCGGTCGGCGAGGAAGCCATGGCGTTCTCCGGCGTCGCGCGGGTCGGTCGCCTGGCGGAATGGCCGGACTGGGTTCCGACGGCAGATATCCAGGCGCGGCTCGGGCCGTACCCGGCGCGCGTTCCCGGCGGTCCCGCCAATCCCTTGGGCGCGCGGGGCATCTATCTCTATTCCGGCAACAAGGACACGCTCTACCGGATTCATGGCACCAACCAGCCCGAATATATCGGGCAGGCGATCTCGTCCGGCTGCATCCGGATGCGCAACGAGGACGTGATCGATCTCTACGACCGGGTGAAGCTCAATTCGATGGTCGTGGTGCTGCCGCCCGGACAGAACGCGCAGGCCGAGACCGGCGCGCGCTGGCGCGGGTGAGCGCACAGCGTCCCAATCCCGACGAGTTGATCATCGTGCGCATGCGGGCACGCTGATGGCGGCTTTGCTTATTCGCCGGGCCGGGCGACGCGCCATTGCAGGGTCGTCGCATTGCCGTTGACGTCGCCCGGCGTCTTGTCGGCGGCCGAGGTGTAGAGCGGGCGATAGCGGTACGCCCACATCCTGCTGCCGTCGTTGCGGCTGATCACGGTGAAGTCGCCAATGGCCTTGGCGTCGGCCGTTGCGGGCAACGGCATCCAGCTCTCGGTGCATTTGCCGTTGCAGTTCGACGTCTTTCCGGTGGTGTCGCGCTCGTAATAGTAGAGCGTCATGCCCTTGAGATCGACGAGCTTGGGACCCTGCTTGGTCAGGACCACCTTCGCCGGTGCGGTCGTCGCTTCGGGCTTGGGCGGAGGAGCGGCATCGCCGCCGCCATGGCCGTTTGCGAGCGCATGACCGGTCGAGAGCGCGACGGCCGCTGCCGCAATGAGGAACCTGAACATCCTGATCTCCCGACCGGCAAAGTTAATCGCGCGTTAAGCGCAGAATGTTGCCGACCGTAACAGCCGAAGGTTAGTTCCTGGTTTCGCAGGCCTGCGACAATTACGTACAAAAATACCGGATCATGCCTGCAGATCGCGGAGCGGGGCGCGGCTCAGATCGTTGCCGGCGGCAATCGCCTTGCGCAGCAGCCGCATCAGATCCTCGCCCTCCTTTGCGCTGAGGCCACGCAGCAGGATGCGCTGGGCCGATTCCACGGCCGGGGTGATCTTGCGCAGCGTGCGCCGGCCCTCGTCGGTGATCTCGAGTTCGCGGGCGCGGCGATCGCGGCTGGAAGCGCGGCGCTCGGCCAGTCCCTTCTGCACGAGGCGGTCGATCACGCCGGTGATGGTGGTGCGGTCATAGGCGATCAGCCCTGCAAGCGTCACCTGGTCGAGCCCCGGATTGGCCTTGATGGTCGCAAGCGCGGCGTATTGCACCGGCGTGAGATCGAAGCCGGCATCCTCGACCTCGGCCAGGAACACCGCGACGGCGATCTGCTGGAACCGGCGCGCCAGATGCCCGGGCATGTCGTTGTTGTCTTTCACCGAATTCTCCTCGGAGGCAGGACGGCGTACGATCGTTGACAAGCATACTGATAGTCAGCATACTGAGCAATATCAAAACAGAAGGTTGACGGGAGAGCCTCATGCAATTCCATCTGAATGGATTTCAGCCGGGCGACCCTGACATCGCCGACCCCGCCGAGCGCGTTCAAGCCCCGGGCGCGGCGGGCGCCGTGCCTGGCGAGGTCGATGTCCTCATCGTCGGCTGTGGACCGGCCGGCCTCACGCTCGCCGCCCAGCTTGCGCAATTCCCTGAGATCAAGACCTGCATCGTCGAGCAGAAGCCGGATCGCTTGCTGGTCGGGCAGGCCGACGGCATCGCCTGCCGCACCATGGAAATGTTTCACGCCTACGGTTTCAGCGAGCGCGTGCTGAAGGAGGCCTATTGGGTCAACGAGACGACATTCTGGAAGCCGGACGAGGGCCAGCCCGAGACCATCGTCCGCAGCGGCCGGGTGCAGGACGTCGAGGACGGCCTGTCCGAATTCCCGCATGTCATCCTCAACCAGGCGCGCATCCATGACGGCTTTCTCGACGTGATGCGGAAATCGCCGGCCAAGCTCGCCCCTCACTACAGCCGCCGCCTGCTCGACCTCGAGGTCGATCCGGCTGCAGGTCCAGCCGACCATGCCGTGACCGTGCGCCTCGAACGCGTCGATGCCGCAAGCGAGGGCAAGGTCGAGCAGATCAAGGCGCGCTATGTCGTTGGCTGCGATGGCGCGCGCAGCACCGTGCGCAAGTCGATCGGGCGCGAGCTGCACGGCGATTCCGCCAACCACGCCTGGGGCGTGATGGACGTCTTGGCGGTGACCGATTTCCCGGATATCCGCTTCAAGTCGCTGATCCAATCGGCGAAGGACGGCAGCCTGCTGATCATTCCGCGCGAAGGCGGCTACATGGTCCGCATCTATGTCGAGCTCGCCAAGCTCGATGTCGGCGAGCGCGTCGCCAGCCGCAACGTCACCGCCGATGACGTGATTGCGAAAGCGCAGCGGATCCTGAAGCCCCATACGCTCGACGTGAAGGAGATCGCCTGGTGGTCGGTCTACGAGATCGGCCAGCGTCTCACCGACAAGTTCGACGACGTGCCGGAAGCCGAGATCGCAACGCGCCTGCCGCGCGTCTTCATCGCCGGCGATGCCTGCCATACGCATAGCCCGAAGGCGGGGCAGGGCATGAACGTCTCGATGCAGGACGCCTTCAATCTGGGCTGGAAGCTTGCCGCCGTCCTCCGGAAGCAGTGCGCCCCGAGCCTGATGCATTCCTATTCGGCGGAGCGTCAGGCGGTTGCGAAAGAGCTGATCGATTTCGATCGCGAGTGGGCGGGAATTTTGGCTTCGTCAGCAAAAGCGGGTGGCGGCGACGCTGCCGAGACGCAGGACTATTTTGTCAGGCATGGCCGCTACACCGCGGGCACGGCGACACATTACACGCCATCGATTCTCACCGGTGCAGCCTCGCATCAGCACCTCGCAGAGGGATTCATCATCGGCAAGCGCTTCCACTCGGCGCCCGTGATCCGACTTGCGGACGCAAAGCCGATGCATTTGGGTCATGCCGCGCAGGCCGACGGTCGTTTTCGGATCTACGCGTTCTCGCCCGCTGAGAATCCCGCTGCCTCGGACTCGGCCATTCGTCGCTTGTGCAATTTTTTCGCCGAGTCCCGGGAATCGCCGATCCGGCGATATACGTCCAGAAATCTCGACATCGACAGCGTGATCGATCTGCGCGCAGTGTTTCAGCAGGATCATCGAGAGCTCGCGATCGAGGCAATGCCGCCCATGTTGCTCCCAAGCAAGGGCCGGTATGGCTTGTATGATTACGAGAAAATGTTCTGTCCGGACCTCAAGAGCGGCCACGACGTCTTTGCGATGCGCGGCATCGATCGGAAGGCGGGCTGCACGGTTGTGGTGCGGCCCGACCAGTATGTCGCAAGCGTACTGCCGCTCGATGACTATGCCGGGCTCGCGTCCTACTTCGACGGGTTCATGTTGCGGATCAAGTGACGGTCGAGCTGCGTCTGCGCAGGTCGATGAACGGCGGATGAATATTGAACCGCGCGCGGCGTGCGTTTCAGTCTTTCGACGGATGAGACCCTCGTGCGCGGAACGCCTGTTCCGCTGGCGCGTTCCGCCTCTCAAAGGAGGAATGCGCCATGAAATTCAGAACTGCTTTAGTTGCAGCATTTTTGCTGGTCCCGACAGCCGCATTGGCCGCGCCGGGCATCGTTACCGTCTCGACCGGCCTGCGCGCCGGACCGGGCTCGGGCTTTCCCCTGGTCGATCGCGTCCCCGGGGGCGCCCGCGTCAACATCCATGGCTGCCTGCGCGGCAATGCCTGGTGCGACGTCAGCTTCTCTGATGATCGCGGCTGGGTGTCGTCGCAATATCTCGAATATCTCTATCGCAATCACTACGTCTATCTCCCCGACTATGTCGACGAGATCGATGTGCCCGTCGTTCCCTTCGTGCTGACCTCGTATTGGTCGAGTTACTATGGGGGACGTCCCTGGTATCGACGCCATGCCTATTGGAATAATTACTGGACCTCGCATCAGAGCGTCGCGACGCGGATGACGATCGATCCGCGTGCTGCCCGCATCGGCCGGGCGGCAACGCGCGACGCCGCGATCGCACTCGAACGCAGCGGTGTGCGCGGCAAGGGGGCCGCCGCGATCTCAACGCGTGACGCCGCGACCACACAGCGCGACGCTGCGATCGCCAAGCGCGACGCTGCGATCGCCAAGCGCGGCGCTGCGGTTACGCCCGACCGCGTTGGACGAAGTGAGCGCATCGCGCATGAGCGGACCAATGTGCAGACCCGCAATCCGCGTGATGCACAAGCCCGCATGATGCGCGAGCAGGCCGCCACCCGCGCTACGGTGCGTTCGCAGCCGATGGCCCGCGCGCACGAAGCGCCGCGTGTGGCCGAGCCTTCAGCGCGTCCCGCGACGCCACATGTCGCCCAGCCAAGCGTGAGCCATGGTTCGCCGATGAATGCCCGTGCGCAGATGCCGGCGCCGCGCGCGGCCGCGCCCGCAATGCCGCACGGCGGCGGGGGCGGTGCTCCGCACATCAATGCCGCCCCGCGTGGCGGCGGCGCCCCGGCGGGCGGCCCCGCTGGCGGACATCAGAAGCACTAGCTTTGCAAAGAAAAGCCCGGCCCTGATGCCGGGCTTTTTCTTCGCTGTGTCGAGGCCTTTACAATTTAAGACAGATCTTCGCGGGCAGATTTCATCGATCGTAACATGTCTACCCAAAGCTGTAAGCATCCACTCGGGGCAGCGGGGCACGGGAGGATGATATGAGACAGAGCCAGGCGGAGACGCGCCGCCAGAATGTCGCGAAGCGTTCGATGACGAAGGAGGCCAAACAGCTGACCGGCCTGATTGCCGGGCTGCGCGAATCCCTCGAAGGAATCCACAAGGAACGGACGAGCACAAAGCTCACCGGCGCCGAGATGGGCATGCTCGACGAGCGTCGCAACAACCTGCTGCTCACCATCGCAGCCCTCGACGACCGCCTCTCCGCCGTGCAGGGGCTGATCGATCTCGGCCGACCCCACATCATCCGTGTGCACTAGCGGGGGCTCGGCCACGGGACGATCGGTTCCGTTGCTGCCGTGACGGGCCGCCCCCCGGCGGCCGATCCGGCACGACATGGCCCAGCACGACTTGTAGACGGCTCCCGTCGTCGCAGGCGGAGACCTGCGGCGGGTTGGAATCGCATTCCTGCGGGGCACGGCTCGACGCCGGTCGCCGGCCGATCATCTGCGCCATGCCTGCGGATGGCACCAAATTGCCACGCTCCCGGCGAATTGCCGCCAAAGCCCGCTGCCACGAGGAGGCCGGGTGCAGGGCGACGCAAGGGGATGCGAATTGGCCTACAAGATGATCGCAGAACGCGACAACGAGAAGTACAGTTTCGCCCGCGAGAGCCGGCTGCTCATCGTGGCGAAGGCGAAGGTGTGGGCGAGCGAGGGGTGGCGGGTCGTCATCACCGACCAGGACGGCAAGGCCTACGCACCGCCGGAGTTCGATCAGCTGTCGGCGGCGTGACCGAAGGGCGGGCGAGGGGACGGCATTTGAGATCGCTGTTTCGATCGGGGCGCGACCGGATCGTGCCCGTGATGACCGTTGCAGCCGCCGCTGTTCTGACGGTGACGGTCGCCGCCGCGCAGAATCTCGACGCCGGCAAGCCGCCCGCAAAGCTCTTCGCTGAGGGCTGTGCGACCTGCCATCGCAGTCCGCGCGGCCTTGCCAAGGGTCGCTTCAGCCTGACGCTGTCCTGGTTTCTCAGGGATCATTACGCGACCAGTTCGGACTCGGCCAAGGCGCTCGCGGCGTATCTTGAGTCAGTCGATACTCCGCCGCCGCGCGCTGCTACCAAGCCCGCCAAGAAGCCCGCGCGATCCGCATCGCGTCCGCCCAAGCCGGTGCAGAGCCAGTAGGACGTGCGGGGGCCGCTATCTGCGCTGATAGGTCTGCGCGAGCAGCCGTGCGTGCACGGCGCGTAGCTCGGCGCTCATCCGCGTCTGTCCCGTCGTGACATAGGAGAGCCATGCGCCGTCGGCGGCGAGACGTACGATTTGCAGATCGGGCGCGTCGTCGGTCGTGCGATGACGCTTCAGGCGCGCCTTGATCCAGTCGTTCCAGAGCCGGCGCAGCGGCGGATCGGTGACGACGACCATGCTCAACGCCGCCCATGGGGTCGCGAAGCCGAAGGCCTGGCCGGTGAACACGGCATTCACATAGGCCCGCGTGAAGCGGCCGCGCGGTTTCGGATCGGCTTCAATCGCGGCGTCGATCTCGGCATCGACGTGCGCGAGCAGGTCGGCAAACAGGCCCTCGATCAGCGCCTGCTTGCTGCCAAAGTGGTGAAACAGTCCGCCCTTGGTGACGCCGGCCGCGACTGCCACCGCCTGCACGGTAACTCCGGCGACGCCATGGTCCATGGCGATTGCCGCGGCACAGTCGAGCAGGGCGCGCCGGACCTGCTCCGGCTGCTTGGCGCGGGTGTAGCGGCTTTCCGCCATCAATGCACACTGGCCTGCGAGAACAGGTTGATGACCACGACCCCGGATACGATCAACGCGATGCCGACGAAGGCCGCGGCGTCCAGCATCTGGCGGAACAGCACGAAGGAGACGGTCGCCGTCAGGATGATGCCGACCCCGCCCCAGATCGCATAGGCGATGCTCAAGGGAATGACGCGGATCGCCACCGACAGCGCATAGAACGAGGCGACATAGAACAGCACCATCGCCAGCGTCGGCCACGGTCGGGTGAACTGGGCGGATTGCTGCAGGAAGGCGGACGCCGTGACCTCGAGAACGATGGCGAGGGCGAGCGCTGCGTAGGCATTGAAGGCGGAGGTCATGATCAACTCCGGCGCGGGGCGGACGGAAAGATACCGCGCGGTAGGTATGTTTAGCACGCCGGGCCAGGCTTTGGCCAGAACGAGGTATCACGTGTGAGTGACGAGGCTGCGACACCAGGGAACGCAGCATGAAGCCGCCGCCTGGTGAATAGCGCGGCGGCTCCAAAATTTCGTGGCGTTTCGACTGGTGTCAGCTGATCCGCACGGAGAGTTCGACGTCTTCGGCGAAGGGCGTGGACATGTAGCCGCTGCCGGGCGCGCGCACGCGCGCCAGATAGTCCGGGCTGTCGTCGGCATTGTCGGCGACGATGATCGCACCCGGTCCGAGATGGCCTTCCAGCAGATCAAGGATCTCCGGATAGAGCGCCTTGGCGCCGTCGAGCAGCACGAGGTCGATCGTAGCAGGCAGATCGGTACTGAGCGTCTTCAGCGCGTCGCCTTCACGGATTTCGACGAGGTCGATCAGGCCGCCGGCGATGAGGTTTTCCCGCGCCCGCGCCGCCTTGGACGGCTCGAACTCGCTGGTGACGAGACGGCCGCCGCCATTGTCGCGCAGGCCTGCGGCAAGGTGCAGCGTCGAGATGCCGAACGACGTGCCGAACTCGACGATCACCCTGGCGCGGGAACTGCGTGCCAGCATGTAGAGCAGGTGGCCTGTCTCGCGGGAGACCGCGAGCGGTGCGTCCTTCAGGCGTCCGTAGAGGTCGCGATAGTCGGTCTTGCTGCGCATCAAGCGCGCCCGCTCTGCGTCGGACAAATCCGCGACGGCGGCGCGCGTTGCGCCGTTTGCTGCCTCGGCCTCGTCGAACAGGCGGTCCAGCAGCGGCGCAAGCGTTGTGATGGTCGGGGTGGTCATTGGAGGTCTCCAGGGTTGGCGAAGAAACGCGTGCTTGCGTGCCGAGTGAAATACGACTAATTCGTCGCATTTCCTATTCGCATTGCCCGAGTGAGACATGGCCGAGCGTCGAAGCCGTTCAATTTCTTCACGAAAACAGCCGCAACAGGCCCGCTCCAGCGAGCTTGTCGCGGCCATTCTCGATGCCGCTGTTCAGGTCCTGACGAAGGAGGGCGCGCAGCGTTTCACCACGGCGCGAGTGGCGGAGCGGGCCGGGGTGAGCGTCGGTTCGCTCTATCAATATTTTCCGAACAAGGCCGCGATCCTGTTCCGTCTCCAGAGCGATGAGTGGCGGCGCACGAGCGACCTCTTGCGCGGCATCCTGGCGGACCGGACGAAGCCACCGCCGGTGCGGCTGCGCGCGCTGGTCCACGCCTTCATTCTGTCCGAGTGCGAGGAGGCCGCGATCCGCGGCGCGCTCAGCGACGCTGCACCGCTCTATCGCGACGCGCCCGAGGCGCAGGACGCGCGGGCCGCCGGTGAGGGGATCATCGCGGCGTTCATGCGGGAAGCGCTGCCCAAAGCCTCCGAGGCGACCCGCGCGCTTGCCGGCGAGCTCATCAAGACGACGCTGAGCGAGGTCGGCAAGCGGTTTTCGGAGACGCCGCGCAGCGAGGCCGAGATCGCGCGCCATGCCGACGGGTTGGCCGACATGTTCTGCGCTTACCTCGGCGAACTGGCGCGACGCTGAAGCTGCTCTTGCCACACACGTCGTTTGTCCCTACGGACCTCTTTCATGCTCGTCATCTCCATTCAAAGCCAGGTGGTCCACGGCCATGTCGGCAACAGCGCCGCCGCCTATGCCATTCAGGCGGAGGGCGTGAACGTTGCGGCGGTGCCGACGACGGTGTTGTCCAACCATCCGCGCTATCCGAGCCTGCACGGGCGGGTGCTGGAGACCGAGCTCGTTGCCGATCTTCTGGCCGGCGTCGAGGAGCGCGGGCTTGTTGACGAAGCGGCCGTGCTGGTGACGGGCTATCTCGGCTCGCCGGGCAACGCCGCCGTCATCGCCGATTTCGTCGAGCGGGCGCTCGCGCGGAATTCGAAGCTCGTCTATCTCTGCGATCCCGTGATCGGCGACGATGGCCGCGTTTATGTCGCCGACGGCATCCTGGACGTGGTCCGGCACCGGCTGCTGCCGGCAGCAAACCTCACCACGCCGAACCAGTTCGAGCTCGAGCTGCTCACAGGCCTCAGAACCGCGGATGCGGAGGGACTGCGCGTCGCGTGCGCGGCGCTGGCGGGGACCGGCCGTATCGAAATCGTCGCCACCGGCTGCACGCTCGCCGATACGCCCGAAGGACAGCTGGAGACTATCCTGTGCGCCGACGGGCTATTGTCGCGCTTCGCGACGCTGCGCCTGCCGATCCGCCCCTACGGCACCGGTGATCTCCTCACGGGCCTGATCGCCGCGCATCTGGCCAAGGGCGAGGCGACGGAGGCCGCAGTGCGGCTGGCGGTCGAAACCATCTTTGCGGTGCTGCTGCGCACGCAGGACGCCGGCACGGCCGAGATGCGGCTCGTGCCGCTGCCGACGCCGGGGCGCGCGCCGTAATGGTCTCAGGTCGCGCGCTTGCCGGTCGATTGCGCCGATTTCTGCGGCTTGGCCGGGCTCTTCTGCTCACGCGCGGCCTGTGCCTTTGGCGGCTTTGCTTGGGCCACAGCGCGCGTCTTCTTTGATTTGGCGCTGGCGACTTCCTTGCGCTCGCTCGTGCCACGCTTTGAGATGTATTCAGCGCCGTCGACCGGGCCGACATGCGGCGGATCGCGGCCGAGATAGGGCCGGCCGATGCCGTAGGCCTTGCCGTTGGCGTCGACCCACTTCCACAGAATTTCCGTCGAGACCCAGCGCTGCGCGCGGTTATTGCCCTGGGTGCTGACAATATCCGCCGCCATGCCATGGCCGTAGCCGCCGCGCGTGCTGCCGCCGTGATAGGAGCGGTCGGAGGCGGCCTTCAGACCGCTCGCGATCGACTGGCGATAATCGTCACGGAACGCGCTGGTGATGCCGGGCGAGAGTCCAGCGGCTTCCGCGGCGAGCAGCGTGCGGAACAGCTTCCGCTTGAAGCTCTTGTCCATGCCGCCGATGACGTAGTCCATCATCGACATGCCGGCGTGCTCGGCGGCCTTCGGATCCTTCCAGGTGAAATCCTGGTCGACCAGCTTGGTGAAGCTGCGCATAACCGTGACCGTCTTGCCCTTGCGCTTGATGGTGACGGCGCGGCGCTCCTGGACCTTGATCGAGTCCTCTTTTGCGGTGCGCTGATAGAGCGCCCAGAGGTAGCGGTCGATGCAGGCATCCATGACGAAGCACTCGTCGAGCACGGCGACGGTGTCGGCCGGCGGCGATGCCTTGCTCGCAGGCGTGACGGGGCCGCTCGCGATCGCCGCGGGGGACAGCGCGTCGGTCGTCACGATCTCGGTGGGATCGGCAGATGCGAGCTTGACGGGCGCCGGCGCTGCAACTGGAGCAGTCACGCTGATGACGGGCTCTGGTTCAGGCGATATCTGCGGCGCGGGCGGCGTCTCCGTCGGAAGGATCAGCGCGGGATCTGCTGAGGCGAGCTTGATGGCGGGAGGCTCGGGCACCGCTTCAGTGATCGTCGGGGTTGGTGCCGCAGCGACCGCAGCCGCGATGTCGGCGGTCAAGGCGATGCCGTCCTCGATCGTCGCAGCGTGCGGCACGTCCGCGAGGTCGAGCCGGCTGAGATCTTTCGCGCGCGACACGGCAGCGGCATTGGCGCCGCTGTTCTCGATGAGGGCAGGGGCATAGGCGGAGAGGGAAAGTGCCAGCCAGCCGGCGAGAACGGCCGAGGGGCACGCGACCGCCACCAGAAGAGACCGCCGATCGTTCATGATCCCTGCCTCCAAACGGTTCTGTTCGGACACGCTTTGTCGGAACAGTCATGATGCAAAAACAGTCTTGCACGGAAAGGCACGCAGCGCGTCGATTGTTCGGGGGACCGTGTGGCGACGCAATGGCGTAATTCGGCGAAATCGGGCTTTTCGCGGAGGTGTTGCCAAGCTGCAACGCGAGTTCCCACTGCGGTTTTCAACGGAATCGCCAGCAAATGCGGCGTTCATTGTCGTAACTTGAAGCGATCGAATTCATTCAATCTTGGATTGTAATCGTGCATTTCTCGCCTGCCGGCCGTTCCGGCAGAGTTGGGAAGGACACGATTGTGAAGTTGAAATGCAAATGGGCTGAATTCGTCGCCGATGAATCCGGCGCCACCGCGATCGAATACGGCCTGATCGCAGCCGGCATCGCGCTCGCAATCATCGAGATCATCTATGCGCTCGGCACCAATCTCGTCGCAAAGCTGCAGGCGCTGGCGACGGCGTTGAAATAGGGGCGCCTCGCGCAACTGCATCAATGCTGGAGTGTGGGGTGGGCAACACTCTTGCCGATGCGTTGCGGCAACTTTGTTGCGGCTGGCGCGTTTGGTCGGCCATGACGCATTCCTCGCTTCGTCCCATGGACGCCTTCGATCCCACCGAGCCCGCCATCCTGCACGATCGCCTCACGGACACGATCATCACCTGGACCGCTGACCAGGCCGACGATTATCGCCAGGCCAGCCGCCCGGGCGAGGACGGAACCGTGGCCTGGAAGGCCTATCTCTTCGATGGCTGGGGCAATGTGCTCGGTGGCTGAGCACCGTCCATAAAACCGTCATGTCGCGGCCGGCGGTGATTCGGCCAACGCCTTGTACGCATTAAACATATCGCCATGCACAGCACGCGCTGTTGCAATGCAACAAAACATGTCGCAACGCAGCAAAACGCGCCTAAATATGCTCCGACTCTTCCACTCAGGAGCATTACCAATGAACAAGAAGACTCTGTCGATCGCCGCCGCCATCCTGACGATCGCGGGCAGCACCGCGGCTTTCGCCGCCGAACTGCCGACTTACGAGACCAATGGATTTCCGGTCTCGCCCTTGCAGGTTCGCGTCCTCGGCGCCGGGCATGTCGAGCAGCAGACCACTGCGTCGACCACGCTGGCCTCGGTCCACCAGGCGAAGGTGCTCAGCCCTCGCAAGGTGAAGACCGCGACCGTTGGCGTGGCCCACTAAGCTGACATCGTGAACGGCAGATGGGTTCCGCGGAGAGGCGGGACCCATCTGCATCACGTGATCGAAATCGACGCTGCTCGCGCATCGTGCAAATGTCTCGGCACGATGAATTGACACCGATGCGCTGATTGAGAATCCGGCCGCGAACAAGTTCGCGTGAAGGTGCCGGTGATGTATGCCAGTTCATAACGGGCTTGATCCTTTTAACAGTTGCTTTGCACGTCGCGTTGCTTGATGCGGCCGCCGCATTGTTGCGGCCAATTTTGAAGTCATAATGGAGGCCATTATGCCCGTTGCGCAGAAAGTCGTTGCCGCCACCACGTCGCCGCGTGCGTTCATTCTCAAGCAGACAGCTTTGTTCGCCGCCGCCGCTTTGTTCGTGTTCGTGCTGAGCCTGACCTACGGCCTCGATCTCAGCCCCGGATTTTTCTGAGCGACTTCCCGCGGCGCGCTAAGCTCTCCGCGCGCGCAGGCTTGACGGTGAGCGGCCGTAGAGTTCGGCGAAGGCGGCGTTGAATCTGCGCAGGCTGCCGAAGCCGGCCTGGAATGCGATATCGGTCATGGTGTGGTTGCTGGCATCGAGCAGGCGCTTGGCGCGCTGGACCCGCTGCGTCCTGGCGAGTTGCTGAGGCGTCGCGCCGACGTGGCGCTCGAACAGGCGCGCCAGATGACGCGAGGAGATGCCGAGCCGCATCGCCAGATCGACCACAGAGCCTTCATCGAGCGCGCCGCCATCGATGAGTTTCATGGCCCGCGCCACCGTGGAGCGCGTGCCGTTCCAGGCCGGGCAGAACGGCGCAGTCTCCGGTCGGCACCGCAGGCAGGGCCGGAAGCCGGCGGCTTCTGCCGCCGCCGCCGTCGGATAATAGGCGACATTGCGCGTCAGCGGCTGCTTGGCCGGACAGACCGGGCGGCAATAGATCCCCGTGGTCTTCACCGCCGTGAAGAAGCGGCCGTCATACCGGGGATCGCGGCGCAGGCGCGCGGCGTTGCAGACATCGAAGCTCAGCATGGCCGGATCATAGCGCATGCCGGTAGCGGCGGAAGGGCTGCGGGATGACCGAGTCCGATTGTGGCGAGCTGCAAGGCGCATCGCGCCCTAGAAGGCGCCCCTCAACGAAAACGAGGGAGCGCATCATGTCCAGCCCAAAAGATATCGTCCTGAACGCGTGGAAGATCTTTTCGTCGCGCGATGCCGAGCGCATCGCCGCATTGTTCACCGAAGACGCCGAATGGATCGCGCCGAAGGGCAATGCCACCGCCGTCGCGCTCGATCACACCGACCACATGGCCGGACCGCACCAGATCGCGCGCTTCATCGCGCAGGAGATGCACAAGATGTTCTCGAACATCGATATCGCGTTCCGCGGCGTCTACGCCGACGGCGATGTCGTGATCGTGGAGGAGCGGATGCGCGCCACACTGGGCGGCGGCAAGCCGTACGAGAACGACTATTGCTTCGTATTCACGGTGGCGGGCGACCGGATCAGGCAGGTGCGGGAATACATGGATACGCGCAAGGGATGGCGGATGGTCTTCGAGCAGGAGGCGTGATGCGTAAGCCCACAATCACCGCCGCGTGCCAGCCCTGCAGCCGCGTGGGTTGAGGCGGTATATGCGCTGACATAAGGCTTGGTCCATGGATCAGCGGACGAGCGGCGCAGACGCTCTCTCTCAGAACAAGGATGCGGCGCCGGCACTGGTCGGCGTAACTTGCGGCCTTGCCGCGGCGCTGTTCTGGGCGCTGGGCTTTGCCGCCACGCGGCATGGCCTCAAGCTCGGCTTCACGCCGGTCGATCTCCTGGTGCATCGCTATGTCTGGTCGGGGATCGCGTTCCTGCCGCTGGTGTTCCGCGCCGGCATCTCCGATCTCTGCGGCATCGGCTGGAGCAGGGGCCTTGTGCTGATGGTGCTCGGCGGCCCCGTGATGTCGCTGATCTCCTACACCGGTTTCCTGTTCGTGCCGCTCGGCCATGGCAGCGTGATCCAGCCCTCCTGCGCGACGCTCGGCGGCCTGCTGCTCGCGGTGGTGGTGCTGAAGGAGCACATCTCGGCCTCACGGCTTGCCGGCGCCGTCGTCATCGTCGGCGGCCTCGGCGTGATCGGCGCGGAATCGATCGGTCATATCGGGGCCGACGGCGTGCTCGGCGATTTGATCTTCGTGCTCACCGGATTGATGTTCGCAGGCTTCGGCGCAGCTCTGCGCCACTGGCGCGTCTCGGCCGTGTCGGCAGCGCTGGTCATCAACGTGCTGTCGCTGCTGCTGCTGCCGGTCTACATCGCAACCGTCGGGCTCGCCCATGTTGCGGCGATCGGCGTGAGCGAGAATGCGATCCAGGCGCTGGCGCAGGGCGTGCTCGCCGGCCCCGCCGCGCTCTATCTCTACGCCGTCTCGGTCCAGCGCCTCGGCGTTGCCCGCGCCGCGGTGTTTCCGGCCTGCGTGCCGGCGTTGACGCTGCTCACCGGCTGGCTGCTGCTCGGCGAGCCGCCGACGATGCTGCAGGCCGCGGGGCTGGTGACGGTGCTGTGCGGCTTCTATCTGGCGCAGCGGCAAAGGTAGGCG
Organism: Bradyrhizobium sp. CCBAU 25360; assembly: GCF_028128695.1. Classification (NCBI taxonomy): domain Bacteria; kingdom Pseudomonadati; phylum Pseudomonadota; class Alphaproteobacteria; order Hyphomicrobiales; family Nitrobacteraceae; genus Bradyrhizobium; species Bradyrhizobium sp. CCBAU 25360. The sequence continues at coordinate 556,805 of NZ_LBJA01000045.1, forward strand.
CGAGCTACGCCTTCTTCACGAACTCCGACTTCAGGTTCATCGCGCCGATGCCGTCGATCTTGCAGGCGATGTTGTGGCCGTCGCTGGCGTCCTGCAGGCGGATGTTGCGCACCTTGGTGCCGCCCTTGACCACCGAGGAGGAGCCCTTGATCTTGAGATCCTTGATCACGATGACGCTGTCGCCGTCAGCGAGCACATTGCCATTGGCATCGCGCACGCCGGCGTCCTGCGCGGTGTCCGCCGCCGCCTCCGCCGCACCGCTCCACTCATGGCCGCATTCCGGGCAGACCCAGAGATCGCGGTCCTGATAGACGTGCTCGGAGCTGCAGGCGGGGCATTTCATCGTGTCGGTCATGGCAAGTCTCGTTGAACCCTTCTCTCGTAGATCGCTTCGTTCGCGGCGCGACCCTAAGGGCAGGGTCGAGGAAAGCAAGGGAAAGCTGCCGCCGGCCTGCAACCGCCATCGCCCGCCGGTGCGATATCACCGAAACAGCGCGACGAAGATCACGTAGAACCAGCCCAGGATGCCGTGGACGATCGCCCACAGTATAGAATGGTTGTTGGTGTAGGAGATCGCGATGGCGAGCGCGGAGCCGAAGCCGACGCCGTATTTCGCGCCCTCGACGCGGACGCCGTAATAGCGATTGCCGTTCATGGTGGTGCCTCCGTGAGTCGTTGACGGGCGCGAGCCTACGCGGTTGCCGCGATCCCTGCGACCGGCTTGATCCACGAGGCCACACCGAGCTCGTGACGTGCTGAGGTTGCGCGCGGAGCTGCGATGCGAAGGCGCAATCCGTTGACGCAGATCAACCCGGTGTGCCGGCCAGGCGTCAAGCTGGCTAAACTGCCGGGCCATCGCGAGGGATAGTCATGTCGCACAGCGCTCGAATCTACATCGGCCTCGCCGTCCTGATCGCGTTGTCGGCGCTGTTTCTGTTCAGCGTCGTCCACACCGCCGCGGGGGCGCCGAGGTCCGGCCCGCGCGCGGTCGACGAAGGGCATCGTCTGGCAGAGGCGTGGTGCCAGAGCTGTCACGCCGTCGAGCCGCACATGGCCGGCTTCTTCGACGAGGCCCCGAGCTTCCAGGCCATCGCTGAAAGGAGCGGCACCACCGCGCTGTCGCTCAAGGTGTTTTGGCGGACCAGCCACCAGAATATGCCGAACCTCGTGATCGCGCCGGAGCAGGCGGATGCGCTTTCGGCCTATATCCTCAGCCTGAGAGGCAAGTGAGGCCGCCGGAAGCGATTTTGCGAAAACAACCCCATGCACAGTAGATACGGCCTTGATAAGGCTTGTATTTTCGGTTATTACGAATTCCCTTTTGCCGCGTCGGGCAAAACAGTGGCATCATGCCATGGTGCCGTCCGCGGAGGGCGTAGCCCGGACGGAGCCAACGGGTCGGCGCGAGGCGCGGCCCGATGACAGGCTCCGCGAATCCGGGGCCGAGCGAGCGGCAACATCCCGGATGACGCTGGCGCTCCATTCGGGCTACGCTCGCGGCGCAACCGCGCAACGAGTCCGGCATGACTTTTCTCCTCAACATCGACGTCCCCGACATCGCGCAGGCCACGAGCTTTTACACCGCCGCCTTCGGCCTCACCGTCGGCCGCCGCTTCGGCACCGACTTCGTCGAGCTGCTTGGCTGGCCGGCGCCAGTCTATCTCCTGACCAAGCAGGCCGGCACGTTAGGTGCCGGCGCAGACCGCCGCCGCTACGAGCGGCACTGGACGCCCGTGCATATCGACGTCGTCGTCGATGATGTCGACGCCGCAGTCGCGCGTGCGCTCAGTGCCGGCGCGATCCTGGAGGTGCCGGCGTGCGATGCGCCGTATGGGCGGATCGCGATGCTGGCCGATCCGTTCGGCCACGGGTTCTGTCTGCTGGCGTTCAGCGAGAAGGGGTATGATGCGCTGGTGGAAAGTTCGTAATTCGCAGCGCGGATGAGCGAAGCCACAATCGGGATCACATGCCGGCAAAACCGAAACGAAAACTGAAGACCTACCAGACCTCGCTCGGCTTCTATGACCAAGCCATCGCCGCACCTTCGATGAAGGCGGCGCTGGAGGCCTGGGGCGCCAGCTCCAACCTGTTCCATCAGGGCGCGGCGAAGGAGACCGACGATCCCGATATCGTCGCGGCGACCATGGCAAAGCCAGGCGTCGTGCTCAGGCGCCCCGTGGGATCGGACGGGCGGTTCACCGAAAGCGCCGAGCTGCCCACCGATCTCGTCGATGACGACGCCAGGCCCAGGCGCAAGGCCAAGGGCAAGACGCGATCGACGAAGCCTCCCTCCAAGGCCGCCAACAAATCATCCGGCAAGATCGACGATCAGGCCGCCCGCAAGGCCGCCGCGGCATTCGAGAAGGAGGCGCGGCGGCGCGAGGCCGAGCGCCGCAAGGAGGAGGCCGTCCGCGCCAAAGAGCGCGCGCGTCGCGACAAGGCGGTCGCCCTCGCCGAGGCGGCGCTGGACAAAGCGAGACGGGAGCATGATGCGAAGGCGCAGGAGATCGACGCCGACCGGGCCGCGCTGGATGAGCGCGCCGCGGCGGAGGAGGCGCGCTGGGACAAGCAGCGGGCGAAGCTTGAACAGGCCCTGCGCCGCGCGCGAGAGTAGGGCCTTGCTACGATCCAAGAGATCGCGAGAGCAATTCCTTTACCATGCCATCCAGTCCCGGCTGAGGCGGCTGCCGGTTAGGAGTTGCAGGAAAGTTCTGCGCTATCTTCGCCCCGATTTCGGCCGCGCTGGAAACGCCGCCGCAAGTTTTCGGGAGCTGTCATGAGCGATCATCGTGCCGCAGTCAGGCATCACACGTTGCGCACCGGCATGGTCGAGTTCGACAACGGCACCGGCAGCATCGTCAGCGTGCCCTGCACGATCCGCGATGTCTCCTTCACCGGCGCGCGCGTGGCTCTCAACAGTTCGGCATGGGTGCCGGAGCAGTTTTCGCTGGTTTTCTCGAGCGGTCTGCGCAAGGGCTGCCGGCTCGCCTGGCGCAAGGAGAGGCTGATCGGGGGTGCGTTCGCGGACGGTTATGCGAGCGCGGACGAGCAGGCCGCGATGATGACCGTGGACGAGCAGGCCCGGCACCGGCTCGGCATCGGCGCGCGCGTCAAGGCCGCGCGCGAGATGCGCGGCTACACGCAAGGCCAGCTCGCCGAGCGCCTCAGCGTCACGCCGGCTTTCGTGCAACTGGCCGAGCAGGGCGAAGCGGACATTCCGCTGTACCAGCTGATGCACATCGCCGATTTGCTGATGGTCAGTCTCGACGGGCTCGTGGCCGGACCGGTGCCTGAGGAGGTCGACGCGGTGTAGGGCTTCGTAGCCCGCTGAAACGCCCGAGCGCGCGCCTCGTCTTTCGAGACGATCACGGAGCCTGTCATCGGGCCGCGCTTTGCGCGGACCCGGTGGCGGTTTCCTCAGGGTGAGGCTAAGGGGGATCGTGGCCTGCTGAAGCTGTCGCCGCGTACTCCACCCTCATCCTGAGGAGCCCGCTCAAAGCGGGCGTCTCGAAGGATGGCCGCAGAAAAAGTCGCGCGAAATTTGCTTGCCTTGCCCCGAGTCCTTTTGCACTCTTGCCGCGAAGGAGACCACCGCATGACAAAAATGACCGCCGCCTGCGCGCTCGGGACCGCCCTGGTGCTGAGCAGCCTTGCAACATCAGGTGCTGAGGCCCGAACGCGGAAAGCCGTCGTCGTTCGCGCACCGCAAGAGCGGCTCATCGTCACAGCGCCGGTGCTCAGGCCAACGCCGTGGGATTACAATGTCGTTCCGCGCTATCGGTATCGCCCCGAGGACGACCGCGTCGATCCCTACGGCCCGCCGCTGGTGCCTTCCTATGTTCGCTATGAAGGATGGCGCTGGCCGTATTGGTGGTGAGGCACGATCACATTCTGAGCATGTGATCGGGCGGCGCGCTGAATACTCGCTGCTGGCTTGAGACGCCGCCGATGACAGGTTCTGCGCGTGCGGCAGCCCTCGATTCCGCCACGCTCGATGTCTTTGACAGGTCGGGTGCTTGAGAAAACGACATCTCCTCCATCTGGTACGCCGGCAAGTTGAAGTTTGATGGTTCGTCATCTCTGCGTGCAGAGGTGACGATTGGGAAAAAATGGCAAAGTGGAGACTGTCAAGAGTACATCGAGGTAGAACGACACTTATCCCCGTAATAAACCCAATGCTGTTTGGGGTGCTGGGCGCGCGTATTGGGAGGATTGGTCATGGCAAGTGTCGAACAATTGCACAGGCGGGACGGAGTGAACTTGGTCCAACTCGAAGCCGACATCACGTCGATCCGCTCGGGAAGCTCCATTACTTCAATTAATCTGCCTGATTACGTCGAGCACACCGCGGGCGTCTCGCGCGTCGGTGCGCTCAGTGCAGAGGCGGTCGTTCGCGACTATGAGTCCGCTGCAAAAGAGATCGAGGCCATGGGCACCGAGTTGATCGACGCCGCGCAAAAATGCGAGGCGCTGACGGCCCAGGTTCATGATGCGATCGCCTTCATGCGAGAAACGGCAGCGGGGTATCGTGAAGAGGGACGGAAGATCTTCAAGCGCATCGAAGAATGCGCGCTGTTCACCGAAGACGTGCGCAAGACCTGCGAACAGGTCAAACGCCGAATGACTGAAGTCTCGGTTGGCCCCTCTTCCGATGAGGAGCTTGCGGCGCAAGATTCCGAGCTGACGGGGATCGCGGCCCAGGTGACGATGAACGAGATACGGTGAGGCGAGCGTAGAGCGTAGTAGCTTCGTAGGGTGGGCAAAGGCGCACTTGCGCCGTGCCCACTCTTCTCCTCGATCAGCCAAGACGTGGGCACGCTTCCGCCTTCGCTCTTCGAGCTACGGCGGACAAGTCGCTTTGCCCACCCTACGGCAGCTCGCTCACCAATCCGGATCGCCGTAATAAGGGTCCATATACGGCGGCATCCAGGGGCCTCGCGGCGGCGGTCTGGGCCGCCGGGGTTCGGCCGCCGGGATGTGCGGCCGGGCACGCGTAGCCGCATCGTTGTTCACACTGCGCACGACGGGCTTCGCGGCTGCAGACGCGGGTGACGCGGTCAGTTGCGTTTGCAGCGCCTGGACCTGCGCAGCGAGGCGCGCATTGTCCGCCGCACCCTTCTCTTGCGCTGTCTTGAGCTGTTGAATGGTGTCGGCCTGCTCGCGCAGGGTCTGCTCGTTGCGGCTTTTCAGTTGCTCGAGCTTGCCGCTGATGCTCGCAAGCTCGCTCGTGATGGCCTTGAGCGATTGCGCGAGATCGGACGATGACGGGTCGGGCGCCGTGGCAGCAGGCCTTGGAGCGTCAGGCCTTGGAGTGTCAGGCTTTGGGGCGCTTTCCGTTTCCTTGAGGACCGGCGGCGCGGGCGCCGGGCTCGGATCACCCGCAGCAGCCAGTAGCACGGCCGGCGGCTGCACTGGGCCTTCCACCGCGGACGCTTGCGGGGCGCTGCTCGCGGCCGGCGGAGCCCATCGTGCCATGATCGACTTGCTGATTGAGCTGGCCTCATCGCGATATTGCGAAGCGAAGGCGGCGCCGAGAAGGCCGATCGCCAGCACGAGGCCAACCAAAGCGCGCATCATGGTCCGATCTCCTTTCAAGCCTTGATCGCGAAGCTTGGTATTCAGAGGCTTTGCACTCGAAGGCTTGGCATCCGGCGTCGGCGCCTTGTTTCCGGGAGTGGCGGCTGCCGCCGCACCGGCGCTTGCGCGCGAGGCTGGCTTGCCTTCGCCATCGTGTTCCATTCCGGAAACCAGCTGGTCCAGCCGTGCAAGGTCTGCCTGTGTGCTCCTGATCCGGTCAAGGGCCCGCGCCAGCCCGCCGTCGCCGCGCGCCTCGTCCGGCTTGCCGGTATCAGGTTTGGCGGTATCAGGCTTGCCGGTATCAGGTTTGGGGTCGTTCGTTTCAGGCACCGATGCGCTCTCCATCCGGTCGGGCGTCAATGGGAGGCAGTCCGATCAAAAGGGAAGGATAAGTCTCGCCACTGTCCAACACAACGCGCGTGCAAAGGAAAAATTATGGCGGACTCGACAGCGGGGCTGTGCTCCTCAATTATCGTGGTCCGCCGCCAGCCGCACAAACTGCCGCTTCATCGCGTTGACCCTGGAAACATAGCCCGCGACGAGGTGATCGCCGCAGCGTGTCCCAGCGATCATCACAAACTTGCGCCGCGCATAGGCCGCCGCGGGACCTGCGCCGCAGAGATGGATGAAGGCGGCCAGATCCTGCTTCTGCTGCGCGCTCGGCTTCGCATCGCCGGCGAGGTCGAGAACCAGCGCCACCTGGCGGTCCAGATACACCGAGGCCAGCTCGATGGAGTGGCTCGGGATCGCGCGAATATAGAAGGACGTGAACCCGCAGCCGGTCTGCGTGACCGTGTTGCCGCGAACACAGAACCGCGCGGCTTCCGTGTAGGCCGGATCGGTCATCTGGAAGAGCCCGACAGCGCTGGAGGCGGGCTTGTAGATCGCCAGCGGGTTGAAGCTCCATCGCCAGCGCCAATAGGTGCGCGCCACCGGATTGCCCGAACTCTCGACCTGCGCCAGCGCGGCCAGCAATTCGGGCGTGATCGCAGCGGTGGAATAGGTGCGGAAGAGGGGGCCGTAGCTCGCCCAGGTCTCCGCTGGCTCCTTGTCGAGTGCGTGGCCGACGACGGCGAAGAGTTCGGTCGGCTTGCGGATGATTTGATAGGCGATGTTGAGGAGCGCGAGCGTTGCCAGCAGGATCAAGACGCCGCCCGTGATCCGGACCGTCCGCGGCGCGCGCGCGAATTTCTTTCGCGCCCACTGGACGCTCCGCCGGACTCTGCGAAGGCGGAGGAGGAGCTTGCTTTTCCTTGGCATTGTGGGAGCGAGTAGGATGGGTTGAGCCCTTGCGAAACCCATCAATAGCTGTCGTGGAATGATAAGTTTCTTAAATGCTCTACCTGCCTACAGGCTCAATATCTCGCATTGAGCAACACGCTGACAGCCTGGAACGTCGCTGCAGCCGCCGCGGCATAAGCTGCGTAAGCGCTCCATTTCGACTGTTTCTCAGCTGTCCTCGTAACGTCGTAAAGGCGACCGTCTTTACGAATTACCATATTGGTATCTTGCGGTCCCTTTTGGCCATCAGCCCACACCTCGGCGCGCGCCGATATAATCCAAAGCACAGCGGCCAAAATTGCAAAGGCTGCGGTAAGAACATCGGCAGCGAATTTCATTGGGTGCTTCAGTCTCTGAGGCGAGTTCTATGAGCATAAAAGGGATTTAGTCGTAGGATGGGTAGAGCGGAGCGAAACCCATCAGCTTCGATCATCAAATGATGGGTTTCGCAAGGGCTCTACCCATCCTACGGGTTGGCACCGAAACTCTGGAGCCGGCAATCAATAGCGGCCGCCGCTGCCCTTTTGCTGCGTGATCCAGTCCGACAATGTCTTCGGTGTCGATTTCGCAGTCCGGCCCGGTGATGCCTTCGGATTGTCGCGGATGCCCTTCGTCGGACGGGTGCGCGGCGCTTGCGTTGCGCCAGCGCCCTTCAAGGCAGCAGTCGATGCCTCTGCGGCTTCCTTCTCGAGGCGCAACTGTTTCAATCGCGCCATCTTGATGCGCTCTGCCTCGACTTCGGGGCGCTCGGATAGCAGCGGCTTGGGTTGAGCAAGCTCGGCCGGGACCAGGACACCGAGAATGGCCGTCTCGCCGAGCGCCTTGCAGGCCTCTAACCGATGCAGTCCCTCGACCAGAACGAGGCGGTCTCCGTCGAGCCGAACGGAAATGGGCTCCTGTTGTCCGATCTCCAGCATACTTTCCGCGATCTCCCCGACGATCTCGGGCTTGAGGGCCTTTTTCATTTTCGTGGGAACGAAGATCTTCTCGATCGGGAAGCTTTCCGGTTTGGGCATACTTGACTCCGCTTCTACCGGGCCAGTCGAGGTCGGGAGTTTAGAAGGGAAGGGCTCGACGGCAAAGGCAATTTTGGAGGATTACGGTGTGCACTTAATCAGAGCCGCATGCGAAAGTTGCACTGTCACCGTAATTCGTAATTCGGAAGTTGTGGAGGCAAGGGAGAAGGGACTTGCGTTTTCTTGGCATGGGTCTTGGGAGACGTGAGGATTGGTTGAGCTCTGGCGAAACCAATCACCTGCCCGACGCTGAAAAGCATCGTTCGATCCTCCCTAGGGACCGGGCGCTACCGGAAGGATTCATTGTCGCTGCAATGTCTGACTCTTGGCAACGTGAATAACTGGCTGTAACAGGATCCCTTCCAATCTTTGGTTGAGCAGTTTTCATGGCAAGCGATGGTCAGTCGAACGAGAAGAAGCCGCTCCTAGTCTGGTGGGGATTCGGCATCTGCGTGAATTGTCTAGCATTCAGTTTAATGGCGGGAGTGCTGCTGCTCTGCGTTCTGTTCACAGGGCTGCATATCCCTGTTGGAATAGAGCCGCTATTCTCATCTCCACCGATGTGGAAAGCATAGATCTTGTAAAGAATGATTTGGCTTAGATTCGATATTCGAAATCGTTGCTCCGCCATTTTATTAGCCTTGGAATAATGTTGTCCTTCAACGTAATACGGCACGCTACCCGAAGGAGGCGTGCCGCATTGTGGCCTTAATTGATTGACCTACCCCCTCACGAACACCCCGTCGTGCTTCCGCACGTATCGCACTTCATGCACGTGCCATTCCGCACCAGCGTGAAGTTGCCGCACTCCGAGCACATCTCGCCTTCGTAGCCCTTGGCCTTGGCTTCCGCGCGGCGCTCGGCCTTGGTGGGGACGAGGGTCTGGGCGGTGCTGCCGGCCTTGCTCCATTGCAGCGCCTCGAGCTTCTCCGTGGGGGAGAGGTCGTGGGCGGCTTCCTGCTTCAGGGCGACGGCGCCTTCGAGGGCGTCGCCGACGCGGGCGCTGGTGCCGTGCGCGGCGAGCGCGGTGACCTTGCTGCCGCCGGTGGGGGCGCCGTCATTGCCCTGCGAGACGGCGGCCGAGCCGCCGCGCATCACCACGAGGTTGTCGGTGCGGGAGCGGGTGAGGCCGCGTGAGACCAGGCGGGTCGCGTGATGACCGCCGTTCTCGTCCGGCTCCTTGCCTTCCTCGACGCCCTTGCCGAGCGCGTCGAAGTTCGACTCGGTCGGATCGACATGAGCGAGGTCGAAGCGCGACATGTAGCTCACCGCGAGCTCGCGGAAGACGTAGTCGAGGATCGAGGTCGCGTACTTGATGCTGTCGTTGCCCTGCACGGGGCCCGCCGGCTCGAAGCGGGTGAAGGTGAAGGCGTCGACATATTCGTCCAGCGGCACGCCGTATTGCAGGCCGAGCGACACCGCGATGGCGAAGTTGTTGATGAAGGAGCGCAGCGCCGCGCCTTCCTTGTGCATGTCGATGAAGATCTCGCCGAGACGGCCGTCATCGTATTCGCCGGTGCGGAGATAGACCTTGTGGCCGCCGACGACCGCCTTCTGGGTGTAGCCCTTGCGGCGATCCGGCATCTTCTCGCGCTCGCGCATCACGATGATGCGCTCGACCAGTTTCTCGACGATCTTCTCCGAGACCTGGGCGGCACGCGCCGCCATCGGCTTCTCGTAGAGGGACTCGACCGCATCGTCCTCGTCCTCATCGTCGCTGATGAGCTGCGAGTTGAGCGGCTGGCTGAGCTTGGAGCCGTCGCGATAGAGCGCGTTGGCCTTCAGCGCGAGCTTCCACGACAGCATGTAGGCGGACTTGCAGTCCTCCACCGTGGCGTCGTTCGGCATGTTGATGGTCTTGGAGATCGCACCCGAGATGAAGGGCTGCGCCGCCGCCATCATGCGGATGTGGCTCTCGACCGACAGATAGCGCTTGCCGATCTTGCCGCAGGGATTGGCGCAATCGAACACGGAGTAATGTTCCGCCTTGAGATGCGGGGCCCCTTCGACAGTCATCGCGCCGCAGATGTGGACATTGGCGGCCTCGATCTCGCGCTTGGTGAAGCCCACGGCCTGGAGCAGGTCGAAGCCCGGAGCCGCAATGGCTTCCGCGCCGATTCCCAGTTGGTCGCGAATAAAATCCTCGCCAAAGGTCCACTTGTTGAAGGCGAACTTGATGTCGAAGGCGGTCGGCAGGGCCTTTTCGACCTTGGCGATGGCTTCATCGGTGAAGCCCTTGGCCTTCAGGGTCGAGGCGTTGATGCCGGGGGCGTTGGAGAGCGAGCCGTGGCCGACGGCGTAGGCCTCGATCTCCGCGATATCAGCTTCGCGATAGCCGAGCGCGCGCAGCGCCGCGGGGACCGCGCGGTTGATGATCTTGAAGTAGCCGCCGCCGGCGAGCTTCTTGAACTTCACCAGCGCGAAGTCGGGCTCGATGCCGGTGGTGTCGCAATCCATCACGAGGCCGATCGTGCCGGTCGGCGCGATCACCGTGGTCTGGGCGTTGCGATAGCCGTGCTGCTCGCCGAGCGCGAGCGCCGCATCCCAGGCCGCCTGCGCGTGGCTGACGAGGTCAGCCTGCGGGCAGGACACGAGGTCCATCGGCACGGGGTTGACGCTGAGCGCCTCGTAGCCGGAGGCCTCGCCATGCGCGGCGCGGCGGTGGTTGCGGATGACGCGCAGCATGTGCGCGGCGTTCTTCTTGTAGCCGGGGAAGGTGCCCAGTTCAGCGGCCATCTCCGCGGAGGTCTTGTAGGTGATGCCGGTCATCACAGCGGTCAGCGCGGCGCAGAGCGCGCGGCCTTCCTTGCTGTCATACGAGAGACCCATGGTCATCAGGAGGCCGCCGATATTGGCGTAGCCGAGGCCGAGGGTGCGGAACTCGTAGGAGAGCTCGGCGATCGCCTTGGACGGGAACTGCGCCATCATCACCGAGATTTCGAGCACGATGGTCCAGAGCTGGCAGAGGTGCTCATAGCCCTTGACGTCGAAGTGCTTGGTCTCGGTGTTGTAGAAGGTCAGCAGGTTCGCGGACGCCAGGTTGCACGCGGTGTCGTCCAGGAACATGTATTCCGAGCACGGATTGGACGCGCGGATGTCGCCGGACGCCTTGCAGGTGTGCCAGTCGTTCATGGTGGTGTTGAAGTGCAGGCCCGGGTCGGCCGACGCCCAGGCGGCGTAACCGATTTTTTCCCAGAGATCGCGCGCCTTCAGCGTCTTCGTCACCTTTTTGGAGGTGCGGGCGTTCAGATTCCAGTCGCCATCGGTTTCCACGGCGCGCAGGAAGTCGTCCTTGAGCGAGACCGAGTTGTTGGAGTTCTGGCCGGAGACCGTGAGATAGGCTTCGCTGTCCCAGTCGGTGTCGTAGGTGTCGAACTGGATGTCCTTGTAGCCCTGCTTGGCAAACTGGATGACGCGCTTGATGTAATTGTCAGGCACGAGGCTGCGGCGCGCCAGCTTGATCTCGCGGCGGAGGGCAGGGTTCTTCTCGGGATCGAAGCAGTCGTCGCCCGAGCCTTCGCAGTTGACGCAGGCCTTCAGCACCAGCTTGAGGTGCTTCTGGTTGATCTTGGAGCCGGTGACCAGAGCTGCAACCTTCTGCTCCTCCTTCACCTTCCAGTCGATATAGGTCTCGATGTCGGGGTGATCGACGTCGACCACGACCATCTTGGCGGCGCGGCGCGTGGTGCCGCCCGACTTGATCGCGCCCGCGGCGCGGTCGCCGATCTTGAGGAAGCTCATCAGGCCGGATGACCGGCCGCCGCCGGAGAGCTTTTCGCCTTCACCGCGCAGGCGCGAGAAGTTGGAGCCGGTGCCGGAGCCGTATTTGAACAGGCGGGCTTCGCGGACCCAGAGGTCCATGATGCCGCCTTCGTTGACGAGGTCGTCACCCACGCCCTGGATGAAGCAGGCGTGCGGCTGCGGATGCTCGTAGGACGATTTCGAGCGGGTCAGCTTGCCGGTGAAGGGGTCGACGTAATAGTGGCCCTGGCCGGGGCCGTCGATGCCATAGGCCCAATGCAGACCGGTGTTGAACCATTGCGGCGAGTTCGGCGCCACCATCTGCATGGCGAGCATGTAGCGGAGCTCGTCGTAGAAGGCCTGCGCGTCCTCGTCGGTCGAGAAATACTTGCCCTTCCAGCCCCAATAGGTCCAGCAGCCGGCGAGGCGGTCGAACACCTGCTTTGCGCTGAGCTCGCTGACATAGCGCTCTTTCTCAGGCAGCGCAGCGAGCGCGTCAGTATCGGGCACGGAGCGCCACAGGAAGGAGGGGACGGATTCCTCCTCGACCTTCTTCAGGCGCGCGGCAACGCCGGCTTTGCGGAAATACTTCTGGGCGAGCACGTCGGAGGCGACCTGCGACCACTCGGTCGGGACCTCGACGCCATCAAGTTTAAACACGACCGAGCCGTCGGGATTCCTGATCTCCGACGTGGTCTGGCGGAAATCGATTCCCGCGTAAGGTGACTGTCCCTGGGTGGTGTGGCGCCGCTCAATCCGCATCGTCTTGCCCCGTCCTATTCTTTGACCGGATCCGCCCCTCGTTGAGAGCGTGCCGGGTCGACATTTCGTTTCGCGATGCCTTGCGGCCGTTCGGCCCTGGGGCATCGCAGTTCAGCCGGTGGACCCGGCCCTTGTTCTCCCGACGCGACTCTTCGATGCCTGCATCGATCATCCGCCGGCATGTCCACGCCCATCCTCCCCAACGGGATGCGCGCGACATGCGTTCAACGCCCCACACCATCACAACTTCTATCGATGCCATCCGAGCCTGTTGCCGGCCCGTTCTGGCGCCCGAAAAGTCCGCTTTCGCGGGCAGACAAGCCCTCATCCGCTGCCTTTGGCTGGCTTGGCGGAGTTGAGATTTGCGAGACCCTTTGGGGGAGTGCCGGCGGGACGCAAACTCACTCGCGCCGAACGGACCGAAAGCTAGGACTCTCCGTTGCGCCCGTCAAGAACTAGTACGAGTTCCTGAATCAAATACTAAATATGGTGGATTGCGGGGGATAACAGGGGGCAAGCCCGCGCCTGTTGTGGAGGCAAGTATCAGTGAGTCCTCAGAGATTCCCAACCGAAAAAATTTGCATCCCGTGGTGCTGCGGATGCTTCATCCCGCTGTTCACAGGGCAGGTATATTTTTGAGCAATGGGATTGCGTCAGCGGGACTCACGTAGCCCTACGGAAGGTGAGGGCAGGCATGCCCGCCGAGGCGGTGGCGAGAGGGGCGAATCCGGGCCAAGCTGAGGGTCGATTTTGCCGGACCACCCACATGCTTGATTCGACTCGCCGGGATGCGCGGCCCCGCATCGCCCCGGCCGGCCTGATGTTCCTTGCCATCACCTCGATCGGCTGGGGCTTCAATTGGCCGGTGACCAAATTCCTGCTCTCCGAGCTGCCGCCGTTGACGCTGCGCGGGGTGACCGGCGTGCTCGGGGCGGTGCTGCTGGCGGCGCTGGCGATCATCCGCCGGCAGAGCCTCAAGGTGGACCCTGCGATCTGGCCGCGCCTCCTGACCGCCGCCGTGCTCAACGTCACCGGCTGGATGGTGCTGATGGGCCTGGCGCTGCTCTGGCTGCCCGCGAGCGAGGCGGCGCTGATCGCCTACACGATGCCGGTCTGGGCCTCGATCATCGCCTGGCCGGTGCTGGGGGAGCGGCCGACCGTGCTGCGCACGCTGGGGCTGGTGATGGCCTTTGTCGGGCTTGCCTCGATCATGGGCGGCAACGGCATTGCCGCGAGCGTCGAGAAGCTGCCGGGCATCATCATGGCGCTCGCCGGCGCGCTGGGCTTTGCCGTCGGCACGGTGTTCTCGAAGAAGTACCCGATCCATCTGCCGCCGATCACGGCCGCGGCCTGGCAGATCGGCATCGGATGCCTGCCGATCTCGATCATCGGCCTCCTGGTCGAGACAACGCATCTCTCCCAGGTGACGCCGGTCGGCTGGTGGCTGCTGGTCTATTCGACCGTGGTGCAGTTCTGCATCGCTTATGTCAGCTGGTTCGCAGCACTCGCCCGCCTGCCGGCCTCGGTGGCCGCGATCGGCACCATGGCGGTGCCTGTCATCGGCGTCGTCGCCTCCGCGCTCGCGCTTGGCGAGCCGCTGGGGGCAGGGCAGATCGCGGCGCTGATCTTCACGCTGGCGGCGGTGGTGCTGGCGACGCGTTAGCCGCCCGGTCGCCGGGGTATCAGTGGTGCTGAGGCTCTTTCTCTCGCCGGCGTTGTCCCGAGCCCGGCGGTTTCAACGGCAGGTCAGCAGGTGCGACAGCAAAGACTTCGAGGGCCTGGTCGTAGCCTTTTATGGTCCGCTGTCCGAGCGATGCCAACGGAACGCTATCCCTTACCCTTCCAGCGATAGTGGGATCAGCCAGGATCTGCGCGTCCTTCGCGAGATTGCAGAGCCGCGACGCCAAATTCACCACGGCTCCCATCGCCGTGTAGTCCAGCCGACCGTTGTAACCAACCGTTCCTACCGTTGCCGGTCCCATGGCAACGCCCACACCAAAGCCGATCGCGTGGCCGGCGTCGCACCATTTGCCGGCAAGGGACTGCACCGTCATTTGCAGGTCAATCGCGAGTCGGACCGCTTGAGTTGCCGGCTGTTCGCATGCGACCGGGGCATTGACCAGGAGCATGACTCCGTCGCCATCAAAGCCGATGAGCGTTGCCTCGTGACGAGTCGTCACGGCGCCGACGGCCTCGTAGTACTCTCGCATGACGGCCATGATGACATCGGGTTCATTGCGCGTGGAGAACGCCGTGAAGCCGCGTAAGTCGCCAAAAATGACAGCTACTTCGCGTCGCTGCCCTTCGAGCAGTTCATGAGAATGCTCGACCAATTCGGCGACCTGTGATGGCAGGAACTGCTTCAGCCGTTCGATCCGCACAGATTTCTGCTGCGAGATCGCCAGTTCAGAAGCCATTTCATTGAAGCGCAACGCCAGTTGCTGCAACTCGTCACCGCTGAAGATTTTGATGCGATGCTCGAATTGTCCGGTTCTGATCCGCTCCACGCCCTCTTCCAGTTGCTTGATCGGGCCGGACATTCTGTGCGCGCGCCAATAGGCGAGCGCCAGCGCGATGAGAACACCAAAGGCAATGAGAATTGACGAGCGCCACAACGCCGCGCGAATTGATGCAAAGGCTTCCGAGGCCGGCTGCATCGCGATCACCGTCCATCCCACATCGGCGGCCTGAACGGATAGCGCCACCACCGGGTTGCCTTGGTCCCCGGTTATCACCGCCGCTTCGCTCGCCGCGCCGGCGAGATGCTTGATCCGGCCGAAACTGCCCGAGCTGGCGCGGCCGCGCAGGACCAGACTGATATCGGGATGTGCGATCAGATGACCGGAATCATCGACAACAATGGCGTAGCCGGTGTCGCCAATTCTAATGGCTGCGATGACATCCCAGATCAGCTTCAGATTGACCTCGGCGATCGCAACCCCCGCGGCCGGCAGGCTCCCAGCAACCGCGATCCTCATGTAGGGCTCTGAATCTCGCTGGTACTGAACCGGTCCGTACCAAACCTTGTTGGCGCGTGCGCCCAGAACAGCGGGATCCGTAGACATATCAATGCCGCGCCCGGTTCTGTTCAGATGCAGCCTGGAAACAAAGATCCGTTCGGTACCGGTCTCATCCAGAAGCGAAACCGAAACGATTGCGGGCACCTGCTGGAGGAGGCGCAAGGCATCGATCTTATGTTGCGCATCGTCTCCGGCAGACCAGGGAAGCTGCACCATCCAACCCAGCTGATCTCGGATGCCATCGGTGAACGCCTCGATCCTGTCGGACGCCGCGCGAGCATCGGCCTGCAGCACCGCGCTGATCTGGCGGCGCTGGTCTCGGTAACCGAAAGAAGCCTCGACGGCCGCGCCGAGTATCAGAGGCACGACCGCAGCGACAAACAACGTCGCGAAGTACTTGCAGAACAGCGAGCGACGCGGGGGCATCGTACACGAAGAGGACTGCGCAGCACCGTCCGACATAACTACTCTCAGGAGATCACCTTGCTGGCGCGAAACAGGATCGACGACACATCCAGGTCCGTACCCAGAAGCCTGGCTGTCTTCAGATTGACTGCCAGTTCAAACTTCTCGGGGCGCATCACCGGAAGATCTGACGGATTTTCACCGCGCAGGATGCGATCGGCATAAGTGGCGAGCCGAAAATAGGTCGTGCGCTGGTTTGCGCCGTAACTCAAGAGACCTCCAGCGTCACAATATTCTGACCAGCCAAACATCGAAGGCAGCCGGTGCGCGATTGCAAACTCCGCGATCTTCGCACGATGCACCAGCGTCACAGCATCGGGAAACACGAGGAGAGCATCCGCGTCCACCTTGCCGGCAGCCATCAACCCATTCTCGATTTCGCGAGCGCCACAGAACGGAACGTAGGCTGCCTCGATGCCGAGCTTCCGGCACGACTCCAAAGTCGCACGCCATTCCAATGGCTCTCCCGGATGATCCGTGTTCGAGAAGACCGCCAGTTTTCGCAGCTTTGGATAAATGTCCTTGAGCAGCTCAACGCGCTTTCCTGCCAGCTCGAGCGACAGGAATGTGCTGCCGGTGAAATTGGTGCCGGGGTGAGCAAGGCTCTTCACCACACCCAAAGCGACGGGGTCACCGCTCAGTGCAAACAGTACGGGGATGTCGGTGACCGCAGTCATGACGCGTGTCGCCGGACCGCCCGAGACCACAAGGTCGATATCCCCTCGCTGCAACTCGGAGACGATCTTGCGCAGTGCCTGCGGATCTCCGGGGGCATAATGCGTCTCGAAGGTTACGGTCTTGCCCTCGACGTATCCCAGCGCGCGCATTCCCTCGCGAAAGCCGTCCAGGAAGGGATCCGGTTCGGACTGAGTCGAGACCCAGAAGATACGATGCAGCTTGGCTCCGCCCTGCGCCCGCGCGATCGCAGGCCAGGCCAGTCCTCCACCAATCAACAAGATGAACTCTCGTCTTTTCATGCGAGCACCTGTCGAAGCTGCGCCGTCAATTCCGGCCGCAGACCAAGATCCTAGCTGTGCATCCGGTGACTGCGCTCGGTATCGCGCTCCGCGAGCGGACTGTCGCGACACCGGCTCCAACATTTGTCGCCGAGAGCATGCTCAGAGATTGGGCTGGTGAGACGATTTGTCCTTGAGATGCGCTTGATTTTTGCTTGAGACCGGCCCGATCGAGATCAAAGCGGCCTTACTCGTTCATGGCGCGGTGTCTAAACACCTCGGGCGCGGATCCGGGCAAGCCACGGCGTCTCAAGAGGACAACCGGAACTCACATCCTGAGCCAGTGCCCTCGCCCCGTTATATGGTGTGACTGGCAACGCGCCTTCGGTAGTTCACGCGTTAGCTCGCCGTCATCGTCCCGCCATTCAGCGCCTTCCTGATCATCTCGGCGAGCTGGTTGCGGCGATAGGGCTTTGTCAGCAGCATCACGCCGTCATCGAGCTTGCCGTGATGGACGATGGCGTTGTCGGTGTAGCCGGAGGTGTAGAGCACCTTCACACCCGGCCGCAGCTTGGCCACCTCGTCGGCGAGGTCGCGCCCGCTCATGCCGCCGGGGATGACGACGTCGGTGAAGAGGAGATCGAACGGCTGGCCGGCCTCGATCAATTCCAGCGCGGATTTGCCGTCGGGCGCGGCAATCGTCTTGTAGCCGAGGCTCTCGAGCTGCGCGGTGACGAAGTTGCGCACGAGGTTGTCGTCCTCGACGACGAAGATGGTCTCGGCGCCGCCCTCGACCTGCGGCGCGACGGCCGCGGCCACGTCCGCCGTGCCTTCGCCCGGCGGCAGATAGAGCTTGATCGTGGTGCCGTGGTTTTCCTCGCTGTAGATCTTGATGTGGCCGCCGGACTGCTTGACGAAACCGTAGACCATGGAGAGGCCGAGGCCCGATCCCTTGCCGACCTCCTTGGTGGTGAAGAAGGGCTCGAACGCCTTCAGCTGGATATCGGGCGACATGCCGGTGCCGGTGTCGCTGACGGCGAGCATGACGTAGGGGCCGGCCACCACGTCCGCATGGGCCTGCGCATAGGCCTCATCCAGCACGACGCGGTGGGTCTCCAGCAGCAGCTTGCCGCCGTTCGGCATGGCGTCGCGCGCGTTGATCGCCATGTTGAGCACGGCGTTGGTGAGCCGGGACGGATCGATATGCGCGGTCATCGGCCCCTGTTCCAGCACGGTCTCGATCTGGATCTGCTCGCCGAGGGTGGGACGCAGGAGTTTCGCGATGTCGGCGATCGCGGCGTTGATCTCGACGTTGCGCGGCTGCAGGGGCTGCCTGCGCGCGAACGCGAGCAGATGCTGGATCAGCTCGGCGCAGCGCTCGGCGGCATCGTCGATCAGCTGCGCCGCGCGCTGAAGCTCGGGCTGCTGTTTCAGGCTCGCCACCAGCGTCTCGGTGTTGCCGGAGATCACGGTCAGCATGTTGTTGAAGTCGTGAGCGACGCCTCCGGTCAACTTGCCGATCGCGTCCAGCTTCTGCGACTGGTACAGCTGCCGCTCGGTCTCGCGCGACATGGTCGCGTCGTGATAGACCAACACCGCGCCGGAGATGTCGCCTTGGCCGTCCAGCATCGGCCGGCCGCTGATCATGAGATGGCGGGGAGGATTGCCGCTGTGCGGGCGGACGATCATCTCCAGATCCTCGAACTGCTCGCCGCGCAGCACGCGCACCGAGGGCAGCTCGCTGGCCTTCATCGGCGTGACGCCATCGCCGTGAAACACATCCGACATCGCGCGCAGATTGCGCAGGTTCATGCCGGCGCGATGCAGCAGCATGCGCTCCGCGGCCGGATTGGACAGCAGGACGTTGCCTTCGGCGTCGATGACCAGCACCGCCTCCGCCATGCTGTGAAACGTGCTTTGCAGCACGTTGATCGACAGGCGCAGCTCGTCATGCGCGGTCACCAGATGCTCGGTGCGCTCGGCGACCGCCGCCGCGAGCGCATCCTTGGCGGCCGTGGTCTCGGTCAGCGTGCTCTGCAGCTGCACCGTGGCGCGCTGGCTCTCGCGCATCACCAGCGCCACCAGCAGCAGGATCAGCACGGCGCCGGCGACGTCGATGCCGAGCAGCACGATGCCGGTACGGCGTGAATCCTGGGAGCGCGCGGTGAGCAGGCGTTCTTCATCCGCGCTCAGATGGTCGAGATTGCCCATCACCGTGTCCATCAGACCGCGGCCCTCGGCCTTGCTGTTGAGCGCGGTAATGCCGGCCTGGTCGTTCGCCGCGCGCAGGCGCATCGCTTCGGCGGCGATCTCGACCCGGCGCAGCGCCAGCGGCTCGGTGCCCTCCAGCAGCGCGACCTGATCGGGATTGTCGCGCACGCCGCGCTTCAGCTCGGCCAGCGCCGGTGCGATCTGGACCCGCACGCCCTGAAATTCGTCGGCGAGCGTCTGGCTGCGATAGAGTTCATAGCCGCGGGCGGCACTCTCGGCGCGGCGCAGCAGCACGCGCAGATCGGAGATCTTCTTCTGCACCTGGACGGTGTGATTGACCCACGTCGCGTCGGACCGCGACTTGACGTCGAGGGCGATCGAGGCCGCGGTGATGATCAGGAGGATGGCAAGTCCAGCACCGAGAATGACGCGCTGCGTTGGAATCAAGGGGCTTCTTTCTTGTCCTTCGGCTGTGCGCTCTCGCCCGGACCGGCGAGACATTCCCGGATCGTGGTCAGCAGCGCGTCCGGCGTGAACGGCTTGCGCAGGCAGCGCGTTGCGCCGAGCTCCAGCGCCATGCGGAGGAAATCGGGAGAGGGCGAGGCGGATGAGGCGAAGGCATAGCCGGACATCGCGATCAGCGGAGTAGCTGGCGCGCGCTCGTGAAAGATGCGGATGGACTCGAAGCCGCGCATATGCGGCATGAAGATATCAACGAGCATCACCTCAAAGGCCTGCGCTTCCAGCGCAGCCAGTCCTGTTTCGCCGCCGTCGGCCAGCGTGACGTCGAAGCCCTGACGTTGGAGGAGGACCTCGATGGTCGCGCCGACCATCGGATCGTCATCAACCACGAGAATACGCGGCATGACACTTCCCAGTAATCGAAGTCCCCACTGTGATTGGTGATATCCGCGAATCGTGCCTCGGGTCAATTTTGGATTGGATCGGGGTAGATATGCACGGTGCGGTGCATAGGGTTGCGGTGCGTGTTCCCTCTCTTATTTCGGGCCCGCGTCATCTACGCGTCATGGTTCGCGCGAAGGCGCACGCGGCGCGCGAAGTGCGAGCAGCTTCGATGAAAGGTTGAAGCAAAGTCGAGGGGATCGCGAGGCCGAACGCGATCGGCAAGACAACAATCGGACACCGGTCAAGACAACGGCGCGCCCGCGACGGGCCATGGCCGCTTCATCCCTCGGCAGGGCGTCCCGGGAGTGACTGGCGAAACTGCACCGGCTCGCAGAACAGACAAGGGCGGCGCCGGCCATCACCGGTGCCGCCCATGGGTTTGTTGCATCGATTGTTCAGGCCGTCTTACGGGCAGGGATGCCGCTGGCCGTCATAACCGAGATAGGTGCCGGAAGCCGGGTCGTATGATTTGTAGCGCTGCGCGCAATAGGCAGGGTCGCCGCCGCTATCCGGGACCACCGCCACGGACGGCTCATCATAGTAGCTGTCGCCATAGTAGTAGGGGTCATCGTAATAGCCGCCGCCGTAATAGGCATACGAGCCGAGGCCACCGATCGCCGCACCGGCCGCGAAGCCCGGCCAGAAGCCGCCGCGACGATGATGATGATGCCAGCCTCCGCCGCTCCAGTTGCCGCCGCGGCCTTGCCAGGTGCCGCCGTTGGCGGCTGCAAAGTTACGGCTGACGCCACCGGTGAAGGACGTGCCGCCGCCCGGACGTACCGCTGGGCCGGCCGCGAAGTTGCCGCCACCTCCCTGCAACGCGGGGCCGCCGCCAATTCGTGCTCCGCCACCGAAGCCGCCGCCGCCCATGCGCGCGCCGCCGCCACCACCGAAGTGAGCGCCGCCGCCACCGCCACCGCCCATGTGAGCACCACCACCACCACCGCCGACGTGGCCGCCACCACCGCCGCCACGGCCACCGCCGCCCGGCCCCTGTGCAAAGCTCGGTGAGGTCATGGGTAGAACGAGCGCCAGCGCTGCGGCGGCACTCAAAACTTTCAGACTTTTCATGATAAAACTCCTTTCCCGGAAGCAAACCCTATGAAAGGGCTGGGGTTCCTGGGATCACGCCGGTTTGCGCGTGAACGGAGCCTCGCTCTCAATGGCTGTACCCGGCATGAACGGATCGCGTCCGATTTGCGGCAGCGTTCCTGGCGAGCCCGGCGCATTTGCCGAGGGCGCCGCCGTCCCGCCGAACTGGACATTTCGCCGCCCGGATGGCATCAGGACCCGACGAAGCAGGGCCCTTGCCGCATGAAACAATTCTTCCTCAAGTTCTTCACCTGGTGGAATGGCCAGACTTTTGGCACCCAGCTCTGGACCAAGCGGTACGGAGAGCTGGTCGGCCAGGACGAGCAGGGCAATCTCTACTATCGCACCCGCGGCGGGGCGGTCGATCCGACGCTCGGCTTTGAGCGACGCTGGGTGGTCTATAACGGCTATGCGGAAGCCAGCCGGATCCCCCCGTCCTGGCACGGCTGGATTCATCACGTCGTCGATGTGCCACCGACCGAGGCCAACTATCAGCCGCGCGAATGGGAAAAGCCGCACCAGCCGAATCTCACCGGCACGGCAAAGGCCTATCGGCCCTCGGGCTCGACCCTGGCCAGCGGTAAGCGTCCGAAGGCGACCGGCGACTATCAGCCCTGGACGCCTGGCTAGGCTTTCCGTCCTCCTTCGACTCTCGATCGTTCGGTTGGATGCACGCGCATCCGACTCACCTTGCTGTGGACAACGGGAACAGCGGGGACGGCGTCTGCGCGGACATTGCGGCCAGGCAAGCCATGCGGCTCAATGATCCCATCTTACGGAGATGGGAGACCATCGCGTTCGGTTCGGGCAACAGTTCGCGACTGTCCCGAGATGCAGCGGCCGCCGAGTAAGGACTCGATCGGGAGATAGGCCCCCGGTCTGGAAGTTCCGAAATCGCCCGATGGAATGTGCAGCCGCCGTAAGACAGGAAAGGCCGCTCGGGAAACCGAGCGGCCTTTTTCTGTTGGGACCAGCACGACGGTCACTGCCCCGGGCGCTGCCCGGCACGAAGTGATGCGCTGCAGAGCCGGGGCCTATGCAACAGCGATCCGCGTGGCTTCCTGGGTCCCGGCTCTGCGCAGCAGCGTTGCTCGCTGCAGCGCGTCCGGGACACGCGAGCATCGGCCCGCGCTAGTTCACCCGCTCCGCCGCACGCTTGACCGCTTCCAGGCGCCGCGCCTGGTTTTGCGCGCCGCGCTCTCTCAGCAAGGCCAAGACTTCAGCGGGCGCCGTGTCGGGCGAGCCCGAATTGAAGGGCGGGGCGGGGTTGTATTCCATCTGGAGCTGGATTGCTTCCGCCGTGGTGCGATCGACCATGAGGGAGACCAGCGTCAGCGCGAAATCGATTCCCGCGGTGACGCCGCCGCCGGTGATGCGATTGCGGTCGACGCAGACGCGTGTCTTGGTCGGCATGGCGCCGAACTGGCCGAGCATCTCGATCGCGCTCCAATGGGTGGCGGCGCGGTAGCCCTTCAACAGGCCGGCGGCGCCGAGCGCAAGCGATCCCGTGCAGACCGAGGTCACGTATTTTGCGCCTTCGGCCTGCTTGCGCAGGAAATCCAGCACCTCTTCATCGTTGAGCAAGTCGTTGGTGCCGCCGCCGCCGGGAACGCAGATCACGTCGAGCTGCGGGCAGTCGGCGAACGTCGTGGTCGGTGTCAGCGTCAGCACGGAATCGCTCGGCACGGGCTCGATCCGCTTCCAGATCAGGTGCAGCTTGGCGCCGGGCACCATGGAGAACACCTGCAAGGGACCGGTGAAGTCGAGCTGGGTGACGCGCGGAAATACCAGAAGACCGATCTGGAGCGGTGACGACATCGGCAGGTCCTCCAAAGATGAGCTTGACGCGCGAAGACTGGCATGGTGCGGTTGTGTCTGAAATGGCGTAATTCCCTCTATTTCGGACATACCCTATGATCGGCATCCTGATCTTCCCGGATTTCCAGCTGCTCGATGCGGCCGGCCCGATCTCGGTGTTCGAGGTCGCGGCGCGCTGCACCGGCAAGACGCTTGCGCTGCGCGTGCTGGCCGCGAGCGCGGGACTGGTGCGCAGCTCGTCGGGCGTCGAGATGATGGCGCGTGGTTTCAAGTCGGCGAATGCGATCACGACGCTGGTGATCGCGGGCGGCGCGGGCGTTGCGGATGCCGCGCGCTGCGAGGTCACGCGCGCCTTCGTGCAGCGGCTGGCGCGGCGCGGCGTGCGCGTGGCGAGCGTCTGCTCGGGCGCCTATGTGCTGGCCGAGGCGGGGCTGCTCGACGGCCGCCGCGCCACCACGCATTGGGGGCGGACGCGCGATTTCGTCGCGCGCTATCCGAAGGTGAAGTTCGAGCCGGACCAGATCTTCACCCGCGACGGCAATGTCTGGACGTCGGCAGGAATTACGGCGGGCATCGATCTGGCGCTCGCGATGGTCACCGAGGACCATGGCGAGGAGATCGCGCAGGCCGCCGCGCGGCAGCTCGTGCTCTACCATCGCCGCAGCGGCGGCCAGTCGCAGTTCTCCTCGCTGCTGGAGCTGAAGACGCCGAACGGCCGCTTTGGCGCACTGTTGTCCTGGGCGCGCGAAAATCTCGAGGCGCCGCTGACGGTGGAGGACCTCGCCGATCGCGCCGGCATGAGCGCACGGCATTTCGCCCGCGCGTTCGCCGCCGAGACCGGCGCGACGCCGTCGAAAGCGATCGAGCGGCTGCGGCTCGAAGTCGCGCGCGAGCGCGTGCAGTCCTCGCGCGAGGCGATCGAGCTGGTCGCTGAGGCGACCGGCTTCGGCGATCCCGAGCGCATGCGGCGCGCCTTCATCCGCGCCTTCGGCCAGCCGCCGCAGGCGCTGCGGCGCGCGGCGAGGGCGGGCTAGGGGGTGCTTGTCGCAGCAGAGCTGGAGGTGTTCGCGCGTACCGTCAGGCGCCGCGCGATCGGCATCAGCATGTAAGGCGCAAGGTGAATCGGAAACTGCGTCATCGCGAAATAGAGCCAGGTGGTGGGCGGTAATGCGCCGGCCGTAGCCGCCAGCATCAGGCCGAGATTGCGCTGTGAAACCATCAGCCCAAGCGCCAGCGCGCGCTCATAGCCGATGCGGCGGAATAGCAGCGTGGTGATCGCGAGCAGGGTGAAATAGATCGCGAACGAGAGAGCTGCGAGGCCGAGGGTGAACAGCGGCTGTGCGAGAAGGTCGCTGACGACATCGCCCATGATCGCAGCAGCGAAGATGAAGAGGATGATGATGTTGAGGCCGTCGATCGGCGCCTTGTGACGCTGGATCGCCTCCGCGCCGAAGAGCCATCGGATGGCGGTCGCCGCCAGCAGCGATGCTGCGAGGATGCCGAGCAGTTTCAGGCCCAGCGTCAACGGCGTGACGCTGAGCATGTCGCCGAGGAAGAGGCCGGCGAATAGCGAGGCCGTGAAGGGCACCAGCGCGGTCGAGGTCACCAGCGTGATCAGCACGAGCGTGGCATCGAGACCCATCAGTGCGGCCAGGGCCGGGGAGGCCATCATCGGCGAGGCCATGCTCTGGAGCATCAGTGCGAGCGAAAGCCCGGGGGCGCGAGCCGTGAGCCCGGTTGCGTGGGCGATCAGTCCGACGATCAGCGGCACGCCGATCGTGGTCCAGGCCGTGGCGGTTGCAACCAGCGCCGGCCGGCGCAAATGGCCGTAGAGGGCGGCCAGATCGACCCGCATGAAGGAGATGCAGAGCAGGCAGAGGATCGCCTCGGTCAGATAGGGACGCAGCAGCGCGCCGAGCGGTGGCACCGCAGCCGCGATGAAGACGACAGCGGCGACTCCGCGCGTGCCCTGGCTGCCGAGCCATGTCAGGCCGCGCATGGGGAGGGCATGTAGGAAGGCAGGGTGCATTTTGGCGTCCGGGAGAGCAACTCGAGAGCGAGGCTGGCTACTTGCCTTCAAATGGATTTACGACGCGAACTCCCGTAGGCTCAAAGTCCGAGACATTGCGCGTCACGACAGTAAGTCCATGCTCGAGCGCGGTGGCGGCAATCATGAGATCTGCGCTGTCATTGCCGAGCGCGGCGCTGAGAGCTCCCCAGCGACGCGCGGTCTGGAGGTCAAACGGCAAGACCTGTGTGCCGTAGAGAGCGAGAACGCGATCCAGCCAGGTGGCGAGCGCATCGGCAAAGCTCGGATCTGCAGCGCGTTGACGTTCGATTCCGCGTTCGATTTCGCCGATGCTGACGACGCTGAGGAAAAGATCTGCCGTTCGCTGCCGCTCCATCCAGGCGACCACCGACGGGTTGCGTCTGGTCCGACGCAGCTCGGACAGCGTGACGGTGTCGAGCAGAAACATCAGAGGCCGATGTCACGATCCGCGACACGCGCGCGCGGAAATTCCCCGTCGTCTTGCGGCATTTCAAGAAGCAGATCGGTCAGAGAGGGCGCCCGAGCGCGTTGCAGCTCCTGCAAGCGTTCAAACTCTGCGGCATTCAAGATCACCACAGCGGGTTTGCCATGCCGTGTCACCGTTTGCGGTGCGCGCTGCGCCGCATGGACCACCTCGCTGAAGCGGTTTTTTGCATCCTGCACCGACCAGACTCGCTTGGTCATACTCAGACTTTCTAGCTAGAAATTCTGGCTAGAATATGCGCCTCCTGGCGGCTCTGGTCAAGGACGAAGCCAATGCTCGCGGCGTTGCTATCCCAATCCCTTCAGCCACGCGCTGATCTCGCCGACGGCGACATTGGCCTGCTGCAACAGCTTGCCCATGGTGAAGAAGCCATGGAATTGGCCGGGATAGTGCTTGTACGTGACGGATATGCCGGCCTGCTTCAGCCGCTCGGCATATTCGTCGCCTTCGTCGCGCAGCGGGTCGGCGCCGGCGGTCAGCACATAGGCCGGCGGCAGGCCGGCAAGGTCTTGCGCACGTGCCGGTGAAGCGCGCCAGTCATGGATGTCGGCGGCGCCATTGAGGTAGTGGTCGCGAAACCAGCGGATCACCGAATGCGTCAGCAGCACGCTGGTCTCGGGCTCGCTGTGGGAGCCGTGCGTCATGGCGAAATCGGTGGCGGGGTAGATCAGCACCTGGCCCGCGAGTGCGGGGCCGCCAGCTTCACGCGCGGCGAGCGCAACGACCGCGGTGAGGTTGCCGCCGGCGCTGTCGCCGCCGATCGACAGGCGCGAGGCGTCGATGCCGAGCTCGCGCGCGTTCGCGGCGACCCATCGGGTCGCGGCGATGGCGTCCTCGGTAGCCGCGGGAAACTTGTGCTCGGGCGCGAGGCGGTAGTCGACCGAGATCACGATCAGCGCGCCGGCGTGGGCCAACTGGCGGCAGACGACGTCGTGGGAATCGAGATCGCCGATCACCCAGCCGCCGCCGTGGAAGAACATCAGCGCCGGCGATAGGCCGTCGTGCCGGCGCGGCTCCTTCGGCACGTAGAGGCGGGCGGGGATCACCCCGTGCGGCGCCGGGATCGATAGCGGCGTGGCGCGCGCGAGCTCAGGCGGCTCGGGGTTGGTGGCAAAGCGCGCCTGAGCATAATAGGCGCGCGCTTCCGGCGCTGTCAGCGTCTCGTAGGCGGGGCGGCCGGCCTCCTGGAAAGCCTTGTAGACGGCGGCGGCATCGGGATCGAGCACAACGGGCATGGAGGGGGGCACCTCGGGGGTTCCGGTTATCGTTGAATGTCATTTTCGGGCGATGCCCGCCTCGCGCCCCTGGGAGGGCTTTCCGACTATCCCACCGGTCGGCCGCCCTGGCCAGCGGACGGCGGGCAGGGCAGGGATGCCGCCCTTCCCCCGCCGTATTCCCCGTGTTAACCGGAGGGCCTGCGAGCGGCGGTATCCCCTGTAGAATGTCCAACAAGCCCGATTCGCTGTTGAAGCCGCGCGAGATGTTTCGAACCATTACCCTGACAGGTCTTGCGGCGCTTTTGGCCGCCACCGCGCTGACGGCTGCGACGCCGGCTCAGGCGCAGATCGGCACGATCTTTTCCGATCCGCCGCCGCTGCGCCCGCCCGGCAACATTCCACGCGGCCAGCCCCAGCCGCAGCAGATCCCCGACGACGACGAAGAGGTGCCGGAGCTGCCGCCGCAGGGCCGCGTGCTGCCGTCGCGCCCGATGCCGCCGCCGCCGGGCCGGCAGGGCAACGTGATGCCAGGGCCGGTCGAGACCCAGCCGCTGGCGCCGCCGCCGGGCTCCACCGTCGCTCCGCCGAACCAGCCGCCGCCTGTGGCGGTCGCGCCGCCGGGCGCCGGCCAGCCGGGTGCGCCGGGTCGCCAGCCGCAGCAAAAGGGCGGGCCGGGTGGCGCCGTGCCGCAGACCCCGGCAAGCCTGCAGCCGGGCGACGAGGTTGTCACCGAGCCGCCGGCCCAGAAGATCGTGAACAAGAAGGCGACTTTCTCGGGGCTCGACAAGATCACCGGGCGCATCATCAATTTCGACGAGGAGATCGGCGAGACCGTCCAGTTCGGCGCGCTCAGGGTCAAGACCGACGCCTGCTACACGCGGCCGGCGACCGAGGCCACCAACACCGACGCCTTCGTCGAAGTCGACGAGATCACCTTGCAGGGCGAGGTGAAGCGGATCTTCTCGGGCTGGATGTACGCGGCAAGCCCGGGCCTGCACGGCGTCGAGCACCCGATCTACGACATCTGGCTCACCGACTGCAAAGAGCCGCAGCAGACCATTGCGACCGCAGCGCCGGATCCCGCGACCAAGCCCGCACCTCCGCCGCCGCCCGCGCAGAAGAAGGCCGCGCCGAAGCAGGTGCAGCAGCGTCCGCCGCAGCCTCTGCCGCCGATCCAGCAGCAGCAACCGGCACCGCCGCCGCCTCCGCCGCCGGAGCAGCGGCCGGGTCTGTTCGGTATCCCGGGGTTTGGCCGCTAGGCCAAATCCCCCGGGGTTCGGCCGCTAAGCCTGCTATCGATTATTGCCGCGCGGCGATGATCTCGAGCGCGCGTGCGCCCGGGATCGCCTCACCCGCAGAGAGCTTCAGGAAATCGCCGGGCTCGCCCGCAAGCGCCTTGTCGAGCAGCGCGGTGTAGCGCCGCCGCGAGATCTCGGCCGCGCCAAAGCTCTTCAGATGTTCGGTGACATATTGGGTGTCGAGCAGCTCGAAGCCGCCATGGATGAGCCGCGCGACGAGATGCACCAGAGCGACCTTCGAGGCATCGCGCGCGGTGTGGAACATGCTCTCGCCGAAGAAGGCCCGTCCGAGGCTGACGCCGTACAGCCCGCCGACGAGGTCCTCGCCCTGCCAGGCCTCGACGCTGTGGCAATGGCCGAGCTCGTACAGGCCGCCATAGAGGTCACGGATGCGCTTGTTGATCCAGGTGTCCTCGCGTCCGGCCTGCGGCGCGGCGCAGCCGGCGATCGTCGCCTTGAATGCGGTGTTGACGGTTACGCGAAACACATCCGAGCGGACGGTGCGCGCGAGCCGCGAGGCGACACGAAATCCATCGAGGGGGATGACGCCGCGTAGCTCCGGCTCGACCCAGAACAGGGTCGGATCTTCGGCGCTCTCGGCCATTGGAAAGATGCCGCAGGCATAGGCGCGCAGCAGCACGGCCGGTGTGATTTCAGACGGGGCGGAGTCGCGCGAAGTCATGGTTCGCAACCATAGCAGGATCGCGACGCGGTTGCGATGGGGGTGCGCAGCAGGGCAGCGAGATCAGCTCGCGGCGGCGGTGCTGGTTCTGCCGGGGGCTGCCGGCATGCGCGCGAATTTCAGCACGATCCGGGTTCCGGAATGGGCGGGATCGCGCTCGACCGTGGCGTCGAGCTTGGAGGCCATGGCCGCGACGATGCGCTGGCCCATGCCGGTGGAGCGCGGATCGGCCTTGACGTTGTCACCGACGCCGTCGTCGGTGATCGACAGCAGGACATCGTCGCCCTGCGCGTGCAGCTCGACATGGATCGGGCCGGCGCCGTCGGGATAGGCGTATTTCACCGCGTTCATCACCAGCTCGTTGACGATGATGCCGACGGCGACCGCGCGGTCGGGATCGATCTCGATCGGCTCGGCCTTCAGCGTCAGGCGCGACATCCGGTTGCCTTCGGCCGAGCGGCGGAGATCCTCGAGCAGCGAGTCCAGATACTGGTTCAGGACCACGCTCTTCAGATCCTGCGAGGTGTAGAGGCGGCGGTGCACCTGCGCGACCGCGGCGACGCGGCCCATCGCGTTGGTCAGTGCCGCCTTGACCTCGTCCTGCGCGGCGGAGCTTGCCTGGAGGTGCAGCAGCGAGGCGATGATCTGGAGCGAGTTGCCGACGCGGTGGTTGACCTCGCGCAGCAGCAGCTCGCGTTCGGCGGCAAGGGCGGCGTAGCGGTCGCGCGAGGCATGGATCTCGGCCTCGGCTTCCTCGCGTGCCTTCTGCAATTCGGCCTGGCGCAGCGCGCCCTCGGTTGCGACGTGGAGCAGGGGGATGAAATCGCCCGTGACGTCCTTGACGAGATAATCGGCCGCGCCGGCCTTCAGCGCGGTGACGGCGATGCTGGAATCCTGCGAGGCCGTGACGAACACCACGGGCGGCGCACCCGGGATCGCCATGATCTGCTCCAGCGTCTCCAGCCCGTCGAGGCCGGGCATGTACTGGTCGAGCGCCACCACGTCGATGCCGCCCTCGACCGCGGCGCGGCGGATGCGCTCCAGGCCTTCCTCGCCGCTCGCGGCGTGGACGACCCTGTAGCCGCGCCGCGTCAGGCCGCGATCGACCAGGCGCGCCAGCGCACTATCGTCGTCGATGTAGAGCAGTGTTGGCGTGCGCTGGCTCATGGGGCGGCGGGAGGGACCTGGATGACCGAGAAGAACAGGCCAAGCTGCCGGATGGCATTGGCGAAATTCTCGTAGTTGACGGGCTTGGTGATGTAGACGTTGCAGCCGAGCTCGTAGCAACGCTTGATTTCCTGGGAATCGTCGGTGGTGGTAAGCACCACCACGGGCGAAGCCTTCAGATATTTGTTTTCCTTGATCTGCCTCAGGATGTCGATCCCGGTCATGTCGGGCAGGTTGAGGTCGAGCAGGATCAGCAGCGCGTTGCCCTTCTGCACGAGCCCGCTGCCGTCGGCGCCGAACAGATGCTGCATCGCGTCCGTGCCGTTGGGAAACGAGACGATCTCGTTATTGACCCCCGAGCGGCGGATGTTGCGCTCGATCAGGCGGGCGTGGCCCTCGTCGTCCTCGATCATGATGATGGTGACAGGCTGGGTCATCGATCTGCGTTCCGGTTGCTCACATTCCAGGCGATCGGCAGCGTGATCGTGAAGGTGCTGCCCGCGTCCAGTTCCGATGATACCGACATGGTGCCGCCGAGGCGACGCACAAGTGCACGCACATGCGCAAGACCAATGCCCTGGCCGGGCTTGTCCTGGGTTCCCGCGCGGCGGAACAGGTCGAATATCCGCTGATGATCCTTCGGATCGATGCCGCGGCCATTGTCGCTGATCTCGAAGATAGCGTAGCCGAGTTTGGTCCGCCCGCGAATTCTGATTTCGCCGGGCACCCCGCGCTTCAGGTACTTGATCGCATTGTCGATCAGATTGGAGAAGATCTGCTCGAGTGCGAGCCGGTCGCTGACGATGTCAGGCAGGGGCTCGAGGTGAATCTGGGCCTGTGCCTCGGCGGCCTGGTGCGCCAACGTCGACACGATGGCCTCGATCAGCTCGCTGGTGTCGATCTTCACCGGCTGGAATTCGCGTCGGCCCTCGCGGGTGAGGTTGAGGATGGCCGAAATCAGCCGGTCCATCTTGGCGATCGACGTCTTGATGAAGCCGAGCGCTTCGGAAAAATCCTCCGAGAGCTGCTTGTCGGCGCCTTCGAGCACGATCTCGCCGGGCGCGCCAGGCGCCAGCGGCGGCCCGCCGGCGGGGACTTGGGTGAGGCTGCCGAGGCGGCGGAAGACATCGCCGCTGAGCTCTTCGAGCTCGCTGGTGAAGCCCATGATGTTGACGAGCGGCGAGCGCAGATCGTGGCTGACGATATAGGCAAAGCGCTGGATCTCTGCGTTGGCCTCGCGCAGGTCCGCGGTGCGCTCGTCGACGACGGACTCCAGGTTGACGTTGGCATCGCGCAGGCGCGCTTCGGCCTCGTCACGGGCGCGGGCCGAGCGCCGCACCAGCCAGGTCGAGATCAGGGCCAGCAGCACGACGAGGCCGGAGCCGATGCCGGTCATCGATGCAGCCAGGGTCTGACTCCGGTCGGAGTTGGCGGTTCGGACCCGGAACAGCCGCTCCTCTTCGCGGATCATCGCGTTGGCCAAGTTGGTGATCGTCGTCGTGGTGTTGCCGGCCGCGGCCTCGCGGATCAGCGCCGTGGCCCTCTCCGGTTGGCCCTCCTTCACGAACTTCATCTCGCGCGAAAACTGGTCGAGCCGGGTCGCAATCGCCGCACTCAGCTTCTCGATGCTGTCGCGTTGCGCCGGATTGTCGCCGATCTGGCGCGTGAGCTTATCGAGTGCCGGAATGATCGCTGCGACGGCCTTCTCGTGGTCCGACTGGAAATCCGGTCCCTGCGTCAGGAGAAAGCCGCGGGCGCTGCTCTCGGCGCGGCGGATTTCGAGCAGCAGGGCGTTGATTTGGCTCTCCGCCTCGATGGTGTGAACCACCCATTTGCTGTCGTCCCGCGCCTTGTTGACGAGGTAGACCGACCCGGCGCTGATCACAGTCAGAATCAGGAGGCCCGCCGAGATCAGCAGGATCTGCCAAAATGCGCGCCGTCGTTGGGCCTCGGCCGTCACGACGGCCTCGCTCTGTCACGTTCAGCGGAAGTCAAAACGCCCCCTTTGGACTGTCCCCGCGTCGGGAACGCGATAAGGCCCAAAGGGTTCCACGCCGAAAGTGGATTTATCGCGGAGCGGGTTCCGTCTTGCCGGCCAGATACTGTTCCAGCCAGTGGATGTGATAATCGCCGTTGATGATGTCGTCTTCACGGACCAGCGCGCGGAACAGCGGCAGCGTGGTCTCGATGCCTTCCACCACCATCTCGTCCAGCGCCCGGCGTAGCCGCATCAGGCACTCGGCGCGGGTCTTGCCGTGCACGATGAGCTTGCCGACCAGGGAATCGTAATAGGGCGGGATCGTGTAGCCCTGGTAGACCGCGGAATCGATGCGGACGCCGAGTCCACCGGGCGGATGGTATTGCAGTATGCGGCCGGGCGAGGGCCGGAAGGTCTGGGGATTTTCGGCGTTGATGCGGCACTCGATCGCATGGCCGATGACCTGGACCTCTTCCTGCCTTGCCGGCAAATCGCCGCCCGCGGCGATGCGGATCTGCTCCAGCACGAGGTCGATGTCGGTGATGCTCTCGGTGACGGGATGCTCGACCTGGATGCGGGTGTTCATCTCGATGAAGTAGAACTCGCCGTCCTCGAACAGGAACTCGATGGTGCCGACGCCGAGATATTTCATCTCGCGCATCGCCTTGGCGCAGGTCTCGCCGATCTTGGCGCGCGCGGCGGCGGCAAGGACAGGCGAGGGGCCCTCTTCCCAGACCTTCTGGTGGCGGCGTTGCAGCGAGCAGTCACGCTCGCCGAGATGGATCGCGCCGCCGCGGCCGTCGCCGAGAATCTGGATCTCGATGTGACGCGGCTTCTGGAGGTATTTTTCCAGATAGACCGAGGCATCGCCGAAGGCGGATTTGGCCTCGTTGGCCGCCGTCGACAGCGCCACCTGAAGGTCGACCTCGCTCTGCGCGACCTTCATGCCGCGGCCACCGCCGCCGGCCGCCGCCTTCACCAGTACCGGAAAGCCGATCTTTTTGGCGATCGCCAGCGCGTCGTCATCGGGACCGACCGCACCGTCGGAGCCGGGCACCACGGGGATGCCGAGCTTCTTGGCGGTCTTCTTCGCCTCGATCTTGTCGCCCATCAGGCGGATGTGCTCCGCCTTGGGACCGATGAAATGCAGATTGTGCTCGGCGAGGATCTCCGCAAAGCGGGCATTCTCGGACAGGAAGCCGTAACCGGGATGCACGGCATCGGCCCCGGTGATCTCGCAGGCCGCGAGCAACGCGGGCACGTTGAGATAGCTGTCCTTGGATGCCGGCGGTCCGATGCAGACGCTTTCGTCCGACAGGCGCACATGCATGGCATCGGCGTCGGCGGTGGAGTGCACGGCGACGGTGGCGATGCCGAGCTCCTTGCAGGCCCTGAGGATGCGAAGGGCAATCTCGCCGCGATTGGCTATGAGGATCTTGTCGAACATGGTGCCTCAGGGGGCGAACGGGGAATAGCGATTGGCGAACAGGGAAGAGTAACTATTCGCTCCTCGCTATTCGCCAGTCCCTCACTCAATGATGACGAGCGGCTCGCCGTACTCGACCGGCTGACCGTCCTCGACCAGGATCTGCGTCACCGTGCCGGCGCGCGGCGAGGGGATCTGGTTCATGGTCTTCATGGCTTCGATGATCAGCAGGGTCTGTCCGACCGAGACCTTGCTGCCGACCTCGATGAACGGCTTGGCGCCGGGCTCCGGTGCCCAATAGGCGGTGCCGACCATCGGCGAGCTGACAGCGCCAGGATGCTTCGACAGGTCGGGACCGGCGGCGGCAGGCACGGCGGAGGCGACCGGCAGGGCGGCGGGAGCGGCTGCCATCTGCATCGGCATGGTCGCAGCAACGCTGACGTTGCGGGCGACGCGCAGGCGCAGGCCCGCACGTTCGATCTCGATCTCGGTGAGGCTGGTCTCATCGAGCAGCAAAGCGAGCTCGCGGATGAGCGCGGAATCCTCGCTGGAAAACTTTGCGGCTGCTTTGTCGTCTGGCTGGCGCGCCATGTTCTTTGATCCGAATGTTCTGTTTGATGAAGGGGGCTTCAGGCTTTGGGCTTGATGGCAAGCTTGGCGGCAAGGCCCTGGATGGCGAGGCGATAGCCCTCGATGCCGAAACCGCAGAGCGAGGCGAAAGCCGCGCGTGCGGTGTAGGAGTGGTGACGAAAGCTCTCGCGGGCGTGGATGTTGGTCACGTGCACTTCGACCGTCGGGATCTGCACCGCGAGCAGTGCGTCGTGCAGCGCGATCGAGGTGTGCGAATAGCCACCTGCATTGACGATGATACCCTTCATCTTGCGCGCATGCGCCTCGTGGATGAAGTCGATCAACTCGCCCTCGCGGTTGGACTGCCGGCAATCGGCCTTGAGGCCGTACGTTGCCGCGGTCTCCCGGCACAGTGCCTCGACGTCGGCCAGCGTGGCGTGGCCGTACTTCTCGGGCTCGCGGGTCCCCAACATGTTGAGGTTCGGCCCGTTGAGGACGAGGATCGTATCGGTTGCAGGTTCTGCCATTCCAATCCCGGGAAGAGGTGCTCGGCGTGGCGGGGTTATAGGTAACAAAGCGGCCTAGGGGAAGCCTTGAAGGGCCTCCCAAGGGGCTTCAGGTAGCTCATCCCCGGTGCAAAAACCTGTGCGGAAGCTACGGAAATTGCTTGTTAACCAGTTCTAATCGTGGCTGCCGGAGGGAGGCTCGCAGGGGAGGGCGTCGCATAGGCCAAAGGCCCCTGCCGATCTCTCGGCAAGGGCCCATTTGGGCTTCAGCGAAGCAGCTTAGCCTTCGATGATGTAGACGATTTCGCGCGTCTGCGGACGGACGATCACGTACTGACCGCGGACGAAAATCACTTCATAGCCACGCCACTCCGGGTAGATCTCCACGATCCGGGGCGGAAGCGGATGGACTCGGACGGAGGCCGGGATCGCGGTGCCGACCGAGATGTTGAAGTTGACGTTCGTCGTCTCTTCGATCTTGGTCGACTTGATCGCCGTCGAGATCTCAGTCCGCTTTTCGGCCGGCGGCGCGGAAGCCGTCGCGGAGGCGGTGCCGGTCGTGGTCTGGGACTTGTCGGTCGTAGCCGCATTATTGGTCTTGGCGGCGCCGCCGGCCTTGTTGTCCTCGGCCTTCATGTCCTTGGCAGACTTGGCGGGGTCAGACTTCGTCGTCGAATCCGAGCTCATGCTCTTCGACTTGTCCTGCTGGGACTTGTCCTGCGCGCGTTCGTCAGTGCGCTGGCCCTTGGTGGCGCCGGCCTTGTCCTCGGCCGCGTTCTTGTTCATCGCGCCGCCCGGGCGCTCGTCCTTCATCGCGCCGGGTTTGTCCTCGGAAGACCGATCGGACTTCATGGTGCCAGCGCCACCGGCCTGGCCGACGGTGCCCTTGTCATGGCTCATGGAATCGCGGCCCGTCGAGCCGCGCTCGGCGGCGCCGCCGGAGGGCTGCGAGTGCTGCATCTGCTGCGAGCCAGCGCCGCTGTCACGGCCCTTGTCTTGTGCGTTCGCCAGACCGGCGCCCGCGACCAGGGCGACTGCGGCGACAGAAATCATAAAGCGGTTCAACATCGAATTCTCCTCACGTGTTTCTTTGCGTCATTGCCCGTGCGCCGACAACGAAAGGAGATTTGAGTTGTTCCGGAACTTCGCCTGTTCCGCGGCATTTGTTTGTTGAATGCCAGATGAATGACTTTGCACGAACGTTCGGCGCAAGAGAAAGGCCGGCTTGCCAGCCGGCCTTTTCGGGGTTTCAGGATCGTAAAACGTATGATCAGCAGGTTGCCTTGCCGCAGCGGGCAATGCCGATCTTTTCCTTGAGGCCTTCGACGCCGACGGCGCCAATCACGATCTGCTTGCCGATGACATAGCTCGGCGTGCCGTTCATGCCCATCGCTTCGGCGAGCTTGAAGTTCTCCTCGATGGTGGCGCGCACCTCGGGGCTGGCGAGGTCCTTTTCGATTTTGGCGGTGTCGAGGCCGGCTTCCTTGGCGGCTTGAAGCGCGCGCGCCTTGTCGGCAGCGCCGCGGCCGCCGAGCAGCTTCTGGTGGAAGTCGAGATATTTCTTGCCGGAGGGGTCCTGCATGCGCACGGCGACCGCGACCTGCGCCGCCTCGACCGAGCCCTGGCTCAGCACCGGAAATTCCTTCAGCACCACCTTCAGCTTCGGATCGGCCTTCATGAGGGTGAGCATGTCGTCCATCGCGCGCTTGCAGTAGCCGCAATTGTAATCGAAGAACTCGACGAAGGTGACGTCGCCGTCCTTGTTGCCGAGCACGACCTGGCGCGGGGAGTTGAAGATCGCGTCCGCATTCTGCGCGATGCTGGCCTCGTGCTTCTGCGTCTCGGCCGCGGCCTGCCGCTTGCTGAGCTCGGCCATCGCCTCCTCGAGCACCTCGGGATGGCTGATGAGATAGTTCTTGATGATATTCTCGATGTCGGTGCGCTGGGTGTCGGAGAAACTGTCGGCCGACGCGGGCACGGCTGCGCCGAACAGGGCGAGCGCAAACAACGCGGGAGCAATCAGGCGCAGCGAAGGCATAGGCAAATCCTCTTCTCCAAAGCAGGTTTCGGAATACGTCCCGGCGGACTTAAGCTCGGTGTCGTGACGTCGTGGTATCGGGCGTCGCTCGAGTTGCGTCAGTTGCGCGGCGGCTTCGCCGCCACGATGTCGTCGGCCTTGACCCATCCGGGCGTGCCGACGGCGAAACGGGTTTTCGCGCGCGTAGCGAGCTCGCGGGCGGTCTTGTTGTCGCCGCGCAGGTAAGCGGCTTGCGCCGAGGCGAGATCCGCTTCGGCATAGTCGCCCTTCCGGCCATAGGCCATCGCGAGCTGGGTATAGCCGAGCACCGCCTCGGGTTCTCGCGCCACCGCGGCGCGGAGAATCCGAACGGCGTCGTCGGTGTAGGTCTTATTATCGGTTCCAACCAGAGCCTGCCCAAGTAACATCTCGATGAGGGGCGCGTTGTTGGAAAGCTGTGCGGCCTTGCGCAGCGGAGCGATCGCCTCGGCGGCCTTGCCGCTCTCCAACAGGGCCTGGCCGCGCACCTCGTAGAAGTACGGATTGTTGGGCTGGACCTGGATCAGCGCGTCGATCTGGGCCAGCGCACTGCGCAGATCGCCGTGCAGATAGGTGCTGATGGCGCGGGCATAGCGCGCCGGCATGCTGTCGTTGGTCTGGGGATAGCGGCGGTACACAGTCTCCGGCCGCTCCATGAACGCGGAGATCTTGGCGCGAACCATGTCGTGGCGGAGCTGCAGCGCGGGATCGTCCTTCTTGTTCCAGTAGGGGCTGGAGCTGGCGAATTCCTGAAGCGCGGCGACGCGCTCGGCCGGCATCGGGTGCGACTGGAGATAGGGATCGGCGCCGCGCGCGGCGAACAGGCTCTCACTGGTGAAGCGCTTGAAGGTCTCGTACATGCCCTTCGGCGATTGCTGGGTCGCGGTCAGGAATTTCACGCCGGCGCGGTCGGCGTTCTCCTCTTGCTGGCGCTGATAGGACAGCAGCGTCCGGCGGATCACCTCCTGGGGAGCCGAGATCGCGGCGGCGCCGGCATTGGCGAGCCCGTTGTTGCCTGCGCTGCTGCGCTGGGTGCTGCCTGCGGCGATCGCGCCTGCGCCGAGCAGCATCGCGATGATCATCTGGGTCTGGGCGGCGGCGAGCTGTTCGCGCAGCTTGGACAGATGGCCACCGGCCAGATGCCCGGTCTCGTGCGCGAGCACGCCGATGATCTGGTTCGGGGTCTCCGATTGAAGGATCGCGCCGTAATTGACGAAGATGCGGCGGCCGTCGGCGACGAACGCGTTGAACGAGCCGTCGTTGAGGATCACCATCTGGATGTTCTGCTTCTCCAGACCCGCGGCGCGCAGGATCGGGCGCGTATATTCGCGCAGCAGTTGCTCGGTCTCGGTGTCGCGCAAGACCGGCGGCCCCTTCTGCTGCGCCCGCGCCGCCGGGAGCGGCAGCAGCGCGATCGCCGCAGCCGTAACGAGGGCGGTGAGGGCGGAGGCCTTCTTGCGCAATGCGATCTGGAGAAACATCAAACGGTCTGGAGAGCAGTTTCGTGATTGGTTTTGGCGATTGGCGGCGGACCGGATACGCGATATGCCCTTGTGAGCGTTACCCTTATGAGCCGTACAATGCGGCCAGTCTGGGGCGCAAGCGCCCCGTTCCCGGGCCGGACGCTCCGGCCCGCCAGCGAAATAGCAGAAATCGATGCACGATGCGACATTGAGGAACCGGTTGGGGCAGTGGCTCGAGCCCTCCCGCCGCAGCGATGTTCCCCCGTTCATGGTGATGGACGTCATGGCCGCGGCGGCCCGAATCGAGGCCGCCGGCGGCCATGTCGTCCATATGGAGGTCGGCCAGCCCGCGGCGGGGGCGCCCAGCACCGCGATTGCGGCCGCCCACGCGGCGCTCGAGGCCGGGCGGATCGATTATACCTCCGCGCTCGGCATTCCCAGTCTGCGCGAGCGCATCGCGCGCCATTATCGCGATGCCTATGGCTGTGCCATCAGCCCTGACAGGATCGTGGTGACCACCGGCTCCTCCGGCGGGTTCATCCTGGCCTTCCTGTCGATGTTCGAGCCTGGCGACCGCGTCGCCGTGACGGTGCCGGGCTATCCGCCTTATCGCCATATCCTCACTGCGCTCGGTTGCGAGCCGGTGCTGATCGAGACCACGAACGAGACGCGCCATGCGCTCACCGGCGAGGCATTGCTCGCGGCGCATCGCAAGGCGCCGCTGAAGGGCGTGCTGGTCGGCAGCCCCGCCAATCCGACGGGGACGATGATGTCCCGCGAAGCGCTCGCCGGCTTGATGGCGGCCGCCGAAGATGCCGGCATCCGGTTCATCTCGGACGAGATTTATCACGGGCTTGATTATGCGTTTCCAGCGGTCACCGCGGCCGCGCTGTCCGAGCACGCACTCGTGATCAACTCGTTCTCGAAGTATTTCTGCATGACGGGCTGGCGCGTCGGCTGGATGGTCGTGCCTGAAATTCTGGTGCGGCCGATCGAGCGGCTGCAGCAGAACCTGTCGATCTCGGTGCCGTCGCTGTCGCAGATCGCGGCAGAAGCCGCCTTCGACGGCGCGGCCGAGATGGAGGCGATCAAGCACGGCTATCAGGAAAACCGGCGGATTTTGATCGAGGGATTGCCGAAGGCGGGCCTAGCCAAGTTTCTGCCGGCCGATGGTGCATTTTATCTCTACGCCGACGTCTCGGGCTTCACCTCCGACAGTTTCGAGTTCGCCAAGCAGATGCTGGAACAGGCGCGTGTCGCGGCCACGCCCGGGCTCGATTTCGATCCCGTTCACGGCCGCTCGTTCATTCGTCTTTCCTATGCGCGCTCGCCCGGGGAGATGCGAGAGGCAGTTGACCGGATCGCTCACTGGCTTAAATAGCCGCCAGTTTTCGACCACCCGGAGTTCATCTTGTCTGACCGATCTGTCCCGACCGCTGCCACACCGCATTTTCCTCTCGCCGCATTGATGTGGCCGACCCGACCGGGCGAAACCGTCGGCGCAGTGCGCGCCGTCGTGCTGGTTGCGCTTGGCACTGCGTTGATGGCGCTGTCAGCCAAGGTCAGCCTGCCGCTGCCTTATGTGCCCATGACGTTGCAGACGCTGGTGGTGCTGATGATCGGCGCCGCTTATGGCTGGCGCCTTGGGAGCGCAACCATGATCGCCTACCTCGCCGAAGGCGCGCTTGGCGCGCCGGTATTCGCCGGGCCGGTGGGTGGAATTGCACCGCTGGTTGGCCCGACTGCGGGCTATCTGTTCGGTTTCATTGCGGCCGCCTTCGTGACCGGCTGGCTCGCCGAGCGCGGCTGGGATCGCAGTGTCATGCTGCTTTTCGCAGCGATGGCCGTCGGCCATATCGTCATTCTGGCCGCCGGCTTCGGCTGGTTGGCGTTCGGCCTGGGCCTCGGCATTGCGAAGGCCTGGCAGGTCGGCATCGTGCCGTTCATTGCCGCTTCGCTGGTCAAGAACGCGCTTGGCGCGGCGTTGATGCCGGCGGCGCGCAGGCTGATCGATCGCCGCCGGTAAAACGCGCAACAGCAAGCGGTTCCAATTGACAGGGCCGGCCAAGTTGATCTTGGCTGGCCCAGTGTTTTGAGGGGGAGTGAAACGATGACGACGACAACGATGGCGGGGGCGCCGGTCGCGCCGCCCGTCGCCAAGCCGTGGTACAAGGTTCTCTACGTCCAGGTGCTGATCGCCATCGTGCTCGGCGCCATCGTCGGCTGGCTCTGGCCGACGGTTGCCACCAACGAATGGATCAAGGCGCTCGGCGACGGCTTCATCAAGCTGATCAAGATGGTGATCGCCCCGATCATCTTCTGCACCGTCGTCTCCGGCATCGCCCACATCCAGGATGCCAAGAAGGTCGGCCGCATCGGCGTCAAGGCGCTGGTCTATTTCGAGGTCGTCTCGACCTTCGCGCTGGTCATCGGTCTCATCGTCGGAAATCTCGCCAAGCCGGGTGCGGGCTTCGGCAATGCGGCGGCAAACGAGGCCGCCGTTGCAAATTACGCCAAGCAGGCCGCCGGCCAGAAGTCCGTCGACTTCGTGCTGCACATCATTCCGGACACCGTGGTCGGCGCCTTCGCGCAAGGCGAGATCCTCCAGGTGCTGCTGTTCTCGGTGCTGTTCGGCTTCGCGATCATGAGCCTCGGCGAGCGCGGCCACACCATCCGCAGCTTCATCGATGATGCCGCCCATGCCGTGTTCGGCGTCATCTCCATCGTGATGCGCGCGGCGCCGATCGGTGCGTTCGGTGCGATGGCCTACACGATCGGCAAGTTCGGCACCGGCGCTATCCTCAACCTGGTCGGGCTGATCGCCACCTTCTACCTCACTGCGGCGCTGTTCGTTTTCGTCGTGCTCGGCATCATCGCGCGCCTTGCAGGCTTCTCGATCTTCAAGTTCCTGGCCTACATCAAGGACGAATTGCTGATCGTGCTCGGCACCTCGTCCTCGGAAAGCGCGCTGCCGTCCCTGATGGAAAAGCTGGAGCGGCTCGGCTGCTCCAAGTCGGTGGTCGGACTCGTGGTGCCCACGGGGTACTCGTTCAACCTCGACGGCACCAACATCTACATGACGCTGGCGACGCTCTTCATCGCACAGGCGCTCGGCTACGATCTCAGCTTCAGCCAGCAATTGACCATCCTGGTCGTGGCGATGCTGACCTCGAAGGGCGCTTCCGGCATCACCGGTGCGGGCTTCATCACGCTGGCGGCGACGCTGGCCGTGGTCGATCCGCGCCTCGTGCCGGGCATGGCGATCGTGCTCGGCATCGATAAGTTCATGAGCGAGTGCCGCGCGCTGACCAATCTGTGCGGCAACGGCGTCGCCTGTGTGATCGTCGCCTGGTGGGAGGGTGAGCTCGACCGCGACAAGCTCAACGCCAACCTCTCCAAGCAGATCGATCCGACCGACATGGAAACGGCGATCACGACGGACTGATCAGGATCCGACGGCGCGAGCTGCGCTGTCAGACTTTGAAGTCATAGGGCTGGTCGAGATCCTCGATCAGCCCTTTTTCTTTGGGCTAGAACCGCTCCGGCCGGTACGGCGTCGGATCGATCGCGGGCGTCTCGCCGCTCATCATCTCCGCGAGCAGGCGCCCCGTCGCGGGTCCGAGGGTAAAGCCCTGGTGGCCGTGGCCGAAATTCATCCAGAGGCCGGGATGCTGCGGAGCTTGCCCGAGCACCGGCAGCATGTCGGGCGTGCAGGGGCGGGTGCCGAACCACGGATCCGGCTCGACGCGCTTGCCGAGGTCGATCAGCTCGCGTGCGGATGCTTCCGCGCTGGCAAGCTGCACGGGCGTCGCGAGCGCATCCGGGCTCGTCAACTCGGCTCCGGTGGTGATGCGAATGCCCTTGGCCATCGGCCCCATGGCATAGCCGCCGGCCTTGTCGATCAGCGGCAGGTCGAGCGACGCGCCGCCGCTGTAATGCATGTGGTAGCCGCGCTTGCGCACCAGGGGAATACGATAGCCGAATTTGTGGAGGAGATCGGGCGACCACGGCCCGAGGGTCACGACGGCGTGGGCGGCGTCGAGACGCCCCTGGTCCGTGTCGACTGACCAGCCGGTCGCGGTCTGCTGCAGCGATTGTGCATCGCCGAGCACAATGGTGCCGCCGCGGCGCTCGAACAGCTCGGCATAGGCCGTGACCAGCGCGCCGGGATCGGACACGGTCCAGGTGTCGAGCCAATGAATCGCGCCGGGAAGATCGTCGCGCAGGACCGGCTCGGCTCTCGCGAGCTCCTTGCCGGAGAGCACGCGAAAATTCACGCCGAACTCGCGCCGGTCTTCTTCCGCCGTCTTGATCGCCAGATCGAATGAAGCGGCATCGCGATGCAGCATGCGATAGCCGGCGCGGCGGATGAGATTGTCGGCATGGGCCTCGCGAATGAGGATGTCGTGCTCGCTCGTCGCGTAAGCGATCAGCCGCGCCCACGCGTCGACCGCCTCGCGATGACGCTTCGGCGCCGAATGCCACCAGTAGCGGAGCAGGGGCTCGATATGGAGATGAAGCGACGACAGGCTGTAGCGCACATCGTTGGTGCGGCCGGTCGCGATCTTCAGCAGCGTCGCAAGGTCGCGCGGCATCGGATAGGGGCGGACCGCTTCCGCCTGGATCATCCCGGCATTGCCGTAGCTGGTCTCGCGGCCCGGCTCCCTGCGGTCGACGAGCGTGACGGCCCAGCCGCGCTGCTGAAGATGCAGCGCCGCGCTCACGCCGATCATGCCGCCGCCGAGAACGATTGCGCTTTGCATTGGAACTGACCTCGCCAAATCAAAAAACGCCCGGCTTGACCCGGGCGTTTTCTCTTGAGTGTTCGGCTTTATTCACCGCCGCCGAAGCGGCGCGACCACCAGCCGGCGCGGCGTGGCGCGGCCGGCGTTTCGCTTGCCGGTTCCGGCACGGGTTGAGCTGCCGGCGGGACGGCCGGCTCGGGCGCCTGCGCAACCGGGGCTGCCGGCTCGCTCGGGCTGCTCGACAGGAAGCTCACCTTTTCCCGGACCGTGGAGCGGCGCCGC
This sequence comes from Bradyrhizobium sp. CCBAU 25360, assembly GCF_028128695.1. Lineage (NCBI taxonomy): Bacteria > Pseudomonadati > Pseudomonadota > Alphaproteobacteria > Hyphomicrobiales > Nitrobacteraceae > Bradyrhizobium > Bradyrhizobium sp. CCBAU 25360. The sequence continues at coordinate 599,574 of NZ_LBJA01000045.1, forward strand.
GCGGCCTTGTCGTCGGCGGGCTCTTCCTCAGCGGCAATCGGCTGAGGCTGGGCCGGCACCGCCTCGGTCTGCACCTCGACGCGCGGCTCGGGCTGCGAGACCTCAGGCTCAGCGGTGTGTTCGGCCTGGGCAATCGAGGGCGCAGCCTCGCCGCCGAAGCCGTCGAAATCGGCGACTGCGTCGGACGCTTCCGGCGGCGCATTGGCCGCGAGCTCGTCGCTGATGGAGCCGGCGAGACCGTCCTCGCTGCCGCCACGCCGACGGCGTCCGCCGCGGCGACCACGCCGGCGGCGGCGATCACCGCTGCCCTGCTGCTCGCCCCGGGCCGCCTGTTCCTCGCCTTCTTCGCCATCCTGCTCGGACTCGGCATCCTCTTCGCCTTCGCCGGCCGCAACGGCCGCCTCGGGAAGGGTCGCGGGGCTATCCTCACGCAACTCGCCGTCGCGCTGGCCACCGCGGCCGCGCCGGCGACGGCGGCGCTTGCGGCGCTGGCCGTCCTGGTCGGAGGCTGCCTCGCCCGCAGCCTGCTCCTCGGTGAGACCTTCGGTCTCCTCGGTTTCGACCTCGGATTCGAGTTCGGAATCGAATTCCTCGTCGTCATAAGCTTCTTCAACGATCGGCGGCGGGCTTGCTGCCGCCTGCGCCACCAGTAGGGCCTTGGCGGCTTCCAGCGTATGCACCTGCTCGCCGCGGTCGATGAGATAGGCCTGCGGTCCGCTGACGCTCGCGTCGGCGATGACCGACAGCGTCACCTTGAAGCCGTTCTCGAGATCGCGCAGATGGCCGCGCTTGTGGTTCAGCACATAGAGCGCGACGTCGGTGCGGGTGCGGACCACGAGATTGTGGGTCGCGCCCTTCATCAGGATCTCTTCGAGGCCGCGCAGCAGTTGCAGCGCTACCGAAGACACCGAACGGACATGGCCGGTGCCGCCGCAATGCGGGCACGGATCGGTCGAGCTCTCGAGCACGCTGGCGCGGATGCGCTGGCGCGACATCTCGAGCAGGCCGAAATGCGAGATGCGGCCGACCTGGATGCGCGCGCGGTCCTGCCGCAGGCAATCGGACAGCTTGCGCTCGACCGCACGGTTGTTGCGCTTCTCGTCCATGTCGATGAAGTCGATGACGATCAGGCCGGCGAGGTCGCGCAGGCGAAGCTGGCGGGCGACCTCTTCGGCCGCTTCCAGATTGGTCTTGAGCGCGGTGTCCTCGATATGGTGCTCGCGGGTCGATCGTCCCGAGTTGACGTCGATCGAGACCAGCGCCTCGGTCTGGTTGATCACGATGTAGCCGCCGGAGCGCAGCTGCACTGTCGGTGAGAACATCGCGTCGAGCTGGCTCTCGACGCCCATGCGCGAGAACAGCGGCTGGCCGTCCCGATACTGCTTCACCGCGCTGACATTGGCGGGCATCAGCATCTTCATGAAGTCGCGGGCTTCGCGGTAACCGGCTTCACCGGCAACCGAGATCTCGTCGATCTCCTTGTTGTAGAGGTCGCGCAGCGAGCGCTTGATCAGCGAGCCTTCCTCGTAGACGAGGGTGGGGGCCTGCGACTTCAGCGTCAGGTCGCGCACCGTCTCCCACATCCGGATCAGATATTCGAAGTCGCGCTTGATCTCGGGCTTGGTGCGGGCGGCGCCGGCGGTGCGCAGGATGATGCCCATGCCCTCGGGCACGTCCAGATCCTGCACCACTTCCTTCAGGCGCGAACGGTCCTGAGCGCTGGTGATCTTGCGGCTGATGCCGCCGCCGCGGGCGGTGTTCGGCATCAACACGGCATAGCGGCCGGCGAGCGAGAGGTAGGTGGTCAGCGCCGCGCCCTTGTTGCCGCGCTCTTCCTTGACGACCTGCACCAGCATCACTTGGCGGCGCTTGATGACTTCCTGGATCTTGTACTGGCGGCGCGGGCGGAAAGTGCGCTCCGGCACTTCCTCCAGCACGTCGTCGCCGCCGACGGATTCAACGACTTCCTCTTCGGCTTCCTCGCCGTCTTCGTCTTCGTCCTCGTCGTCTTCGCCGGTCGTTTCCGCAGCCTCGGCATGCGGCGTCTCGGCGCTCTCGCCCGCTGCATACACGGCATCGGCCGGCTCGGCGGCGGAGGTCACGGCCTCAGCCAGAGCTTCCGCATGCGCTTCGGGGGCGGCGGTCTCCTGCAGTTCGGCAGCGACCACGGGCTCGGCGCCAATCGTTGCGACAGGCGCGGGCGTCTCATCGGCGTGATCGTGGTCGTGATGATCATGCTCGCCGTCGTGACCATGGTCATGATCGTGAGCGTGATGGTGCCCGTCATCATGGTCATGATGATCGTCGTGATCATGCTCGCCATGATCATGATCGTGGTGATCGTGAGCTTCGTGCTCGCCGTGATGCTCCGCGTCGGCGTGCAGATGCTCGCCTTCGTGCAGGGCGCCCTCGGCATGCTCCGGCAGCACCGCGCCTTCGATCGGCTGGGCCGTCGGATCTGCGCCTTCGACGATGTCGCTGCGCACGCGCTCGCCATGACCGCGGCGGCGGGCGTTGCGGTGGCGCGAACGGCGGCGGCCGTGGGAGCGGTTCTCGCTCTCTTCCTCGGCCTCGCGATGGGCCTGTTCCTCGGCCTCGATCAGCGCCTGCCGGTCGGCAACCGGGATCTGGTAGTAGTCGGGATGGATTTCGCTGAAGGCGAGGAAGCCGTGGCGGTTGCCGCCATATTCGACGAAGGCGGCCTGGAGCGAGGGTTCGACCCTTGTGACCTTGGCGAGGTAGATATTCCCGCGCAGTTGCTTGCGTTGCGCGGTCTCGAAATCAAACTCTTCGACGCGATTGCCGCGGACCACGACGACCCGGGTCTCTTCCGGGTGGGTGGCATCGATCAACATCTTGTTGGGCATGTCTTAACTCTTGGCGGCGGCGGGCGCGATTCACCGTGGGCGCGAGCTGCGCTGCCGGGTGACGCGACGGTCCACCTGATTCGGGGGTGAGGGGAAGGCCGAAACGCCGTCTCTCGCGCCTTGCCGAACCGGAAGCTTCAGGACCAAGGCGGCGCGCGGGATTTTCACTCCGCAGCGTCGCGAATGATCCTTCAGAATTCGTCGGCACAGTCTGGCGCATCAAGCGTCGGCCCGTATGAAACATTGGGCGGCGAGGCCGCCCTTCAATCAGTTGCTGCTGGCCAGGCATGGCGCGAGCGCGCTCGCCTTGGGGATCACGAACCGCTCCCCTGGGATCAAGGGACCGGGTAATGGGTTACGTCGCTGTCAGAACTGTCCCGGTAACGCGAGAGGTAACCCAGGACCGTCCGCCGCCGGCGCTTGACCCGCTCCACCTCGCTGCCGCGCACCGCGCTGGTCTTAGAGGGGAACGGAAAACGCTGGAATTCCCAAACCTTGAGAGTTCCGGCGCTGCACCGGGAGGCTGAATGCGACACAACCGGAAATATCGGCCGTCAGCATTCCGTACATACGAGGAATGAGCCATCGGTGCAAGGGAGCGTCGCACGGCGGTCACAGTCAGCGAGTTTCGCGTTTCTGTCATTAAGGATCGATTAACCCTGTGGTTCTATTGCGTTAAAAGGGCTGCTCGGAGGCACGGAATCGGTGGCGAGCCGCACAAATCAACGGGTTTTGCTGGGATGCGCACTTCTGTGCGCCGCAGCGTTGCCGTGCGCTGATTCCTCACGCTTGAGCGCCGCGGAAAGCCAGCCGCAACCCACTGTTGCGGTAGCGAATTTTCCAGTCGCCTCGGCCGCCCGGCTGGCCGGCGATGGCAAGCAGACACGCTTCATTCTCGACATCGACCAGACCGTTACCTTCCGTGCGGTCACGCTCGCGGACCCGTACCGGGTCGTCGTTGACGTGCCGCAGGTCAATTTTCAGCTGCCCGCGGGCACGGGGGTCGGGGGGCGCGGCCTGGTGAAGGCCTTCCGCTACGGGCTCGTCATGCCCGGCGGCTCGCGAATCGTGTTCGACCTGACGGGACCGGCCCGGATCGCCAATTCCTATGTGCTGGAGGCGGCCAACGGCCAGCCGGCTCGGCTCGTGCTGGAGCTGGAGGAGGTCGACCGGACCGCCTTCGTGCAGTCGCTCGCACCCGAAAATCGCCCCGAACTGCGGCCCGCGATCGCCGAGGCGCAGCCCGCAACCGCTCCCGCGACGACAACCCCTGATACGGCGCAGCAGAAGGCCGATGGCCGCCCGGTGGTCGTGATCGATCCCGGTCATGGCGGCATCGACAACGGCACGCAGTCGAGCGGCGAGAGCGAGAAGAACCTGGTGCTGGCCTTTGGACTGGCGCTCCGCGACAAGCTGGAGAAGGCCGGCAAATACCGCGTGGTCATGACGCGGAACGACGACACCTTCATTCCTCTCAATGACCGCACCAAGATCGCCCGGAATCTGAAGGCCGCCTTGTTCGTCTCCATTCATGCCGATGCGCTGCCCCGTGCCGAGGGCGATGCGCAGGGCGCGACCATCTATACGCTGTCGGACAAGGCGTCCGACGCCGAGGCCCAGCGGCTGGCGGACGCAGAAAATCGGGCGGACGCGATCGCCGGCTTCAACCTCGCCGAGGAGCCGACCGACGTCGCCGACATCCTGATCGACCTCACGCAGCGGGAAACCCGCACCTTTTCAAACCGTTTCGCCCGTCTTCTGATGGGCGAGATGAAGTCGACGGTGCGGATGCACAAGCATCCCCTGAAGTCGGCGGGCTTCCGGGTGCTGAAAGCGCCTGACGTGCCCTCGGTGCTGGTCGAGATCGGTTATGTCTCCAATAAGGGCGACCTCGAGCATCTGGTCTCCGAGGGCTGGCGGTCGCGTGCCGTGGGCTCGATGGCGCAGGCCATCGACGGGTTCTTGACCAGGCGGATGGCCACGGCGGGATCGTCAAATTGACGACCCGGGGGATCGTCAAATTGACGACCCCGGGATCGTCAAATTGACGACCGGGGGATCGTCGAATTGAAAGGGTTTTTCCGTCCCGCCGCAAAAGCCCTAGTTTGGCCACAGCGGGCGCTTTATAAAAACGCCGCAGGGGGTTCCGGAATCGGAGAGAATCCCGCTCGGCAAGCGTCTAAAGTCCGGCACTGATGGTATTGCGTAAGCCGGTGAATTGGTGACGTGAAAGGTTGGCCCCTGTTTGGGTGCCAAGGGGCTGATACTGAGCTGATCCAGAGATTGAACGGATAAACACATAATGCGCTTGCTGGTGCGGTTCATGGGCTTCCTGTTCGCCGCGGGAACGGTGGTGTTCCTTGTCGGTGTCGGGGCCGTGGCAGGCCTGATCTGGCATTTCTCCAAGGACTTGCCGGACTACTCTCAGCTTCAGGATTACGAGCCGCCGGTGATGACCCGCGTGCACGCGGTCGACGGCTCGCTGCTCGGCGAATACGCCAAGGAGCGGCGGCTGTATCTGCCGATCCAGGCGGTGCCGAAGCTCGTGATCAATGCGTTCCTCGCGGCCGAGGACAAGAATTTCTACGAGCATGGCGGCATCGACTACACCGGCATGGCGCGCGCGGGCGTGGTCTACATCCAGAATTACGGCTCGAACCGGCGTCCGCAGGGTGCCTCCACGATCACCCAGCAGGTCGCCAAGAACTTCCTTTTGACCAACGAGGTCTCCTTCGCCCGCAAGATCAAGGAAGCCTTGCTCGCGATGCGGATCGAGAAGACCTACTCGAAGGACAAGATCCTCGAGCTGTATCTGAACGAAATCTATCTGGGCCTCGGCGCCTACGGCATCGCGGCCGCTTCGCTGGTCTATTTCGACAAGTCGGTGAACGAGCTGACCGTGGCGGAAGCGTCCTATCTGGCCGCGCTGCCGAAGATGCCGGCGACGCTGCATCCGGTCCGCAACCGCGACCGCGCCATCGAGCGCCGCAATTACGTGATCGACCGTCTGGTGGAGAACGGCTGGATCAAGCAGGCCGACGCCGACAAGGCGCGCAAGGAGCCGCTGGCCGTCACCAACCGCTCCAACGGCGCCCACACCTTCGCCGGCGAATATTTTGCCGAGGAAGTCCGCCGCGACATCTTCGAGCGCTACGGCGAGAAGAAGCTGTATGAGGGCGGTCTCTCGGTCCGCACCACGCTCGATCCGAAGATCCAGGTGATGGCGCGCAAGGCCATGGTCTCGGGCCTCGTGAACTATGACGAGCAGCAGGGCTATCGCGGCGCCATGAGCAAGCTCGATACGTCGGGCGATTGGGGCGTGAGGCTCGCCGAGATCAAATCGCTCTCCGACATCTCGCCATGGCGTATGGCGGTCGTGCTGGAGACCAGCGACCAGTCGGCGCGCATCGGCTTCCAGCCGAGCCGTGAGCTTGGCGGCGCCGTGAGCAAGCAGCGCGAGACCGGCATCGTCACGGTTGACGGCGTGCGGTGGGCGCGAGCCGTGCAGGGCGGAACCAAAGGCAAGACGCCGACGGCGGTGTCGCAGGTCCTGCAGCCCGGCGACGTCATCTATGCCGATCCGCTCTACAAGGACGGCCAGCCGGTCGAGGGCCAGTACAGGTTGCGCCAGATCCCCGAAGTGTCCGGTGCGATGGTGGCGATGGATCCCTGGACCGGCCGCGTGCTCGCCATGGTCGGCGGCTTCTCGTTCGACCAGAGCCAGTTCAACCGCGCCACGCAGGCCTATCGGCAGCCGGGCTCGTCGTTCAAGCCGATCGTCTATTCGGCGGCGCTCGACAATGGCTATACGCCCTCGACCGTCGTGCTCGACGCCCCCATCGAAATCGACCAGGGGCAGGGCGCCGGCGTGTGGCGGCCGGAAAACTTCTCCTCGGGCAAATTCCAGGGACCGGTGACGCTGCGCAACGCGCTGCGGCAATCGCTCAACACCGTGACGGTGCGGCTGGCGCAGGACATCGGCATGCCCTTGATCGGCGAATATGCCCGCCGTTTCGGTGTCTATGACGAGCTGCCGAACTATCTGTCCTACGCGCTGGGCGCCGGCGAGACGACGGCGATGCGCATGGTCACGGCCTACTCGATGCTTGCCAATGGCGGCCGCCGCGTGAAGCCGACGCTGATCGATCGCATCCAGGACCGCTACGGACACACGATCTTCAAGCACGACCAGCGTGAATGCCGCGGCTGCGACGCGCCGGGCGGCTGGAAGAACCAGGCCGAGCCGCAGCTGATCGACCGCCGCGAGCAGGTGCTGGACTCCATGACCGCCTATCAGATCACAGAGCTGATGGAAGGCGTGGTGCAGGCCGGTACGGCCACGGTCATCAAGGAAGTCGGCAAACCCGTCGCCGGCAAAACCGGCACCACCAACGAGGCCAAGGACGCTTGGTTCGTCGGCTTCTCGCCCGACGTCGCCGTCGCCATCTACATGGGTTACGACAAGCCGCGTCCGCTGGGTAAGGGCAATGCCGCAACCGGTGGCCATCTGGCCGCTCCGATCGCGCGCGATTTCCTCAAGCTCGCGCTCGCCGACAAGCCCGCCGTTCCCTTCAAGGTGCCTGCCGGCATCAAGCTCGTGCGCGTCGTCTCCAAAACCGGCATGCGCGCAGGTCCGGGCGAGACTGGCGGAACCATTCTCGAAGCCTTCAAGCCGGGCACGGCGCCGCCGGACAATTACTCGGTCATTGGCGTTGCCGATGCCGACGGGCGCGGCGGCGTGCCGGCGTCGCAGCAGCAGCAGCCGGATTCCGGCTTCTTCATGCGGCCGGGCACCGGCGGGTTGTACTAAGGCTTAGGACAAGACAAACGATCCCGGTTCCGGCGGTTGCGCTTTGGTGCTGCCGCCGCTACATCCCGTTGCAATCTAACGCGGACCAATTCCGCGACATCAGAGAACGACATGCGCGCCGAAATCGAACGGTTGGTAGAAGAGATCAAGCAGTCAGTCGGGCTGCTGAGGAGGCATCTTTGACGTCGAGAAATCGACGGCGCGCCTCGCTGAGCTGAACAAGCTCGCAGAAGATCCCAATCTATGGAATGATCCCCAGAAAGCCCAGAAGCTGATGCAGGAGCGGACCTCGCTGGAGGATTCGCTCTCGGGCATCGGCAAGGTCGAGCAGGAGCTCGAAGACGACATCGGCATGATCGAGCTCGGCGAGGCCGAGGGCGATGCCGGCGTCGTCGCGGAAGCCGAAGCGGCTCTCAAGAATCTCAAGAAGGAAGTGGCGCGGCGCGAGCTCGAGGCGCTGCTGTCGGGCGAAGCCGACCGGTTCGATTCCTATCTCGAAGTCCATGCCGGCGCCGGCGGAACCGAGAGCCAGGACTGGGCGCAGATGCTGCTGCGCATGTACACGCGCTGGGCCGACACCCACGGCTTCAAGGTCGAGGTGCTGGAAGAGTCCGAGGGCGAAGAGGCCGGCATCAAGTCCGCGACGATCCAGGTCTCAGGCCACAACGCCTATGGCTGGCTGAAGACGGAAGCGGGCGTGCATCGTCTGGTGCGCATCTCGCCGTTCGATTCCAACGCGCGGCGGCACACCTCGTTCTCGAGCGTGCAGGTATTCCCCGTCATCGACGACAGCATCAAGATCGACATCAAGGAAGCCGACGTCCGCGTCGACACCATGCGCTCGGGCGGCGCCGGCGGCCAGCACGTCAACAAGACCGAATCCGCGGTGCGGCTGACGCACATTCCGACCGGTGTCGCCGTGGTCTGCCAGGCCGGCCGCTCCCAGCACAAGAACCGGGCTCAGGCCTGGGACATGCTGCGCGCGCGCCTGTATGAGATCGAGCTGAAGAAGCGCGAGGAGAAGGCCGCCGCCGACCAGGCCGCCAAGACCGACATCGGTTGGGGTCACCAGATCCGCTCCTACGTGCTGCAGCCCTATCAGATGGTGAAGGATCTGCGCACGGGGGTGCAGACCTCGGACACCTCGGGCGTGCTCGGCGGCGATCTCGACGACTTCATGGCCGCAACCTTGGCGCAGCGCGCCTTCGGCACCACTGGTGCCGACATCGAGGACGTGGATTAGCGATGACACGCGTCGCCTTCATCGGGCTTGGGCGGATGGGTCATGGCATGGCCGGCCGCTATCTCGATGCCGGCTTCACGGTGACGCTGTGGAATCGCAGCAAGGCCAAGGCTGAAGATTTGATCGCGCGCGGCGCGCTTTGGGCGACCTCGCCCGAGGACGCCGCAATCGATGCCGACGCGGTCGTGACCATGGTTGCCGATGACGAAGCCTCGCGCGCGGTCTGGCTCGGGCCGAAGGGCGCGGCCAAGACGGCGAAATCAGGCACCATCGCGATCGAATGCTCGACCGTCTCCTATGACCATGCCCGCGAGATGGGCCGCGAGCTGAATGCGCGCGGGCTCATCTATATCGATTGCCCCGTGACCGGATTGCCGGATGCCGCCGCCAGCGGAAAGCTGACGCTGCTGGTTGGCGCCGATGCGGCCGATCTCGAACGCGCGCGGCCGTATCTGACGCCGATCGGCTCGACCATCCGCCATTTCGGCGCGGTCGGCTCCGGCACCGTCTACAAGCTCATCAACAACCTCATGGGCGCGATCCAGATCGCCGGCCTCGCCGAGGGCCTCGCGATCGCCGAGCAGGCCGGGCTCGACATGAGCCTCGTGCTGGAATCGATTCAGGCGGGCGTCGCCGCAAGTCCGCAGGTAGCGCGCCACTCCAAGCGCATGGTTGCCCGCGATTTTTCCGGCGCGACCTTCACGGCAGCGCTGCGGCACAAGGATGCCGCCTATGCCGTCAAACTCGCGGAGAGCCTGCTGGCCGACAAGCCGCTGGTCTCGCGCGCCGCGGTCGAGGCCTACGCGCAGGCGAAGGCGGCGTTGCCTGACGACGACGAAGGCAGGATGATCGAGCTGGTGTCGCGGCCGAAGAAGCCGTCCTAGCCGGTCGCATCCACATGGGGCAGCCTCGTTCGGAACGCGGTCTCGGCATTGCCCTCGTCGTCGCCGCCGCGATTGCCTGGAGCACGGCGCCGTTCTTCACACGCCTTCTGCCGCTTGATCCCTGGACCATTCTGTTCTGGCGCGGCCTGTTCGCCGGCAGCCTGATCACGGTGCTTCTCGTGGTGATGCAAGGCCGCGCCGGGCTCGCGCTTGCTGCCGTCAGGACAGGCCTCCCTGATCGCGACGCTGGAAACGCCGCTGATGCCGTTCTGGATCTGGGTTGCCTTCCGCGAGATACCGGCCGTCCACGCGCTCAATGGCGGCGCGTTGGTGATTGGGGCGGTTGTTGCCGATATCGCGGGCGATCGGCGGTCACGGGAATGATCTCGAGTAATTTTGTCGCAAACCGGGTGGCGAAATTTTCCGCGTTGTCCTAGGCGAGCAACTGCGCCGAGGTGAAACGCATGCCCCCAAACGACAACAGGATCGACGCGCGCGATTGGTCGCTACTCGCGGTGCTCTCCGTCCTCTGGGGCGGCTCGTTCTTCTTCAACGGCGCGGCGTTGCGGGAATTGCCGCCGCTGACGCTGGTGTTTTTGCGTGTCGCGCTCGGGGCGGGCATTCTGCTGCCGCTGCTGCACATGCAGGGGATCGGCTTGCCCAAGAGCATTGTGGGCTGGAAGCCATTCGTTGCGATCGGGTTGCTGAACAATGTCATCCCGTTCTCACTGATCGTGGCCGGACAAACTTTCATCCCGAGTGGACTGGCGTCGATCCTGAATGCGACGACACCGCTGTTCACGGTGGTCGTGATGGCCGCGGCGGGCGAAGAGGCCTTGCAGCTGCGGCGCGTGGCCGGCGTGGCGCTCGGCCTTGCCGGCGTGATCATCCTGCGCGGATGGGGTCTCGAGACGAGGCCGGGGCTGGGGCTCGGCATCCTGCTCTGCCTTGGCGGCGCCTTCAGCTATGGATTCGCCGCACTGGCAGCGCGGCGAATGCTGAAGGACGCAGCACCGCTCGGCACCGCGACGTTTCAACTGATGGCGTCGACGGTGATGATGGCGATCGTCGCCGGCGTGGTGGAGCAGCCTTGGCGTCTTCCGGTGCCGGGCCTGACGACCTGGCTCGCGGTGCTTGGCCTTGCGGGCCTCTCGACGGCGCTCGCTTATATCGTCTTCTTTCAGATCATACGGCGCTCCGGTGCGACCAATGTCATGCTGGTGACTTTGCTCATTCCCGTCACCGCCATCCTGCTGGGATGGCTGGTGCTGGATGAGCCGATCTCGATGCGCGAGATCGCAGGCGCCATCGTCATTGGCAGCGCGCTGCTCGTGATCGACGGACGCGTTTTGAACCTGCCGCGGCGCAGCGCGTAAATTCCGGATTCGCCGTTTCATCTCGCGGAAAATCGAAGCGCTTGCCAGCCGCCAACGGCCTTGCGACACTCTCCTCAAAACAAGACTACAAAACAGGGGAGAGACCGATGCCGGGTCGTCGCGAAAGCCTTGCTGCCCTCGCCATGCTTGCTGCCGGAGTGCTCATCACGACACCGGCCTCGGCGCAGAAAAAATACGACCCCGGCGCCAGCGACACCGAAATCAAGATCGGCAACATCATGCCCTATAGCGGGCCTGCGTCGTCCTACGGTGTGATCGGCAAGACCGAGGCCGCCTATTTCAGGATGATCAACGACCAGGGCGGGATCAACGGCCGCAAGATCAACTTCATCAGCTATGACGACGCCTATTCGCCGCCGAAGGCGATCGAACAGGCGCGCAAGCTGGTGGAGAGCGACGAGGTGCTGCTGATCTTCCAGCCGCTCGGTACGCCCTCGAATTCCGCGATCATGAAGTACATGAACGCCAAGAAGGTGCCGCAGCTGTTCGTCGCCTCCGGCGGTACCAAGTTCGGCGACCCCAAGAACTTCCCGTGGACCATGGGCTTCCAGCCCAACTACCAGAGCGAGGGACGGATCTACGCCAAGTACATCCGCGATCATTTCCCGAGCAGCAAGATCGCCGTCTTCTGGCAGAACGACGACGCCGGCAAGGACCAGTTCAAGGGTTTGAAGGACGGGCTCGGCGACAAGGCCAATATGATCATCGCCGACAAGTCCTACGAGGTCAGCGATCCCTCGATCGACTCGCAGATCGTCGCCCTGCACGACTCTGGTGCGGACATCTTCTTCTCATGGGCCGCCCCGAAGGGCTCGGCGCAAGCGATCCGGAAGGTCGGCGAGCTCGGCTGGAAACCGAAATTCTTCCTCGCCAACACCGCGACTTCGGTCGCCTCGGTGCTCAAGCCTGCCGGGCTCGACTATTCCAAGGACATCATCTCGACGGTCTATCTGAAGGACCCGACCGATCCGACCTGGGACAAGGATCCGGCCGTGGTAAAATGGCGCGAATTCATGGACAGATACTATCCCGACGGCGACAAGGCCAATTCCAACAACATCTACGGTTATGTCCAGGCCGAGGCGATGGCGCAGGTGCTGAAGCAGTGCGGCGATAATCTCACCCGTGAGAACGTCATGAAGCAGGCCGCGAACCTGAAGGATTTCCACACCGACCTGATGCTGCCCGGCATCATGGTCAACACCTCACCGGACGATTATTTCCCGATCGAGCAGATGCAGCTGATGCGCTTCAACGGGCAAGCCTGGGAGCTGTTCGGCGACGTCATCACCGGCGAGGTTGGCCACGAGCGCAGCCAGTGATCATGTACAGGCGCCTTTGGTCGCCGGCTTAGCCCGCGCTGAGACGCACGCCGGCGCGCAGGAACTTCTGCGGATCGACCGCTTCGCCCTCGATGCGGGTTTCGTAATGCAGATGCGGACCGGTGGAGCGACCGGTCGACCCGACCAGACCGACGACCTGGCCGATCTTCACGGTCTCGCCGACCCTGACGTTGATCTCGGAGAGATGGCCGTAGCGGGTCGAAAGCCCGTTACCGTGGTCGACCTCAACCATGCGGCCGTAACCGCCGGACCAGCCGGCGGACACCACCTTGCCGTTGGCGGTGACGCGAACCGGATCGCCGGTGGCGGCGCGGAAATCGAGCCCGGTATGCATCGCGGGCCGGCCGAGGAAGGGATCGCTGCGGACGCCGAAGCCGGAGGTGAATTCGACCTCGCCGATGACGGGCTTGCGATACGGCACCAGCGCCAGCGTGCGGTTGAGACGATCCATCTCGGCGCGCGTGGTGTTGATGCGAGAGAGCTGCTTCTCGAACGGTCCGGCATTGGCCGTCAGTTTGACCGGTACGAACGGCCCGCCCATCGCGCTGCGCGGCACGGCGGATTCGAGATTGGCGAGATTCAGGCCGAGATCACTGACCACGCCGCGCATCCGGCGCATGCGTGAATCCATGCCTTCCTCGACGGCGCTGAGCGCCGCCATCTGGCGCCGTTCAACCTGGTCGAGCGAGGTCGTGAGCCGAACCAGGACGTTGTCGAAACCCTGATTCTTGGCGAATTGGCTGGTCGGGGGAGCAGCCACGGTCGGCGCGCGCGATTCCAGCCGCGCCTCACGGTCCGGCGGTGCCACGAAAATCACGGTGTCGCTGATCGGCGAGGGTTTTGGCGTGCTCTGGCTCGCCTCGCCGCGCTGCGGGGCCGCGCGGGGGATCGAGCCGGTCACGTCAGGCATGGCCCCAAGCGCCGTGGCCCGGGACTCCAGCGCCGTCTGGCGCTTCATGATCTGGTCGAGTTTCTGGTCGAACTGTTCCTGGTCGAGCAACTGGCGGCTGGTGGTGCGGTCGACCTTGGCGCGCAGCTCGGCGATGCGGTCCTCATAGGCGTATTGCATCTCGGCCTGGCGGGCGATCAGCCGGGTCAGGACGTCGTCACGGAAGGCGAAATAGGTGGCGGTTGCCGCCGACCAGAGACCGAGGAGCACCACCGTGCCGACCACGATCCAGAACACCACGGGCCCGAAGCGAACCTGCTTGCCGGCATGGACGATGGTGTAGGCGTCGTCGGTCGCGGGAAGGGGAATCGCTGCGGCTGCCGCGAGGGCAGGACGGCGTTGGAAGGCCCGTCCGTGGTCGTGAGGATGATGTTGGGCGTACTGCGAGTATTGGGCAGAACTTTTCGACATCGGCACTCCCGCGCCGGTCGGATGAGTCCGTACGGCCTAATTGCCGCAGCAATCTGGGCCGGTCATGGTTAATTTTCCGGAAATGGGAGCGCGCGAATTGAATGGACTGGTTAAAGACTCCTTGTCGCTTCCAGCACCTCGTCGGCATGGCCGTCGACCCGGACGTTGCGCCAGATCCTGGCCAATTTGCCATCCGCCCCGACCAGTATCGTGGTGCGAAGAATCCCAAGGAAGCTCTTGCCATACATGGACTTTTCGCCCCACGCGCCATAGGCTTCCAGCATCTGGTGCGTCTCATCCGAGATCAGGGGGATACCGAGCTTGTGCTTGTCGCGGAACTTCTCCTGAGCCTTTAACGGATCGGCGGAGACGCCGAGCACGGCGGTATCGGCGGCCGCGAAGGCACTGGCGAGGCGAGTGAAGTCGATCGCCTCCCGGGTGCAGCCCGGGGTGTCGGCGCGGGGGTAGAAGAACAGGACGAGCTTTCGGCCGGCATAGTCCGCCAATGTGACCACCTCGCCGCCGTCGCGGGGAAGGCGAAAGGCGGGGGCCTTCTGGCCCTCGGCCAGGCCCGACTTCGCCTTGGCGGGCGGAGCCACTGATTTGGAGGAATTTAACTGTTTCGATGCGGCCTTATGTGATCCTGCCTTTGCTAAGGTCCCGGTTGATTTGGTCGCCGGTGTCCGCTGTGTTTTCGCGGACTTTGTCGGAGTAGAGGCCCGCGGTTTGAGGGCCTTCTTTTTAGCCGTCGGACTGCCGGAGGGCGTTTTGGACGATTTCGTTCGGGATTTCTTGGACATACGCCTTCCTTTCGACGCTTTCGGCGGGTCAACCGAAACGGTATTGCAGCTCTCGTCCGGTGTGCCGGAATCGCGCCCTCGGCTGGGCAAGTCTGGCGGCGCCGGAGTATGGTTACAAGGAATTCCACGCACCACCCCACTGCTCGTTGAACGCGCTCCCGGGGCGAAATGACGAACAGCAGGAATATTCGAGGTATGGCGGCAATGCCGGCGCAGGGAGCTTCGCTTCCCGTGGACGGCTGCGGTCCCGGCGGCGCTCAATCCTCTGACGGGCGCCTGTATCGAGAGGCAATGGCAAGGAATAAGTCGCCCCAGGATTACAATCGGGACTTCGATCGGCGCGGCGTTCAGCAACAGCCGCAGGAATGGGACGACGCCGATTGGGATCCGGATCAGGAGGCGGCCGCGGGCCATCGCGCGCGCCGGCTGTTGTCGCGTTCCAATTCGGGCTTTCATCGCTTCGGTGACGGTTTTGGCGCGTTGCGGCGCTGGCTGGCGGCCGATCGCTGGCTAAAGCGCGTCGTCCTTGTCGTCGGGACTCTCGCCGTCATCTTCATCGGCTGCTTCGGCGCGCTGTGGTGGCGGCTCGGTGCCGGCCCCATCAATCTCGACATTGCAACGCCGTGGCTGGCGGCCGCGATCGAGGACAATATCGGTCACGGCAACACGGTTGAGATCGGAGGCACCCAGATCGAGCGCGCCGGCCGGGTCCGCATCGCCGTCCGCATCCGGGACATCATCGTCCGCGATCGCGATCACGCCGTCGTTGCCAGCGCGCCGAAGGCTGAAGTGAAGCTATCGGGTGCGGGCCTCTTGATGGGGCATCTGCGCGCCGAGAGTCTCAATCTGGTCGATGCCGAACTCGCGATCCGCATCGCGCCCGACGGTACCGTCACCGTGTCCGCCGGCGATACCGCAAAGCCGCTGGCAACCGGCGTCGCCTCGAAGAAGGACGCGGGTCTGCCGCCGACGTTCCCGCGCAATGGCGTCCCGCCGCCGCCATTCGCCACGGGGCCCGCGAGCCAGGATCCATCACAAGCAGCCTCTCAAGGCCCGCCTCAGGTGACGGCGCAGAGCGGCATCCTTCAGGGCCTCGACTGGCTCGACAGTCTGAGCATGACCGGCCTCGACGGCCAGAACCTCAACGAGATCGGTCTGAAGAACGGCAACCTGATCGTCGACGATCAGCAGCGCGGCAGCAAATGGTCGTTTGAGAACATCACGCTCAGCCTGCGCCGGCCGAGCCGCGGGGGCGTCACGCTCAGCCTGGGCGAAGAGGGCGCGCGCCCATGGATGCTGCGCGCCACGATCGGGCCGGCCGAGAACGGCGTGCGCTCGGTCGACATCAAGGCCGACAAGGTCTCGACCTCCAACATCCTGTTGGCGTTGCGGGTCAAGGATCTTACCTACACGGCCGACCTGCCGCTGACGGGCGAGCTCAAGGGCGAGCTCGGCCGCGATGGCGTGCCGACCTTCTTCCGCGGCAAGCTCGCGGTCGGCGCCGGCAATATCATCGACACCGACACGCCAGACTATCCGATGGCGATCGACCAGGCCGAGATCAACGTCGAGTGGGACGCCAATCGGCGGGTGCTGGTGGCACCGTTCAAGATCCTGTCGGGCGCGAACCGCCTGACGCTTCTGGCCCATCTCGAGCCGCCCAACGGCACCATCAACGACTGGCAGCTCGGCTTCAGCGGCGGTTCGATCCTGCTCGGCGGCATCGACAACGAGCCGCCGCTCGTCTTCAACCGCATCGCGATCGGCTTCCGCTTCGACACCGACCACAAGCGCCTCTTGCTGACGCAGGCCGACATCAGCAATGGCGAGATCGGCGTCGCCGGCACGGGTGCGATCGACTATTCCGGCGAGCCGCGGCTGACGCTGGGCTTTGCGGGAACGCCGATGTCGGCCTCCGCGCTCAAGCGGATGTGGCCGACGCTGGTCGTTCCCGAGTTGCGCGAATGGGTGATCGAGCGGATCGAGCGCGGAACGCTCCAGCGCATCGAGATCGGCGTCAATTCGCCCACGAAAAACCTTCCGCGCAAGGGGCCGCCCATTCCTGACGACGGCCTCTCGGTCAACATCGTGGCGAGCGGCGTCGCGGTCCGTCCCGTGGACGGCATGCCTGTTGTGCACGATGCCGATTTGAAGGCGCGCGTGACCGGCCGCACCGCGACCGTGACCATCGGGCAGGGCATTGCCGATACGCCAGCCGGCCGCAAGGTCACGATTTCCGATTTCGTCTTCGAGGTGCCTGATATGGCGCCCAAGCCGTCGCCGTCGCGGACCAGGTTCCGCGTCGAGGGGCCTGTGCCGGCGGCCGCCGAGATGCTCTCGAATGATCGCCTGAGCGATCTGTCGTCGACAGTCGTCGATCCCAACACCAGCAAGGGGACGTTCACGGCGAATATCCAGCTCGGCCTCCCGGTCAAGGGCGAGCTGACCAAGGCGGACACGACCTACGCCGTCACCGCCGACCTCAACGGTTTTGCCGCCGACAAGCTGGTGATGAACCAGAAGCTGGAGGCCAACACTCTCAAGATCGTCGCGAGCAACACGGGCTATCAGGTCAAGGGCGACGTCAAGATCAACGGGCAGGCGGCCTCGCTCGACTATCGCAAGCCGGCCGAGGGCGACGCGGATGTCAGGTTGCAGGCAACGCTGGACGATGCGAGCCGGGCGCGCCTGGGATTCGATCTCAGCCCCGCCGTCAGTGGATCGTTGCCGATCAAGCTGTCGGGCAAGATCGCCGGCGGCCCCGACCAGACGACGAAGCTCGGCGTCGAGGCCGACCTGACCTCGGTGAAGCTCGACAACATCCTGCCCGGCTGGGTCAAGCTGCCGGGCAAGTCGGGCAAGGCCAGCTTCAAGGTCGTGCCGACCGCGCAATCGACGCGTCTGGAAGACATCGTCATCGAAGGTGGTGGCGCCTCGATCAAGGGCTCGCTCGAGGTCGACGCGAACGGCGATCTCATGAGCGCGAACTTCCCGACCTATTCGCCGTCCGATGGCGACAAGGCGTCGCTGAAGGTGGAGCGCAGCCAGGATGGCGTCATCAAGGGCACCATGCGCGGCGACGTGTTCGACGGCCGTGGCTTCCTGAAGTCGGCGATCTCCGGCAATTCCAAGGACGACAAGAACAAGATGAAGAACGTCGATTTCGACATCGACGTGAAGCTCGGCGCCGTCGCGGGTTTCAACGGCGAGGCCATGCGCAGCGTCGATGCCAAGATGTCGAAACGCAATGGTGCCATCAAGGCCTTCACATTGAGCGGCAAGGTCGGCAAAGACACGCCGGTGGCGGCTGATCTGCGCGGCGGGCGTGCACAGGGCAACCGCGAGGTGATCTACCTCCAGACCAACGATGCCGGCGCGCTGCTGCGCTTCACCGACACCTATACTAAGGCGGTCGGCGGCCAGATGGTGGTGGCGATGGAGCCGCCGACATCCGAGCCGAACACCTCGCGCGAAGGCCTCATCAACGTCCGCGACTTCACGGTGAAGGGCGAGGCGCAGCTCGAGCGCGTTGCCGCCGGCGCGCCCAACGGCACCGGCAACGGTGTCTCGTTCAGCGCGCTCCGCGCCGAGTTCACCCGGCAGAACGGCGCGCTCACGGTCCGTGACGGCGTGGTCAAGGGTCCCATGATCGGCGCCACCATCGAGGGCTCGATCGACTATCCCGGCAACCAGGTCTGCATGAGCGGCACCTTCGTGCCGATGTATGGCGTCAACAACATCTTCGGCCAGATCCCGTTGTTCGGCATCTTCCTCGGCGGCGGCAACAATGAAGGGTTGATCGGCGTGACTTATGAGGTCGTCGGCACGCCGGCTGCGCCCGTGATGCGCGTCAATCCGATCTCGGCGATGGCCCCGGGCCTGTTCCGCAAGATATTCGAGTTCAACACCGGCAAGCAGAACTCGCCGTTCGAAGAATTCCCCTCGCAGTCAAACGACGGTTCGACCGGCTCGACGCGCCAGCTCTCGAGTGGATGTAGCCTGACGCGGCGGCAGTAGGGGCGGCTGTCTCCGGCGTCATGGCCGGGCTTTCCCGGCCATCCACGCCCCACACACGGCACCAGGAACGTGGATGCCCGGGCCTTCGCCTCGCCGAAGCGGCTTCGGCCGCGCAGGCGGGACAAGCCCGGGCATGACGGAGATCGCTTGGAGTGTTGTCGGCCGCCTAAGCCGCGCGCACGCCTGCGAGGAATGTCCCGACTTCGCCGGAGAGCTGCTCGGCCTGCTTGGAGAGGTTCGAGGCGGCGGCGAGCACCATGCCGGCGGCATTGCCGGTCTCGTTCGCGGCGGTAGAGACGCCGCCGATATTGGTGGTGACTTCCTTGGTGGCTTCCGCGGTCTGCGAGACGCTGCGGGCGATCTCGGCGGTGGCGGCGCCTTGCTCCTCGATGGCGGCGCCGATCGAGGTGGCGATGCGGCTGACCTCCTCGATGGTGGCGGTGATGCCGCCGATGGCGTCCACGGCCTCCTTGGTCGCGCCCTGGATCTGCGCGATCTTGTCGCCGATCTCGCGGGTGGCTTCGGCAGTCTGGCTCGCCAGCGACTTCACCTCGGAGGCGACCACGGCAAAGCCGCGGCCGGCTTCACCGGCGCGCGCGGCCTCGATGGTGGCGTTGAGAGCGAGCAAGTTGGTCTGCGCCGCGATGCTGGAGATCAACTCGGCGACATGCTCGATCTGCTGGGCACCGTCCGAGAGCGCGCGCACGATGGTGTCGGTGCGGCGGGCGCTGTCCACGGCGCGACCCGTGACTTCGGCGGACTGGGCGACCTGGCGGCTGATCTCGGTGATGGAGGAGGAGAGCTCTTCGGCGGCGGCCGCGACGGTCTGGACGCGCTGGCTGGCCTCGGTGGCGGCCGTGCCGACCACGGCGGCGCGGCGGTTGGTGCCCTCAGCCGTGGATGACATCGATTTCGCGGTGGTCTCGAGCTCGCCGGAGCCGGAGGCCATCAGGCCGACGAGCTGACCGACGGAGGCATCGAAGCGATCGGCGAGGGCGATCAGGGCGTCGCGCTTCTCCTGCTCGCTGCGGGTCTTGGCGGCGACCTGCTCGGCTTCCAGGTTCCGCGCCGTCAGCGCGGTCTGCCTGAGCACTTCGAGTGTCTCGGCCATGCGGCCGATCTCGTCGCCGCGGTCGGTCTCCTCGACCGGGTTATCGATGGCGCCTTCCGAAATCTCCTGCATGCGGTTCTTCTGGCGGTCGAGCGCGCCGAGCACGTCGCGAGCGATCAGCCAGGACAGCGTCGCCATCAGCAGCATCAGGCCGACGCCGATCGCGCCGAGCTCCAGCGTCAGGGCGCGCACGTCGGCGTCGATGTCGTCGACATAGAGGCCGTAGCTGATGGTCGCGTTCCAGGGCGCGAATTTGCGCGCGAAGACGGTCTTGCGCACGGGCTCGGTCTGGCCGGGGCGGGGGTAGAGATAGGAGGTCACTCCGCCCTGCGCGGTCTCGCCGCCAGCCTTGATGATGGCGTCGGCGATCAGGACGCCGTTGGAGTCTTTGGCTCCGGTGATCTTGCCTTCCAGCTGCTGATTGGCGCCGTTCACCAGGATGGAGGTGTCGGGGTTGTAGACGACGGGGTAGCCCTGGTTGCCGTTGAAGTTCATGCGGCGGCCACGCTGGTGGAACTGGGCTTTGGCGTCGGCCGACGTCAGCTTGCCGGCGGTAACCTCTTCCTGAAGAGATTGCGCGTAGTTGTAGAGCAGCTCTACCGCAGTCCGCATCTGCTGGACGCGGTCCTCCATCATGCGGCTCTTGCTGAGGACGGACGATACGCCGATGATGGCTGTGACTGTGAGAGCTGAAAGACAGACCATGCTGGCGAGCTTGGTCCGGATCTTGAGATGACTCATCAGCTTCATCGCAGCCTCGAAAAAAATGGTTGTTATTGCTCGCGTCGGTAGCATGAAGTTCTTACCAATCATGAATGGACGCGTGCGACGTGCTGCCGCGCGCGCAGCGTCCGCAGCCGGATGCGCACGCATGCAGGCGGAAACGCGCTTCGCCAGTGCGTGGCGCGTCAGGTCGCCGAGACAGATGATGTCGGAATGTGGTGGTGACCGAGCCCGGCCGGAGCGGCAATGAACCGATTCGTTCACCGCATCGTCATGGCCGTGCTGCTCGTGGCCGCCCTCGTCCTGATCTGGAACGTGCTGGGCGCGCACTGAGTCGGCACCGGCAGATCCGCCGGTGCCGTCTTGCGTTCAGATTAATTTGCGAGCGCCTCAGCGCCGTGCGTAGGCATCGCCCGCCGCGTCACTCTCCTTGCCCATCAGCGCATCTACGCTGACCGAACCGCCGCCGGCGGCCGCGAGGTAGAGGCAGGCGAAGCAGAACAGGATTGCTGCGGTGCCGCCATTGAGCAGCGGCAAGAGCACCGGCGTTTCGCCTTTGAGCATGTGGCCCATGAAGTAAGCGAAGGCCATTTCGCCCGAGAGAATGAAAGCGGTGAGGCGGGTGAACAGGCCGAGCATCAGAAGCGCGCCGAGCACGAGTTCGAGCGCACCTGCCGTCCAGATCAGCGGCGGGATGTTGGCGAAGTAGGGGAGCACCGGAAACTTGAAGATCTTTGCGATGCCGTACTGGAACAGCAGCAATCCGGTGACGAAGCGAAACAGGCTCAAGAGAACCGGTTGAAAGCGAGTGAGATACGGAAAGTTCATTGGTTTGTGCCCTCCATCCAATGCTGCGACTTGGACCGCATTCGGTTTCGCCCTGCAAGCCGTGCGCACTCGATTCGTCCTGACATTTTCGTCATGTCGGACAAAACACCGCAGGCCAGGATTTCAGCCGCGTACGACCGCAGCTTTCGCGCGTATTCCGCGTCGCGCCCATCCGTAATTTCCCGGTGACGCGGATGCGCGCAAGTTACCTCCAGGACACCTACCGCCGCAAGGCGGGCACGATCAGGAACGGGATCATCCCGAGCACCACGCTCGCAAGTGCGAAAGCAAGCAGCGCGTTGTACCCGTGGGTCGCGTCATGGATCAGGCCGCCGCTCCAGGAGCCGAACGCCGAACCGAGGCCACTGCCGATCGAGATGGTGCCGTAGATGGTCCCGACCCGCTTGCCCTGGAAAATCCTCATCGCCGTGGCGCTGATCAGCGGGCCGCGCGAGCCCATCATGCTGCCGAAGCAAACGACGAAACCGGTGAGCAGCAGGATGTTCGGAGAATACTGCAACAGCCAGAGCAGGACGATGCCGAGGATCGAGATCGCGTAGCTCAGCAGCACCGACGGCCGGCGCCCGATCAGGCCGTCGAGCGCGGAGACGCCGAGCATGCCGAACACAAGCACGACGCCGGAGAAACCCCAGGCGGTCGCAGCCTGCAGCGGCGGAAAGCCGGCGTCGATCAGATAGGCCACGATCTGTGCGGCGATTGAGTACATGCCGACGGCAGTGAAGAAAAAGGTCCAGAACAGCGCCCAGAAGGCGTGATGGCGCATGGCACGGAGCAGGGTCCAGCCATTGTCGACGAAATCAGGGTCGGTCCTCTTCACGACATGCGGCGAGCCCGCGGCGAACAGCCGCCACGGCAGCAGCATCAGCGGGAGCAACAGGCCCAGTGCCGTAAAACCGAATAGCTGGTAGGTGTCGCGCCAGCCGATGTGATCGATCAGGAGCTGCGAAGCCGGCAGCAGCGCCAGCACGCCGCCGCCCATCGCTGAATACACCACCGACATTGCCGTCGGCAGACGAGGGCCGAACCAGCGGCCGAGCAGGATCGAGTTCGGCACGATGCCGATGAAGGCAACGCCGATGCCGACGCAGAGGCCGATCGAGAGTTGGAACTGCCAGAGATGTTGCGCGTGGGCTGCGACCAGGAACGCCGCGCCCAGCAGCAGCAGCCCGAGCGCATAGACGATGCGTGGTCCGGAATGGTCGAACAGGCGTCCGACGAAGGGCGCGGTGAGACCGCTCGCGAGCCAGGTCAGTGAATAGACCGAGACGATCTGCGCGCGGTCCCAGCCAAAACTTTCCGAAATCGGTTTCAGGAACACCGTAAAGCTGTCGCCGAGCCCGCGGCCGAGCACGGCCAGCGTGAAGCACAGAGCGAGCACGACGAGCGCGATGCGAACAGCGTCCCGCTGATCGCTCGCGACGTTCTCCCTGGGCGTGTTCTGATCCATTGCCCGTCAGGGAGCGCGCATCCGTGCGCCCTGACAAGCAGCGAAAAACTCATACGCCTATGCAGGCTTAAGGAGGACGTGCTTCTTCTTGCCGAAGGACAGCTTGATCACGCCCTCGGGCGTCAGATTGTTTGCCGACAGTGCCATCTTTTCGTCAGTGACCGGCTCGTCGTTGACGCGAAGGCCGCCGCCCTTGATCTGGCGCCGGGCTTCGCCGTTGGATGCAACGAGGCCCGCCTTGACGAAGGCGTTGAGCACGCCGAGGCCGGCGTCGATCTCACCCTGCGGAATTTGCACCGTCGGCAGGGTTTCGGCCAGCGCGCCTTCCTCGAAGGTGCGGCGCGCGGTCTCCGCCGCCTCGTTCGCGGCCTCGCGGCCGTGCAGCAGCGCGGTCGCTTCAGTGGCGAGCACCTTCTTGGCCTCGTTGATCTCCGAGCCGCCGAGCGCCTCGAGCTTCCTGATCTCAGCCATCGGCAGCGTCGTGAACAGCTTCAGGAATTTGCCGACGTCGGCATCCTCGGTGTTGCGCCAGGACTGCCAGAAATCATAAGGCGAGAACGCGTCGGCGTTGAGCCAGACCGCGCCTTGCGCCGTCTTGCCCATCTTGGCGCCCGATGCCGTCGTCAGCAGCGGCGTCGTCAGTGCGAACAGCTGATGGGTGCCCATGCGGCGGCCGAGATCGACGCCCATGATGATGTTGCCCCACTGGTCCGAGCCGCCCATCTGCAATTTGCAGCCGGTGCGCTTGGCGAGCTCGACGAAGTCGTAGGCCTGGCAGACCATGTAGTTGAACTCGATGAAGCTCATCTCCTGCTCGCGCTCGAGGCGCAGCCGCACGGAGTCCATGGTCAGCATGCGGTTGACCGAGAAGTGCCGCCCGACGTCGCGCAGCATCTCGATCCAGTTCAGCTTGGTCAGCCACTCCGCATTGTCGAGCATGATGGCGTCGCTCTTGCCCTCGCCATAGCGCAATACCTTGGCGAACACGCCGCGGATCGATTCTTTGTTGGCCTCGATCTCGGCGACGGTGCGCATCGCGCGCGTCTCGTCCTTGCCGGAGGGATCGCCCACCATGGTGGTGCCGCCGCCCATCAGCGTGATCGGCTTGTTGCCGGACTCTTGGAGCCAGTGCAGCATCATCATGGTGAGGTAATTGCCGATATGCAGCGAGCGGGCGGTGCAATCGTAGCCGACATAGGCGGTCGCCTCGCCCTTGGCGGCGAGCGCGTCCAGCCCCTCGAAATCGGAGCACTGGTGAATGAATCCACGTTCCTGCAGGGTGTTGAGGAAATCCGATTTAAATGCAGTCATCTGTCGGCGTGCCTGACAATTCTTGGTTTACTGTTTTGGGCGCAATTTAAGGGTCTTCCGTGGGAACTCGATTGCTGCCCGCCACTTTGGCCTGTGGCATTATAAGATGTGTCCCTCTGGCACAAGATCGGCATGCCGGAGGGGGTCTCTTGAGGACGCTGATCCATGATGTTGACGGCACTCGGTTTGATGAGCGGCACCTCGCTGGACGGGGTGGATGTCGCGCTGATCGAAACCGATGGAAAACAGGTGAAGGCATTCGGGCCGTCCGGCTACCGGGCCTATAGCCCTGCGGAGCGCAATCTGCTGCGCCAGGCGCTCTCCGAGGCTGTGCACCTGCTGCAACGTGACGCCCGGCCAGGCATCCTGGCCGAGGCCGAGCGCGCGGTGACACGGGCCCATGCCGAGGCGGTTGCCGCCTTCTTTGCCCAGAACCGCATGAAGCCCGAGGACATCGACATCGTCGGCTTCCACGGCCAGACCGTGCTGCACCGCCCCGAGAAACGGCTGACGGTGCAGATCGGCGACGCGCCGGCGCTGGCGAGAGCGATCCATATCCCCGTGATGCATGATTTCCGCGCCGCCGACGTCGAGGCTGGCGGGCAGGGGGCGCCCTTCGTACCCGTCTACCACCGCGCGCTCGCCAACTCGCTGGATCGCGAGGGGCCGATCGTCGTGGTCAATATCGGCGGCGTCTCCAACATCACCTATATCGACGGCAACGACACGCTGATCGCCTGCGACACCGGCCCCGGCAACGCGCTGCTGGACGATTTCATGTACCGCACCATGAACCAGGCGTTCGATGCGGAAGGAAAGTTCGCAGCGCTCGGGAAGGTCGATGAGGCCTGGATCGCGCGCGCGCTCGAGCTGCCATTCTTTGCATTGCCTCCGCCGAAATCGCTCGACCGCAACGATTTTGCCGCGCTCAAGCTCGGCGATGTCGCCCCGGCCGATGGCGCGGCGACGCTGACCGCCTTCACCGCGGCGGCGATCGCCCGCATCATCCCGTTGCTGCCGCGTCGGCCGCGGAGCTGGATCGTCTGCGGCGGCGGCGCCCGCAATCTCACCATGCTGCGGATGCTGCGGGAGCGGGTTGCATCGGCGACCGTCGAGGCCGCCGAGACGCTCGGCTGGGCCTCCGACGCCATCGAGGCCCAGGCCTTCGGCTTCCTCGCCGCGCGTGGGCTGAAGGGCCTGCCGCTGTCCTATCCGGCCACCACGGGCGTGCCGATGCCGATGACGGGCGGGGTGATCGCGCGGCCCTGAGGGCGGCTTCCCGAATTGGGGCACTGCCTCGCCCTTCCAATCGGCTTTCAAGATTGCAGACACGCCTTCGTACTCTCGCGGCAGGTTTTGCCCGAGCCTTGCTGTCGTTCGGCGCCCTCAATCGGACCAGAGGACGCAGGGAAGGCCGGGCGCCGGCGGCACCCGCAGGTCCGTGGGCGATTAGAACGCACACGGGGTGGACCACAGGTGTGCCGGTCGCCCGGCCTTCCCTGCGCGGATGGTTTTAACGGTGTCCTTCGTGCTCTCCTCGGGGAGCGTTGCACTATTGCCCCCGTCGCCTTGCGGATGGCTGATGCACGTGCCCGGTCGGGCCGCCGCATCACCGCAAGCCTTGACGCCAGAACCCCGGGCGTCGGGACCACACGACTTCTCCGTCCGCGGACGGCTTGGCCTCAACATCCGGGGCTTGCGTGTGCCCGCCCCAGAGCATCGACCAAACCGCTGTGACCGCGCCGTGTCGTATGCGCGTTGTGCCGGGACTCACGGTCGCCCGCCCTGTCCTCACGCACATCGCGCCGGCGCTACCGCGTCCACCGCACCCCGGCCCGCATCTCGTGACGATCGCGAAGCGCCCCTCTGGCAGGGCCGGGATGGCGTGTGTATGCCATAAATCCGAAATTCGGGAAAGTGGAATATTTTTGCGGACGGGGATTGACGGGTTTTGGGTGTTTTGCCCGACGCGCGCCGATGCCGATGACGGGCAGGGTGATCGGCCGGCCCTAAATTAATGCAATTGCATTGATCTTGACAGTTGCATGCAAATGCATCTATGTTGGGTGCAGCTGCATCGAAACGCCGGGATATTGGCCATGACCGCGTCACTGAAACTCATCAGTCACAAGCTTTGCCCCTACGTGCAGCGCGCCGTGATCGCGTTGAAGGAAAAGGGCGTGCCGTTCGAGCGGATCGACATCGATCTCGCCAACAAGCCCGACTGGTTTCTAAAGCTCTCGCCGCTCGGCAAGGTGCCGGTGCTGGTGGTGACGACCGATAGCGGCGAGGTCGCGCTGTTCGAGAGCAACGTGATCTGTGAATACATCGAGGAGACACAGGGCGGCGCGAAGCTGCATCCGGCGGATGCGCTGAAGCGTGCCGAGCATCGCGCCTGGATGGAGTTCGGCTCGGCGATCCTCGGCGATCTCTGGGGACTGGAGACGACGACGGATCCGGCGACCTTCGAAACCAAGCGCCAGGCGCTCGCCGCGAAATTCGCGCGTGTCGAAGGGGCGCTCGGCGCGGGACCTTATTTCGCTGGCGATGCGTTCAGCCTGGCCGATGCGGTGTTCGCGCCGATCTTTCGCTATTTCGATCTGTTCGACGAGCTGACCGAGCACGGCATCTTCACCGATCTTCCGAAGGTGCGGGCGTGGCGCGCGCAGCTTGCGAAGCGTCCGAGCGTACGAACCGCGGTCGGCGCGGACTATTCTCAATTGCTGCGCGCCTTCCTGGTGCGGCACGACGCGCATCTGCTCAAGCTCGCCGCCTGAGACGATGCCGATGTCGCAATCCCTGGCCTGGCTGATGCTGGTGATCGCCGGCGCGCTCGACGTCGGCTGGGCGATCTCGATGAAATATGCGGAGGGCTACACGCGCTTAGGCTGGAGCGTCGTTTCGGTGGTGCTGCTCGCGGCCTTCGTTGTCCTGCTCGGGCGGGCCTTGAAGGTGCTCGAGGTCGGCGTCGCCTATTCGGTGTGGACCGGCATTGGGGCTGCCGGCACTTTCGTGATGGGCGTCGTGTTGTTCGGCGAGACGTTGAGCGCGATGAAGCTTGCGGGCATCGCGCTCGTCTTGATGGGGATCGCCGCGCTAAAGCTCGCTTAGCGCACGTTGGCGAGGCGCATGTCCAGATAGGCCGTGATGGTCTCCATCAGCGGCTCGAGCTTGGCGTCGAAGAAATGGTTGGCGCCGGGGATGACCTGCTGGTCGATCACGATGCCCTTCTGCGTCTTTAACTTCTCGACCAGGGTGTTGACGTCCTTCGGCGGCACCACCGCGTCCTTCTCGCCATGCACGATCAGGCCCGAGGACGGGCAGGGCGCAAGGAACGAGAAGTCGTAGAGATTGGCCGGCGGCGCGATCGAGATGAAGCCCTCGACCTCGGGGCGGCGCATCAGGAGCTGCATGCCGATCCAGGCGCCGAAGGAGAAGCCGGCGACCCAGCAGGCGCGCGCTTCGGGATTGATGGTCTGCGCCCAGTCGAGGGCTGCGGCGGCATCCGACAATTCGCCGGTACCATGGTCGAACGAGCCCTGGCTGCGGCCGACGCCGCGGAAATTGAAGCGCAGCACCGAGAAGCCGCGATGCGCGAACGCATAGTAGCACTGGTACACGATCTGATGATTCATCGTGCCGTGAAACTGCGGATGCGGATGCAGGATCATCGCGATCGGCGCGTTCTTCTGCTTGGCCGGGTGATAGCGGCCTTCGAGACGGCCGGCAGGGCCAGTGAAAATAACTTCAGGCATCGATGATCTCTTGATTGATGTGCTGGAGAGACGATCCTCGGCAATCAACCGATTGTGGCCTCATCGGCAGGTACCGACGGAAGCGCGAATGAAGGGTGAGAAGGCGCGCCTTGCGGTGATGCGCTGAAGGCGTGCGGTGACTTGACGGTGCGGGTTCTAACATAGGCTGAGGGTCAAAAAGCAAGCATCTTGAACATCACTCAATGGGCTCAAGATGTTAGCGTGTCATGGTCGCGTCATCAGCTGCCGCGGGCATGGAATCGCCCGTTGCCAAGCGCGTGTCGGGGCGCCATGTCGGGCTGGATGGGCCCAACGGGTTAGGTTTCCCAGACAAGGTAAGATAATACTACATGCGGAACCGCGTTTATCTCGACTGGAATGCGACCACGCCGCTGCGTGCGGAAGCGCGACGCGCAATGCTCGCCGCCTGGGATCTGGTCGGCAACCCGTCATCGGTCCATGCCGAGGGGCGGGAGGCGCGACGGCTGATCGAAGAGGCCCGCGCCACGCTGGCGGTGGCGGTAGGGGCGCTGCCGCGGAACGTCGTCTTCACCTCCGCTGGCACGGAAGCCAACGCGCTGGCGCTGTCGCCTGGCCTGCGGCGGTCATCCGGCGGCCCGGTCGAGCGGCTGCTGGTCTCGGCCGTGGAGCACGCTTCGGTGCTGGCCGGTGGCCGGTTCGCGGCGGACAAGATCGGCCTGATCCCGGTGACGCGTTCCGGTGTGGTTGACCTCGACCATCTCAGGAGCCTGCTCCGCGACGGCGCTCCGGCACTGGTTTCCGTCATGGCGGCGAACAACGAAACCGGCGCGCTCCAGCCGGTCGCGGAGGTCGCCCGGATCGTCCATGAGGCCGGCGGTTTCCTGCACGTCGATGCAATCCAGGCGCTTGGCAAAATCCCATTCGAGATCAACGCTATGGGCGCGGATCTTGCGACTTTTTCCGCACATAAGGTCGGCGGCCCCAAGGGCGTCGGCGCCCTGGTCGTGGCGGAGGGACTGACGGGATTGGAGCCGTTGTTGCGGGGAGGCGGCCAGGAGTTGAACCGGCGCGCCGGAACCGAGAATGTTGCGGGGATTGCCGGCTTTGGCGCAGCGGTGAAAGCCGCGCTTCAGACTCTTTCGGAAGATGCGGAGCAGGTGGCAACCCTCAGAAATCGCTTGGAAAATGGCATCCGGGGAATCGCCGGCGCAACGATCTTCTCGGATGAGGTCAAGAGGTTGCCTAATACCGTCCTTTTCACCGCGCCCGGCCTCAAGGCTGAGACCGCCGTGATCGGCTTTGACCTCGAAGGCATCGCAGTCTCCTCGGGTTCGGCCTGTTCCTCGGGCAAGGTCCAGCCGTCCCACGTGCTGTCCGCCATGGGATACGATCCCGCCGTGGCCCAGGGAGCGGTGCGTCTCAGTCTGGGCTGGTCCACGGAACCGGATGACATCAACAGGGCGTTAGAGGCTTGGCGAAAGCTCGGTAATACCCTACTTAAGAGCTAAGCGATGAAACACGGCTTGAACGGTTCTAAGCGCGTGCTTTCCGCCAAAAAACATCGTAATAGACACCGTAATAATCGTTCGAGTTTGATCCACCGCGGTCCTTGAAACCGCGAGCGGAGGATGGAATGCCAGCCGTACAAGAGACGGTCGAGCGCGTGAAGCGCATCGACGTCGACCAGTATCGTTATGGGTTTGAGACCCTGATCGACTCCGAGAAAGCCCCCAAGGGGCTGTCGGAAGAGATCGTAAAGTTCATCTCGCAAAAGAAGAACGAACCCGCCTGGATGCTCCAGTGGCGGCTTGAGGCCTATCGGCGCTGGCTGACCATGACCGAGCCGACCTGGGCGCGCGTCGATTATCCCAAGATCGACTTCCAGGACCTCTACTACTACGCGGCACCGAAGCCGAAGAAGACGGTCACCTCGCTGGACGAGATCGATCCGGAGATCCTGAAGACCTATGAGAAGCTCGGCATTCCCTTGCGGGAAGTCGCCATGCTCGAGGGCGTCGAACCGAAGCCCGGCGAGGAAGATCCCGCCCGCCGCAAGATCGCGGTCGATGCGGTCTTCGATTCGGTCTCGGTTGCGACCACGTTCAAGGCGGAGCTGAAGAAGGCCGGCGTGATCTTCATGCCGATCTCGGAGGCGATCCGCGAGCATCCCGAGCTGGTGCAGAAATATCTGGGCTCGGTGGTTCCGACCTCGGACAATTTCTACGCGACGCTGAACTCGGCGGTGTTCTCCGACGGCTCGTTCGTCTACGTGCCGCCGGGCGTGCGCTGCCCGATGGAGCTGTCGACCTATTTCCGCATCAACGAGCGCAACACCGGCCAGTTCGAGCGCACGCTGATCATCGCCGACAAGGGCTCCTACGTCTCCTATCTCGAAGGCTGCACCGCGCCGCAGCGCGACGAGAATCAGCTGCACGCCGCCGTGGTCGAACTCGTCGCGCATGACGATGCCGAGATCAAATATTCGACGGTGCAGAACTGGTACCCCGGCAATTCGGAAGGCAAGGGCGGCATCTACAATTTCGTCACCAAGCGTGGCGACTGCCGCGGCGACCGTTCGAAGATCTCCTGGACCCAGGTCGAAACGGGTTCGGCGATCACCTGGAAGTATCCGAGCTGCATTCTCCGCGGTGACAATTCGAGCGGCGAGTTCTACTCAATCGCGATCTCGAACGGCTTCCAGCAGGTCGACTCGGGCACCAAGATGATCCATCTCGGCAAGAACACGTCGAGCCGCATCATCTCCAAGGGCATCGCCGCCGGCAAGTCGCAGAACACCTATCGCGGCCTCGTCACCGCGCACCGGAAAGCGACCGGCGCGCGCAACTTCACCGCCTGTGACTCCCTGCTGATCGGCGATAAATGCGGCGCGCACACCGTGCCGTACATCGAGGCCAAGAACTCCTCGGCGACGTTCGAGCACGAAGCGACGACCTCGAAAATCTCCGAGGACGTGCTGTTCTACTGCATCCAGCGCGGCCTTTCGCAGGAGGAGGCGGTCGGCCTCGTGGTCAACGGCTTCGTCAAGGACGTGCTGCAGCAGCTGCCGATGGAATTCGCGGTGGAAGCGCAGAAGCTGATCTCGATCTCGCTTGAAGGGTCGGTCGGTTAATACCGACCCTCGCGGTGCGCTTAAGCGCTCCATGCATCATTTGAATAGACTGGACACCAAAATGGCTTTGCTTGAAGTGAAAGACCTCAAGGTTCGTGTCGAGGAGCGTGAGATCCTCCACGGGCTGACGCTGACCGTGAACGAGGGCGAGGTGCACGCGATCATGGGGCCGAACGGTTCCGGCAAATCGACGCTCTCCCACGTGATCGCCGGCAAGCCCGGTTACGAGGTCACCGACGGTCAGATCCTGTTCAGGGGCGAGGATCTCCTGGAGATGTCGCCTGACGAGCGCGCCGCCAAGGGCGTGTTCCTGGCGTTCCAGTATCCGGTCGAGATCCCCGGCGTCGCCACCATGAACTTCCTGCGCACCGCGCTGAACGCCCAGCGCAAGGCACGCGGCGAGAGCGAATATTCGACGCCGGACTTCCTGAAGAAGGTTCGCGAGGTCTCGAAGTCGCTGAACATCCCGCAGGACATGCTCAAGCGCGGCGTCAATGTCGGCTTCTCCGGCGGCGAGAAGAAGCGCAACGAGGTGCTGCAGATGGCGCTGTTCGAGCCGAGCCTGTGCATCCTCGACGAGATGGATTCCGGCCTCGACATCGACGCGCTGCGCATCGCGGCCGACGGCGTCAACGCGCTGCGCTCGCCCAAGCGCGCGATGGTCGTCATCACCCATTATCAGCGGCTGCTCAACTACATCGTGCCCGACGTCGTGCACGTGATGTCGAAGGGCCGTGTCGTGAAGAGCGGCGGCAAGGAATTGGCGCTGGAGCTGGAAGCCTCCGGCTATGCCCAGTTCGAGGACGCCGCGTAAGGAATTTTGCGATGAACGTTGCTGTGGCAAAGACCGGAAAGGGCCGCGCGGTGAGCGATCTCTTCACCAGCGCCGAGGGCCGGCTGCCGGGTTCGACCGCGGTCACCGCCGTGCGACGCGAGGCGTTCGAGACCTATGAGCGTCTCGGCCTTCCGCACCGCCGGATCGAGGAATGGAAATACACCGACTTGCGCGCGCTGGTCGGCGAGGTGCTGCCGCTTGCGGCCGCGCCCGACGCGGCCGCGCTGAAGCGCGCCGCGGACGCTGTGAAGGTGCATGCGATCGCGGGCGCCCGCAAGCTGGTGCTGGTCGACGGCGTGTTCGCGGCCGATCTCTCCGACGTGAAGGCGCTGGCAGCCGAGGCGGGCTTCAGCACGTTGCGGGAAACGCTGGAGAAGGATGCCGGTCTGCTGAAGACCGCGTCCACCGATGCCGTGATCGCGCTGAACGCTGCGATGGCGACCGATGGCGTGGTGCTGTCGATTGCCGACGGCGCGCAGCTGTCCGCGCCGATCCAGATCATCCACATTGCGACGGCCGCGTCGGCGTCGGCCTTCACCCGTTCGCAGGTCGCGGTCGGGAAGGGCGTGCGCGCCACCATCGTCGAGAGTTTTGTCGCGGCTGGCGCCAAGACTTACCAGGTCCATGACGCTGTGTTGGTGACGGTCGGCGACGATTCCGACGTGGCCCATATCCGCCTGATGGATGATGCGCCTGACGCGCTGAATGTCTCGTCGCACTTCGTCACCGTCGGCGCCAACGTGAAGCTCAACTTCTTCAACATGACGACCGGCGCCGCGGTCAGCCGCCTCCAGGGCTTCATCACGCTGGCGGGCGAGGGCAGCGAACTCTCGGCCAACGGCGTCAACCTGTTGCAGAAGACCGAGCACGGCGACACCACGCTGGTGGTCGACCACGCCGTGCCGAACTGCGTCAGCCGCGAGATCTTCCGCGCCGTGATCGACGACCGCGCCCATTCGGTGTTCCAGGGCCGCATCATCGTCCGTCCCGATGCGCAGAAGACCGACGGCAAGATGATGACGCGCGCGCTGCTGCTCTCGGATGAGGCCGAGGCCGACAACAAGCCCGAGCTCGAGATTTTTGCCGACGACGTCTCCTGCGGCCACGGCGCGACCGCCGGCGCGCTCGACGACAGCCTGTTGTTCTATCTGAAGGCCCGCGGCCTGCCGGAGAAGCAGGCCCAGGCGCTGCTGATCCAGGCTTTCGTGGGCGAGGCGATCGAGCAGATCGCCGATGACGGTTTGCGCGAGCACGTGATCGGCATCGCCGAGCGCTGGCTGGAGCGGCGGTCATGAGCACGCATCCGGCAGTCAAGAACGGTGCCTATGACGTCGCGCGCGTGCGCCAGGATTTTCCGGCGCTCGCCATGCAGGTCTACGGCAAGAAGCTGGTCTATCTGGACAACGCCGCCTCGGCGCAGAAGCCGAGCGCCGTGCTCGATCGCATGACGCAGGCCTACACGAGCGAATACGCCAACGTGCATCGCGGCCTGCATTACCTCGCCAATGCCGCGACCGAAGCCTATGAGGGCGGTCGCACCAAGGTGGCGCAGTTCATCAACGCGCCCCGTACGGAAGAAGTGATCTTCACCCGCAACGCGACGGAGGCGATCAATCTGGTCGCCTCGTCGTGGGGCGGGCCGAACATCGGGGAAGGCGACGAGATCGTCATCTCGATCATGGAGCACCACTCCAACATCGTGCCGTGGCACTTCCTGAGGGAGCGCCAGGGTGCCGTGATCAAATGGGCGCCCGTGGACGACGAGGGTAATTTCCTCATCGACGAGTTCGAGAAGCTGCTGACGGCCAAGACCAAGCTGGTCGCGATCACGCAGATGTCGAACGCGCTCGGCACCATCGTGCCGGTCAAGGAGGTCGTCAGAATCGCCCACGCGCGCGGCATTCCCGTGCTGGTCGATGGCAGCCAGGGCGCGGTGCATCTGCCCGTCGACGTCCAGGACATCGGCTGCGATTTCTACGTCTTCACCGGCCACAAGGTTTACGGGCCGACCGGCATCGGTATCCTCTGGGCCAAGTACGACCACCTCGTCGCGATGCGTCCCTTCAACGGCGGCGGCGAGATGATCCGCGAGGTCTCGCGCGATGTCGT
The DNA here is from genome assembly GCF_028128695.1 of Bradyrhizobium sp. CCBAU 25360. NCBI lineage: Bacteria > Pseudomonadati > Pseudomonadota > Alphaproteobacteria > Hyphomicrobiales > Nitrobacteraceae > Bradyrhizobium > Bradyrhizobium sp. CCBAU 25360. The sequence continues at coordinate 633,547 of NZ_LBJA01000045.1, forward strand.
GACCTATGGCGACCCCCCGCACAAATTCGAGGCGGGCACGCCCGCGATCGTCGAGGCGGTCGGCCTTGGCGCTGCCATCGACTACGTCAATTCGATCGGCAAGGAGCGCATCGCCGCGCACGAGCACGATCTCACCACCTATGCCCAGGATCGGCTCCGCGAGATCAATTCGCTGCGGCTGATCGGCACGGCACGGGGCAAGGGCCCGGTGATCTCCTTCGAGCTGAAGGGCGCGCATGCCCACGATGTCGCCACCGTGATCGACCGCCAGGGCATCGCGGTGCGCGCCGGCACCCATTGCGTCATGCCGCTTTTAGAGCGGTTCAACGTAACGGCCACCTGCCGAGCCTCGTTCGGCATGTATAATACGCGGGAAGAAGTCGATCATCTGGCACAGGCGCTCTTGAAGGCGCGGGATTTGTTCGCATGAGTGACACGGCCGAAATCAAAGCTAGTCCGATGGAGACCCATTCGGCGCTGCCGCCGGAGGAGACCGAGCGGCTGACCACGGAGATCATCGCCGGGCTGAAGACCGTGTTCGACCCGGAAATCCCGGCCGACATCTACGAGCTCGGCCTGATCTACAAGGTCGAAATCAAGGACGATCGCTCCGTCGACGTCCAGATGACGCTGACGACGCCGAACTGCCCGGCCGCCGGCGAGCTGCCGACCATGGTCGAGAACGCGGTTGCCAGCGTCCCCGGCGTCGGCGTGGTCGACGTCAAGGTCGTTTGGGAGCCGCCGTGGTCGCCCGAGCGCATGAGCGACGAGGCGCGCCTCGTGCTCAACATGTGGTGACGCGTAATCTCAGCATTGAATTTGCTCCGCAACGGACCAGATAGATAAGATGACCCAGGCGACACCAGCATCCACTCCGAAGCCGCGGCGGCCGCGCCCGCAGGTGATGCGGCTGACGGACGCTGCTGCCCAGCGCATCACCGAGCTGACCCAGCGCGCCGATTCGGAGATCGTCGGCCTGCGCGTCGGCGTGAAGAACGGCGGCTGCGCCGGCCAGTCCTACACGGTCGAATACGCCCACGACGTCCGCCCGACCGACGAGGTCGTCGAGGACAAGGGCGTCAAGATCCTGGTCGATCCCAAGGCCGTGCTGTTCCTGCTCGGCACCGAGATGGACTACAAGGCCGACAAGATGCAGGCCCAGTTCGTCTTCAACAATCCGAACCAGATTTCCGCCTGCGGCTGCGGCGAGTCGGTAGAGCTGCGGCCGGCCAAGATCGACGGGTAAGCCCGGCTCTCGCAATTCCCACCGCTGTCGTCCTGGCGAACGCCAGGACCCATACCGCGTGATCTCTCGATCATGGGCGGTGTTAGTACCACCACTGGCACCACTGGCAGTCTTCGCTGAACTCCTCCCTGGGGTAATGGGTCCCGGCGTTCGCCGGGACGACGATGGGGAGATAGCTTGGCATGGACCGCGAATTCCTGACCGACCTGTTTGCCGATTTCGGGCCCGTCACCATCCGGAAAATGTTCTCCGGCTACGGCATCTCCGCCGACGGCATCAACTTCGCGCTGTCACTGCGTGCCGGCCTGTTCTTGCGCGCCGACGAGGTGACGATCCCGGACTTTGAAGCCGAAGGCTCAAAGCCGTTTCAGTACTCGACCCGCGCCAGGACCGTGGTGGTCAACTCCTATTGGGAGCTGCCGGCGCGCCTGTTCGACGATTCCGCCGAGCTCGCCCAATGGGCGAGGGCGGCACTCGCCGCCGCCCAGCGCGCCAAGGTGAAGACGCGGCCGAAGAAAAAGGCGGCGGCAAAAAAAGCCGCGCCGAAGAAGCGGTTGGCCAAGAAGGCAGCCAAAAGGAAGGTGCGGTAGGGTGGGCAAAGCGGAGCGTGCCCACGATCAGGATGTCATCGCGAGAGATCGTGGGCACGGCGCTACGCGCCTTTGCCCACCCTACGGGATCTCAGTCTGTAGCCTTAGTCAGACCAACTCGCATATCCTTCGCCACAAAGATCGATATGCCATCTGCCAGCACACGGCCATCGGCAATTCCGAGCACCAGCTTGCCGCGGCGGACCATCCGCATGGCGACTTCGTAGCGCACGCGTCGCGTCTCCGGAGTGATGGTGCCCGTGCACTCGACTTCGCCGACGCCGATGGCGCGGCCCTTGCCCGGTGAGCCCGACCAGCCGAGCCAGTAGCCGACCATCTGCCACATCGCATCCAGGCCCAGGCTTCCCGGCATCATCGCATCACCTCGATAGTGACAATCGAAGAACCAGTGGTCCGGCACGATATCGAGCTCGCCGACGATATGGCCCTTGCCGAATTCGCCGCCGTCCAGGCTGATTTCCGTGATGCGGTCCATCATCAGCATCGGCGGGGCCGGCAGTTGCGCATTGCCCGGCCCGAAATAGCCGCCGTCGCTCGATTTCAGCAGTTCGTCCCTGGTGTAGGACGGTTGCGGCGTGTGAAAATCATGGGGATTGGGCACGACGACAAGTCCTCAACGCTCGCGGTCTGGCGGCGCAGAAGATGGCGGTCGTCACGTTGGAATGTCAAGCACAGCCGTTCGGCATGCCGCGATCGCGTCACGCCACCCGGCTGTGGGTCTCGACCGCGTATTCCGGATCGGCTTCGCAGATCACGCGGTTGCGGCCGTTACGCTTGGCGGCATAGAGGCAGGCATCCGCACGCTCGATCAGCGCGTCGGTGTCGTCGCCCTGCTTGAGCATGGAGACTCCGACCGAGATGGTGACGCGGCCGAGGATCTCGCCGGTGGACTTCTTCTTCAATTCCTTCGCCATCACTGCGCGGCGGATGTGGTCGGCCACCGTGAGGGCCTGACGCAGTGCGGTGTTGGGGAGCACGACCGCGAATTCCTCGCCGCCATAACGCGCGGTGATGTCCTGGCCCTTGATGGTCTGCTTCAGCGACAGGCCGACGAGCCGCAGCACCTGATCGCCGGTGAGATGGCCGTAGGAATCGTTGAACGACTTGAAATGATCGATGTCGAACAGCAGCAGCGACAGCGGCTCGCCCGAGGCGAGGGCGCTCTGCACCGCCATGTCGATCATGCGGTCGAAATATTTGCGGTTGCCAAGGCCCGTGAGCGGATCGGTCAGGCTCTCGGCGCGGATCGCCTCCAGGCTCTGCTGGAGATTGCTGATCTCGTTCTTCGACAGCGTCAGCCGGTCTTCCAGCGTCTTGTTGGTTTCGCGCATCTCGCTGGTCGAACGGAGCAGCGTCTCGACGATCGCCTTGATCTGCTCGCGGTTCTTGGCCGACGCCAGTTTCTCTGTGGCCCCCGACAGGCTGGCATCGTAGGAGCCGGTCATGCCGAGTGCATCGCTCAAGACCTTCATCACGTCGTCGATCTCGCCGATGACGCGCGCGCCGACCTTGTCGATGCGGTCGGTGGTCTTGATGTGGGAGAGATAGGTCTCGTAGATCTGCTCGAGATCGGCTTCAGTCAGCTTGCCGCTGCGCGCCAGCGTCTCATTGACGATCTTGTTGAGCGGCGCGTTGTAGCCGGTGGCGTAGACGTACCAAATCTCATAGTTGCGGGGAATTGCCGTCTGCCGCAGCGATCGGATCTGCCCGAGCGCTACCTCGGCGAACGCCATCGTGCGTTCGTGTTCGTCGAGAACCTTGACCACGGAACATACCCCACAGCGGTCGGTGCGCCGTCGACCGCAGCAATGCTTAAATTATGTTCGTAGGCTAACGGACGATCGTGAACACCCCGTAAATATACGTTCACGAATGCATCTAAAAAATTGTGCGGCGGCTTTGCTCAACCGAAACCTGGGGCGCCTCGCGCCTCAGGCTCCGGCGGGGGAGCGGACCGGCCGCAGCAGAAACGCCGGCAGATGCGAGTGATCGCCCGGCTCGCTGTCGGCTTCGCGCTGGCGGCGGGGTTCGGGACGGCCGATCGACGGCACGTGCGAATTATTGGCCTGCTGGCGCGCGTCGTGACGCGGCTCCGCCCTGCGCTTGTCGTCGGAACGATGCCTTGCTTCGGCGGGCTGTCTTGCCTCCGAAGAACTCTTTGCTTCGGAAGAATGTCTTGCTTCAGAAGAATGTTTGGCCTCGGAAGCATGTCTTGCCTCGCCACGGGGCTCGCGCGGCTCGTGGCTGCGCTCACGGTCGCGGCCGCGCTGCGGCTTGCCGCGTCCGCCGCGTGAACGTTCGCGGCCACGCGACTCGCGCGGACGCTCGGTCCCATCGGAGGCTTCGGCGTGGATTTCAAAGTCGCCTTCGGCGCGCGGAATGCTCTGGCCGATCAGCTTCTCGATTGCCACCATCGACTTCTGGTCGAGCGGCGTCACGATCGAGATCGCGGTGCCGGTGCGACCGGCGCGGCCGGTCCGGCCGACGCGGTGGACGTAGTCATCGGGATGGTGGGGAACGTCGAAATTGAAGACGTGGCTGACCTCGGGAATGTCGAGGCCGCGGGCGGCGACATCCGAGGCGACGAGGAGCGGTAGCTCTCCCTTGCGGAACTGTTCGAGCGCCGCCATGCGGGCCGGCTGGTCCATGTCGCCGTGCAGTGCGCCGACGCTGAAACCATGCTTCTGGAGCGATTTGTGAACGATGGCGACTTCGCGCTTGCGATTGCAGAAGATGATCGCGTTCTTGAGATCCTTGGCTTCGCGCAGCAGGCGGCGAAGCAGTTCGCGCTTCTCGTGCGCCTCGCGCCCGGCTGGCACCTGGGATTGCGTGACGGTCACGGCAGTGGTGGCAGGCTTGGACACTTCGACCTTCTGCGGATTGTGCAGGAAGGCTTCGGTGATGCGCCGGATTTCCGGCGGCATGGTCGCGGTGAAGAACAGGGTCTGTCGCGTGAACGGGACGAGCTTGCAGACGCGTTCGATGTCGGGGATGAAGCCCATGTCCAGCATGCGATCGGCTTCGTCGATGACGAGCAGCTCGACCCCCGTGAGGAGCAGACCGCCACGCTCGGTATGGTCGAGCAGGCGGCCGGGGGTGGCGATCAGCACGTCGACGCCGCGCGTCAGCTTGGCATCCTGGTCGCCGAAGGAAACGCCGCCGATCAGAAGCGCGACGTTGAGTTTCTGGCCGGCGCCGTAGCGGTCGAAGTTTTCCTTGACCTGGGCCGCGAGCTCGCGGGTCGGCTCGAGGATCAGCGTGCGCGGCATGCGCGCCCGCGCCCGACCCTTTTCGAGGATGGTGAGCATCGGCAGCACGAAGGCCGCGGTCTTGCCGGTGCCGGTCTGGGCGATGCCGAGCACGTCCTTGCGTGCGAGGACGTGGGGGATCGCCTGTTCCTGAATGGGGGTGGGGGTGGTGTAACCGGTGGCCGCCACTGCGGCGAGGACTTTTTCGGACAGTCCGAGATCTGAAAAGGACATTGAGCCTCTGGTCGAAACCGCCGTTCGGAATCGAGGGTAATAAGGCTGTCGCGTTCCACCCCGAAACGGCGCGCTCTCAAAGAAGCTGGGGGTGCTGACTCACGCGAACAAAGCGCCAGGCTCAGGAATCGGTCTTCGATCTGAGCCGCGTCGCCCCGGAACATAGGCGGGAATCGGCCAAAGTCAATGGAGCGGGCGCGGGAAGGTCCTAAAAAACCTGAGGTTTTTACCAAATAGCGGGTGCGACTGGGGTTTTTCCGCCCAACCCCGCGCTCCGGCCTGAGCCGCCAAAACGGCGGCTAACGCCTATCCGAGCCCTGCGCCCGGAAGTCACCGGGGGCCATGCCATAGGCGGCATTGAAGACCCGGTAATAGGTCGCCAGGCTCTCGAAGCCGCAGGAGGTCGCGATGTCGGCGATCAGCCGCTCGGGCGCCTCACGCATCAGGCGGCGGCTCTGTTTTAGGCGTTCGTCCGTCACGGTCTGTGAGAAGCTCTTCGCCGCGGTCTCGAACAGCATGTGCAGGTGGCGCACGGACACGCCGAGCTCGTCGGCCACCATCGTCGGTGCCAGATCCGGGTTTTGCAGGTGGCCCGCGATCAGGCGCCGGGCCCGCGAGAGGCGGGCGGTCCGCAGCGCGGCCTGTCCGCGCCGGCTGCCAGGCCTGACGATGCCGCGCTCGATCAGCGCCAGATGGGCCAAAGCCTGGACGAGAGAGGTCGCATCGCTGTCGCCCTGATCCGTTGAGGCTTCGCCGAGCTCGGCGAAGCAGGCCCCGAGCAGGGGCGCCAGGGTGGGATCGCCGAACGTCCGGGGCGCAAGCTCGCGCATGCGTTTGTCCTGCGCCGGGATGGTGCTGACCGGAATCTTCAGGATCCGCAGGTGGAAGCCCCCGGCGCCGAGCGGCGCGGTGCGGTAGGGCAGGTCGGTATGGCTGGTGGCGAAACTGCCCGGGGCGATCGCGAAGTCGTTTCCGCGCATGCCGCCGAACCAGCCGCCGCTGCCGAGCTGCTGGTAGACGCAGATGCTGTCGCCGGGTGCGTAGGCGATATCGGAGGTGCTGCGCTCGACCGCATATTGCGAGGCCTTCAGCTCGACGAGGCCGGCGCCGCCAAGCTGGCGCAGCGAGAACTCGCCGAAGAAGTCCGCGCGCCGTTCGCGCGCGAGTTCGGCAGTGACACCGAACAATCCCTTGGAGCGCACCTCGCGCCAATAGTCAAAGCGATCGTGCGGCTCGACCTCGTCGGTACACCAGCGATACACGGCAGCCCTCACTTGCAGCGCAATTGCCCTAGAAAGAGCAGATTCCACGGGAATCTGCCATAGCCAGATCATGGAACCGCGGCCCAGGTTCCTTGAACCACGGTTACGTCTGGGCCGACTATCACACAGCGGCAGGGGTCCAATGAACTGCTGTTCGAGGGAAGCGGCTTGGCGCCGTTCTGCAACGGGAATCTTGCGATGACGCGTCGGCTTTTCAGAATTCTGGCGGCCCTTGGCCTGGCGGCGGGCCTGAACGGCTTCGCAGCTCCCGCCCATGCCGAGAAGCGTGTCGCACTCGTCGTCGGCAACAACGACTACAGGAACGTCCCGAAGCTGCTCAAGGCGGTCAACGACGCCCGCACCATGGGCGATACGCTGAAGCAGCTCGGCTTCTCGGTGATGGTCGCCGAGAACCAGAGCCGGCAGCAATTCTCCGAGACCCTGCTCGCCTTCGACAAGGCGATCGAGCCGGGCGATACCGCGTTCTTCTTCTACGCCGGCCACGGCTTCGAGATCGCAGGCCAGAACTACCTGCTGCCGACGGACGTGCCGGCGGCGACCGAAGGGCAGGAAGAGCTGGTGCGTGACGCCTCGATCCTGGCCGACCGCATCGTCGAGCGCCTCCAGAACAAGAAGGCGCGGACCTCGATCCTGGTGTTCGACGCTTGCCGCAACAACCCGTTCGAGCGCAAGGGTACCCGCGCGGTGGCCGGTGGTGGCGGGCTTGCTCCGATGGTGCAACTGCCCGAAGGTGTGTTCTCGGTGTTTTCGGCAGGTCCCCGCCAGACCGCGCTCGACCGCCTCTCCAACGACGACGCCAATCCCAATTCGGTGTTCACGCGCACCTTCGCCAAGGAGCTGCTTCAGCCCGGCGAGAACCTCGTGCAGGTGGCGCAGCGCACCCGCCGTGCCGTCAGCGAGATGGCCGATACCGTCAAGCACAGGCAGGTGCCGGTCTATTTCGACCAGATGGTCGACGACGTCTTCCTCAGCGGCATGGCGAAGGATGCCGTCGCGCGGCCGGCTGATCCGCCACCGCAGAAGCTCGCGGCGCTACCGCCGGTGTCGGTGCCGCAACTGCCGAAGGAGGAGACCCTCAACGCGCCGATCGCGAGCTTCTCGCGGCACAATGGCGGCTGGAGCGTGGTGTTCTCGTTCGCCGACCCGACGCTCGGCATTTCCTGGCGCATGGCCGGAAAGGGCGATTTCCGCGAGACCGGATTCATCGACACGCTCGATCCGCGCACGCGCAAGCGGATGCCGAACCCGTCGATCGAATTGCCGCCGGATGCTGCGGCCGGCACCATCGAGGTCCGCTATGTCGATCAGTCCGGCGACATGCAGGGGCCGTTCCCGATCCGGTTCGATCCCGAGGCCGCGCTGATCCGCGACCAGCGCAAGATCCTCGACATGACATCGACGAGCTGGCTGTCGTTCCGCGAGTTCAACGGGCTGCTGGTCTACTACACGCACCTCGTGTCCTATCGCTGCGCCATCCGCGAGGTGCGCATCGGCATCGACACTGCCGTGCCCAACCAGGTTCTGAAGATGCCTGCTTGCGACATGCGCGACCCCAGTGCGATCACTGCGGGCATGCCGCTCTACATGAAGCTCGCACCGAGCACACAATCCGTCTCCGTAGAGTTGACCTATCGCGACGGCAGCGTCTCGGAGATCAAGAGTTTCCGCAGCACGAACCGCAGCAATAATTGAGGGCGTGTCGATCGGGCGGGCGTGGCGGGATGGATGAACTTAAATCGGACAGCTAACGGTGGAAATGTTAGAGCCGGGGATGACAAAATTCATCCTCGTCGCGCTCCTCACGACGCTTCCGGTTCTGGCGCAAACTACTCCCATCCCCACGCCGCCACTGACCGACCGGGAACGCGTCCAAGCGGACCGTGCGAAGGCCGCCGAGGATGAAAAGGGAGCTCCGATGACGCGTCCCTGGGACCGCGACGCCGACGGCAAGCGCCCATGGGAACGGAAGTCGAAGCCTTGAGGTAGCGGGCGCCTGTTCGCCGCAGGCGAAGGAACAACTCCTTGGTCACCTGGATTGTCCACCAAACCAGGGAGACGATCCATGATCCGCAAGTCCATCCTCGTAGCTTTCGCATGCGCTGCACTTTCGACGTCCGCTTTTGCCCAGGGAGGCGGGGGAGGCGGGGGAGGCGGCGGTGGTGCGGGCAGCGGTGGTGCGGGCGGCGCCAGCGCGGGTGCCGCTGCCGGTACGGGGACCGGCGGCGCCGGCGCGGGATCCGCGGCCAGCTCGGGTGCCGGAGTAGGCACGTCATCCAGCAGCGCCAATTCAGGGCCGTCGGCCCCTTCAGGAATGGGGACGCATAGCACCACCACCGGGGCCAACGTCAACACCAACAGAGGTCAGAACAATCCGAACGTTCAGTCGCCGACTGCGAACGGCACGTCGCCGACAGCGGCGCAAGCTGAGCGGAACGCTGGTGTTGGTCACGCGCCGAACGGATTGCCGATCGGCACTCCGGGCTCCGGGACCAGCAATGAAGATCAGAAATAATCTGGCTCTGCTGCATGAAAGGCCCGCGCAGCGCGGGCCTTTCTCGTTGCATCGCAAGTGGCGACCGGCTGCTCTGACGAGAAAGGCTGAGCCGCGCGCGGCCGTCGCCGCAGGCAAAGCTAGACCTTCGGCTCGCTCTCTTCCGCATTGCCGCTTCGCCGCGTGCGCAGATAGACGAGCGCGATGTTGATGGCCAGCCAGGCTGCCACGCCTGCAAGCAACCATGCCACGTTGAACGTTCCCGCTGATGCCGTTTGGGTCGTATTCCCCATAACAACGGGGCCCGCGGTTTATTCGGGGGCCGCGAGGGCCTGCGTGATCCGAAGCTGCCAGCCGTCCTTGCCGAGACCCGTCCAGATTGAGGCTGCGATCGACCTGAACCGGCGTTACAATCGTCCGGCATATCTTGATCGATACTCGCATCGTGGATAGCGGCTGCAATGACCTCCGACCAACAACCGAACCGGACGAAAAGAGTCCGTTGCTGCATCGTCGGCGGCGGGCCGGCCGGCATGATGCTCGGCTATCTTCTGGGGCGGGCCGGCATCGAGGTCGTGGTGCTGGAGAAGCATGCGGATTTCTTCCGCGATTTCCGCGGCGACACCGTGCATCCCTCGACGCTCGAGGTCATGGACGAACTCGGCCTGATCGACGGCTTCCTGAAGCTGCCGCATCAACGCCTGCAGAAGATGGACGGCCTGTTCGGCGGTACGCCGGTGCGCATCGCCGATCTCCGCCGGCTCCACACCAAATACCCCTTCATCGCCTTCATGCCGCAATGGGATTTTTTGAATTTCCTGCGCGAGGCCGGCCGGCGCTTTGCCTCACTCGAGGTGATGATGAGCACGGAGGCGGTCGATCTGATCCGCCGCGGCGAGAAGATCGCGGGGGTGCGGGCGAAAACGCCTGACGGCGTCGTCGACATCGAAGCCGATCTCACCATCGCCTGCGACGGCCGGCATTCGACGGTGCGCGAGCGCGCCGGCCTTGGTGTCGAGGAGATCGGCGCGCCGATGGACGTGCTGTGGTTCCGCGCCGGCCGCAAGGCCGACGAGACGGAAAGCGTGTTCGCGCGCGTCGAGCCCGGCAAGATGATGATCACGTTCGATCGCGGCGACTATTGGCAGTGCGCCTATGTCATCGCCAAGGGACAGCACGAAGCGGTGAAGGCGAGGGGACTGCAGGCACTGCTCGACGACGTCGTGCGCATGGCCCCGATCCTCAGGTCGGGCATCGCCGACGTGAAGAGCTTTGACGACGTCAAGCTGCTGACCGTCGCGATCAACCGCCTGACGCGCTGGACGCGGCCGGGTCTGCTTTGCATCGGCGATGCCGCGCATGCGATGTCTCCGGTCGGCGGCGTCGGCGTCAATCTCGCCGTGCAGGACGCAGTCGCGACCGCCAATCTGCTGGCGGACAAGATGCAGCACGGCTGCCCGTCCGACAACGATCTCGATGCCGTGCGCCGTCGCCGCGAATTCCCGGTGAAGATGACCCAGCGCATGCAGGTGATCGTGCAGAACAAGATCATCAGCAGTGCCTTGCAGGAGCGCGATCGGCCGCTCAAAGTGCCGCTGATCGTGCGCCTCATCACCGCGCTGCCATGGCTGCAGGGCATTCCGGCGCGCCTGCTTGCGCTCGGCGTGCGGCCCGAGCACGTGCATTCGAAAGCGGCATCGTAGCCCAGGAATTCGGTAGGGATAATGTCGCGTTAAGTCGCGCGTGCGGCGTTGCGGGCGAGCAACAGCGCCGACGGATCTGCGGACAGCAGGTGCCCATGCGCCGCGTTAACTCTGTTGATTCGAATTTTAGTAACACCCGTCTGTGACCGTGCGTCCATCAAAGGACACGGGGTTGTACCATGCGTAACAAATTGATTGCCGCCTTCGCCTGCACGACCGCTCTGGTTTCGGCGGGCGCGGCCTCCGCCGCCGATCTCGGTGCGCGCTACACCAAGGCGCCCGCCTATGCGGAGCCGCTGTTCAACTGGACCGGCTTCTATGTCGGCGGTCACATCGGTGGCGCCTGGACCAACCAGCAGTTCATCAACAACGGGACCGGTGCGCCGTTCGGCGATCTCGTCCCGGGCGAGGGCTATCGTCAGCGCAGCGCAGGCATCATGGGCGGCGCCCAGATCGGCTACAACTGGCAAGCCAACAACTACGTGTTCGGCATGGAAGGCACGATCTCCGGCCTCGACAACAAGGGCTCGTTCACGAACACCGCGTTCGGTGCGGGCGACGACGTGTTCTCCTGGCGCACCAACGTGCTCGCGACCGTGGTCGGCCGCGCCGGCTTCGCCGTGCAGAACAACCTCTTCTACGTCAAGGGCGGCTATGCCGGCGCGAACAACCGTCTGTCGGTCAGCGACACCGTCGGTGTGTCGGGCTCGGGCGGACAGACCCACTGGGCCAACGGCTGGACCGTCGGCGCCGGCTGGGAATATGGCGTCACCCGCAACTGGATCGTCGGCCTCGAATACAATTACGCTGCCTTCGGCAGCCAGACCTATCAGCTCGGCGGCACGTCGGGGAATTACACCTTCGATGCCAAGCCGCGCGACATCCAGTGGGCCGTCGTGCGCGCGAGCTACAAGTTCGACGCACCTGTCATTGCCCGTTACTGAGCACGTCGACGACGCAACGCGACCAACGATCAAAAAAAGCACTGCCTAAATTCAAAAGCCCCGGATTTGTCCGGGGCTTCTTTTTTGCGTTGTTGAATGGCCGACAGGCCCGGCCTCAGGCCATCACCGAGAAACCGCCATCGACGGGGATCGCGGTGCCCGTGACGAAGTTCGACGCGGACGATGCCAGGAACACGGCGATGCCGGCGAAATCGTCGATGTCGCCCCAGCGCCCCGCAGGCGTGCGCGCCAGCACCCGCTCGTGCAATCCTGACACCTGCTGCCGCGCGCCGCGGGTGAGGTCGGTGTCGATCCAGCCCGGCAGGATCGCATTGACCTGGATGTTGTCGGGCGCCCAGGCATTGGCGCAGGCACGCGTGTACTGCACGATGCCGCCCTTGCTTGCCGCGTAGGCGGTGGCGAAGCTCGCACCGAAGATCGACATCATCGAGCCGATGTTGATCACCTTGCCGTTGCCTGACGCCTTCAAGGCCGGATAAGCAAGCTTCGAGCACAGGAAGGCGCTGGTGAGGTTGGTGTCGATCACCTTGTTCCACTCGTCGAGCTCGAGCTCGTGCGGCGGCTTGCGGATGCTCATTCCGGCATTGTTGACGAGGATGTCGATGCGGCCGAGATCCTTCACCACGCGCGCGATCATGGCTTCGATGGCGGCCCTATCGGTGACATCGGTCGCAATCGCGATCGCCTTGACGCCGCGCTGCCTGAGATCTTCGACGGCTGCTTTGGACTTGGCCTCGTTGCGTCCGACCACGGCGATGTCGGCGCCGGCATCGGCAAGGCCGCGCGCCATGCCGAGCCCGATGCCGCCATTGCCTCCCGTTACGACCGCGACCTTGCCGCGGAGCTCGAACCGGCTGGATGTCATGCTTGTATTCCCTGGTTTCTTTTATTGGTTGCTCTGCCAGATCAGCACCAGCCCGAAGCCGGCCATGGCGGCGCCATAGCCGGCCCAATGCAGCTGGTTGACCATGAAGCTCGATCGCGGCCAGGGCACCGTACCCGTGCCCTGTCCGATCCAGAGCAGCCCGACGGCGAGGGCAAACAGGCCTGCTACAAGCAGAAATCTGCGCATGCATTCCTCCCCGTCGGTCCGCTTCCGTCGCGACCCGCGGCATCAATCGCCACGGTCAGGAGAGCTTGGGCCCACAGTAGCCGTAGCTTTGGTCCGGATACAATGGCGCCGCCGGCAGAAGCCAACGCGGCGAAGCCCAGCGCATGTCGCGATGCGGGGGGGGCAGGCGGTCACCAACGTCATGTGAGTGATCGAAGCTCAGCTCGCCGCTGCGTACGACGCTGAAGTCGAGCTTTGGTCGCCGACAAGACCATAACGAAAAAGCCCCGGCGATGCCGGGGCTTTGACGTCTGAACTTGCGTTCGGATCAGTACTTGGTCGGATCAGTACTTCGCGACGACCGGACCGGTCCAGTTGAAGCGGTAGACCAGCGAGGTCGAGATCGTCTGGTTCCAGCTGTTGGCGCGGATGTCGCGGCCGACCAGCGCGTTGGTACCGTCGAAGAGCTCGTTCGAGGTCTTGGCGTTGTAGAAGGCCGAACGATACTCGGTCTTCATGAACCAGCCGGGCGAAGAGACGCCGAAGATGTTCAGGCTGTTCTCGACACCGCCGCCAACGAACCAGCCGTTGCGGTTGTAGCTGTTGAGGTGGATGCCGGCGGGAGTGCCGCCCAGCGTCGTGAAGTTGGTCTGGCCGAAGTGGGCGCCCGAGTAACCACCGTTGACGTAGGAGAGAACGTTCGGGGCGACCAGCCAGCCGAGGCGCACGCCCGCGGCCCAGGAGGTTTCCAGCTTCTGGTTGCCGGTGATGCCGACGATCGGATCCTGGATGGTGGCGCGGATGCTGCCGAACTGGCCGTCAGCGAACACACCGGCGACCCAGGTGCCGCTGAACTGCCAGTCGTAACCGGCGCCGACGGTGCCGAACCAACCGGAGCCGCCCTGACGCTGGTCGATCGTCAGCGGAACCGCACCAACGGTGGTCTGGACGTGCTGGTCGGCATTGGAGAGGCCGCCGCCGCCGCCGCCGAACACGTAGAAGCCGGTCCAGTTGGCGACGGGCGCCGGCATCGGGGCCTTCACGTAGGGACGGGCACCGAGATCGGCCGCTGAGGCCGAACCGGTCATCGCGGCAACCGCGGTCAGAGCGAGCAAAACCTTCTTCATGTTAAAATCCCCAACCTTGGTCTGTGTAGCAGCGCGAGCGCACTGAAGTTCGTGTCATCTGATGCTCGGACTATAGACGTTTCCTGCCGGAATGCTGTTGCCGGGCAGGCACAGTTGCCGGAAAACGCCGATACGCGGGTATTTCCGCCGCGGCTGTCAAGATCTGTAATAGTTACATAAATTCAAAGCCTTACCGAGATTTTTGGAATTCAACCTTGGGTAAGGTTTCGTTAGCAAACCGGCCTTGTCCGAAATGGAGGCAGTCGTGCCTCCGCCTGAGCGCCGTGAGTCGTTGGCCGAGTCGCAACGACGATTCCGGGAATCGCTCAAGGCCATACGGACCGCAGCGACGTCATCGCCCCCGCAAAGCAAAAGAGCCCCGGCTTTTCGCCGGGGCTCTTGACGGAGCGCTACAGGGCCGAGGGCTCAAACGTCCAGCAGCTCCTCGCTGGCGAACTCGGCCTTGTCCGAGATGAAGGCGAAGCGCGCCTCGGCCTTGGTGCCCATCAGCCGTTCCACCGAATCCGCCGTGGTGTCGCGATCGTCGGCGAGCAGCACCACCTTGAGCAGCGTGCGCTTCCTCGGATCCATGGTGGTCTCCTTGAGCTGCGCCGGCATCATCTCGCCGAGGCCTTTGAAGCGGTTCACCTCGACCTTGGCGTTGGCGTTGAACGCGCTTTTGATCAACTCTTCCTTGTGCTTGTCGTCGCGCGCGTAAACCGACTTGGTGCCGTGCGTGAGCTTGTAGAGCGGCGGCACGGCCAGGAAGAGGTGACCCTCGTCGATCAGCCGCGGCATCTGCCGGTAGAAGAATGTGATCAGCAGCGAAGCGATGTGCGCGCCGTCGACGTCGGCGTCGGTCATGATGATGATGCGCTGATAGCGCAGATCCTCTTCTCGGTATTGCAGGAGCTGGCCGCAGCCGATCGCCTGCACGAGGTCGGAGAGCTGGGCATTGGCCGTCAGCTTGTCCTTGCCGGCGGAGGCGACGTTGAGGATCTTGCCGCGCAGCGGCAGCACGGCCTGAGTCTTGCGGTCACGCGCCTGCTTGGCGCTGCCGCCGGCCGAGTCGCCTTCGACGATGAAGAGCTCGGAGCCTTCGGTGCCGGCATCGGTGCAGTCGGCGAGCTTGCCGGGCAGCCGCAGCTTCTTGCCGGCGGTCTTGCGCGCCGTCTCCTTTTCCTGGCGGCGGCGCAGCCGCTCCTCGGCGCGGTCGATCACGAAATCGAGCAGCCTGTTGGCCATGTTCGGATTGCCCGACAGCCAGTGATCGAACGGATCCTTCATCGCCTGTTCGACGATGCGCTGCGCTTCCGCGGTGGCGAGACGATCCTTGGTCTGGCCCTGGAATTCGGGCTCGCGCACGAACACGGAAAGCATGACGGCGGCACCGACCATCACGTCTTCCGACGTAATGGACGAGGCGCGCTTGCCCTGACCGACGCGCTCGGCGTGATCCTTCAGGCCGCGCAGCAGCGCGCTGCGCAGGCCGGATTCGTGCGTGCCGCCATCGGGTGTCGGGACGGTGTTGGTGTAGGAAGAGAGGAAGCCGTCGGCATCCGCGGTCCAGGCCACCGCCCATTCGCAGGCGCCATGCGCGCCGTTGCGGCCCGACTTGCCGGAGAAGATATCCGGGTGGACCAGCGTGTCGGCGTGAATTGCTGCCGCCAGATAATCCTTGAGGCCGCCGGGGAAGTGGAATGTCGCTTCGGCCGGTACGTCCTCGACGCCTTTGAGCAGTTCGGGCGCGCAATTCCAGCGGATCTCGACGCCGCCGAACAGATACGCCTTCGAGCGCGTCATCTTGAACAGGCGCTGCGGCTTGAACGCAGCCTTGGCGCCGAAGATGTCGGTATCGGGCTTGAAGCGGACGCGCGTGCCGCGGCGGTTGTTGATCTTGCCGAGATCCTCGAGCTTGCCCTTGGGGTGTCCGCGCTCGAAGGTCATGCGGTAGAGCTTCTGGCTGCGCGCGACCTCGACCTCGAGCAGCGAGGAGAGGGCGTTCACCACGGAGATGCCGACGCCGTGCAAGCCGCCGGAGGTCTCGTAGACCTTGCTGTCGAACTTGCCGCCCGAATGCAGCGTGCACATGATGACTTCGAGCGCCGATTTCTTCGGAAATTTTGGATGCGGGTCGATCGGGATGCCGCGGCCGTTGTCGGTGACGGTCAGGAAGCCGTCCGCGGAGAGTTCGACGCCGATGAAGGTCGCATGTCCCGCCAGCGCCTCGTCCATCGAGTTGTCGATGACCTCGGCGAACAGATGATGCAGCGCCTTCTCATCGGTGCCGCCGATATACATGCCGGGTCGGCGCCGCACCGGTTCCAGGCCTTCGAGCACCTCGATGTCGGCTGCCGTGTAGTCGGCTTCGCCGCCGGTTCCGCGCGAAGCCGCCTTGGCAGGCGTGCGAGGCTTTGGCTCATCGCCGCCGAAAAAATCGTCTTTTGCTTTGGGTTTCAACTGTTTGGACATATATCTTGATACGCTTTGAGGGCCGCATAAGCGGCGAATCGGTTAGGCCGACTATGCCACTTCTGACTTGGAAAGGTTACCGCGGGCGGCCGGGGCGGTTTGGTTGGGAGTCAATCCCGGCGATTTTACGCCGCAGGCCCTGCAATTCCCGGCAATTTGACCGGACCGTCGGCGCCGAGCGAGTTTTGTGACTTGATGTCACACAAGCCCTTGGCTTACCAGTCTTTTTCATCGAGCAGCACCTTGAGACGGGGCGGGAAGGCTTTTTTTTAGATGGAGCAATTTGCGCACGCCCTGGCCGATTTCGTGCGCGTTCACCAGGCCTGGGCGGCTCCGATCGTGTTCCTGCTCGCCTTCGGGGAATCGCTCGCCTTCATCTCGCTGCTGGTCCCGGCCTGGGGCGCGCTGGTCGCGATCGGTGCGCTGATCGGGGCGAGCGGCATCAGCTTCTACCCGGTCTGGATCGCCGGCGGCCTCGGCGCGGCGCTCGGCGACTGGGTCTCGTACTGGTTCGGCTACCGCTACAAGGAGAAGGTCGCCCAGATGTGGCCGCTCTCGCGCTATCCGGAGCTCCTGCCCAGGGGCGAGGCTTTCGTGCGCAGCTGGGGCATCCCCAGCATCTTCATCGGCCGCTTCTTCGGGCCCTTGCGCGCCTCGGTGCCGCTTGCGGCCGGCATCTTCGAGATGCCTTATTGGAGCTTCCAGGTCGCCAATTTCGTCTCGGCCCTGATCTGGTCCGCCGTGCTCCTGATGTTCGGCGACGTGCTCGCGAAGATCATGGAATGGATCTGGCGGGTGATCTGACGCCGAAACCTTGACGGAAACCCGATCTGGCCTTATAGCCGCGCGCCATGATCAACGCCGCGACCATCCTGTTCGCTCGTCGCCGCCGCCGCTCTTTAGCGGTTTGGGCGGTCGATCGCGTTTGAGATCATCGTCTTTGCCGCTGGATCCGATCCGCGGCATTCTCTCTCCTGTCAGCGCGATCTGATCCGGCGGCCCCCCAAGGAGGCCCAGCAGGAGACCACGATGTACACGCCACCCTTTTTCAAGCAGGACCGCGCCGCAAGCCTGAAGTTCGCCGAAGAGCGCGGCTTCGGCACCATGTGCGCCTTTGACGGTCACAAGCCGGTCGCTTCCCCGCTGCCGTTCTATCTGACCTATGCGGCCGATGGCACGCCGCAGGCGGCCTTTCATGTCGCCCGTCACAATCCGCTGCTAAAGCTCGCGGACGGCACGGTATCCTGGCTGCTCGCGATCAATGGCCCCGATGCCTATGTATCGCCGGACTGGTACGTCTCGCCGGACCAGGTGCCGACCTGGCTCTACCAGTCGGTGCATCTGAGCGGGCCGGTGCGGATGTTGTCTGACGACGAGCTGGCGGTGCAGATCGACACGCTCAGCGACAAGTTCGAGAACTGGCTGCGGCCGAAGAAGCCGTGGACATCGGACAAGATGACGGCCGGACGGCTCGAGGCGATGAAGAAGGCGATCGTGGGTCTGGTGATGACGGTTGAGGAGGTCGAAGGCAGCTTCAAGCTCAACCAGCACAAGTCCGACGCCGACTACACGGCGATCGCCAATGCGCTCGGCGCCGGCGATGCCGACGCCAAGCAGATCTCACTTTTGATGCGGCAGGCCAGGCCGCAGGTTTTTGCAGACGACACGAACATGCTCGAAGGGAGCGCACCATGAGCCTCGCTGACATCAAACAGGCCCCGAAGGGCGCTGCCACCAAACCCGCGACCGTCTTCGTCGACGGCGGCTCCGGCACCACCGGGCTCGGCATCAACGAGCGGCTGAAACTCCAGAACGACGTCGTCGTGAGGACGATCGCCGACGACAAGCGCAAGGACCCCGCGGCCAAGAAGGCGCTGATGGAGGAGGTGGATCTCGTCATCCTCTGCCTGCCCGACGATGCCGCCAAGGAAACGGTTGCGCTGGTCGACAGCATGGGCGCTTCGGGCCCGAAGGTGCTGGACGCCTCGACCGCCTACCGGGTTGCGCCCGATTGGGCCTACGGCTTTCCGGAACTGACGGCTGACCAGGCCGGCAAGATCAAGGCGGCGAAGAAGGTCTCCAATCCCGGCTGCTATCCGACCGGCGCGATTGCGCTGCTGCGGCCGATCGTCGATGCCGGCCTGTTGCCGCCCGATTATCCCGTCGCCGTCAACGCGGTGAGCGGCTATTCCGGCGGCGGCAAGTCGATGATCGCGAGCTTCGAGGACGGCAGCGCGCCGTCCTTCGAGCTCTACGGCCTCGGCTTCGAGCACAAGCATCTGCCGGAAATGCAGCTCTATTCGAACCTGACGCGGCGGCCGATCTTCATTCCGTCGGTGGGCAACTATCGGCAGGGCATGCTGGTCTCGGTGCCGCTGCAGCTCGACACGCTGCCCGGCAAGCCCGGCGGTACCGATCTGCAGGCTGCGCTCGCCAAGCGGTACGTCGGCTCGAATTACGTCAAGGTGATGCCGCTGCAGAACGAGGCGGCCAAAGGCGGCCGGATCGAGCCGGAGGCGCTCAACGAGACCAACATGCTCGAGCTCTACGTCTTCGCCAGCGACAAATATCACCAGGCGGTGCTGGTCGCCCGGCTCGACAATCTCGGCAAGGGCGCCTCGGGCGCCGCCGTGCAGAACATGCGGCTGATGCTGGGATTGCCGGAGGAGTAGGGCAGTCTCGCGCCCCGGACGCAGCGCAGCGCTCCTTCAGCGGTGCGCTGCAGAGCCGGGGCCCACTCTTCCCTGTTGGTAGCGGCCTTCTGGGTCCCGGCTCGCGCTTCGCGCGTCCGGGACACGAAATCAAACCACCTTGAAGATCGCCAGCGCCAGCACGGCCTGGGCGAGGAAGCCGACGGTGAAGGCCAGGGTGCGGAACACCGGGATGCCGATCGCGTAGACGATGAGATGTGCGACGCGCGACCAGAAATAGACGGCGCAGGCGAGCACGGTCCATTTTGTGGAATAGTCGATCGCGTTGAGGATCAGTACCAGCGGCGCAAAGAGCACGAGGTTCTCAACCGCGTTGTCATGCGCGAACATCAGGCGGTTCGCCCATTCCGCCTGCGGCTTGTCGCCGCGCGAGGGGTTGGCCATGGCGCCGCTGAGGCCGCGGACCTGGCAGCGGTTGATGGTGTAGGGGATCCAGAGGATCCCGGTCAGGATCACCGTCAGTGTCAGCCAGAACAGTTCGCGCGTCATGGTCGGGTCCCCTCTGTCGTCGCTGCGTTGAGCGCGAGTCTATACAAAAGCGCGGAAGATTCCGCTATGCGCGAACCCTGACATAGCTGCCGGGCGCGTCCTCGATCGCCGGCAGGGCGTCGCTGCCGACGCTGCGCGCCGGGACTTGCTCCGGATCGAGCTCGCCCAGCCATTGACGCCAATCCGGCCACCACGAGCCCTTGTGCTCGACCGCGTCCTTCATCCATTGGGCGACGTTGACGTCCTTGATGTTGTCGTTGGTCCAGTACTGGTACTTGTTCGAGGCGGGCGGATTGACGACGCCGGCGATGTGGCCCGAGCCGGACAGCACGTATTTCACCGGACCGCCGAAGAACTGCGAGCCGTACAGCACCGATTCAGCGGGCGCGATGTGGTCCTCGCGGGTGGCGAGGTTGTAGACGGGCACCTTGACCTTGGAGAGATCGAGCAGCGTGTTGTCGAGTACCATCGTGCCGGTGGAGAGCCGGTTCTCCAGATAGCAATTGCGCAAATAATAGGAATGGTTCGACGCGGTCATGCGCGTCGCGTCCGAATTCCAGTGCAAGAGGTCGAACGCGCTCGGCTGCTGCCCCTTCAGGTAGTTGCTGACGACGTAGGACCAGATCAGATCGTTGGAGCGCAGCATGTTGAAGGCCATCGCCATCTTCGAGCCTTCGAGCACGCCGGCCGCCTTCATGTCCTGCTCGAGCGCCGCGATCTGCTCCTCGTCGACGAACACCAGGAGGTCACCCGCATGGGTGAAGTCGACCTGTGCGGCGAAGAACGTCGCCGACGACACGCGTTGGCGGCGCTTCTCGGCGAGCCAGGCCAGCGTGGTCGCGAGCATGGTGCCGCCGACGCAATAGCCGGCGGTGTGCACCTTCATCTCGCCGGTGACCCTCTCGATCACGTCCATCGCCGTGAGCGGGCCTTCCTTCATGTAGTCTTCCCAGCTCTTGTTGCCGAGCCGCTTGTCGGGATTGACCCATGAGATCACGAACACGGTGATGCCCTGGTCGACGCACCACTTGATGTAGGATTTCTCCGGCTTGAGATCGAGGATGTAGAACTTGTTGATCCAGGGCGGCACGATCAGGAGCGGAGTGCGCAGCACCGTCTCCGTGGACGGCGAATACTGGATCAGCTGCATCATCTCGTTCTGGTAAATCACCTTGCCCGGCGTCGTCGCCATGTTGACGCCGACGACGAGGTTGTCCGGGTTGGACTGGCGGATCTTCAGCATGCCCTTTCCGGCTGCGATATCCTCGGCCAGCATCTTCAGGCCGCGGGCGAGGTTCTCGCCGCTGCTGGCCACCGTTTCGCGCAGCACCTCCGGATTGGTCAGCACGAAGTTGGACGGCGAGATCGCGTTGATGACCTGCTGGACGTAGAACTCCGCCTTGCGGCGGGTCTGCGGATCGAGCCCTTCGGCGTCGCGCACCAGCTCCTGCGCCCATCTGGTCGTGAGCAGATAGAGCTGCATGACGAAATCGAAGAACTGGTTCGACTTCCATTCCGGGTCGGCAAAGCGCTTGTCGCGCGGCGAGGGCGCGATCGCGGGCGCTGCGTCCTGGCCGGCCATGCGGCGCACCGCCGAGCCCCAGAGGTCGAGATAGTCCTTGGCGAGCTTGGTCTGCAGATCGGAGGAGCGGGACGTATCCGACAGCCAGTATTCGGCGACCGAGGTGAAGGTCTTGACGACCTCGGCGAGCTCGGCCGGCGGGCGATCCTGCACCTCGCCGCTCTCGCGCGGCTTGAGGTAGGCGGCCAGCGCCTTGCCGCCGCTCTCCATCGCCCGCGCGACATTCATCGCGAAGGCTTCCGCATCGAACTTCGTCTCGGGTTTGGGCGTATCGGTCGTGGCCATGCTCATGAGCAGAACAGTAACGGTTCATTCCGTATTCGTCACCGCGAAGCTCGCATGTTTGACGTTAAACACTCTCGAAGATGTGTTGCACTGCGACAAATCTTCTTGGTTCCGTCACATTCGGGCCGCACCGCTCGGCTTGGTGGGCAACGGCTGTTTTCTCGCTCGCACCATTTGGGCAGCAATGGTTTGAGCTTGGGCGCGGTCTTGGGTAAGGTTGCCCGGGGCCGTGCTTTGGGACGAGTAGGGGATTTCCCAAGTGTTGGCGTTGTGGGACCTGCAAAAGACGCTGCCGATCCGCGGCGCGCTGCTGATCGCGGCGCTCGCCGTTGGCGGCTGCTCGAGCCAGCTCGCCGATATGACCCCCGCGGACGCGCAGGCCCATCCCAGGGAGCCCGGCACCTATCTGCCGGTGCACGACCTGCCGCCGGATCGCGATCAAGCGGTCATCCCGCCGGAGCAGCGCGCCAAGATCGAGGCTGAGCTCGCCGCCGCGCGCGATCGCCAGGCCGTCGCCGGCAAGGATGCGAAATGAGCCGCTCCAAGGTAATCGCTGGCGCCCCCGCCTTGCCGTGCTAAAAGACCACGTTCAGCCGAGAGTCAGGGCGAACGACTTCAGTCTTCGTCGTCGATGATTGCTCTAAGCATTTGATTTTGAGTAATTTTCACGACGAAAATGGACGCCTTTCCGAAGCGCCGTCCTGGCCTGTCGATTCTGTCCTGACCGGTTGCCCCGGAGCCCAGAGAGCCATGGAAGAATTTTACCGCATCCGCCGCCTTCCGCCTTACGTGTTCGAGCAGGTCAATCGGGCCAAGGCGGCCGCGCGGAATGCCGGCGCCGATATCATCGACCTCGGCATGGGCAACCCGGATCTGCCGGCCCCGGCGCATGTGCTTGAGAAGCTGAAGGAGACGCTGGGCAAGCCGCGCACCGATCGCTACTCGGCGTCCCGCGGCATCCCCGGACTGCGCCGGGCCCAGGCCGGCTACTACGCCCGCCGCTTCGGCGTGAAGCTCAACCCCGACACCCAGATCGTCGCGACGCTGGGCTCGAAGGAAGGCTTTGCCAACGTGGCGCAGGCGATCACCGCGCCCGGTGACGTCATCCTCTGTCCGAACCCGAGCTACCCGATTCACGCCTTCGGCTTTTTGATGGCGGGCGGCGTGATCCGCTCGGTGCCGTCGGAGCCGACGCCGCAGTTCTTCGAGGCGGTGGAGCGGGCGATCGTGCATTCGATCCCCAAGCCGCTGGCGCTCGTCGTCTGCTATCCCTCGAACCCGACCGCCTATGTCGCGAGCCTGGATTTCTACAAGGACCTCGTCGCGTTCGCGAAGAAGCACGAGATCCTGATCCTGTCCGATCTCGCTTATGCCGAGGTCTATTTCGACGAGAACAATCCGCCGCCCTCGGTGCTCCAGGTGCCCGGCGCGATGGACGTCTCCGTCGAGTTCACCTCGATGTCGAAGACCTATTCGATGGCCGGCTGGCGCATGGGCTTTGCGGTCGGCAACGAGCGCGTGATCGCAGCGCTCGCCCGCGTCAAATCCTATCTCGATTACGGCGCCTTCACGCCGGTGCAGGTCGCGGCGACCGCCGCACTGAACGGTCCCGACGATTGCATCAAGGAGATGCGCGACACCTACCGCAAGCGCCGCGATGCGCTGGTGGAATCGTTCGGCCGCGCCGGCTGGGAGATCCCGCCGCCGGAGGCCTCGATGTTCGCCTGGGTGCCGCTGCCCGAAGCCTTCCGCAGCGTCGGCAGCATGCAATTCGCGACCCTGATGGTGGAGAAATCCGGCGTTGCGGTCTCGCCCGGCGTCGGCTTCGGCGAGCATGGTGAAGGATATGTCCGCATCGCCATGGTGGAAAACGAGCAACGGATCAGGCAGGCCGCGCGCGGCGTGCGACGCTTCCTTGAAAGCGGCATCGAAACGTTGCACAACGTCGTTCCGCTCGCCAATCGGCGTTAAGTTCTCTTCGGCAGGTTTTCTAAGTCATCATGGTTGCACCCCTGAAAGTGGGCATAGCGGGGCTCGGCACCGTGGGCGCCGAAGTTGTCCGTTTGATTGAAACGCAGGCCCGCGTGCTCGCAGGCCGCAGCGGCCGCGGTATCCGCGTCGTCGCCGTCACCGCGCGCTCGAAGGCGAAGAAGCGCGGCATCGACCTGCGCGGCGTCGAATGGGTCAAGGATCCGTTGGCGCTGGCCACGCATCCGGGCATCGATTGCTTCGTCGAGCTGATGGGCGGCGCCGGCGATCCCGCGCTGTCGGCGGTCGAGGCCGCGCTCAGCGCCGGCAAGTCAGTGGTCACGGCAAACAAGGCGCTGCTCGCGAAGCACGGTTTGAAACTGGCAAAGGCCGCTGAAAAGCACAGCGGTGCGCTGAATTACGAGGCAGCCGTCGGCGCCGCGATCCCCGTCATCAAGACGTTGCGCGAGGGTCTTGCCGGAACCGGCATCAACCGCGTCTATGGCATCCTCAACGGCACCTGCAATTACATCCTGACCCGGATGGAGCAGGAAGGCCTGTCCTTCGCCGAATGCCTCGCGGATGCGCAGCGGCTCGGTTATGCCGAGGCCAACCCGTCCTTCGACGTCGACGGCCATGACACCGCGCAAAAACTCGCCATTCTCGCCAGCCTCGCTTTCGGCACGAAAGTTGCTCAAAGCGCGGTGTATGTCGAAGGCATCTCCTCCATCGCGCCGGAAGATCTGCGCGCGGCGGCCGATCTCGGCTACCGCGTCAAGCTGCTCGGCGTTGCGGTGCGCACCGCCAAGGGCATCGAGCAGCGCGTGCATCCGACCATGGTTCCGAAATCCTCCTCGATCGCGCAGGTGATGGGCGTCACCAATGCGGTCACAATCGACGGCGAGGGCATTCCGCCGATCACGCTGGTCGGCCCCGGCGCCGGCGGTGCCGCGACGGCATCCGCCGTCGTCGCCGATATCGCCGATGTCGCGCGCGGAATCCGCGCCAATCCGTTCGGCCGGCCCATTTCTCATTTGCGCGACACCAAGAAGGCGCCGATGGAGCGGCACGAGGGCGGCTATTACATCCGCCTTCTGGCGCGCGATTTCCCCGGCACCGCGGCTGCGATCGCGACGCGGCTGGCAGAGCAGAAGATTTCGATCGAGTC
The DNA here is from genome assembly GCF_028128695.1 of Bradyrhizobium sp. CCBAU 25360. Taxonomy (NCBI): domain Bacteria; kingdom Pseudomonadati; phylum Pseudomonadota; class Alphaproteobacteria; order Hyphomicrobiales; family Nitrobacteraceae; genus Bradyrhizobium; species Bradyrhizobium sp. CCBAU 25360. The sequence continues at coordinate 658,181 of NZ_LBJA01000045.1, forward strand.
GATCGTGCAGCGTCATCCCAATGGCGGCGCTGCGCCAGCCGACGGCAAGGCGGTTCCTGTGCCCGTCATCCTGATCACCTACGCGACGCATGAGGACGCGGTGCGCCGCGCGCTCGCCGCCGTGCAGAAGGACAAGGTGATCAGCGGACGGCCGCAGGTGATCCGGATCGAGAAGAACTGAGCATGTCCCGGATCCGAAGGACCGCGCCAGCACAAGGTGCGAAGCGGTTTTCCGGAAAGGTCATGCTGAAACAATGAGGCGGTTTGAACGAACGAACCGTGGGCGTTGAGAGTTGATGCGGGCAGAGACTTCTGTCCAAAACCGTTTCGAAGGAGTGAGCCGATGTCGACCCATATTTCAGTCCCCCCGCACGCGTTGCTCGAGCGCATCCTCACGCTGGAGATCGTGCGGGTGACGGAGCGGGCGGCGGTGTCGTCGGCGCGGCTGCGCGGGCACGGCAACGAGAAAGCGGCCGACCAGGCTGCGGTGGATGCGATGCGCCGCGAGCTCAACAAGCTCCCGATCGAGGGCACCATCGTGATCGGCGAGGGCGAGCGCGACGAGGCGCCGATGCTCTTCATCGGCGAGAAGGTCGGCCTGAACGCCGGCCCGCAGGTCGACATCGCGGTCGATCCGCTCGAAGGCACCACGCTGTGCGCCAAGAACATGCCGGGCTCGATTGCCACCATGGCGATGGCCGACGGCGGTACGCTGCTGCACGCCCCCGACGTCTACATGCAGAAGCTCGCGATCGGGCCGGGCTACAACAAGGGCGTCGTCGATCTCGATGCAACGCCGGCCGACAACGTCCGCCGTCTCGCCAAGGCCAAGGGTGTCCAGCCCGACGGCATCACGGTTCTGGTGCTCGATCGTCCGCGCCATGCCAGCATCATCGAGAGCGTGCGCTCGACCGGCGCCGCCGTGCGCCTGATCACCGACGGCGACGTGGCCGGCGTGATCCATTGCGCCGACCCCGATAACACCGGCGTCGACATGTATCTCGGCACCGGCGGCGCGCCGGAAGGCGTGCTCGCGGCCGTGGCGCTGCGCTGCATCGGCGGCCAGATGCAGTGCCGTCTCATCCTCGATTCCGACGAGAAGCGTGAACGCGCCGCCAAGATGGGCGTCAACGATCCCAAGATGATCTACGGCATCGAGGACATGGCGCGCGGCGACTGCCTGTTCGCCGCCACCGGCGTCACCACGGGCTCGCTGCTCTCGGGCGTCAAATTTCGCAAGGACGGCGTGATCGAGACCGAGACGGTGGTGATGCGTTCGGTCACCGGCACCGTGCGCTACATCAAGGCCGAGCATCGCGAGCTTGCGAAGTTCCATCTGGACTAAGTGGGGCATAACAACTGCCCGTCATTCCGGGGCGACGCAAAGCGTCGAGCCCGGAATCCATAACCACGATCGGGAGTATGGATTCCGGGCCTGCGCCTAACGGCGCATCCCGGAATGACAACAAGAACAATCACGGGAAGCGCCATGTCCGAACTCTCCGCCGTCAAAGCCCTTGTCTTCGACGTCTTCGGCACGGTTGTGGACTGGCGCACCAGCCTCATCACCGACTTCATGTGGTGGAGCAGGCAGCGCGGCATCAGTGCCGACTGGACGGCGCTCGTCGACGGCTGGCGCGGCATGTACATGGCCTCGATGGACGATGTGCGCAAACATCCCGAGCGCGGCTATGTCATGCTGGATGATCTGCACCGCCGCTCGCTAGAGAAGCTGGTCGCGCAGTTCGCGATCAAGGGCCTCACTGACGCCGATCTCGATTATCTCACCAAGGGCTGGCATCGCCTCAATCCCTGGCCAGACAGCGTCGCGGGCCTCACCCGGCTGAAGTCGAAATTCGTGATCTCGCCGCTATCGAACGGCAATGTCGCGCTGCTCACCAACATGGCGAAGTTTGCCGGCCTGCCGTGGGATCTCGTCATGTCGGCCGAGCTGTTCGAGCACTACAAGCCCGATCCGGAAACCTATCTGGGCGCAGCAAGGCTGCTCTGCCTCAAGCCGGAGGAGGTGATGATGGTCGCCGCCCACAACGGCGATCTCGCGGCGGCGCAGAAGAACGGCCTGAAGACCGCGTTCGTCGCACGGCCGACGGAGTACGGTCCGCTCCAGAAGGTCGATTTCGAAGCCACCGGCAAGTGGGACATCGTCGCCAAGGACTTTGGCGGGATCGCCGATAGGCTCGGCTGCTGACCTTCTTCCAAGCCGAGCGAGGCGGCTCACGCTTATTCGTCGGCCGCACAGAAGGTTGCAATGGCAAGATCGATCCGCCGGTCCAGGGCGCGGCGATTGAACTTGAATGCGGTGTCTGTCAGCAGCCTGAAATGATCGTGGCTGAACACCATGCCGAACAGCATTTCGGCAATGAGGCGGAGCGGCACGCCCTCAAAACGGGGCTCCAGGCGAACTGCCTTCAGTAGCTCGACGATATGCTCCGTGCCGCTTTCCATGATGACCTCGGCGAACATACGCCCCAGCTCCGGGGACGCCTGACGTTCACCGATGATCAAACGCTGCAGGGCGATCTCGCCAGGCGACAGCGCGACGTTGGCCGCCTCGCGCAGCATGTTTCGAAGCCGGATCACTGGTGATCCTTCCGAAGGGGTGTCTGCGTAATCGGCTTCCGGCAAGCTGCGCAGCAGCATGGCGCGGAACAGCTCGGTCTTGCTCTCGAACAATTTGTAGAGCGTCTTCTTCGACATCCCGGCGGCACCGGCGATGTCGTCCATCGTCGTCGCGGCAAACCCTTTGCTGGTGAAGGTGTCCTTCGCCGCCGCCAGCAATTGCCTCATGCGAGCGTCGGGGGCGGGGCCCACGGTCGGCTTGGTCCGCTCCGACGGCGGAGCAATGCGCCTCTGACTGCTGGCTTCTTTCGCCATGGACGTACCCGCTTGAATTTGAGCTGCTTCACGACTGCTTGAACGCCGTTGTGCAGGCAGCCTAGCACTTGACTTCAGGGAAGGAAACTACCAAGTTTCCCAATGGAAACTGAATAGTTTCCAAATGTTTCCGCGCGATGCCCTTCAGGGGCCGCAACTTACCCATGGATCGTCTCATGCGTTCCCCGATCGTCCGCGCTGTTCCCTTGATTGCCCTGCTGCTTGCCGCTTGCGGGGAGCAGAACCCGCAAGCGGCATTGCAGCAGATGGTGCCAGAGGTCGGCATCATGACCCTGAAACCGCAGGAAGCGAAGATCTCGACGGTGCTGCCGGGCCGCGTCGTCGCCTACCAGGTTTCCGAGGTCCGGCCGCAGGTCACGGGCATTCTGCTCAAGCGCGACTTCGTGGAAGGCGCCGAGGTCAGGGAAGGCGACCTGCTCTATGAGATCGATCCGGTGCAGTACAAGGCGGGCTTGGCCAGCGCCGAGGCCGCGGTGCAGAGGTCGGAGGCAACGCTCGTCAGCGTCAAGCTCAAGGCCGCGCGCAAGACCCAGCTTCTGCAAACCAATGCGGCGAGCCAGCAGGATGTCGACGATGCGGTCGCCGCCTACAAGCAGGGCGAGGCCGACGTGAAGGCGGCGGAGGCCAACCGCGACACGGCTGCGATCTCGCTGGATCGCACCAAGGTCACGGCCTCGATCTCGGGCCGGATCGGCAAGTCGAGCATCACGCCCGGTGCGCTGGTCACCGCCAGCCAGGCGACCGCGATGACGACGATCCAGCAGCTCGACCCTGTCTATGTCGACCTCGATCAGTCGACCTCCGAGATGGAACGCCTGCGCAACCAGATCGCCAGTGGCCGGCTTAAGCGTCCTGCCGAAGGCGTGCAGGTCGAGCTCTTGATGGAGAGCGGCAGGGCTTACGGCCACAAGGGCAAGTACGGCTTCACCGATGCCAGTGTCAACGAGAGCACCGGCTCGGTCTCGTCGCGCGCGGTCTTCGCCAATCCCGAGCGGGCGCTGCTGCCGGGCATGTATGTGCGCGCCCGCGTCGTCGCCGGCGTGGACACGGCCGCGATCCTGGTGCCGCAGCGGGCGGTCTCGCGTAATCCGCTGGGGCAGGCGGTGGCGATGTTCGTCGACAAGGACGGCAAGGTCGAGCAGCGGACGCTGGAACTCGGAGAGGACGTCGGCAGCAACTGGCTGGTGCGCTCCGGCGCCAAGGCGGGCGACCGCCTGGTCGTCGAGGGAACGCAGAAGGCTCGCCCCGGCGCGCCGGTCAAGACCGTCGAGGTCGCGGTCGATCCCGCAACCGGTCTTGCCGTGAATCCGACGCGGCAGGCCGACGCGCGGCCTGCAGCCGCCACAGCCGAGCAGTAACCGTCATGTCCCATTTCTTCATCAAGCGGCCGATCTTCGCCTGGGTCATCGCCATCCTGATCATGCTGGGCGGCGTGCTCGCGATCATGCGGCTGCCGATCGCGCAATATCCGCAGATCGCGCCGACCGTCGTCACGATCACGGCGACCTATCCCGGCGCCAATGCCGAGACCGCGGAGAACTCGGTGACCAAGGTCATCGAGCAGAACATGACCGGTCTCGACTATCTGCAATACATGTCGTCGTCGAGCACCTCGACGGGCCAAGTGCAGATCTCGCTGACCTTCACCAACGGGGCCGATGCCGACATCGCCCAGGTGCAGGTGCAGAACAAGCTGCAGCTTGCAACTCCGCTGCTGCCGCAGGTCGTGCAGCAGCAGGGCATCAAGGTCGTGAAGTCCTCGGCGAGCTTCTTGATGGTGCTGGGTTTCGTCTCCGAGGACGGTCGGCTTGCCGCCAGCGACATCGCCGACTACGTGGCCTCCTCGGTCAACGATCCGATCAGTCGCGTTGCCGGCGTCGGGCAGGTGACGTTGTTCGGCGCCGAATACGCCATGCGCATCTGGCTCGATCCCGACAAGCTGGCCAAATACAATCTGATGCCCAGCGACGTGACCGCGGCGATCCAGACCCAGAACACGCAGGTGACCGCCGGCCAGCTCGGCGGCCTGCCGTCTGTCGGCGGCCAGCAGCTCAATGCCACCATCACCTCGCAGAGCCGCCTGCAGACGGTCGAGCAATTCAAGGACATCATCCTGCGCACGGCCACGACCGGTCAGACGGTCCGTATCGGCGACGTCGCGCGGGTCGAGCTCGGTTCGAAGTCCTATGATTCCGCCGCGCGCTACAACGGCAAGCCGGCCGCGGGCATGGGCATCAGCCTTGCGACCGGCGCCAATGCGGTCGCGACCTCGGAAGCGGTGAAGGCGCGCGTTGCCCAGCTCAGCGCCACCATGCCGGAGGGGCTCCGCGTCGTCTACCCCTACGACACCACGCCCTTCGTCAAGCTGTCGATCGAGAAGGTGATCCACACGCTGTTCGAGGCGATCGCGCTGGTTTTCGTCGTGATGTTCGTGTTCCTGCAGAGCTGGCGCGCCACCATCATTCCGACCATTGCCGTGCCGGTGGTGCTGCTCGGGACCTTCGGCGTGCTCTCGCTCGCCGGCTATTCCATCAATACGCTGACGATGTTCGCGATGGTGCTGGCGATCGGCCTCCTGGTCGACGATGCCATCGTCGTGGTCGAAAACGTCGAGCGCGTGATGGCCGAGGAGCAGCTTAGCCCGCGCGAGGCGACCGAGAAATCCATGCGCGAGATCACCGGGGCCCTGGTCGGGATCGGCGTCGTGCTCTCGGCCGTCTTCATCCCGATGGCGTTCTTCAACGGCTCGGTCGGCATCATCTACCGGCAGTTCGCGCTCACCATCGTCACGGCGATGCTGCTGTCGGTGCTGGTCGCGCTGATCCTGACGCCGGCGCTGTGCGTCACCATCCTGAAGCCGCCGCAACACCATGGCGCGCAACGCGGCTTCTTCGGCCTGTTCAACCGCGGCTTCGACCGCATGGCCGACGGCTATCAGCGCACCGCGGGCGCCGCGATCAGGCGCGTCGCCGGGGTGATGATCGCCTTCGCGGCGATCGTCGCCGGCATGGTCTTGCTGTTCCAGCGGCTGCCGAGCTCGTTCCTGCCCGACGAGGACCAGGGCACGATCATGACCCTGATCCAGCTCCCGGTCGGCGCGACGTCGACGCGCACGCTCGACGTGATCAAGCAGGTCGAGCATCAATATCTCGACAACGAGAAGGATGCCGTCGACGGCGTGTTCGCGGTCAGCGGCTTCAGCTTCGCGGGGCAGGGGCAGAATGTCGGCCTCGCCTTCGTCAGCCTGAAGCCGTTCGACGAGCGCAAGAGTCCTGCGGCCTCGGCGCAGGCCGTGGCCGGCCGTGCCATGGGGGCGTTCATGAAAATCCGCGACGCCATGGTGTTCGCGGTGCTGCCGCCGTCGATCCCCGGCTTCGGCAATGCCGGCGGATTCGACGTCTATCTCCAGGACACCGGCGGCAACGGTCACGAGGCGCTGATCCAGGCGCGCAACCAGCTGCTCGGGCAGCTCGCGGCGGACAAGCGCGTGGCGCAGGCCCGGCCGAACGGTCAGGACGATACGCCGCAATTCAACCTCGACGTCGACCAGGCCAAGGCCACCGCGCTCGGCGTCAACCTCAGCGATCTCAACACCACATTGTCGGCGGCCTGGGGCGGGGCCTATGTCAACGACTTCATCGACCGCGGCCGCGTCAAGCAGGTCTATGTGCAGAGCGATGCGCCGTTCCGCATGGATACCAGCGACATCGGCCGCTGGTATGTGCGCAACGCCTCGGGCTCGATGGTGCCGTTCTCGGCGGTCGCTACCGATCGCTGGAGCTTTGGCTCGCCGCGCCTCGAGCGCTACAACGGCGTTGCCGCCGTCGAGTTGCAGGGGCAGGCGGGGCCGGGCATCAGCTCGGGCGTTGCCATGCAGGCGGTGGAGGAGCAGATGGCCAGGCTGCCCAAGGGCTATGGCCACGAATGGACCGGATTGTCGTTCCAGGAACGGCTCACCGGCAGCCAGACGCTGTATCTCTATTCGATCTCGCTGCTGATCGTCTTCCTGAGCCTTGCGGCACTCTACGAGAGCTGGTCCGTCCCATTCGCGGTGATGCTGACGGTGCCGATCGGCGTGCTCGGCGCGCTGCTCGCGGCGACGCTGTTCAGCCAGGCCAACGACGTCTATTTCCAGGTCGGTCTGCTCACGACGATCGGCCTCGCCTCGAAGAACGCGATCCTGATCGTCGAATTCGCGCTGGAGCAGATCGCGGCCGGCCGGAGCCTCGTCGATGCCACCCTGCACGCGTCACGTCAGCGCCTGCGCCCGATCCTGATGACCTCGCTCGCCTTCATCCTCGGCGTGTTGCCGCTGGCGGTGGCGACCGGCGCCGGCTCGGCCAGCCAGAATGCGGTCGGCATCGGCGTCGCCGGCGGCATGATCGCGGCGACCGTGCTCGGCATCTTCTTCGTGCCAGCGCTGTTCGTGCTGGTGAAGCGGATATTCCCCGGTGCCCGGGCGGACGTCGCCACCTCGAATCTTCCTGGGGTCGCGGAGCCCGCGGAATAGGAGCAGTCATGGTCCGGGCGGCGCACGCGCCGCCCGGACCTGACGAGCTACAAGGTCATCTGCATCGGTTCGGGATAATAGTGGAAGCCTTCACCGGCCTTGGCGACATGGCCGTAGCCCGGCCAGGCGAAGTGATAGGACATCACCGGGGTCTTGTTGGCCGCAAGCATCGTCAGCAGTTTGACGCGCGATTCCGCGGCCTGCTTCGGATCGGTGTCGTAGGAGAATTCCATGCGCGGCCGCTCGAGCAGCAGCACGGAATGGTGCGAGAGGTCGCCGAGGAAGGCGAAGGACTTGCCGGCCGACGACACCAAGAAGATGGTGTGGCCGACGGTGTGACCGGGCGCGGAGATCGCCTGCACGCCCGGCAGGAATTCCTGGCCGTCCTTGAAGAACACGATCCGGTCACGGACCGGCAGCAGGTTCTTGCGGGCGTGAACGACGAAGTCCTTGGCCGGACTGCCGAGCTTGCCTTCGTCGGTCCAGAAGTCGAAATCGGTCTGCGAGATGTAGATCTGCGCGTTCGGAAACAGCGGCTTGCCGCCTTCGTCGACGATGCCTCCGATATGGTCGATATGGGCATGCGAGCACACGACGGCATCGATGTCCCCCGGCTTGATGCCGGCCTCGGTCATGCTCTTCTGTTGCCGGCCGGTGCTGGCGCCGAACATCTTCGATGAGCCCATGCCGGTATCGAACAGGATGAGCTTGTCGCCGGTGTTCACGATCGGCGAGTTCTGTTCGAGCACGACGTTGTCCGGCGACAGGAAATTGTCCGCCAGCATCTTCTTCACCTCTTCCTTGGGAACGCCGGTGAAGGTTCCGGAGGGATCGCCGAGCGGCAGCGGCCCGTCGGACACGACGGTGACCTCGGCATCGCCGAGAACGAAGCGGTGCCAGTAGGGCGTCTGGGTGCCGAGCTTGGGAGCCCGCGCCATCGCGCTGGTGCCGAGCATGGCGCTGGCACCAAGGCCAGCTCCGAGCGCGAGTAGGGATCGACGGGAGACATCGATTGTCATGCGTTTCCTCCGCTTTTGTCTTTTGTTTTGCGCGATTGTTCGCGCGTTGGGACCGGCCTGATCGGGCCACGCGGCCGCAGGTCGGCAGAGAAGTATGCTGCTCCGGCCGCGACAAGCTAGCAAGTGGAATTAGTGCGCAGATTCACGCGGAGCGAGAACGAGCTGCCGGGCGGGAAGGCCACGTGTGACGCACTCACTGGCCAGGACAACGCGAATTGCGCCTTACGCAATTTTCAGCGTGAGATCGTTCCCTTCCGTCTCGGCAAAACCCGCCTGGAAGACCTCTTCGCGCTTGTGGCGGAGATGCGCGCGCAAAATGTGGGAGAGGCCGAGGCCGTCGCGGCGCTGGAGCGCGTTCAGGATGGCGTCATGCTCCTTCACGGCGAGCGCCCAGCGCTGCGGCGTCATCGGCGTGACGTAGCGCGCGCGCCGGATGCGCGCTGTCACTGATGTGTAGAGCCCCGCGAGCACGGGATTTCCGGCTGCGGTGACGATGGCCTCGTGGATGGCGCGATTGCCGCGGTAGTACTGGATCAGATCGCCGTCGCGATAATGCAGCACCATGGCCGCATGCGCGGCGGCGATCTCGTCGATCTCGGCGTCCGTGATGCGTTCGCAGGCGAGCTCGCCGGCGAGGGCCTCCAGGCCCTGGCAGACCTCGAACAGGTCGCGCATGTCCTTGTCGGTCAGCTTTGCCGCGCGCGAGCCGCGATGCGGCAGCAACTGCACGAGGCCTTCGGCGGCCAGCACCTTGAGTGCCTCGCGCAGCGGCGTGCGCGAGATCTCGAGCCGTTCACATAGCTCGCGTTCGGGAATCCGCGCGCCAGGCGGAATTTCGCCATCGAGCAGGATGGCCCGGATACGGCCGACGACGTCCTCGTGAAGCATGGGGGGACTAGCACTCCAATTTGAATGCAAAACTGGGGTATTCGATCGATATTTCGAAGTTCCAGCTTGCTAATCGCAGATTTTGCATTCAAAAATGTAAAAAACAAGAGGATATGAGGAAATGGACCGGGCGGTAGGGGCAGACGACCTCGTTTTTGAATGCAACGACGGCATCGGGCGGATCACCTTCAACCGCCCCCAGGCCCGCAACGCCTTCACTTTCGCCATGTACGAGCGGCTCGCCGCGATCTGCGAAGAGGCCAACAGCGATCATGCGATCAAGGTGCTGGTGCTGCGCGGGGCCGGCGACAAGGCGTTCGCCGCGGGCACCGACATCAACCAGTTCCGCGAGTTCAAGTCGCCGCAGGATGCGATCGACTACGAGAACCGTATCGATCGCGTCCTGACCACGCTCGAACAGTGCCGGGTGCCGACCATCGCGGCGATCAACGGGTTCTGCACCGGCGGAGGCGCCGGCATCGCCGCGGCCTGCGACCTGCGCATCGGCACACGCAGTGCCCAGATTGGATTCCCCATCGCCCGGACGCTCGGCAATTGCCTGTCGATGTCCAATGTCGGCCGTCTCACCGCACTCATCGGCGCCGCGCGCGTCAAGGACCTGATCTTCACCGCACGTCTTGTCGATGCCACGGAGGCGGCGAGCGTCGGACTGCTCGGCGAGATCGTCGAGGATCTTGCTGCGCTGGACCGGCGCGCCGACGAAGTGGCCCGGCTCGTCGCCAGTCATGCGCCGCTGACGCTGAATGCGACCAAGCAGGCGGTCGGCCGGCTGCAACAGCGGCTGACGGGAGACGAAGGCGAGGATCTCATCCTGATGTGCTACACGAGCCAGGATTTTCGCGAAGGGCTCGATGCTTTCCTCAACAAGCGCGCGCCGCAATGGCGCGGCCAATAGGACGGGCCCGATGCAAAGCGATCGATCGCAATCCAATTCTCGCCGTTCGGGACCGCTTGCCGGCCTCAGGGTCGTCGACCTCACCCATGTCATGGCCGGGCCGACCTGCACCCTGATGCTCGCCGACATGGGCGCCGACGTCATCAAGATCGAGAAATCGCCGAACGGCGACGACACCCGCCATTCGGTACCGCCGAAGATCGGCGAGGAGGCGGCCTCCTTCCTGATGATGAACCGCAACAAGCGCGGCATCGTGCTGGATCTGAAGACCGAAGGCGGCAAGCAGGTGCTACGGCGGCTGATCGCTGATGCCGACGTGCTGGTCGAGAACTTTGCGCCGGGCGCGATGGAGCGCCTCGGCTTCGGCTACGAGGCGCTGCACGAGCAATTCCCGGCGCTGATCTACTGCTCGCTGTCGGGCTTCGGCCGCACCGGTCCCTACAAGCACCGCCGCGGCTTCGACCTCGTCGCGCAGGCCATGAGCGGCATCATGAGCTTTACCGGCGAACGCCCCGACGGTCCGCCGGTCAAATGCGGCCCGCCGCTCTCGGACATCACCGCCGGCCTGCTCGCCAGCATGGGCATCCTCGCAGCCTATACACATCGCCTCAAGACCGGCGAGGGGCAGTGGGTCGAGACCTCGCTCTATGAGGCCGCCCTGGTGCAAACCTATTGGCAATCGACCATCGCGCTCGCCGCGGGGACCGCGCCGCGCGCGATGGGCTCGGCCCATCCGCTCAATGCGCCGTACCAGGCGTTCGAGGCTTCCGACGGCTGGCTCGTGGTCGGCGGCGCCAACAAGAAGCACTGGCTCTTGATGCTGGAAGCCCTTGGCGCCAGCGAACTCGCCGCCGATCCGCGCTTCGTCACCGGGGCCGACCGCATGGCAAATCTGAAAGTGCTCGAAGCGGTCCTGAGCGAGCGCTTTCGCACCCGGTCGCGAGCGCACTGGCTCGCGGCACTGGACGAGAAGGGCGTGCCGTGCGGACCGGTGCATGACATGCTGGAGGCGCTCAGGGATCCCCAGACGCTGGCGCGCGAGATGGTCGTCGAGGTCGAGCATTCCACGCTCGGCCCGGTGAAGACGATCGGTCTGCCCGTCAAGTTTTCGGAGACCCCAGGCAAAGTCCTCTCGGGCGCGCCGGTCTATGGTGAGCATACGAGCGAGGTGCTGGCCGAGTACGGGTTCGACCAGAAGCAAATCGAAGCGCTCGAAAAAGAAGGCGCAATCGTCTTAGGCGCAGGAAGACGCGAGGAACGCGTCGCCTGACCGGGCGTCGATACGACAACGATAAAAGGCAAGATCCGCTGGAGGAAATCATGGGTCGGACGTCGATATTCTTCTCCGCAGCCGCGACGATGCTCGCCGGCACGATGCCGGCGCTCAGCGCCTGGCAACCGCAAAAGCCGATCGAGTTCGTGGCCACCGCCGGACCGGGCGGCGGGACCGACAATCTCGCCCGCGCGGTGCAGAACATCATCACCAAGCACAAGCTGACGGAGCAGCCGATCGTCGTCGTCAACAAGGGCGGCGGCAGCGGCGCGGAAGGCTATGTCTATGGCAAGGCCTCCGCCGGCGATCCCTACAAGGTGATTTTCGGCACCTCGAACGCCTGGCAGCAGCCGCTCGTCTCCAAGGTCGCCTTCAACTACACCGATCTCACCCCCGTAGCGGCGATGGCGCAGGACGAGTTTTTGCTCTGGGTCAAGCAGGACGCGCCTTACAAAACGGCGGGTGACTATCTGAAGGCGGCCGGATCGGGCGAGTTCAAGATGGGCGGCGCCCAGTCGAAGGACACCGACGAGGTGCTGACGCGCATGATCGAGAAGGCCGGCAAGGTCAAGCTGACCTATATCCCCTTCAAGAGCGGCGCCGAGACCGCCGTGCAGCTCGCCGGCGGACATCTCGATTCTCACGTCAACAATCCCAGCGAAAGCCTCGGGCAATGGCGCGGCGGCACGCAGCGGCCGCTCTGCGTTTTCAGCCCGAAGCGGCTGCCGCAGGGCGCCAAGGTCACCGCGACCGAAGGCTGGGGCGATGTTCCGACCTGCGTCGAGCAAGGGCTCGACATCAAGCAATATGAGCAGCCGCGCACCGTGTGGCTGCCCGGCAAGGTCACGCCGGACCAGGCCGCGTTCTATGTCGACCTCATGAAGAAGGTGCAGGCGACGCCGGAGTGGAAGGACTACATCGAGAAGACGTCCCAGGTCGACACCTTCCTGACGGGTGCCGAGTTCGACAAGTTCATCAAGGAGGATCTCGAGCACGTCAAGCAGGTGGCGGGCGAGCAGGGCTGGCTCGTCAAGTGAGGCGGGGCGCATGCAGCGGGGGTGACGATGTGGGCAGGGCTTCCCGCAGCATGTCGACCATCATGCCAAATCCGCCGCTGTCGTCCCTGCCTAGCGCGCAATTGCGCGCGGAGGCGCAGGGACCCATACCGCGTGATCTGTCGAGAAGTGTCGGTCGCTGTACCGACGTGACCTTGAGTCTTCGTCAAATTCCTCCCTGGGGTTATGGGTCCCTGCGTTCGCAGGGACGACACCGAGCGCCGGGGAAGGATGCGTGGCTACAGCGGGCAATTGCCCGACCTCTGAGCGGAGCCCCCCATGATCTCGCGCCGCGCGCTTGAACTTGCGACCGCCGTCCTCACCGGCGGCTTCGGTGTCGCCGTCGTCGTCTCCAGCTTCGACAACGGCATCGGCTGGTCGAGCGCGGGCGTCGATGCCGGCACGTTTCCGTTCCTGACCGGCATCGTCATCGTGCTCGGCAGCCTCTACAACCTGGTGCGGGGCGTGTTGCCGGTTGCGTCCCTGGCAAACGTTCCCATCGCGATCACGTCGATCGAGCTGCGCCGGCTTGCCGGCCTGTTCGTGCCGGCCGCGATCTTCGTGGCCGCGATCCCGCTCGCCGGGATGTACGTCGCCTCGGCGCTCTATGTCTTCGCGGTGCTGGCGATCCCCAGACATCAATCGGTGCCGCGCGCGCTGGGGATGGCGGCGGCGACGGCGCTCGCGCTCTACGTCGTGTTCGAGCGCATGTTCCAGGTGAGCTTGCCGCACGGCGCGCTCGCAGCCGCCTTCGGGTTCTGACGGAGGGCCGATGGACAATCTCGGGGAACTCCTCCACGGCTTCAGCATCGCGGTCACCGTGCCGCATCTGGTGCTGATGGTCGTCGGCGTGCTGCTCGGCATTCTCGTCGGCGTGCTGCCGGGGCTGGGTGCGCCGAACGGGGTGTCGCTGCTCCTGCCGCTGACCTTCGGCATGCAGCCGGTGTCGGCGATCATTTTGCTCTCCAGCATGTATTGGGGGGCGCTATTCGGCGGCTCGGTCACCTCGATCCTGTTCAACATTCCCGGCGAGCCGTCGTCGGTTGCGACCACCTTCGACGGCTATCCGATGGCGCGTGACGGAAGGCCGACCACGGCGCTCGCCACCGCCTTCGGCTCGGCCGCGTTCGGCGCGCTGATCGGCGTCATCCTGATTACCTTCCTCGCGTCCTGGGTGGCGCAGGTCGCGCTCGCCTTCGGGCCGGCGGAATACTTTGCCGTCTACTTCCTGGCCTTTGCCAGCTTCGTCGGCATGGGCGGCGCCGCGCCGATCAAGACCCTCGTGGCGCTGGCGATCGGCTTTGCGATCGCCGCGATCGGCATCGACACCGTCTCCGGCAGCGTCCGCCTCACCATGGGCGTCGACGAGCTCGTCAAGGGCGTGAGCTTCGTCGTCGCGGTGATGGGCCTGTTCGGCATCGGCGAACTGCTGGTTGCGGTCGAAGAGGAATTCCACGCCCGCGCGGTGTCCTCGAAGATCGACTGGCGCGAGGTGCTCCGCGCGGTCGGCCGCCTGCCGCGGCATGGCGTTGCCTTGCTGCGCAGCGCCGCAATCGGCTGCTGGATGGGGATCACCCCGGGCGGGCCGACCGCGGCGTCCTTCATGAGCTATGGCATCGCCCGCCGCTTCTCGCGCCGCGGCCGCTATTTCGGCACCGGAGAGGTCGAAGGCATCATCTCGCCGGAGACGGCTGACCATGCAGCCGGCACTAGCGCGCTGCTGCCGATGCTTTCGCTCGGCATTCCCGGCTCGGCGACCGCGGCCGTCATGATGGGCGGGCTGATGATCTGGGGCCTCAATCCCGGGCCGATGCTCTTCGTCGACCAGAAGGACTTTGTCTGGGGCCTGATCGCCTCGATGTATGTCGGCAACATCGTCGCCGTCGCCTTGGTGCTGCTGACCGTACCGGTGTTTGCCGCCTTGATGCGGATTCCCTTCGTGGTCATCGCCCCGCTGATCGTCATCATCTGCGTCGTCGGCGCCTATTCGGTGTCGAACTCCTATCTCGATGTCGTCATGATGCTCGGCTTCGGAATCGTCGGCTATCTCTTCAAGAAGCTGTTCTATCCCTTGGCCCCGCTGGTGCTCGCGATCGTCATCGGCGACAAGGCCGAGGATGCGTTCCGGCAGTCGATGCTGATGTCGAAGGGATCGCTCGGGATCTTCGTTGCGAACAAGCTGGTGACATGCCTGATCATGGCCGGCATCGCGCTGCTGCTGCTTCCGCTCGCGTTGCAGCTCGCGCGTCTCTGGCGCAAGCCCGCCCCCGCGACCGAAACGACCGCCCAGGAGAAGGTGATCATATGACCGCAAAGCCGCTGATTGCATTGGCAATGGGAGATCCCGCCGGCATCAGCCCGGAGCTGACGGCCAAGCTGGTGGCGCAGGATGACATCCGCGCGGGCTGCCGGCTCGTCGTGATCGGTGACCGCCGCATCTTCGAGGAGGGCGCGCGCATTGCCGGCGTCAAGCCGGCGCTGAAGATGGTCGAGCAAGGGGCCGATCTTCGCGCGGCGGAGGGCGAGGCGCTGTTCGTCGATCTCGGCCATCTCAATCCCAAGGAGGTCGAGCCGAAGACCGCGACCCTTGCCGGCGGAAAATTTGCGCTGACGAACTACAAGCACGCGCTCGAGCTCGGCCGCGACGGCCGCGTCGAGGCGGTCTGCTTCACCCCCTTCAACAAGCAGGCGATGCGGCTTGCCCGCGCCGAGTACGACGACGAGATCGCGTTTTCGGCCGAAGTGGTCGGCCTCAAGACCGCGGCGAGCGAGTTCAACGTGCTGGACCGGCTGTGGAACGCGCGAGTCACCTCCCATATTCCGCTGAGGGACGTTGCTGCAAAGTTGTCCAGCGAACGCATCCATCGTGCGCTCCAGCTGACCGATGCCTGCATGCGCAACGCCGGTTTCGCGCGGCCGCGCATCGCCGTCGCCGGTCTCAATCCGCACGCGGGCGATGGCGGAAATTTCGGCCGCGAGGAGATCGATATCATTGCGCCCGTGGTCGCGGCCGGCCAGCGCGAGGGCATCGCCGCGGAGGGACCGTTTCCCGCCGACACCGTCTTCCTGCGCGCCAAGGGCGGCGCCTTCGATGCCGTGCTGACGATGTATCACGACCAGGGCCAGATCGCGATGAAGCTGATGGGCTTCGACCGCGGCGTCACCTTGCTCGGCGGCTTTCCATTCCCGATCTGCACGCCAGCGCACGGGACGGCTTACGACATTGCCGGGCAAGGCGTCGCGTCGATCGGAGCCAGCCGGGCCGCGTTGCTGCTCGCCGCGGGGATGGCCGCGCGGCGCGCCGCCTGATTGCACGCACCAGGAAGCAAGCGCTTGCTGCACTCGCCTTGCGGGCAGTATTAGACTTTCGGGAAAAACTGGAAACTTCCGCCGTCGCGACGAGTTGGCGTCCCATGAACATCTTCACGTCGGAGCTGGGAACATGGTCGACGACGGCCCGCTACGAACAGCGGTCGATACCGCATGGTGCGCGTACCGCGCGCGGCATCGCGATGTCGATGCTGCCGACGGCCGTCGCTGCCTGCTCGAGCGCCATCTGCGAGGGAGACGGGAAGCGCGAGAGAGCGACGGCGACGCCCAGGAACTCACGGGTTTCGGGCTTGCCTATCTCGAGCGGCTTTCCGATGACTCATGTTGATGTCGCTTGAGAGACTCCTGTGCCGCCTGGCGCGCGCAAGCGCCAGACCGGCTTGGACGTTGCTCGCGATTTCGAACCTCCTGTCCGCAGCCATCGTGCTGATCGTCCGATCAGCGATATAGCGGCGGGCTATCATGCGTATCGCTCAGCTTGCTCCCCTGGCCGAAAGCGTCCCTCCAAAGCTCTACGGCGGCACCGAGCGGGTAGTCGCCTGGCTGGTCGACGACCTCGTCAAGCTTGGACACCACGTCACGCTATTTGCCAGTGGCGACTCCCGGACGACCGGCAAGCTTCACCCGGTATGGCCACGCGCGCTGCGACTGGGCCGAAAGGGCGCGGATCCCGGGGCGGCCAGCGCGATGCTGCTGGAAGCGATCGCGAAGCGGGCGAGGGAATTCGACGTGATCCACGCGCATGTCGACTGGCTGCCACTGCCGCTGCTCACTCGCCTTGGCGTGCCGTTCCTCACGACCACGCACGGCCGCCTCGACCTGCCGGGGTTACCGGACGTGATCCGGCAATTCCCCGAGGCAAGCTTCGTGTCGATTTCCGATCACCAGCGCTTGCCGCTTCCCGATGCGAAATGGATCGGAACGATTCAGCACGGATTGCCGTCGGAGCTGTTGCGCCCCTCCTATGAGGACGGATCCTATCTGGCATTTCTTGGTCGTCTGACCGCCGAGAAGGGGCCGGAGGACGCTATCCGGATCGCGCACGCGGCCCGGATGCCTCTCCGCATCGCCGCAAAGATCCCACGCGCCGAGACCGCCTACTTCAGGAAGCACCTCGAGCCCCGGATCGACGGCGAAAAGATCCAGCTCATCGGTGAAGTCGATGACATCAAAAAGCAGGCCTTCCTCAGCGAGGCGGCCGCGCTTTTGTTTCCGATCGACTGGCCGGAACCTTTCGGGCTGGTCATGATCGAGGCGATGGCCTGCGGCACGCCCGTGATCGCCTACCGTTCCGGCTCCGTCCCTGAGGTGATAGAGCACGGTGTGACCGGCTTCATCGTCGAGAACGAGGAGCAGGCGGTCAAGGCCGTCGACGAACTGGGCAAGCTGGATCGAAGGAAGGTGCGTGCCCGCTTCGAGGAACGCTTCACCGCACGCCGAATGGCGCGGCAGTATGAACAACGGTATCGCGAGCTGGTTGCCGCTGCAGCCCCAGGGTTCAACATGCAACCGCAGGAAACCTGAAAGGAGGCGGCGATGTCCCTGACGAAAACGGGGCAGATTTGCATCTCACTTTTCTTTGCCCTGGCGGCGGCCTCGCCAGCGTTTGCTGCCGAGATGTCGGCGGAAGCCGTCAATTCTGCCCAGCCAACGAAGAAGAGCCTCTCGAATGAGAAGCCGACCCCGGCGGGCGTGCGCTTGCAGGTCCTCCTGGATCGGGCGCACTTCTCGCTAGGCGAGATCGACGGCAAGTTCGGAGAGAATGCCAGGAAAGCGCTGCGGGCCTATGCGGAAGCGCGGCAATTGCCGAGTTCCGATACCCTATCGGACGATGTTTGGAAGGCGCTGCAAGCGGATGACCGGCCGGCGACCGCGACCTACACCATCGCCCAGCAGGACGTGGCGGGTCCTTTCCTGACCAGGCTCCCGTCGAAGATGGAAGACATGAAGGACATCCCGAAGCTCGGCTACACCAGCCCGCGCGAAGCGCTGGCCGAGAAATTCCACATGAGTGAGCAACTCCTGGAGATGCTCAACCCCGGGCGCCATTTCGACCGGGCGGGCGAGATTATCGTCGTGGTCAACATTGGCAACGAGGGCAATGGTGCACCTGCCAAGGCCGACAGGGTCGAGGTCGACAAGGTCAGGCAGACGGTAAAGCTGTTCGATAAATCAAATGTCATGATTGGATTCTATCCCGCGACGGTCGGAAGCGAAGACAAGCCTTCGCCTTCGGGCACGCTCAAAGTCACGGAAATCAGCCGCAATCCGTACTATCGCTATAATCCCGACTATCACTTCAAGGGCGTCCGTTCCCGCACGCCCTTCAAGATCAGGCCTGGTCCGAACAATCCGGTCGGCACTGTCTGGATCAACCTGTCGGCTGAAGGCTACGGCATTCACGGCACGCCTTCGCCGGGCAAGATCTCCAAGGCGGAATCTCACGGCTGCGTGCGTCTCACCAATTGGGACGCCGAACGCGTCGCGGCGAGCCTGTCGAAAGGCACGCCAGTCGTTTTCGTCGAGAGTCCCAATTGACGCTGGTGGCAATCGCCAGCCAGCCTGCCGGTCTGGCGCTACTTCGCAAGAGGCGTCGTCAGCTGCTTGTCGGCCGTATCCACCACGAACACGGCCAGCAGCTTGGCAGGCTCGGTATCGCTGGCGTTCGCGCTGATGCCGTGGCGGTCGCCGGGGCTTTCGGAAAAGTTCTCGCCCTTTTGAAAGACCTTGGCCGGGCCGTCATTGACCTGACTGCGGATCGCGCCTTCCAGGACGGTGGCGTAGATGAAGGCGGAGGGCGCGTGGATGTGGGCCGGCGACGAGCCCCCGGGACCATATTCGACCAGCACGCCCTTCATGCTCTTGCCGGGGACATTTGGCAGCGCCTGGTCAAATACGACGGTGACCTTGGCCGATGGTGCTGCCGTCTCGGCCGCATGGACCGTCAGGACAGACGCGGCGTAAACCGCCGTTGCGATCAGCAATCTGCGCATGGGATTTCCTTCATTGCCGTTTCTGTATTGATTGCGGCACTGGCGGCCCCTCAGAGGCGCGCGAGCCATGTTGCGAGCGGCGTCTTCCCGAGCCGAGCCTCGCCGAGCGGGTTCAGCGATGTGTCCTGAATGGAAGCGCCGTAATATTGCGCTTTTGGGTCGCCGACCACCGTACGGCTGTCGCCGGAGGCTTTCTGGCGGCGCGCGACGAACTCATTGAAGGGGGCCTTCTCGGGGCCTGCGATGTCGATGGTGCCATTCAGCGGCCGCCCCGTCGCGATCTCTGCGAGGCAATCGACCACGTCGTCGGCGGCGATCGGTTGAAACAGCGCCGATGGAACGACGATCTTGTCTCCGGCCGCTCCCGCCTCGCCAATGGCGCCGAGGAATTCGAAGAACTGCGTGGCGCGGACGATAGAGTAGGGGACCGCGGAGGCCTTGACGATGGTCTCCTGGGCGAGCTTGGCACGGAAATACGCGATGTCGGGCGAGCGGTCGGTCCCCACGATCGAGAGCGCGACGTGATGCTTGACGGCTGCGGCGGCCTCGGTCGCGGCGAGATTTCGGCTCGAGCGCTCGAAGAACTCGAGCACGGCGGCGGGCTCCCAAGACGGCGCATTGGCCACGTCGACCACGACATCCGCGCCGGCCAGCGCCGCCGCGAGGCCTTCCCCGGTCACGGCGTTCACGCCCGATTTCGGCGAGGCCGCTACCGCGTCATGACCCTGCTGTTTGAGCTTCGCCACGAGCTTGGATCCGATCAATCCGGTTCCGCCGATCACGACGACCTTCATGGCATGTCTCCTTGGCATGTGACGAGCGCGAGATGGTTAGCCAGGGCGGACTCGCTCACGTCGATTAAGGTGATGCGAGGCGACTCTATTCGATCAAGGACGCGGGCCTCTTGCCTGTAACGGGCGCGGCTTGCCGGAAACTGCTTCAGAAGCCGGGGTGCGATGTCACAAAACCGCGAAGGGTCGTTCCCTCATGCCGCAAGCACGATCTGCGATGCTCGCAGATTGCCCCTGTTTTGCCCGACGTGTCAAAATGTTTGAGAGAACGAGGAAGCAAGCCCAGCTGAAAACACCAATGAAAGCAGCCCTTTGGCTACTGTGCATGGGGTTGTTTTCGGGTTTTTGAATCGGCCGGCTGTCTCACGTCCCGCAGACGATCACGCCGTACCAGCCGAGCCCGCGATAGGTCTCATAGCCCGGGGTCGCATGGAACGCGACCAGGGCACCCGAGCGGTCATGGTAGAAGCCGGAGCGCTGGCCGTTCAGCGAGATCGAGATGCGCTCGCTGAGGATGCCCTGGCCGTCGGACGCCGCGATGATACGGAAATTCGAATCGACCAGCAGGACGCGGGCCTTGTCGCTGTCGCCGACGCGCACGCCCTGCACGATGGCGCGAGCCTGCGCCTCCCAGTCGAAGTGGATGGCGAGCACGCCAATCGGGGCGCCGTGGGCCTGACCGCCGGCTCGGACGCTGGCGCAATAGGTCGCCACCTGCGCATTGCCCAGCAGCGGCTGGTTCTCGACGTCGCCGGCGACGTAGTCGTCACCGGAGCGCAAGGTTCGCGCCTCGCGAAACCATTTGGTGTGGGCGACGTTCTGGCCGACCACGCGAAAGCGGTCGGCGCGGCCATTGGCGATGACGTTGCCGTCGAGGTCGCAGAGCCAGAGATCGAGATAGACGGTGTAGGCGCCAAGGATCACGCCCAGGCGCTGCGAGGCGTGGGAAATCGCTGCGGCGGCGGACGGCGAGGCCGCGCAATCGACCACGGCGGAATCGGTCGCCCACCAGCGCACATCGCAGGTGCGCTCATAGAGGTTGCGGTCGATCAGCTCGATGGCGTTGAGCGACAGGTCGACCATCCGTTCGCCGCGCGAGCGCTGGCTCATGCGGTCGATCGAGGCGACGAGATCGCCGGTGCGTTTGGTCAATTGGCTTTCGAGCTCGCGCGCGATGGTCTCGACCTGCTGGCCGACGCCGCGCACCTCCTGCGCCACCACCGCAAAACCCGCGCCCTGCGCGCCGGCGCGCGAGCTCTCGATTAGCGCGTTCAGCGCCAGCATCTTCATCTGGTTGGTGATCTGCTGGATCGACTTGGTCTTGTCGACCGCGATCTGGTTGACCTCCGCGGTGAGGCGGTTGATCAGCGCGGAGATGTCGGAATCATCGTCAGCGGGTTCGGTGGCGATCGGCTTGGCTTTCAGACCCAGCGCAGCAGACATCGGGGATTTCCCTTGGCAATGAGGTCTGATCTGCAATGAACCCGGAACAATCGCTTACAGATCGAATACGATTCTTTTTCGAGGATTCCGCCTAACGCCTGCTTAATTTGCTGTTCCGCCGAATGCCCAAATGATAGTCAGTCGGCGCAGCAAATCGGCAATCCACCGCTTTGTGCGGCGCGGAGATTGCAAATCCCTGAGGATTCCGGGTCAATCGTCCTGCAAGCCGGACCGATACCGTCGGCTCCGGGTTCCTCAAACCAATTGCGACCCATGACGCTGCCTGCAACCGCCTTGCCCGTCGAAGCGCCCCAGGCGTTTCTCGGCGTTGCGCGCTCGCTGACCGACAAGCTCTGGCGCGACCGGCTGGATCCCCGCGGAGCGGCCCAGGCGCTCGCCATGGTGCAGCGGCACCAGCTTCCCGAACTGCTGGCCCGGGTATTGGCCGGCCGCGGCGTCGACATCGACGCAGTCGCCGACTTCCTCGATCCGACCATCCGCAAGCTCCTGCCGGACCCCTTTACCGTGACGGAGATGGAGGCCGCGGCGAAGCGGATCGCGGATGGCGCGGCGAAGGGCGAGAAGGTCGCGATTTTCGGCGATTACGACGTCGACGGCGCGACCTCGGCAGCGCTGCTCGCCTGGCACCTGCGCCATTGCGGACTCGATCCGCTGATCCACATTCCCGACCGCATTTTCGAAGGCTACGGGCCCAATGTCGAAGCGGTTCGTGGCCTGGCGGCAAAGGGCGCCACGCTGCTCGTCACCGTCGATTGCGGCACCACCAGTATCGAGCCGCTCGCGGAAGCAAAACGGCTCGGCATGTCCGTGGTCGTGATCGACCATCACCAGGCCGGCACCGAGCTGCCGGAGGTTGACGCGCTGGTCAATCCGAACCGGCTCGATGATCTCTCCGGCCTCGGCCATCTCGCCGCTGTAGGTCTCGTGCTGGTGACGCTGGTTGCGGTCAACCGCGAGCTGCGTCAGCGCGGCTTCTGGAGCACGGAGATGCCCGAGCCCGATCTGCTCGGCATGCTGCATCACGTCGCGCTCGGGACGGTTGCCGACGTCGCGCCCCTGATCGGCCTCAACCGCGCTTTCGTCGCCAAGGGGCTGATCGCGATGCGGCGCCGCGACCATGTCGGTCATACCGCGCTGATGGATGTGGCGCGGCTCAACGGGCCGCCGGAGGCCTGGCATCTCGGCTTCATGCTGGGGCCTCGCATCAATGCCGGCGGCCGCATCGGCCGCGCCGATCTCGGCGTGCGGCTATTGCTGGAAGGCGACAGCGTCGAGGCCGCGCGGATCGCCGCCGAGCTCGACCGCCTCAACAGCGAGCGCCGCGTCATCGAGCAGGCGGCCGAAGCGCAAGCCGAAGCCGAGGCGCTGGCCTCGATCGGGCTCGAGGACAAGCTCAGCGTCATCGTCACGGCGTCCGAAGGCTGGCACCCCGGCGTCGTCGGCCTCGTGGCCTCCCGGCTGAAGGAAAAGTTCTCGCGGCCCGCTTTCGCCATTGCTCTGGAGCCAGGCGGCATCGGCACCGGCTCGGGCCGCTCGATCGCGGGCGTCGATATCGGCAAAGCCGTGCGGCAGGCGGTCACTGACGGAATTCTGCTCAAGGGCGGCGGCCACGCGATGGCCGCGGGCGTGACATTGCGGAAAGAGAAGCTCGCCGAATTCCGCGGCTATCTCGAGAACGCGCTGGCGCAGGACGTCGCGGAGGCGCGCCACGTCAACGAGCTCTATATCGATGGCGCGGTCTCCGCGCGCGCGGTGACGACTGAGCTTGCGGCGACGTTGAACCGTGCCGGTCCGTTCGGCAGCGGCAATCCGGAAGCCGTGCTGGCGCTGCCGGCACACCAGCTCGTTTTTGCCGACGAGGTCGGGCAGGCGCATCTGCGTCTGCGCTTCAAGTCGGGCGATGGCGCCATCGTCAACGGCATCGCGTTCCGCTCGATCGGCCAGAAGCTCGGCAACGCGCTGCTCGCCAACCGCGGCCAGCAACTGCATGTCGCCGGTTCGCTTTCGGTCGACCGGTACCAAGGCGTCGAGCGGGTGCAGTTCCGCGTCATCGACGTCGCGCTACCGGACCAGGGGCCATCCGTGATCAGATGACGCAAGATCTGATGCGACAAACGCGGAACGCGTTTGCGCAGAGATCATGCGTAAAAGATAACGGCCTCAAACAACAAAAAAGGGAGTGAACATGGCAGGGCAGGTTGAGGGCAAGGTCGCGCTGGTGACCGGCGGCGCCTCGGGTATCGGCGAGGCGATCGTCGAGCTGTTCGCGCGCGAGGGCGCGACCGTTGTCATCACCGACATCGATGAGCTGCGCGGGCCCGAGCTCGCCAAGCGCGTGACGAAAGCCGGCGGCAAGGCGATATTCCTGGAGCAGGACGTCACCAGCGAGGAGCGCTGGATCGATATCGTCGCCGAAATCGCCAAGCTCTACGGCAGGCTCGATATTCTCGTCTCCAATGCCGGCATCGGCATCGCCGTGCCATCGATCGTCGACATGACGCTCGCCGACTGGCGCAAGCAGAACGCGATCAATCTCGACGGCGTGTTTCTCTCGGTCAAGCATTGCCTGCCGCTGATGCGCAAGCATGGCGGCGGCTCGATCGTCATGATGTCCTCGCTCGCGGGCCTGCGAGGTTCGCCGGGTCTGTCCGCCTATTCGGCGACCAAGGGCGGCGTGCGGCTGTTCGCCAAGTCGATCGCGATGGAATGCGCGGCGGCCGGCGACGGCATCCGAGTCAATTCCGTGCATCCCGGCATCATCGATACCCCGATCTGGGGCAAGATCCCGACCGGTGCGACCGGCGCCGGCCAGAACGCGCCGATCGATCCCGAGGAGCGTGCCAAGGTCGTCACGCCGCTCGCCCGCGCGGGGCAGGCGGCGGAGATCGCCTCAGGCGTGCTCTATCTGGCCTCCGATGCCTCGCGCTACGTCACCGGCAGCGAGCTCGTCATCGACGGCGGCATGAATGCCGGCGGCGTGCCGCGGCGGGCCTGAGCCGCGCAGGGCAGGGTGGCGGTCGCAGGGGCTGACGCGCAGGCGCCGCCCCTGTACAAGACGGCAGCTTTCGACCGACAGAGGTGTCCTTCGCCATGGCGCACAGCCTCCACGCTTCCTCACCCGCGTCAGCGCCATTCCGCTCGAACCGGCCGGACCTCGCCACCGATGCAATTCGCACCGCACGCGAGGATCTCGCCGCCTGCTTCCGCATGGCCGCGCGCAACGGTTTTGAGGAAGGCATCTGCAACCATTTCTCGGCCGTCGTGCCTGGTCATGACGATCTGTTCCTCGTTAATCCCTACGGCTACGCCTTCCGCGAGCTGACCGCGTCCAAGCTGCTGATCTGCGACTTCCACGGCAACGTGCTCGACGGCGAGGGCGTGCCGGAGGCGACCGCGTTCTACATACATGCCGAGATGCACAAGCGCCTGCCGCGCGCCAAGGTCGCGTTCCATACCCACATGCCCTATGCGACGGCGCTGTCGATGACCGAGGGCGATCCCTTGATCTGGGCCGGCCAGACCGCGCTGAAATTCTACGGCCGCACCGCGGTCGACCGCGACTACAACGGCCTTGCGCTCGACAATCGGGAGGGTGCGCGCATCGCCTCCGCCGTCGGCGATGCCGACATCGTCTTCATGAAGCATCACGGCGTGATGGTGCTGGCGCCCACCATCGCGGAAGCCTGGGACGATCTCTATTACCTCGAACGCGCCGCCGAGGTACAGGTGCTGGCGATGTCGACGGGCCGCAAGGTGCTGCCGGTCGATCCCGCGATCGCGGCCGAGACCTACAGGCAGATGCGCGAGGGCGATTCCGAATCCGCGCGGCTGCATCTCGCCGCGATCCGCAGGCAGCTGGACGCTGAAGAGCCGCAGTACCGGCATTGAGGCAGGCTGTCATTCCGGGGCGCGCCACTCGGCGCGAGCCCGGAATCTATCGTGCAGCAAGCAATGCGGAGGAATGGATTCCAGGTTCTCGCTACGCGAGCCCCGGAATGACGGCGTACCTACGACCCCTGCCGCAGCTTGGCCAGCACCTTCAGCCCGCCATAGCCGTCCGCCGGCGCAATCCCTGCGCGCTGCTGGAAATCCTTGATCGCCTTCATGGTGTCGTTGCCGACCCGGCCGTCGGTGCCGCCGGTGTCGAAACCGGCTTTCGTCAAGCGCGTCTGCATCTCCTGCACCTCGGCGAGCGTCAGCGCGCGCTCGGAGCCGGGGAAGGGCTGGATGAAGGGCGGCGCCCCCAGGCAGCGGTCGCCGAGATGGCAGATCGCGAGCGCATAGTTCATGGAAGGGTTGTAGCTCTTCACGGAATAGAAATTCGGTCCGAGCAGGAAGGTCGGTCCGCCCGCAACCGGCGTCCACATTTGCGCGGATGCGTTTGGCTCCGGGAACGGCTGGCCGTCGGCGCGGGTGACGCCGGCTGACGCCCAGGCCGCATAGGTGCGGCTGCCGCTCATATTGCCGGCGGCGCGCACCTCATAGCCCCAATGCTCGCCGCGATGCCATTTGCCGCGGTTGACGAGATATTTTGCGGTCGAACCCAGCGCGTCGTCGGGCTTGCCGAAGGGCGAGACCTTGCCGTCGCCGTCATAGTCGATGCCGACATTGAGCCAGACTTCCGGCATCCATTGCGAATGGCCCATCGCGCCGGCCCAGGAGCCCTGCATCTGCTCTGGCGTGCTCCAGCCCTTGTCGACGATGCGTAGCGCGTTGATCAGCTCGGTCTCCCAATAGGCCTTCCGGCGCGGCTCGTTCCAGGCGAGTGCGGCGAGCGAGGGAAATACCGGCGTCATGTGGTTCTGCTGCACCAGGGGATCGCCATAAGCGGACTCGACGCCCCACAGCGCCAGCAGCGTGCCGCGCTCGACACCGAAATCCCGCTCGATGCGCGCCAGCAGCGCCTCGTTGTTCTTCAGCGCAATCTTGCCGTTGATGACGCGCCAGTCGGAGACGCGGCGATTGATGTATTGCCAGACCTGCTCGTGGAATTCGGGCTGGCTGCGCATCTGCTTGAACACGCTCATGTCGGGCTCGACCCGTCCCATCGCGCGTTGCCAGGTCGCGGCCGAAATGCCCTTGGCCATCGCACGTGCGCGGAAGCTCTCGCGCCATTCGTCGAAGCCTGGAGGCGCGGCGAGGACGCGTGTCGGGAATGCGAGCAGAGCGGCTGCACCGAACGTCGATTGCAGCAGGCTGCGGCGAGTCGGATGGAGGGAGGAATCAGCGTGCGTCATGGGCACATTGTAGCCCGAAACATGGCCTGTGTGGGTCGGTTCCTGGAACAGCCGCACGGCTGATTCTGCGCGGCCCGGGATCAGGCTTTCTGTCGGAACAAACTGTCGCAGTCCCGCATTCCCTTCGTATCCGGAAGGAGGAAGAGATGATGAGGACATATCTGTTTGCCGCCGCCATGATCACCGCCGTTGCGGCGCCTGCGCTCGCGGATGAAGTCGGCGTTCACGTCGGCCCGGTCGGCGCTGGCGTGACGGTCGGTCAGTCCCACGAGTACCGCGAGCGGGACCGCGATCGCGACCGCACCACCGTCATCAGGGAGCGCGCGCCCTCTGATCGCACCACGGTGATCAAGAAGCAGGATGAATTCGGCAATCGCGAAAAGACCGTGATTCATCACGACAACGACTAACGGAGCAGGCCCCGGCTGATCGCCGGGGCCTCTTCCGCGCACGCAGCCTGTCATCGAGAATTCGAGGTGGAATGAAGATACAAGCGCATGCGGAAAGCCATGTCGTCGAGCTCGACGACGGATCGCGCTGGCAGATTTTTCCGGGCGATCTGGCGATCACGCTGAGCTGGAAGCCCGAAACCACTCTGCACCTGGAGCCGAGCCGCGACCGGGTGACTTCGCACGTGCTGGTCAATGCCACGGATCGATCCCGCGTGCGGGTGATCGCCGCGACCGAGACTTGGCCCGCCGGCGACGTCAAGGACGCGTTGAAGGACGGGTAGGGCTTCGCCAGAGACGAACGTCAATCCACCTGGTCCTGCTGTAAATCAGTCGCAATTCCGGCGAGCCAGCGCCGGATTGTCGTTTCCGCTTTGCTATCCAAACCCCGAGTAAGTCGCTTCTCGAGCGCGATCACACGCTCGCGGCAGTCCTTCAGCAGCGTCGCGCCGCGCGGCGTCAGCGTCCATTGCTGAATGCGGCCGTGGACTGGATGGGGCGTCATCAGAATCGCGCCGTCGCGTTCGAGGTTGCGGATGATGACGCCGACAGTCTGGGGCGTCAGGAAGGTGAGGCGGGCGACGTCGGCGCCTGATAGTCCCGGATACGCGTTGAGCATGGTCAACACCGCGAATTGTGGCGATGTCACGCCGAGATCGGCCAGCGCCCGTTCCATCGTCAGGCGGACCGCGGCATGGGCCTGGCGCAGGAGATAGCCGAGATAACCTTGCTCGCCACGCTTGCCTTCTCCGGGCGCGGGTACACGCACGTCGCCGCTAGGTGCGGTCGCCTTGTACGCGGTTTTGGGTCTTGCGGCGGCTGCGGACTTGCGTGACATATAAGAGCTCTTATAAGATGTAAGCCTTCATACAATAAGACGAGGTGAACGGCAATGTCACATGCCCGTAGCGAATACGAGGATTTCAAGAAGATCGCTCCTGACGTCTATGATCTGGTGCTGGCGCTGGGTCAGCTTGCGGCCAAAGCCGGCCTCGACAAGCAGCTCATCGAGCTCGTCAAGCTGCGCGCCTCGCAGATCAATGGCTGCGCCTTCTGCGTGCAGCATCATGTCCTGCTGTCGGAACGGATCGGCGTTCCCGTCGACAAGCTCCATTTGGTCGCAGTCTGGCGCGAGGCGCCGATCTTTTCGCCGCGTGAGCGCGCCGCGCTGGCCTGGGCCGAGGCGCTGACTGTCCTGCCCGACGGCGTCAGCGAGGACGTCTATGCCGAAGCTGCCCGGGAGTTCTCCGAGACCGAGCTGATGTACCTGACCTCGGCGGTCGCCTCGATCAATGTCTGGAATCGCTTTGGGGCTGCGTTTCGCTGGACGCCGGCGCCGCGGCCGGTGGCCGCGAATGCTGCGGCATCCTGATCGGCACGAAGGGAGGTTATGATGACAGCAATGAGTTTATCTGCCGTACAGCGTCCGGCGCCGTCGCGTTCGACGGCGCTCGCCGTCGTTGCAGGGCTGGCCTGTGCGCTGGCGATCGGCAAAGCGCTGCCGGTGACGATGGATGCCGTCTCCGGCGCGCTGGCGCCGCTCTGCGCCACGGCGGCGGAGAGCTCGCCGCTCGACAAGGTCGAACCGATCGGCTCCTACGCATTGCCGAACGTGCCGGGCAAGCGCGTCACCATCGTGCGGGTGACCTATGGTCCGGGCGGGTTTTCACGGCCGCATCGTCACGCTGGATCCGTGACGGCCTACATCACCAAGGGCGAGATCCGCTCCCAGCTCGGCGGCGGTCCTGTCGCGACGTTTGGCGTCGGCCAGTCCTTCTTCGAACCGCCGGGCTCGACGCACCTGGTCTCGGCCAACGCCAGCGCGACGGAGCCCGCGGAATTGATCGCGGTGTTCGTTGCGGACGAGGGCGCGCAGCTCACGACGTTCTTGGAGTAGCCCGCACCCGTCGCCCGGATGGCGGCTAGGAGGCGCGGTCCTGCGATCGCCTCAGCCGTTTCCATGCCGGCGAGAGACCGTATTGGACTGCCGGAATCGCAACGGCGCCGACAAGTAGTCCAAGCACGCCTGAGATGGCTGCCTCGACCGACCATTCGATGATGCCGGCAACGGATGGAAGGGCGTGCGCGGCCGCCTCGGTTGCGGCATGGACCGTGCGGCCGACCACCGGCGGGCCGTATTTTTCGATGCCGTGCAGGATGATGCCGCCGCCAACCCAGATCATGGCGGCAGTGCCGATGGTGCTCAGCACCGCCAGGAAGGTGGGCATACCGCGGACCAGCGCGCGTCCAAGCGAGCGGATCGCGGCGCCAATGACTGAGGCGCCGTCATAGCGCGCAAGGGCCAACCCGGCATCGTCCGCCTTCACGATCAGGGCCACCACGCCGTAGACCCCGACCGTGATACCGAAGCCGACCAGCGCCAGCACCAGCGCCTGCATCCAGATGCTGCCCGCCGGAAGGGCCGCCAGCGTGATCGCCATGATTTCCGCCGACAGGATGAAATCCGTCTTGATGGCGCTCGCGACCTTCTCGTCCTCGACCGACCGGGCATTCAGCGCGATCGGCTCGAGCTGGGCTTCGTGGTGGTGCGCATGATGCGGCATCACGGCTTCGAGCACCTTCTCGGTACCCTCGTAGCAGAGAAAGGCTCCGCCCAGCATGAGCAGCGGCGTCACCGCGGTGGGAAGGAAATAACCAAGCAGCAGGGCAGCGGGAAGCAGAATCAGCAATTTGTTGCGCAGCGATCCGACCGCAATCTTGCCGACGATCGGCAGTTCGCGCTTCGAGGCAAAACCGATGACGTAGTTCGGCGTGACGGCAGCGTCGTCGATGACCACGCCAGCCGCCTTTGCGCCCGCTTTGGCAGCCTGGCTCGCTACATCGTCGAGCGAGGCCGCTGCCACCTTTGCAATCGCCGCGATATCGTCGAGAAGACCGATCAGTCCGACACTCATCACCCCGATCCCTGTTTTTGTTTGAGCCGGCGGTGCGCGCGACAACAAGCTCTTGCACCGCCCTTCATTGGAGCGAGCAAGCCCTCAATTCTCCTCGCCGCTCGATCCCTCGCGCAGATCCGGCTTGATCACGTCGTCCGGCAGCGCATGGGCGACCGGCTGCGACGTGACCGCGATCTCCGGGCCGACCTCCCGGCCGCGGGCGCGGATCAGTCGTTCGTAGGCGGAGACCAGGGTGACGTAGGGGCTGACCCAGATCCAGCCGTCGCGTGTGAACACCTGCACGTCGAAATGCAGATGCATCGAGGTGCCGGCGGGATGATCGAGATAATTCGAGATCACACCGATCTTCTCGCCTTCGGTGACGATGCGGCCATTGAGCACGCCATCGGCGTTCATTGCGTGCGGATTCATGTGCATGTAGCGGAAACGGATGTGCTCGGTGCGGCTGTTGACTTGAAGCGTCGCGGCCTGGTCCTTGGACGCGCGGATCACGATGGCGTCGCGCACGGCGACGACACCGCGCTGCTTGGGATCGCAGGGCTCGCGGCCTTCGCCGTGCGGCGGGCAGTCGGCGGCGCGGATGTCCTCGCCCTGATGGCCGTAACCGCCCGCGCATTGCCAGACCTCGAAACTGCGGGACTCGCAGAAATTGTCGCGCCAGGGATAGACGGTCGCGCTCTCCGTCTTGTCCCGCTTGGCATAGGATTGCGAGCGGACGAAGGCGGGCGCCTTTTCGAGCGGAAAGCGGATTTGTGCATAGGCCATTGCGTCGGGATGGCCGCCCTGCTTGCGGTAGCCGGTGTTCGGGATGATATCGCCGCTCGGCCGGTAGCTGAAATCCGCCGAACGGCCCGTCGGGCGATCGAGGATGTTGGAGGCAATGTCCGTCAATGGCCGCATGCGCTGGCCGCCCGCGACGCGCAGGGCCCTCAGGAAGCGCTCGGCGACCGGATAGGCTTCCTTGCAGGCCAGCCGCCGCGGCTTGGCGACGCTGTCGAGGCACTGGATCGACACCACATAGGCGACGCCGAAACGGGTGAAAGCGTAGCGTACATAGCCTTCCCGGATGAACCTGCGCAGGTCCGGGTAGAGTGCTGCGAGCGGTTTGATCTGCTCGCCCTTGCCGCCGGCGGGATCGGCGATGTCGTAGACGAGCGCCGAGCCCGTGATCTGCACTTCGACCGGCCTTGTGAACACCCGGCCCGGCATGCCGTCGCCGGCGCCGGGCTCGAGCGAGAAAGTCGCGCTGTAGCCGGCGGGGCCGGCATCGAACATGTCGACGGGATTGAAGTCCGCCTGATAGCGCGACAGCGCGAGCGTCGCCGTCGCGCCGCTGCGTTGCGCCTCGAGGTAAGCGGCGGCGTCGAACGGCAGCAGCACCGGCACGGGACTGCGGGTGATGCCGGTGAAGAATCGTGAGGAAACCGCGTTGAGCTGCACCAGGGCGGGCATCGCGCGCGGATCGTAGCGCGGCACCGAACGGCGAGGTGCGAAGATGAAATCGTCCGCGACGCGGGGGCGGCTGTTGATCTCGGTGCGGAGTTGGTCGAGCGCTGCGCGCCAGTCGACGCGCAGGGCCGTGAGCGAGGGGCTGCGGAATTCATCCGCAGCGAGCGGAGCGGCAATGAGGAGCGAAAGCGACGCCAAAAGAAGCGAGACGAAGCGGAAACCCTTCCCAACCACTGTCTCGCCCCCCGGCGGCACCTGCGATCGCTCTGTTCCCCGTCAGTCCTTGGCGCGTTCGGAGTAGGAGCCGTCCTCGGTCATGACCACGATGCGGGTACCGACCGCGATGTGCGGCGGCACGGTGGTGCGCACGCCGTTGGAAAGCACCGCCGGCTTGTAGGAAGACGAGGCGGTCTGGCCCTTGGTCACCGGCTCGGTTTCGACCACCTCCAGCGTCACGCGCTGCGGCAGCGCGAGCGAGACCACGTTGACATCGTGGGTCGACAGCTTGACGGTCATGTCGGGTTGAAGATACGAGGCCGCGTCGCCGACGACGTCCTTGGAGACCTGGACCTGGTCGTAGGTCTCGGGGTTCATGAAGTGGAAGCCGTCGCCATCTTCATACAGGAACGTGTAGTTGCGCTCTTCAATGGTGGCCTTTTCGACCTGGTCGGTGGTCTTGTAGCGCTCGGAGATCTTTACCCCGTCCGAGATTCGGCGCATTTCGATCTGGCTGACCGGGGTACCCTTGCCGGGGTGGATGTTTTCGGCGCTGACGACGACATAGAGCTTGCCGTCTTGCTCGATCACGTTGCCTTTGCGAATAGAACTGGCGATGACTCTCAAAGCTATATTTCCTGCTTGCTTGGCCCGGCACCGGCCAGGACGTGGTCAAATCGATGGGGGACTTGGGGCCTCAAATCGGACCTCGGCGCCCGTTTCGGGCCGCAACATACTGATTTTGCCATTAGATGCCAGCGTTTTGCTCGGGTCTGGGGCGGTTGGGTAATGGCTGGGGACAAGCCCATCTCACCGTTCTGGTCGCCCGGGCGGCACCTCGACCGTCGGCCGTTCCTCCAGGCCAGGGGGGCCATTACCGGGTCCCTACGGGGCTTTTTCGCCGAGCAGGGGTTCGTGGAGGTCGAAACCTCCGTTCTTCAGGTCTCCCCGGGCAATGAGACCCATCTGCACGCCCCCCGGACCGAGATCATGCGGCCGGACGGCAGCCGAGCCCTCCGGTATCTGCGCACTTCGCCCGAATTCGCCTGCAAGAAGCTGCTGGCGGCGGGCGAGACGCGGATTTTCGAGCTCGCCCGGGTGTTCCGGGACCGCGAGCGTGGCGACCTTCATCTGCCCGAATTCACCATGCTGGAATGGTATCGGGCAGGCGCCTCCTATGACGCCATCATGGCCGATTGCGTCGTCGTCATCGCCCGTGCGGCGCAGGCGACCGGCATCGGCAGCTTCTCGTTCCGGGGGCGGACCGCCGATCCCTTCGCCGAGCCGGAACTCCTGACGGTGGCGGGCGCCTTCGAACGCTTCGCGGGCATCGACCTGCTGTCGACAATCAGGGACGGCGAGGGTAACCGTGCCGCGCTCGCCGAGGCGGCCGGTGGCAAGGTCCGTGTGGCCGAGGACGACACCTGGTCCGACATCTTCAGCAAGGTGCTGGTCGAGCACGTCGAGCCGCGTCTGGGGCAGGGGCGTTTGACCATTTTGTTCGAATACCCATCTCCAGAGGCGGCGCTGGCACGAGTGAAGACTGACGATCCCAGGGTTGCCGAGCGCTTCGAGGTCTACGCCTGCGGCGTCGAGCTCGCCAACGGCTTTGGGGAACTGACCGATGCCTGGGAGCAGCGAAAGCGCTTCACGGAATCGATGACGGAAAAGCAGCGCCGCTACGGCGAAGCCTATCCGCTCGACGAGGACTTTTTGGCTGCGGTCGCCGCAATGCCGGAGGCGAGCGGCGTCGCCCTCGGCCTCGACCGGCTGGTGATGCTGGCAAGCGGTGCATCGCGGATCGATCAGGTGGTTTGGACGCCACCTGCAAATGAAGCGTCTAGTGAGACATGACGAAAACGACCCTTGCACGCACCCTGCGCGATCCGGCTGAGCTCGTCGCCGAAGGTCTGGCGCCCGCAGCAGCGCTGCCGGCGCTCGAACGCGTTGCCGCGCGCTATGCGGTGGCGATCACGCCAGCGCTGGTCGAACTGATCGACACGTCCGCCCCCGACGATCCCATCGCACGGCAATTCGTTCCGAGCGCCGCGGAGCTGGAGATGCAGCCGGGCGAGGACGCCGATCCGATCGGCGATCATCCGCACTCGCCGGTATCAGGGATCGTGCATCGCTATCCCGATCGCGTCCTGTTCAAGCTCGTTCACGTCTGCGCAGTCTATTGCCGCTTCTGCTTCCGCCGCGAGATGGTGGGCCCCGGCAAGGAGAGCGCGCTGTCGGACACTGCCTATCGCGCGGCGATCGATTACATCCGTTCGCATCACGAGATCTGGGAAGTGATCCTGACCGGCGGCGATCCCCTGATGCTGTCGCCGCGCCGGATGGGCGAGATCATGGCCGAACTCGCGGCAATCGATCACGTCAAGATCATCCGCCTTCACACCCGCGTGCCCGTGGCCGATCCCGCGCGCATCAGCGACGAGTTGGTTGCGGCGCTCAAGGTCGAGGGCGCGACCACCTGGGTGGCGCTGCATGCCAACCACGCGCGCGAACTGACGGGACCGGTGCGCGCCGCCTGCGCGCGGCTCGTCGATTCCGGAATTCCCCTGGTGAGCCAGTCGGTGCTGTTGCGCGGGGTCAATGACAACATCGCCGCTCTGTCGGATTTGATGCGAGCTTTCGTCGAATGCCGGATCAAGCCCTACTATCTGCATCACGGCGACCTCGCGCCGGGCACCGCGCATCTTCGCACGACCCTTGCCGAAGGACAGGATTTGATGCGGCAGTTGCGCGGGCGGGTGTCAGGGCTTTGTCAGCCGGACTATGTCATCGACATTCCCGGCGGCGCCGGCAAATCCCCGGTGGGGCCGAGCTACGTCTTGGCGCCGCAAAATACCGCACCCCATGCGGGTGATGCGGGAGCCGAAACGCGCTATCGTATCGTGGACTATTGCGGCGACGTTCATCTCTATCCGCCCGAGACCTGAGCGGTGATGGAGAGCGCGCCGGTTCGAGAATGGAGAAGCAAGAATGAAGAAGATCATGGTGGCAGCATCGCTCGTGGTCTTGCTCGGCGGCGCGGCGGCAGCACAGACCGGCGGTTCCAAGGGGTCGACGTCCGGCGGTAGCGGCGGAGCCTCTGGATCGGTGTTGCCGGCACCGGTCGGTCACCGCCAGCCGCGCGCGGCTGACGTGCCGAGCGAGAAGAATTTGAGCAATCCGAACACCCCCGCGAACAAGGAAGACGCGGAGCTCGATCGGAAGATCAAGAGCATCTGCCGCGGCTGCTGATCCTTTCACCTCTCCCGTTGGGGAGAGGTGAGGAGAGCGAACGCGCGTTCGCCATGAGCTAGGCCGAGCGCTCCTGCAGTCCGGCGCGCCGGACGTTGCGGCGGATTTCCACCGCGTCGGCGAGCTGCTCGAGCGCGGTCGCCGTAGTCGGCCAATCGATGCAGCCGTCGGTGATGCTCTGGCCGTAGGTGAGCGGCTTGCCCGGCACGACGTCCTGGCGGCCGGCAACGAGATTGCTCTCGATCATCACGCCCATGATGCGGCCTTCGCCGCCTGAGATCTGGCCGGCGATGTCGGCCGCCACCTGCGGCTGGTTCTCGGGCTTTTTGCTCGAATTGGCGTGGCTGGCATCGATCATCACCAGCGGCGCGACACCGGATTTGGTCAGCTCGTTGCAGGCGGCCGCGACGCTTGCCGCATCATAGTTCGGCTTGCTGCCGCCACGCAGGATGATGTGGCAGTCCTCGTTGCCCGCGGTCGAGGCGATCGCCGAGCGGCCGAGCTTCGTCACCGCCATGAAGTGATGCGGATGCGAGGCCGACTTCACGGCGTCCGCTGCGATCCGCACATTGCCATCGGTGCCGTTCTTGAAGCCGACCGGGCAGGACAGGCCCGAGGCCAGCTCGCGATGGATCTGGCTCTCGGTCGTGCGTGCGCCGATCGCGGCCCAGGACACGAGGTCGGCGATGTATTGCGGCGTCGTCATGTCGAGGAATTCCGTGCCGGCGGGCAGGCCGAGATTGTTCACGGCCGACAGCACGTTGCGCGCCAACCGCAGGCCCTTGTTGATGTCGAAGCTGCCGTCCAGATCGGGATCGTTGATCAGGCCCTTCCAACCGACGGTGGTGCGCGGCTTCTCGAAATAGACCCGCATTACGATTTCGAGCTGGTCGGCGAGTTCCTCGCGCAAGCTCGCGAGCCGCTCGGCATATTCGAGCGCGGCCTTGGGGTCATGCACCGAGCAGGGGCCGACCACGACCAGCAGGCGGTCGTCCTGGCCATTGAGGATTGCGTGGATGGCGTTACGCGCAGCCATCACCACGCGCGTCGCGGTGAGCGTCCGCGGGACTTCGCGCATCACCTCATCCGGCGTGCTCAGCTCTTTCAATTCGCGGATACGAAGATCGTCGGTCGTGCTCAGCACGGCGGGCTCCTGTTTGTTTCGAACCTGCCGGCCAATAAAAAAGCCGCCAGGTCTGGCGGCTTGTTCGGACGTTTGCTGCAATTTTCAGATTGAGCGCGATCCTCCTGCCGCCAGCGAGCTGTCGTAGCTAAAGTACCAAAAATAGCTGGTGGCGACGGTGATCATGGAGGGCATATAGCGCGCCATCGGCGGATTGTCACCCCCCAATCGGCGCGGCAGGTGACGAGGCGGGTCAGGTGTTGCTGTTGCGCGCCGCCAGCGCCAGGCCGATCAGGCTGGCGCCGCCGAACAGGAGGTTGATACCGACGAGGACGCCGATGGCCCATTCCGCCGAGCTCGGCAGTCCCGTGATCACCATGAAGGAGATCGCAATGTCGACGAGGCCCGAGACCAGCAGCCATGACCAGCGGCCGCTGAGTTCGCGGCGGTGCTCCAGTGCGTACATGATGGTGGCGACGCCCTCGGCCAGGAAGTAGGCGCCGACCACGATGGTCAGCGTCAGCACGGCCTGCATCGGGCGGGCCAGCAGCAGCATGCCGGCAAGCACGGCGAGCGCAGCCGAGATCAGCGACCACCAGAAGCCCGGCGTGCTGCGCGCCCAATAGGTCACGATCAGCCCGCCGATACCGCTGATCAGGAACATCCAGCCGAGGAAGATCGCGATTGCAAGGCTTGCGAGCGGCGGCAGGATCAGCGCCGCGACGCCGAGAATTGCGAGCAGGATGCCCTCGAACAGAAAGGCCTTCCAGTGTGCCTTGACCGTCTGGCTCATCATGGATTGCAGCCGCGAAAAATCCTCAGGTGACGTCATCGGCAGGCTCCAGATCGTTCTAGTATGCGCGCAGCGCGCTCGCCATCCCGCGGCTCACCCGCCGCCGGGCGCCGAGGAAAAACCCTCCGCGCTGGTGCGGATGCGGTTGCGGCCGAGAACATAGATCGCCGTTGTGACAATCAGAAGCGCCAGGCCGAGCAGGATCGAGACGAAACCGATCGGGATCAGGGCCAGCGTCAGATTGCGCTCGGGGTTGATAAGCCAGTGATGGATCGAGGTCAGCACGAAGGCGAGCCCGAGAAAGCCGACGCCGCCGCCGGCGAGCAGCAGCGCCCACATCCGCCGGAGCTGGCTGAGCCGCTCCCGCGCGACATCGGTCCGGGGAGCGTGGTGGCGGGCGACGCGCCGGACCAGACGGATGGCGAAGGCGATCGAGCTGAAGCCGATCAAGAGGCTGGAGGCGCCCAGCCACATCCGCAGCGTCGGATCGAGGTCGGGCATTCTTTGCAGGGTCAGCAGTGGAAAGTCGAAGGCCGAATGCAGCGCAAGCGGGCCGGCCAGCATCAGGAGGCGGCTGGAGAGGCGGGCCCAGTCGCGATGGTGCCGGTTCGCGCCCAGCGCCGTGCCGGCGCGCGCGATCGTCAGGTAGGCGCCCGCGATGATGCCGAGCGCGCCGTGGAATGGCACGGTCAGCACGCTGCGCAAGGCGGCCAGCGAGCGCCACATCTCGGCGTGCTGGACCAGATAGGCGAGGTTCTCGTAAGCGGCGAAGCCGAGGCCGACCGCGGCGCCATAGACCACGGTGTCCATCGGATTGGCAAAGGTCCGCCGCTTGGTCGAGGAAATTACCACGATGGCGATCACCTTGACGGCTTCCTCAGGCAGCGCGACGCCGAAGATCGAATGCATGGCCAGCGCCGCCCAGGGGTCGTCGGGCGCCGCGACCATCTTGGCGAAGGGGGCGCGGGCGAGGCCCAGCAGCGAGATGCTGGCCGCCCCCAACAGGAACGCAGTCCAGACCTGGGCCGGCGGGCCAGGGCGCTCTTCGGCGGCGATGACAAGCCACAGCATCAGCAGCGCCGGGGCGATGGCGGCCGTTCCGATGACGGTGGGCAATGCTTCAATCAGGTACATCGGCGCCGAAAATAGGTTCCCTTGATCCGCTTATCTACA
Source organism: Bradyrhizobium sp. CCBAU 25360 (assembly GCF_028128695.1). Lineage (NCBI taxonomy): Bacteria > Pseudomonadati > Pseudomonadota > Alphaproteobacteria > Hyphomicrobiales > Nitrobacteraceae > Bradyrhizobium > Bradyrhizobium sp. CCBAU 25360. The sequence goes on from NZ_LBJA01000045.1 coordinate 695,943, forward strand.
TTCACCGATGCGACCATGTGTCATGCGCTTGCTGTCGGCTCGCTTAATGAGTGCGATAGCTTCCGTTCATCCGCCACGGCTCGTGGCGATGTAAAATACACGCGTAATCAATTGCATGACAGCACCTGTTCGTCATCCACAGCAATGACGGCCCGACCGCGGTTGGAACGCGATTGGCAAGCCAGATCAAGGAAGTGCGCAGGTTTCTTCGATTCACGACGCAGGCGTGCGCGGGGTAGGCCAGCTAGCCGCGCTTCGCCGGGCCCTTGCGGGGCGGCGAGGCAAGCCGGCGCGTCCGCGCCTGCTCCAGTTCCCAGAAGGCGCGGACGAGGCAGGTGCCGAGGCAGAAGACGATGAGCACCAGCAGGAAGGCCTGGTCGACAGCGGGGATGTGTATCATGGCGATGATAAAGCAACGCCCATGCCATGCGTTCCCGCAACGGCCGGCGCTTTCCGCTTTCAGTGTGTGGTGAGCGGCGGCGCCCCGGGAGCAACGTCGAAGGCGCCGAGATGGAATTCCTCGCCGAGGGATGTGTCGGCTTCGCCCGGTTGCGCCAGCAGCGTGAACGCGGCCTGCGGGTAGAGCTTCCAGATCTCCAGATCGCCGGCGGTGATGGTGAGCCAGCCGAATGTGTACATGTAGCGTCCGGGCTCAGTGACCCGGCCGACCCTGTCCCAGGTGATCTTGTCCACTGTAACTTTGTCGACTGCCATTCGGTCCCCCGATCGCAAGTCTGCAAATGACGCCCGGCCTGGAGGCACGGACGATCAAAAGCTGATCCCGCAATGGGGCCGCGATAGGGCGGCGATGCGGGGGCAAGACGGCCCGGCGGTGGCCGCTGCCCGCCGATTCAGCGCGCCGTCGAGGCCGCCTCTGCTTCGGCCGCCCGCTCCAGCTGACGGTGCGAGGCGTGGAAGACGTCGTGGACGAGACCGATCTTTTCCAGGCCCAGGATGATCAGGCCGTTGAGATCGATCTCCCACCAGGCGTGCGAGATGTAGGCGTCCCGCGGGAAGCGGTGATGGTTGTTGTGCAGACCCTCGCCGAAGGTGAGGATCGTGGTCACGAACTCGTTGGTCGAGGCGTCGTCGACCTCGAAGCGGCGATAGCCATAGGCGTGGCAGACCGAGCCGGTGAGCTGGCTGGTGAGGATCAGCAGATAGACGCGAAGCAGGCCGGAGAACAGCACGCAGCCGATCATGGCGTGCACGCCGCCGAACGTGTAGCCGATCACGCCGGGGATGAAGACGGCCGACATCCCGTACCAGACCCAGCGCGTGCGCACGAAGAACATCGCGATCGGATCGGCGAGGATATCCTTGGCATAGTACTCGTTGTCGGTGGTGGCCTGGTCGAATACCCAGCTGCCCTGGGCATGCAGGAAGCCCTTGAGCGCGCTGACATAGCGATTGCCGAAGCCGTCGAATTGCGGGCTGTGGGGATCGCCGACGTCATCGGCGTAGAGATGGTGGCGGCGGTGGTTGGCGACCCATTTGGCGATCGAGCCCTGCACAGCCATCTGGGCGATGGCGCAGAAGAAGACACGCATGATCGGGCCGGTACGGAAGCTGCGATGCACGAACAGGCGATGCATGCCGGCACCGATGCCGAACGTCGTCAGCGCGAACATCCAGGCGAACGTGAACAGCTCGACCTTGCCGACGCCTTGCGTCACGGCCCAGATGATGCCGGCAACCGCGCCGACATAGAGGATGCCGAGCAGGAGATAGCTCTCGCGCAACTTGGCCTCGACCAGCGGCCCTTCGGTGACCACGCCGGGTGGAAGCTGCGGCTTCGGTGCGACGGGCGCGTTCGGCGCGATCTCTGCCGGGGCGAACTCGGCGTCGGCGATGGACATTCCGGGGCTTCCAATACTCGAGGCCCGCAGTGATTGCGGACGCACCGGGCCACACCCTACCGCGCAGGGGTCGCCATCGCCAGTATTTAGTTAAGAAAGAGTTAAGATTGATCGGGCCGGCTTCAGGCCGACTGCAGCAAGGGCGTGCGGACGATCAGACGGACGAGGTCATCCCGTGACTGCTTTTCGGCGAATTTGACCGCAAACCCGTGCTCGAACTTGCGGATCACGCGCCCGACGCAAGCACCGACCGCAAGCGGGGTTCCGAGCGGCGGATCGTATTCGCAGGAGATTGCGACGCCAGCCGTGGAGACGTCGATGATGAAGCACGGATGGCTGCTGCCGTTGGCGAGCGTCAGGAAGGTGTGCGAGACCTGAGGTACGAAACGCGCGTCGTTCCGCAGCTCCTGGACGCTGGCGTCCTTCTGCTTCCTCTCGAGCCAGGTCAGCTTTTCCGACATCCAGGCGCGCCGCGCCCGCGTCATGTCGAGCTCCATCAGGAAACCCGACTTCAGCGTCGCGCTGATCGTGCACTGGAATTCGCCGAAATCCTGGAAGTAGGAGGTGAGGCGCTCGCCGACCTTGCCGACGACGGGCACGTCCACGATCATGCGGAAGGGTGAGACGCGCTTGGTGCGGCAGGCGAAGCTGCGCAGCTTGCCCTCGCAATCATACCAGCGGGGCAGCGAGTAGCTGCCGCTGACCGTGACGTCCACTGCACGCTGCCTGAGGAACTCTGCGACGGACATGAGGTGCCAATGATGTTCGGGATTGCTTCCGTAATTCCACGGTAGCTGTCAAATTCTAAGCAAATGATACCAGCGCACTGGAGCAGGGGTAAATTTCCGGTAAACGCGCGCTTCGCACGCCCGGCGGAAAGCGCGGCATAAGGACCCGTTATGCTGCAGGCCGGCTCACAACATCGTCATTGATGGCGCAGTGAAGCAACGACGCGCCGCGGCGCCTAGAGAGCTCCGAACAGCACCAGCAAAGCCAACGCGCTGACGGCCATCGCGAACTGGATCGTCGTCCATGTCAGGCCGTTCGAGCTGATCTGCAATCCCAGCGGCGGCAACGCGCGCCGCATCGCCAGCGCCGTGAAGGCTTCGACGATGGCGAGCAGGAGGGCGATGCCGGCGATGAAAGACCACGACTCAGCTGGAGGCATCCATGGCGCGAGCCAGGCCGGGACGGAGCCCTTCAAAGTGGCGAGCAACGCGAACCAGCCGAACCAGAATGCCGAGCGCTTGGCGATGTCGGGGCCGATCGTTTCGGGCTCGAGGCGGATACCGATCGTTGCCAGCGCGCTTTCGATGCGCTCGCCGTCGGTCAGGACGACGAACGCGCCGAGATAGAGCGGAATGCGCGACTGGAAGAGCAGGGCGAGGATACCGAACAGGATAACGTGGCCAATGAGGTCGCCGACCACGTTCTTGGCGCTCTCGCCTGACGGCACGAGCGCCGCCGGCGCAGAATCTGGCTGCGGCTGCGCAAGCGACCTGGCGCGCGCCATGTGCTGCAGCATTTTGGCGCGCCGGTCCGATGGATGCTGGTGGGGTTGGCTCAGCCATGGCGGAAGGCGCGGCGTCATTGCGGACGTGTCGGACGAACCTTCAATCTCGGGAATACGCTGTGCCATGGGACCGGTTCCAACTGACATTGGTCGGTGGCGAGCAGCGGGAAGGTTCATGCGGGAGCGGCGGAAATTGGCAGCCGGGCGGTCGTGGCGGCTCAGTGCGGCGCCATCGCGTGCACTGGCGCTCCCTAGCGGAATCGAACCGCTCTCTCCACCGTGAAAGGGTGGCGTCCTAACCGATAGACGAAGGGAGCAAACGCAGGGCCCTGCCGTTATCCCCGGCACAGCCGCTGGCCGGCCGAGTCGAGCCCGGCGGCTTGCAGCGGGCGAACGTATAGTGGCCTTTCTGGCTCCCGGCAAGCCGTCCGGGACGGTCTTTTGGCCCCGGTGGACAGCGCCGGCGCCGGGGTGATCCGGAGGCGATTTCAACGGTTTCTTAGGGTTCCCTGAGTAGCGCTGGAGCGGGAGATCTTTGCCAATGCCACCGCCGAAAAAGCGCGCAGCCCGCAAGCTGCTGTCGCAGCATGCCTGGATCACCCTCGACGGTGGCTTCGCCGCGCGGCATTGCCTGGTCCAGGACATCTCGGATTCGGGCGCCAAGATCACGCTGGACGAGGACGCGAGCCAGCTCCCGGGCGTGATCCGGCTCGCCTTCGCGCGCGATGCACGCACCGGGCGGAGCTGCCAGGTGGTCTGGCGCCGAGGCAAATCCGCCGGCATCAAGTTCATCTGATCGCGGCCGCGGCCGCCCCGATGGCGCGCGGCGCCCGTCCGGGCTAGAAGGCCGCCATGCGCGTGTCGCTCCTCATCCTGATCCCGTTCTTCGCCACGTCCGCCGCCGCGGCGGAAGCCCTGCGTCTGCCGCCTGCCGAGCAGTCGAAGGCAGGCACGGCCGTGCCGCTGAAGGGTGCGGCCGGGAAGGCACGAGCGGGCTCCTGCGCCACCTACGGCCCGCGCTTCGTCATGGTGGAGGGCACCGGGACCTGCGTGAAGATCGGCGGCTCGATCAGCATCGACACCACCGTGAGGCGCTAGAGGCCCATGCCAGTGGATCTGCTGCGCCTCGACCTCATCGTTCCCGTGCTGATGTATTGCGCGCTGCTGTGGTGGGTCGGCCGCGGCCTGAGCTGGACGGCGCGGCTGGCGACCGCGGTGGTGACCTTGGTGCTGATCGTCTGCGTGCTGCTGGTCGAGCGCGGCTGGCGCTGAGCCAAAACAAAAACGCGAAAACAACCCCATGCACAGTAGCGTCAAGTGCTGAGTTGGCGCCGGAGGATTGCGCCGAAGCGCGGATTCATCGTGCTCTCACCGCGGCTTATGCAGCCCTGCCGGCTCACGACATCGGCGGTGCGACATGCTGTGCAAATCCGGGCCGTTTGCCGAGCTCGGCGAGCCAGCGCGTCAGGTGCGGCTGTGCCGGCCGGGTGATGCCCTCGACGCCGAGCCATCGGCGGGCATAGGAGCCGAGCGCGATGTCCGCGAGCGTGAACGCATCGCCCTCGATGAAGCGGCGCGAGGAGAGCAGGCGGTCGGCGATCGCCCAGACCTCGGCGGCGGCATCGGCATCGCGCTGCACCTGGATCATGTCGCGCTCGGCGGGCGCCGTGCGCACGATGCCCCAGAACACCGGGCGGTCGACCGGCTGCACCGTCGACAGCGTCCAGTCGAGCCAGCGGTCGACCGATGCGCGGCTCTTCGGCGCCTCCGGGTAGATCGGCGTGCCGCTTCCATGCGCGAGGCAGAGATAGCGCATGATCGAGTTGGACTCCCACAGCACGAAGTCGCCCTCGGCCAGCGTCGGGATCCGCGCATTGGGGTTCATCGCGAGATAGTCGGCCTCGCGGGTCCGGCCGTAATTCATGCCGGCGTCGATACGCTCATAGGGCAAAGCGAGCTCAGTGAGGCACCACAGCACCTTCTGCACGTTGACCGAATTGGCGCGGCCCCAGATCGTCAGCTTGGTGTCAGGCATGGAGCGTCTCCCGCGGCGTTGTCGCTTGCGCGGGTGATAGCGGAATTCGCCGTTCGGAGCGATGCGCGATTGCGGCGCGCCTCTCATGCAAAAAGCTCCGCCCGAGGCGGAGCTTTCGTTGCAAAACAAACCGGCAAGTTGAACCCGTCGCTCAGCGGCCGAAGAACAGCCACAACAGAATGATCACCGGGATAGGCACGCCAAGCATCCACAATAGAATTCCGCGTCCCATGATTTTCTCCTCCAATCGCATTGTCGGAGAGTGAACGCAGGCGGCGAGGGCTTGTTCCAGCGTCTCGAACCTACCAGTGGCCGGTGTTGGGCATCGACGCCCAGGGCTCCTGCGGCGGCTTCGGCTCGCCCTTCTGCAGCAGCTCGATCGAATGCAGGTCCGGCGAACGGACGAAGGCCATGTTGCCGTCGCGCGGCGGACGGTTGATGGTGACGCCGGCCTTCATCAGCTGCGCGCAGGTGGCGTAGATGTCGTCGACCTCATAGGCGAGATGGCCGAAGAAGCGATCCTCGCCATACTTCTCCTCGTCCCAATTCCAGGTGAGCTCGACCAGCGGCGCGCCGCGCGACTGCGGTTGCGTCTTCAGCGCCTCGAGATCGTCCGCCGAGCACAAGAACACCAGCGTGAACCGCCCCTTGTCGTTCTCGATCCGCCGCACCTCCTTCAACCCGAAAGCATCAACATAGAATTTCAGCGCGACATCGAGATTGCGCACGCGCAGCATGGTGTGGAGGTATCGCATGGTTGTTGCTCCCTGGAACGGGTGGGGTTTTGCTTTGGGCCGGGACGGCGGGGACAGGAGATAGCAGGAAACGGGCAGGAGGGGCAGGGGGCGGGCGCGCGAGGGGAAGCGGCTGGTGGAAACGGACCAGCCAAGCGTGGACCGAATCCGCAGAGCCTGCGGGTGAGCAGGCCATTTTTAATGCACTGTCACCGTAATCTTGCTCATGCTGAGGGGCGACGGCGGATGAATTTGATCCACCGTCACCGAACCCCAACGCCGGCGGCGCGACCAATAGCTATGCTTCATGCCCTGCTCAGCGCGATCGTGGATATTCTCCTGTCTGCCGCATGGAGCGCGGTCGTCAGGTTCTTCGGCCTGGAAAACGCCGTCGAGATCGCGACGGCCATCTTCGGCCTTGGCTGTATCGTGATCGGCTCTGCTGTGTTGCTGCTGGGGCACGGATGAGGGGAGCATCGTGAAGACGATCGCATTGCTTGCAATAGCGGCCATGCTGCTGCTGGAGATCCTGGGCCCGACGTCGAGCGTCGGCGGCTCGATGTCCTTCATGCTGGTCTTTGTCGTCGTGACGCTGGCGGTTACGATTTACGAGGCCTGGTCGAGCAAGCGCGGCGCGATCGGATGGATCGTCAATGTGTTCGCGTCAGTCGTTGGCGGCCTGACGGTGGTTGCCCTCATCGGAATGGCCATGGACGCCGGGCTCCCTTACCTTCAGCTCGAAGGCTCGCTCGCGTCCTCGCAAAATCCGGTGAAGTATGTCGTGGTCACACTCGTTGCGATCGTCATCGTGCTGGGATCATGGATCCCGCTCCAGATCGTCAACCGGCTTCGCGACTAGCTGAAGAATGGGGGCTGTCAGTTGCGGGGCGAGGCGGCCGAACCGCTCGGCCCGCAGGGTTCGCCCGGCGATGCAGAGCATCGCCCGGCAATGGCCGCTGGAGCCGCCGCCTTCGATCAGGCCGCAATGCGTTGTTCGACCGGGGCCGTCAGCAGCTTGAGCGCCTGGGCGTGTTGCAGGTCGGGGACCGCGATCGCCGTGTGGCTGTAGATCGCATGGCTGCGTGATGTTGCAATCCTGTCCAGGATCTCTTTGCCCTTGATGACGTGAAGGCCCATGCCCTCGTCAGTGGGGAAGATTGCCAGCACCACGTCATAGGCCGCGATGACGGCCCTGAGTGCTTCGGCCTTGTCCTCGGCGACGTCGACGAAAACACGAACATCAGCCGCGAGTTCACGCAGCTCGTCAAAATCCAGCACTGTGGGGTTACTCCAACGCAACGAGACTGAATGGAGCTTGGCGGCGTTGGGTTACTGAAGTGTCAACAAGGCGTGCCGAGCCACAAGTTTCACGACGAGGTGACTTCACGCTCTAGCGCTTTGCTTCGTCCTTGCGAAGCCGGGCCTCCGCGGCCTCGTCCACGAGGTTCAAGGTGAGGCCGTCATAACTCAGCTTGAGCCCGCGGCCGACGATCCATGTCCATCCCTCCCGGTCCTTGATGGCCTGCGCGTTGAACTGGTCGGAGATCGATTTGACGGCGGCGTCCTGTGCCCCCGGATTGCTCAACTCCGCCTTGACGCGCCAGATCGGGTGCCTGGCGTCGGCCTCCTCGCTGTCGACCGTGACCTTGGCGCCGTTGATGTCGCATTCGAAGGTGTAGGAGTCGCGGCTCCGGCGGCAGAGATAGCGGCGTTGACTGACGAGCTTGCTGGTCTCGTCGAATGTCATCCCGGGCGAGAAGCCGAAGATGTCAGACTTCTTCACGAGGGCGAGGGACGCAGGCTTCAGGAAGCTCGGCTGGATCGCGACGAGGGCTGCGACGGCCACAACGATCAAACCTGCGATGACGATAGCGACCTTCATGAGCACCCCACGAGAAACCTTCAGACCATTATAGGCAGCCGGGCCGTTCTACCATGCCCCCAAAAGCGAAAACCCCGCCTGGGGGAAGCGGGGCTTTCTGGTGGGGTGAAGCTTGGGGATTTCTTTGGGGACTTCAATGATATGACGCGCCAGCCGCAAAATGGTTCAAGCGAAAAACGGAAGGTCCTGCGGCATCTTCACAGGAAGTCGGGAACCCCGCAGAACCCCTGCTTGCGTTTTCGGCCTCGATGGGTTCTAAGCCCCGTCACTTCATGCCACTGGCATGAAATCAGCGCGCCCCCGCGCTTCAGGCCGCGTCCCCAGCAGAGTTGCTCGCGCGCACAAAAGGAATTCAGACATGGCGAAGATGACGAAGACTCAATTGATTGATGCAATTGCCGAGGGCACGCAGCTTTCGAAGAACGACGTGAAGTCGGTGATCGAGTACATGGCGACGGTTGGTTACAAGGAGCTCAACGAGTCCGGCGAGTTCGTCATTCCCGGTTTCGTGAAGATGTCGGTCGTGAACAAGCCGGCGACCGAAGCCCGCATGGGCGTCAATCCCTTCACCAAGGAGCCGATGCAGTTCGCGGCCAAGCCGGCGAGCAAGTCGGTCAAGGCCTCGCCGCTGAAGGTGGCCAAGGACTCCGTCTAAGGCGCTGGCGATGTCGTTGCGGCGGGCGATGCCGCAACGATCAATGGCTGAAGACAAGGTGATGCTCGGCGACGGCGATGCCGAACGTCACCACGACGATCAGGACGAACCACAGAGCGCGCCGGTCGGTTCGTCCCGGCGCGCTCTGCGGTTTCCCGCAAGCCGGACAGACCGAAAGGCCGATCGGGATCTCGGTCTCACAGAACTCGCAGATCATGGGCGCCTCGATCGTGAAGGGCGCGGGGCATCGGCTCTGGGGCCGGACGCGGAAACGCGGGATGCCGCCTCATTCGGCCGGTCAATGCGAATGTTGGAAGATTCGTTCCCGTTACGACCCGCTGCACCTGGGCAGGCAGCCGTTGCCCTCAAAGAAAAACCCCGCGCTTTCGCACGGGGCTCTTCTGGCTGACGGCATTGGGATTTCAGCGCCTGGCCGCCAGCCGTATTTCTAACTTAAAGTTGAAAGCCCAAAAAGCAACAGCGCCGCGATGACGGAATATGTTCGTTCACCGCAGCGCTGCCATATGACTGGGCGCTGAAATCCCCAGCTTCCATGGGTCCAGGCGGCGTTGAAAAGGTTCAACGCGACATGCCGGAAATCGCGCGCGAGGGACTGGACTTTTTGTTCTCATTTTGTTCTAGTGAGCCGCCTTAAGGACCGCTTGGGAGGTGGACTCATGACCGTCGAAAAACAGCGCGAAGTGATCAGGCTCTGGAACGAGCTCAGGAAGCTCGAGGGCCCGGCCGCGGAAGAGCTCCGCATCCAGATCCTGGAATGCTTCTCGGAAAAGGAAAAAGTGAAGCGGGCGGCTTGATCTGTTCTGGCGGACGCCGACGACACCAGGGGACCCGGCAAGCGCCGTCTGGTCTGACGGCTCGCGCTTGATCGGCGGCTTGCGCAGGGGCGACGAGGCGACCAACTTGAAGTTCGTCTCGGCGGGTGTGGTTGCCGGCGCGAGCATTCGCCGCTGATGCTTCAGGAACGAACATGTGCCGTCAGCGTTCGGCCTGCATGACATGCCCGCGATGCGCCAAGCCGATGATGGCGACGTCCGCCAACAGCTTTCGATGCGAACCTTGCCGCGAGATCGTCATCGTGTTTGCGGTCGTCTCGAAATTCCTGCCGCCGAAGATTGTGCCGACGGCGAGTCACGCCGCTGAAGAGGTTGCGTCGCGCGCTTTCATCGATCGTTAGGAATCGCTTCGCCCTGATTTTTCCGACTCCGATTCGTTCCTTGAGAACGAAATGGAGTCGGATGCAGAACATGTTGCGCCTGCCGCGCGCGATGCGGCCACACACATCAAGACGAGACAACGTGATGCTTCGCACAGTCCCGCCCGCGCCTCCTCCGTAAGGAGTGAGGCGAGGGAGAGCGACATGAATGCGTGCTGGTTTCTCGCCGAGATCGCGAAAGTGTTCTGGTACGATCGACACCCACGCTTGCGCAACGGCAAGCCGTCGGTGCCGCAAGTGCCGCCGCCGGGATCGAAATCTCCCGAGGCCTCGTCTCCCGATGCGACGTGAGCCGATCGTCGTGCCTGCGCGCACGTTCTGTTAAGAGTTGCTCCGCGCCGATTTCTTCAATTCCGATTCGTTCTTCGAGAACGAAATGGTGTCGAAGCTGGAACAAAGCCGGTCGCCAGGCTGCGGTCGCTTCGGCTTCCTGCGATATGGCAAGCGGCTCGCTGGAAATCGCAGGCGCTCCGCAAACTCCTAACGATCATTTGCGCGGAAGCCGATAACCCTATTCGGTTAGGTTAAAAGCCCAATCGCGTTGCGCTTGTCGCTCGTTGCGGTAGGTGTCTGGCAAGGACAAGCAAGAAACGACCTTTGCCAAGAAGCATTTTATCATGACACCTTTTTCAGAGCCGTCCTTTTACCAAGGCGACCGACAGACCTACCGGCGCGTCGCCATCGTCGGCGCGCTGTTCTGTCTCGCTTTCGTGGTGATCAGCTTCTCGCTGCGGCCGCAGCTCGAGGACACGCGCGTCGCGGTCAAGGCCGACCGGCTGGTGCGCACGGCGGGCCAGGCGGCGCACGCCAATTAAAGCGGCGCTAGCGATCGTCGCTGTACATGCGATCGTCTGCCGGCAACTGCGGGCTCGCGGTGCCGCGCGAGGCGAGCGCCACGAAACCGGCATAGCCGGACAAATTGAGCAAAACTTCGAGCCACGCGGGCATGTCGGGCCTCTTCCGCTCTCTGCGTGAAGGGGGATTCAACGTCCGCGCGCATTTCTGGTTCCGTGCTCTTGCCAGGAAATGCGGAAGAAATTCGAAGGAAACTCAAAGCGGAGAAGAGGGGTCGAGCCGGCGGCCGAGGGTCGCGACGGATTCGCTCGACGGCTGCTCTTTCAGGAACTCGGCGATCGCCCGCGCCAGCTCGCCGTCGCTCATCGGCGTCGGCGGGGGGTGCAGCGTCCCGACACCGAAGCTGCGAACGATCTCATCGTAGTGCTGATCGTCGGATCTGGGAACCAGCCTGCGGATTCGGGCCAGCAAAGCGGATAACGGCAAACTCTCCTCCTCGGTCGTTCGCCCCGCTGGCAGCAATCGTGGTCTGCTGCCATCTGCTCCCGTGAAACTGAAAACCCCGCCAGCATCGCGGAGATGCTGACGGGGCTTCGTGCTGTCGCCTCGACCCGGATGGCGGAGGCTCCCGCACTTGAGGAGGCAATCCCCGGCCGGCGATTTCGTTCCGGCTGGATCGACCTTTTTTGCTGTGGCCGGTTCCGCGCCCTGCGCGCAACCATCGCAGGCGCTCGTCGTTATCTCCGCGAGACGCGAAGGAGGAGAGCATGAAAAAAACACTGGCAGTTCTGGCCACCGTCGCAGCCGTTGGCGTGACCGCGGTTGCGGCCCCTGCGCCTGCCGAGGCGCGCGGGCGCGGCATTGGCCCGGGCCTCGCATTCGGCCTCGCCGCCGGCGCGATCACCGCGGGTGCGGTCGCAGCGTCCCATCCGTACGGCTATTACGGCCCGCGCTACGGCTATTACGACGGCCCCGACTATTATTACGGGCCGGGCTCCTACGCCTATTACGGCGGCGGACCGTACTACCGGCACCACCGCCACTGGCGCCACTGGTAGTCTCTTTCAAGCGAAAAGCCCGGAGCGATGCTCCGGGCTTTTTTCACGTGCATTGATCGGGACGTGAATTACGGCCAGAGCGAGGGCCGTTCGACCTTGCGGGCGTTCTCCAGGGTCGACACGAAATACTCTTCGCGCTCGCGCTTGAATTTTTCCTGCGTGGCACGGAAGGCGGCGACACGGGCGGCGATTTCGTCGCGCTCACGAGCTTTGCGTTCTTCGTCTTCGGTCATGACCATCCCCTCGGGTTTACTTAACTCAACTCAAGCGCTGCCGCCGCATCATCTTGAGTCGCATTGACCCATCCATTGGGGCTCCTGAATGGGGCGTCAATGGGGAGGAGGCATTGCAGGATTGTGATATGCGAAGGTCGGAAAAAATTGCCGAGCATCTCGCGTTAGCGCTTGATAAGAGCGTCAACAATCTTGCCGCTTGTGCATGATGCTTGTCAGGCGAAACGAATCGGAGGCCGCGATTGATTGCATCGGATCTTCAGAGCGGCGTTGAACGGCTCGGCGACATGATCGCCGAGGCAAGGGTCATCGTGCCGTTCACCGGCGCCGGCATCTCGACCGAATGCGGCATTCCCGACTTCCGCTCGCCGGGCGGAATTTGGACGCGCAACCGTCCGATCCCGTTCGACGAATTCGTCGCGAGCCAGTCAGCGCGGGACGAGTCCTGGCGCCGCCGTTTTGCGATGGAGGAGGTCTTCGCGGCGGCAAAACCCGGCCGCGGCCATCGGGCGCTGGCCTCGCTCTACCGCGCCGGCAAGGTTCCCGCCATCATCACCCAGAACATCGACAATCTGCACCAGGCCTCCGGCTTCGCCGGCGAGCACGTGATTGAACTTCACGGCAATACCACTTATGCGCGTTGTATCGGATGCGGGCAGGCCTATCCGCTCGACTGGGTGAAGCGTCGCTTCGACGGCGACGGCCTCGCGCCAAACTGCACCGCGTGCGGTGAGCCGGTGAAAACCGCCACGATCTCCTTCGGCCAGATGATGCCCGATGATGAAATGCAGCGCGCGACCGCATTGTCGCAGGCCTGCGACCTCTTCATCGCGATCGGTTCCTCGCTCGTGGTGTGGCCCGCGGCGGGCTTTCCGATGATGGCGAAGAACGCCGGTGCACGTCTGGTGATCATCAACCGCGAGCCGACCGAGCAGGACGACATTGCCGATCTCGTCATCCACCACGACATCGGCGAAGCACTCGGGCCCTTTGTCGGCAATTGAGGCATCAATTTGATTCGCGGCTGTGCAAGCTGTTCATAGGTTCCGGCGAATCTCTTTTTTATCTATGCCTCGCAACCGGGAGTGTTATCTTTTGAGTCGAAAGATTCGCGTCGCGTCCAGTTGAGAAGGTTCTCGAAAGACGCGTGATTCGATACCGCTGCTGAGGCGGGTCGCATGACAGTGTGGGGTCCGGGGTTATGGGGTCGTCGGACGGATTTGAGTCCAAGAAGCTCGGGGTTCCCGGGCAGGGGGCATCGCCCGGGCGGATCACGCCGGGCGAGCACGGCAGTGCCGGTCGCGAGAGCGGGCTCAGTCCGTTCAGCGGGCTCGGCGAGACCAGCGCCAATCTCGTTGAAGTCCACGGCGTCATCAAATGGTTCGACGCCTCCAAGGGCTATGGCTTCATCGTTCCCGACAATGGTTGGCCGGACGTGCTCCTACACGTTACCGTGCTTAGGCGCGACGGCTTCCAGACCGCCTATGAAGGCGCCCGCATCGTCGTCGAGTGCATCCAGCGCGCCAAGGGTTACCAGGCGTTCCGCGTGGTTTCGATGGACGAGTCGACCGCGATCCATCCGGCGCAGATGCTGCCGCCGCGCACCCATGTCACGGTCACCGCGACCAGCGGGCTGGAACGGGCCCAGGTCAAATGGTTCAACCGGCTGCGCGGCTTCGGCTTCCTGACCTGCGGCGAGGGCACGCCCGACATCTTCGTGCACATGGAGACGCTGCGCCGCTTCGGCATGACCGAGCTCAGGCCCGGCCAGTATGTCCTGGTCCGCTTCGGGCCCGGCTCCAAGGGCATGATGGCGGCCGAGATCCATCCCGAGACCGGATCGCCGGGATTGCAGTCGCACTAAGCGCGAGGAGACTCGCGCTCTGGCGTCCAAGTCCCTGCAAGCTTTCAAATCCCCCAAGCTTCATTTCCCGCAATCGTGAGCAGGGCCGCGTCGGCAGACCGGTGCGCCTCTGGCTTTTCCGGCGACCGCCGCGTAAGGACTGGTCCAGTCCCACGCCTCGAGTGCCCCCATGAATCCTGATCGAAAGGCTGTCTGGTCCGCCCTGAAGGGCTGGCTTGCCGCCATCCTCGTCATCGCCGGCTGTGCTGTTGCCGGCGCGCCCGCCGGCGCCGCCAGCTTCCAGCCGCTCGAGATCGTCACCAAGAACGGCGTGCAGGTGTTCTCGGTGGAAGTGGCGACGACCGAGGAGGAGAAGCAGACCGGCCTGATGTACCGCAAGGAGCTGGCGGACGGCAAAGGCATGCTGTTCGACTTCAACCCCGAGCAGGAGGTGTCGATGTGGATGAAGAACACCTATGTCTCGCTCGACATGATCTTCATCCGCGCCGACGGCCGCATCCTGCGCATCGCCGAGAATACCGAGCCGATGTCGACCAAGATCATCTCGTCCCGGGGGCCCGCCCGGGCCGTGCTGGAGGTGGTGGCGGGAACAGCGCAGAAATACGGCATCCGCCCCGGCGACCGCGTCGGCCATCCGCTGTTCGGCAGCAAATAGGCGGGCGGGCGAGCGCCTGCCGGACCCTGGAAGCTTGCCGGCGCTTTGGAAGCCTTGCTGGCGCCTTGGGAAGCGTGTATCGACGGGGCTCGCCGGACATTCGGGGTATAGCGCAGCCTGGTAGCGCGGCAGTTTTGGGTACTGCAGGTCGTTGGTTCGAATCCAGCTGCCCCGACCAGTCCCGAGGGTGAATCTCCTGGACCTTTTCCCTCCGACCTCCGACGCGATCTGACAGGCGGCGTTTCCGCGACTTCTGCGCGATGTTTCAAGCGGTTGCGGCGCGCTGACCGGGACAGAATTCCCGATGCCGCATCGAACCTTTGGCTGTCGCCACAGACATATGTGTGTTGGGGATTTCAGCGCCCAATGTCTAAACGGACGCCGCCAAGCGATGATATTCCGCTTGCGCGGCGTTGCGCTTTTCGGCTGCCGCCTTTTCGGATCCGGCCAATCAGCTCGAGGCGTACCAGCCGAGCGGAAACGGCAGCAGCGGCCATATCCCGTGGTTGTCGTTGGCGGCTTTCGTCAGTTCTTGCGCCGGCGTCCTTGCGATTGGCACAGGAGGTGTCGATCGCAGCGCCAGGCGCAGACGTTCACACTGCAAATTCATTGTGGTCGCCCTGACGAGATTCTCGAAATTTCAATTCACAAAATTGGACGTCAGCTCAATCAAATCGCCACGCGCCCAAGATGGCGCGGTCATTCTCAAATCGTGCGCGTATTGTAGATAAGTCGGCGCCGGCTTTCAACCGATCTCGGCCCCAGGCCGGGAGAAGTAAGGTTGACCGGTTAGGTTAAGGATGAGCGGTTGTTGCGGCCGCTTCGGCGATCGTTATCAGATCGATTCCGGCTCGCGATGGGCTGCCTGCAATTCGTGCTCACACAAGGTCACGGTTCGTCGCAGCGCGCGTATCCTGTGAGTTCTGCGTCATGTCTTTCGATCGCAACTTCAAAACCGTCGGTCCGCAATCGAGCTGGAGCGAGATCTGGCACCTCTGGACCGTGATCGTGCCCCGCCGCTCGATCAACGGGCAGCTCGTGGTCGGCAAGGTCTGGCGCCGCCATGACGGCCGCGACTGGATCTACAAGAAATTCACCGAGTTCGACGGCGAAGAAGCCGCCTGAAGCGCGCCGAACCATCGTCGCGCCTTGGGCCATTGCTGAGCCATCGATCTTGGCCCATGGCGGTGGAAGGCCGCGCTTCAACCGCCAGGCGTTGCCGGATCAGGCCGCCTTCGCCGCGGCTGCCGCCGGCTTGGGTGGCGGTGGCTTCAGCGGCTTGTCCTGCTTCTTCGACCACGAGATGTAATAGGCCACCGTCGTCATGATCGCGATGCCGGCGACGCTGACGAAGATCTGTGCGAGCAGCGAGCCCGAGCTCATCGACAGCTCGAAATGGCCGACGAACGACAGGAACACGCCGACACAGAACACGGCGAGCGACTGCTGGCCGCAGACGATCAGGGGATCGAACACTTTCCATTCCAGCCCCGGCCATTCCTTCGGCACGAAGCGGATCACCAGGATCACGATCACGACGAAGTGGAGGAAGCGGTAGGGCGCAAGGTTGGTCTTGTCGTTCGGGTTGAAGGCCGAGAACAGCCACTCCGGGAACATGCCGCCGAACGTGGGGAAGCGGCCGGCCATGGTCATGACCAGCGCGAACAGGAGATAGCCGAGACAGAGATAGAGCGTGATCGGCGCGTTGATCAGCGTCATCGAGCGCCGCGCGCCGCCCATCGCGCACCAGGCGCCGAACACGAACAGCACCTGCCAGCAATACGGGTTGAAGTACCACTGGCCGGCCGGATAGGCATTCAGATTCCAGCCGAAGTGACGCGCCGCCAGCCACAGCACGATCGCCAGCACCATCGTCAAATCGGGCTTGCGCAGCATGAACCACAGCACCGGCGGGAACAGGCCCATCAGCACGATGTAGAGCGGCAGCACGTCGAGATTGAGCGGCTTGAAGCGCAGGAACAGGCCCTGGCGTAGCGTCTCGGTGGCGTTGTCGACGAGGCCGGCGACGTTGAACTCGTTGATCATCTCGCTATCGCCGAAGCGCAGCGCCAGATAGCTGATCGAGGCGATATAGATCACGAACAGGATGATGTGGGCGACGTAGAGCTGCCAGACCCGCTTGGTCAGCCGGGTGGCGCCGACCAGGAAACCGCGCTCCAGCATCATCCGCGCATAGACGAACGAGGCGGTATAACCGGAGATGAACACGAACAGGTCGGCGGCGTCGGAAAAGCCGTAATTGCGGGTCGTGACCCAGTTCACGACGTTGTCGGGGATGTGGTCGAGGAAGATCGCCCAGTTCGCGACCCCGCGAAACAGGTCGAGCCTGAGGTCACGGCCTTTTTCAGGGAGCGTGGCGTTGATGTTCAGGAAGGCCATGCGACGGAAGCTCTCGGAGGGGCGGTTACGCTGATGTCGGCGAAGCAGTGCCGCCGGGCGGGACCCCAGCGCGAACGGCGGGTACGCAATTGTCACGGTGCAGCATAATGACTATACCGTCGGAGAAGGTTGCCCGGGGCCGGAATCACCGATCAGTTCCCAATCGGTGTCTGTATACTATCCCTGAGGTTTCCACCAACTGCTACCGTGACGCATCGAAATCGAGCGAAAAGACGAAGAGGCCGGACCGCCAATGACCGCACGCATTTTCAAGCCCGCCAAGAACGCGATGCAATCCGGCCGGTCCAAGACGAAGGAATGGCAGCTCGACTACGAGCCGGAGCAGCCCCGCTCGGTCGAGCCGCTGATGGGCTGGACCTCGTCGGGCGACATGAAGCAGCAGATCACGCTGCGCTTCCACAGCAAGGAAGAGGCGATCGCCTATTGTGAGCGCAAGGGCATCGCGTACCAGGTGATCGAGCCGCAGGATTCGATCCGCCGCCCGGCCGCCTATGCCGATAATTTCTCCTTCCGCCGCGGCGAGCCTTGGACGCATTGAGGGGCGGCTGCTGCGACGTTAATCGACGTGATGTACTCGTCATGCCGGGCCCGTCCCGCCTGCGCGGCCGAAGCCGCTTCGGCGAGGCGAAGGCCCGGGCATCGACGTTTTGGGCGCGTGAACGAACATGCGTGGCCGGGACAGGCCCGCCATGACGGTGGGGGAGGCATTCCTCCCGAACGCGATGGCGTCGCGCCCCGGGTTCGGACCCTTGGCACCAATTCCGCCGCGTGCTTCGCTGCCCCGCATGACACGACCATGACGAGGGTACGGCTATGGCCGGGCGTGACCAGCTCGACGGCGTCGATCTAAAAATACTGTCCGAGCTGCAGCAGGACGGGCGTATCCGCAACAACGAGCTGGCGCTGCGCGTCGGCGTATCCGCGCCGAACTGCCTGCGGCGGCTAAAATCGCTGTTCAGCCGTGGCGTGATCCGGGCGGTGCGCGCGGTCATCGACGAGCGGCGGCTCGGCTATGAGGTGGTCTCGTTCGTCTCGATCCAGCTCGGCAGCCAGGCCCAGCCGGTGCTGGAGGCGTTCGAGAGCTCGATCGCCGCGATCCCGCGCATCCAGCAGTGCTGGCGGATCTCGGGCGACACCGACTATCTCCTGAGATGCGTGGCGCCGAGCGTCGAGAGCATGCGCCAGCAGCTGCTGCATTTCGCGGCGATGCCTGACGTGAAGAACGTTCGGAGCTTCCCCGTGCTGGGTGTCGCGAAGGATGTGCCACTGCCGTTGCAGAACGTCGCGGCGGCATCTGCGGGCTAGCGGCAGGCCACGCCCGAGGGCAGCCTGCACTGCACTTGCATCAATTGCGAAAGAGTTGGAGGCGATCGCCCTGGTGGCACTATAATGCTTATCAACTCACCTAATTGAGAAATGTGATTATCACATCCCAGCAATGCGCTGAGCCGTGATTGATGGTTCCCGTGGTTGGCCTACATGCGAGGTGTGAGCCTCAGCGCGCGTTGCGAGTCGAGGGCTCGCATGTGGGACTTCTTAAGCAGGAAAAGACATCATGACCTCGGTTTCGAAGACGTTCGCAGTTTCCGCCGCGACGCTGTTTGCGTCCGCGTTTCTGGTGCTGACGGCACCGACTGCGAAAGCGGAAGATTATTGCATCACGAACGGTGCCCAGGCCGCTCACGGCTGCGGCTATCCGACGATGGAAGCCTGCCGCGCCGCTGCCGGCGGTATCGGTGGAACGTGCGCGCAGAGCGGTGCGAAGAGCGCGACCGACTCTCTCGCCTATCAGCCGAAGCATTCGCAGTCGCGCAGCAAGCTTCGGAGCGGCGCGCAGACCAACTCGAATTGATCAGAGATAGGACTGGTGGTTTCGACCTTTACGGCCTTCGGGAGTGATCCCGGGGGCCGCAAACGTCTGAGGAGTACGGCGCCTCAGGGTGCTCGCCCTCTCGGCACGCACGGAAGACCGCGACGTGCTTTCCGGATGATGTCTTAGCGATACCGCCCGCGAAACTCGCGGGGACTGGCGCCGCTCCAGTTGCGGAAGGCGCGCGAAAAACTCTTCTCGTTGCGGAAGCCGGCGATCTCCGCGATGCGTTTGATCGGCGTGCGGCCTCGCATCAGCTCCTGTTTTGCCAGTTCGAATTTTGCCTCTTCCTTGAGGTCGCGCAACGAGGTGGCCTCCTCGCGCAGGCGCCGATGCATGGTGCGAGTGGAGAGCGCAAGCTCGCTTGCGACATCCTCGGCACCGAGACTGCGTCCGCGCGCATTGCGGAGCACGCGGCGGACACGCTCGACCAGCAGCCGGTCGCGCCGATAGGGCAGCACGGTCAACCGCAGCGCGCCCTTGAGCATGTTGTCGAGATCGGCCGGACTGCGCGTCAGCGGCAGCGATAGATAATGCTTGTCGAAGACGATCCGAGCGCAGTCCGCGTCGAAGCGGACGCTTTTGCAGAAGATGGTCGGGTAGACCGAAACGTGTCCCGGCTCAGGATAAGGGAATTCCGCCGCGCGTAGCGCAATCGCGGAATCGACCGCCCAGCAGGAGAAGCCGAGGGCGTAGCGGAGCAGAGTGACGAGGCAGAATTCGCGCAAGGGCCCGAGGTCGCGCAGTTCCCGGATCGAGACGACCGCGGTCTCCTCACTGAGCTCGAGATCGAGCAGCACGTCCTCGGTGAGCAGACGATGATGCCGGCACCAGCGCTTGAGCGCGACCTCCAGCGTCGGCGCCGTGATCGAGGCGCGGCACAGCATGCCGTAGGTACCGAAGGGCAGGCGGCGCGAGAACCAGCCGAGCGCCTCGTCGTCGAGCTCCCGCATGGCATGGCCCGCCAACGCCTCGAACTGGGCGGCGGTGATCCGCCCACCCGGAGAATTGACAAGGTCTGGCGCTACCTGTCCCCGCTGCAGCGCTTCGGCCGGATCCCGTCCGTATCGCGCATAGGCGGCAACCACGCCCCGCACGAAGGCGGTGGGGGTCACGGCGCGGCGCGAGGTCGCGGTGGCGGCTTGAAAAGGCATTGCGAACCTTTGGGAATTCCTCTCGAAAATCCTCGCCAAGTTTGGCGGAAAATGCAACCTTTTCGACCGCAAGAGGGCTTCGATCCGGCTAGGTTCGAAGGTCAAATACGGAGGAATCGCCTTGAACATCCCGAGCATCGACTTCGAACTGGGCGAAGACGTCGGCATGCTGCGCGACACGCTTCGCGCCTTCGTGGAGGCGGAGATCACCCCGCGCGCGGCCGACATCGAGAAGGCCAATCTGTTCCCCGCAGACCTCTGGAAGCGCTTCGGCGACCTTGGCCTGCTCGGCATGACCGCGCCGGAGCAATATGGCGGCTCGAACATGGGCTATCTCGCCCACATCGTCGCCATGGAGGAGATTTCGCGCGGCTCCGCTGCCGTGGGGCTGTCCTACGGCGCCCATTCCAACCTCTGCGTCAACCAGATCCGGCGCAACGGCAATGACGCGCAGCGCCAGCGCTATTTGCCGAAGCTGATCTCCGGCGACTATGTCGGCGCGCTCGCCATGTCCGAGCCGGGCGCCGGCTCCGACGTCGTCTCGATGAAGTTGCGCGCCGACAAGCGCGGCGACCGCTACGTCCTCAACGGCTCGAAGATGTGGATCACCAATGGCGGCGACGCTGACGTGCTCGTCGTCTACGCCAAGACCGATCCGGCGGCCGGCCCGCGTGGCATGACCGCTTTCCTGATCGAGAAGGGCTTCAAGGGTTTTACCCACGGCCAGCATCTCGACAAGCTCGGCATGCGCGGCTCCAACACCTATCCCTTGTTCTTCGACGAGTGCGAGGTGCCGGAGGAGAACGTGCTCGGCAAGGTGGGCGAGGGCGTCAAGGTGCTGATGTCCGGCCTCGACTATGAGCGCACGGTGCTGTCGGGCGGTCCGCTCGGGATCATGGCGGCCTGCATGGACGCGGTCGTGCCCTACATGCACGAGCGCAAGCAGTTCGGCCAGCCGATCGGCGATTTCCAGCTGATGCAGGGCAAGCTCGCCGACATGTATGCGACGTGGCAGGCCACTCGCGCCTATGTCTATGCGGTGGGACGCGCTTGCGACCGCGCCGACCACGCCCGCAGCTTGCGCAAGGATGCGGCGGCGGCGATCCTCTATTCCGCGGAGAAGGCAACGTGGATGGCCGGCGAGGCAATCCAGGCGCTTGGCGGCGTCGGCTACACCAGCGAATTCCCCGTGGGGCGTCTCTGGCGCGACGCCAAGCTCTACGAGATCGGCGCGGGGACGTCCGAAGTTCGCCGCATGCTGATCGGCCGCGAACTGATGTCCGAGACGGCTTAAAACCTTCACCTTATTGGAATCAACATGCCGCTCCATTCCAGCATCGATCCATCTTCATCAGGCTTTTCGCGCAATGCAGAAGCCATGCGCACGCTTGTCGCCGACTTGCGCGAAAAGCTCGCCCAAGTCGCAGGCGGCGGCGGCGAGGCCTCGCGCAACCGCCACACCTCGCGCGGCAAGATGCTGGCACGCGAGCGCGTCGACCTGCTGGTCGATCCCGGCACCTCCTTTCTGGAGCTGTCGCCGCTCGCGGCCTATGGCCTCTATGGCGGCGACGTGCATTCGGCGAGCGTCGTGACGGGGGTGGGTCGTATTTCGGGGCGCGAATGCATGATCGTCGCCAACGACGCCACCATCAAGGGCGGCACTTACTACCCCATGACGGTGAAGAAGCATCTGCGCGCGCAGGACGTGGCGCGGCAGAACAATCTGCCCTGCGTCTACATGGTCGATTCCGGCGGCGCCTTCCTGCCGCTGCAGGACGAGATCTTCCCGGACGAGCGGCATTTCGGCCGCATCTTCTATAACCAGGCGCAGATGTCGTCCCAGGGCATTCCGCAGATCGCCATCGTGATGGGCTCCTGCACCGCCGGCGGTGCCTATGTCCCCGCGATGTCGGACGAGAGCATCATCGTGCGCAATCAAGGCACCATCTTCCTCGGCGGCCCGCCGCTGGTGAAGGCCGCGACCGGCGAGGTCGTCAGCGCCGAGGAGCTCGGCGGCGCCGACGTGCATTCGCGCCAGTCGGGCGTCACGGACCACTATGCCCAGAACGATGCCCATGCGATCGGCATCGCGCGGCGCATCGTCGGCACGCTGAAGCCGTCGGTGCGGCCGAACCTCAACATGCACAAGCCGCGCGATCCGCTGTTCGCGGCCGAGGAGATCTACGGCGTGGTGCCGGTCGACGGCAGAAAGCCGTTCGACGTGCGCGACATCATCGCCCGCGTCGTGGATGGCTCCGAGTTCGACGAGTTCAAGAAGCTCTACGGCACGACGCTGGTCTGCGGCTTCGCCCATATCTGGGGCTATCCGGTCGGCATCATCGCCAACAACGGCATTCTCTTCAGTGAGAGTTCACTGAAGGGCGCCCATTTCATCGAGCTGTGCTGCCAGCGCGGCATTCCCCTGGTGTTCCTGCAGAACATCACCGGCTTCATGGTCGGCAAGAAATACGAGGCCGGCGGCATCGCGCGCGACGGCGCCAAGCTCGTGACCGCGGTTGCGACGGCATCGGTGCCAAAGTTCACCGTCGTGATCGGCGGCTCCTATGGCGCCGGCAATTACGGCATGTGCGGCCGCGCCTACTCGCCGCGCTTTCTCTGGATGTGGCCGAACGCGCGCATCTCGGTGATGGGCGGCGAGCAGGCCTCGATGGTGCTGAGCCAGGTCCGGCGCGACAATATCGAGGCCAAGGGCGATAGCTGGTCGAAGGAAGAGGAAGACAAATTCCGCGAGCCCATCCGCGCACAATACGAGAGCCAGGGACACCCGTACTACGCGACCGCGCGGCTGTGGGACGACGGCGTGATCGACCCCGCCGACACGCGCCTCGTGCTCGGCCTTGGCCTCTCGGCGGCGTCGAATGCGCCGATCGAGCCGACGAAATTCGGCCTGTTCAGGATGTGATGCGATGGACCACTCAAAGCTCTACCGTCGTTTTCGCACGCTCCTGATCGCCAACCGCGGCGAGATCGCCTGCCGCGTCATCCGCACCGCGCGTGCCATGGGGCTGCGCACGGTCGCGGTCTATTCTGAGGCCGACCGCGACGCGATGCATGTCGCGCTCGCCGACGAGGCCGTGCTGCTCGGGCCGGCGCGGGCCCGCGACAGCTATCTCAATGTCGAGCGGCTGATCGAGGCCGCGCGCAAGACCGGCGTCGAGGCCGTGCATCCCGGCTACGGCTTCCTGTCGGAGAATGCCGAATTCGCACGGGCCTGCTTCGATGCAGGGCTGGTGTTCGTCGGTCCGACCGCCGGGATGATGACGGCGATGGGCTCGAAGTCCGGCTCGAAAGAGCTGATGGAGAAGGCCGGCGTGCCGCTGGTGCCCGGCTATCACGGCGAAGCCCAGGACGAGGCGACGCTTTCGAAGGCGGCCGACAAGATCGGCTTCCCGATTTTGGTGAAGGCCTCCGCCGGCGGCGGCGGCCGCGGCATGCGCATCGTGCGCTCGGCCGACGAGCTTGCGCCTGCGATCGTCAGCGCCAAGCGCGAGGCCAAGGCCGCGTTCGGCGACGATCGCATGCTGATCGAAAAGTATGTCGATAATCCCCGGCATATCGAAGTGCAGATCATTGGCGACAGCCATGGCAATCTGCTGTCGCTGTTCGAGCGCGAATGCACGCTGCAGCGCCGGCACCAGAAGGTGATCGAGGAGGCGCCGTCGCCGACGCTCAATCCCGCCCAGCGCGAGGCGGTCTGTGCCGCCGCGCGAAAAGCGGCCGGAGCGGTGAACTATGTCGGTGCCGGCACCATCGAGTTCGTCTCCGACGGCAAGGACGTGTTCTTCATCGAGATGAACACACGCCTGCAGGTCGAGCATCCCGTGACCGAGCTGATCACCGGGATCGACCTCGTGGAATGGCAGCTGCGCGTCGCCTTCGGCGAGGCGCTGCCGCTGAAGCAGGACGAGATCAAGCTCAACGGCCACGCCGTCGAGGCGCGCGTCTACGCGGAGAATCCGACCAAGAACTTCATGCCGTCAGTCGGGCGGATCTCGACCTGGCGGCTGCCCGCCGAGACCGGTGGCCTACGCATCGACGCCGGCTACCGCGAGGGCGATAGCGTCTCGCCTTACTATGACGCCATGCTCGCAAAAATGATCGCATGGGCGCCGACGCGGGATGTCGCGATCGAACGGCTGAACCGCGGGTTGGAAGAGTCCGATGTCCGCGGCATCGTCAGCAACATCCCGTTCCTGTCGGCGCTGATGACGCATCCGAAGGTGCGGACGAATGCGATCGATACCGGCTTCATCGAGCGTGAGCTGGCGGTGCTGACACAGGCCGCGCCGGCGCCGGGTGAGCTCGAACTGTGCGCCGCAGTGGCCGCTATCATCAGCGACGAGCAGCGGGCCGCCCAAGCGGAGGCGAATTCGCCCTGGCAAACCTTTGGCTGGCAGCCGGTCGGCCGCCGGCAGCGCAGCTTTGCCTTTCGCGTCGGTCACGGCCCCGAGCAGAAGATCGTGCTGAACTACGGCAGCGGCCCGTCCACGCTTGTCATCGGCGAACGCGAATTGGCGTTCGCGATCACGCCACGCGACGGCGGCTTCGACCTGACGCTTGATGGCGTCAAATCCTCGGTCGCCGCAGTCATCGCCGGCCATGAGCTTTACTTGCGCACGCGCAACGGCCGCTTCGACCTGCATTGGGTCGATCCGTTCGGCGGTGAGACCGAAGAGCAGACCGGCCAGGACAAGATCGCAGCGCCGCTGCCGGGCACCGTCGTCGCCGTGCTGGCCGAGGAGGGGGCCAAGCTCGAGAAGGGGGCGCCGATCCTGACGCTGGAAGTGATGAAGATGGAGCAGACGCTGCGCGCGCCCTATGCCGGCGTCTTGAAGTCCATCAAGTGCAAGGTCGGCGACATCGTGCAGGAGGGCGTCGAACTCGCGGTGGTCGATCCTGCGGGAGAGTGACATGAGCGACCCCGTCCGCATCATCGAAATGGGGCCGCGCGACGGCCTCCAGAACGAGAAGACGCCCGTCAGCGTCGAAGCCCGTATCGCCTTCGTCGAGGCGCTGGTCGCGGCCGGCCTCGATACGGTCGAGGTCGGGGCGTTCGTCTCACCCAAGGCGATCCCGCAAATGGCAAGCTCGGATGCCGTGCTGCGCGGCGTGAGCGGCATCAAGGGCGCCGAATTCCACGTGCTGGTGCCCAACGAGAAGGGCTATGACGCCGCGCGCGCCGCGGGCGCGAAAGTGGTTTCGGTGTTCGCGGCGGCGTCCGAGGGCTTTTCGCGCGCCAACATCAATTGCACCGTTGCGGAGTCCATTGAGCGGTTCAGGCCGGTGCTGGCTCGTGCCAAGGCTGACGGCGTCAGGGTGCGCGGCTATATCTCCTGCGTGCTGGGCTGTCCGTTCGACGGTGAGATCAAGCCGAAGGCCGTCGCCGATCTTGCGAGCACGTTGTCGGAACTCGGCTGCTACGAGATCTCGCTCGGCGACACCATCGGCGTCGGCACGCCTGATAAGGCCAAGGAGATGCTGCGCGCGGTTGCCGCCAACATTCCCGCCGCCAAGCTTGCAATGCATTTCCACGACACCTACGGCCAGGCGCTCTCCAATCTCTATGCCGGCCTGGAGGAGGGCGTCCGCGTCATCGACGCCGCGGCCGGCGGCCTCGGCGGCTGCCCCTACGCGCCGGGAGCGACCGGCAACGTCGCGACCGAGGACGTCGTCTACATGCTCGAGGGCATGGGTGTCAGGACCGGCGTCGACATGGAGAAGCTGCTGGCGGCCACGAACGAGATGAGCGGCGTGCTGGGCAAGCCGCCCGTGAGCCGGGTCGCGTCCGCACTGAATGCGAAGAAGAAGCGGGCCGCGACTTCAGCTCCGTAGGGTGGGCAAAGGCGCGAAGCGCCGTGCCCACCATCTTTCGATTGTTGAGACAGGTGGTGGGCACGCTTCGCTTTGCCCACCCTACGAGACCTCCCGTCAGGCCGCCTTCAGCCCCACATCCGGCAGACGCGGCCGGCTCTTCAGCGCCTTGGCCATCATCGCCTCGACCTCGGCCTTCTCCTGCGGCAGCAGCGCGAGGCGCGGCGGGCGGGTCAGCGCGGTACCACGGCCCATGATGTGCTCGCACAGCTTGATGCACTGGACGAGATCGGGGCGCGCATCGAGGTGCAAGAGCGGCATGAACCATTCGTAGATCGGCATCGCCTCGGCGAGGCGGCCGGCCTTGGCGAGGCGAAACAGCGTCTCGCCCTCGCGCGGGAAGGCGTTCGACATGCCGGAGACCCAGCCCACGGCGCCCATGGCGATACTCTCGACGATGACGTCGTCGAGGCCTGCGAACAGCACGAAGCGGTCGCCGACCATGTTGCGGGTATCGATGAAGCGCCGCGTGTCTCCGGACGAATCCTTGAAGCAGACTACGGTCTCGACGTCGGCGAGCGTGGCGAGAATGTCCGGGGTGACGTCGTTCTTGTAGATCGGCGGATTGTTGTAGAGCATCACGGGCAGGTCGGTCGCGGAGGCAACGGCGCGGAAATGCGCGGCAGTCTCGTGCGGCTTGGACGAATAGACCAGCGCCGGCATCACCATCACGCCGTCGATGCCGACGCGCGCGGCTTCCTTCGCCGTCTCGACCGCAAACGCCGTGGTGAATTCGGCGATGCCGCACAATACGGGCACGCGGCCGGCGGCGACCGACTTGGCCGTCTCCATGATCGCGACCTTCTCCTTGCGCTCCAGCGAGGTGTTCTCGCCGACCGAGCCGCAGACGATCAGTCCGGAGACGCCGTCGCGGATCAGACCGTCCATCACCTTCGCGGTTGCATCGATGTCGAGCGAGAGATCGTCGTGGAATTGCGTGGTGACGGCCGGGAAGACGCCTTCCCAGGAAACGCGGCGGCTCATTGATTTGACTCCAAGTAAGATTGACGGCGGGGGGCTGGATCCGCCGGGCGTGGTGAAGAGGCTGACGGGTGGGATCAGAGCGTCGCGCCGACCTTGCGCAGCTCGGCGAGAACCGGTGCCTTGGGCAGCCAGATCTTGTCGAACTCGGCAATGACGGCTTCGGTGTCGCCGGCGGGGACCTGGCGGATCGGGATCGGCGCGTTCTTGAAATTCTCGATCAGCGCGGGCTCGTTGCCGGCGAGTTCGTCGATCTGCGCATCCAGCGTCGCCTTGACCGTCTTGGCGATCAGCTCGCGGTCGGCAGCGGGGAGCGACTGCCAGACCCGTCCGGAGACGACGGCCGCCATCGGCATGAAGACGGCATTCATCTGCAGGATCACCTTGGAGACCTTGTCGAAACGCTGGTTCCAGGAGAATTCGAGATCGGCCTCGAGGCCGTCGACCTGGCCGTTGGCCATGGCGTCGAACACCTGTGGCGTGGGGATCGGCGTCGGCGCAGCGCCGAGGGACGAGTAGAAGTCGCGATAGACCGGCGTCGGGTTGATGCGCAGCTTCATGCCCTTGATGTCGGCGAGCGTCGTCAAATCCTTCGACGAGAACACCGCGCGCATGCCGGTGATGCCCCAGCCAAGCCCGATCGTTCCGGTTTCCTGCGGCAGCACGTCGAACAGTTTGACGGCCGCCGGATGCCGCACGAATTTCGCCACCGCCGGCGTCGAGCGCACGATGTAGGGCGCGTTGATCGCGGCGATGTGCGGCACGCGCGAGCCGAGCTCGGCGGCCTGGATGAAGCCCATGTCGAGCGCTCCGGACTGCAATTGCTGCATCATCGCGGGCTCGTTGCCGAGCTGGCCGGAATGGAACACGGTCAAGGTCAGGCGGCCGTTGGTTGCGGCCTTGAGATCGTCGCCGAATTTGAGCGCGGCCTTATTCCAGGAATGGCCGTTCGGCGTGATCAGGCCGAGGCGGAATTCCTTGGTCTGGGCGAGCGCCAACGACGGTGCGAACACCGATGTGGCGGCACTGGCGGCGAGAAAGCGGCGGCGTGTAAGCGGCATGGTCGGGCTTCCTTTTGAACGGGCCTATTTGATGAGGATCAGCGAGAGCGACGGATAGAGCGAGAGCAGCACGAGGAGGACGCAGGAGATGACGAAGAAGGGCAGCGTCACCATGAACATCTTGCCGGGCTTGGCGCCGGTGACGGCGGCCGCGACGAAGAAGCAGAGCCCGACCGGCGGCGACAGCAGGCCGAGCACGAGATTGATGACCACCACGACGCCGAAATGCCGGGGATCGATGTGATAGACCTCGGTTGCAACAGGCAGCAGGATCGGCACCGTCATGATCAGGCCGGGAATGCCGTCGATGACCGTGCCGATCACCAGCAAGATGACGTTGCAGATCAGCATGAAGCTGACCGGGTCTTTGGCAGCCGTCTGGATCCAGGCAGCCGTCTCCTGCGGCACCTTGCCGAAGATCAGGACCCAGGAGAACACGGCGGCGGCCGCGACCAGGAACAGCACGATCGCCGAATAGATCGCGCTGCGCAGCATCATCTGCGGCAGCTGCGAGAACTCGAACTCCCTGGTCCAGTATTTTCCGACGAGTGCGGCAGCCACCGCGCCGACGGCGGCGGATTCCGTCGCATTGGCAAGGCCGCTCAGAATCGTGCCGACGATGACGACCGGGATCAGCAGCGTCGGCGACGTCCGCAGGATCGTCATGACGCGCTGGCGCGGTGTCTGATAGTCCGCACGCGGATAGTTGTAGACGTAGCCCATCAGCGCGATGACGAGGCAGAACATCACGGTGAGGATGACGCCCGGCACGATGCCGGCGATCAGCATGTCGCTGACCGAGACCTGCGCGAGCACGCTGTAGACCACGAACATCACCGAGGGCGGTATGATCGGTCCGAGCATGCCGCCATAGGCGGTCAGTCCCGCCGCAAACGTCTTGTCGTAACCCTTCTTCTCCATCTCCGGCACCATGATCTGGGCCATGATCGCGACCTGTGCGGTCGCCGATCCCAGGATCGAGGAGATGAACATGTTGGCGAGGATGTTGACGTAGGCGAGCCCGCCTTTGAGCGAGCCGACGAAGGCCATCGCCATGTCGACGATGCGCCGTGTGATGCCGCCGCCGTTCATGATCTCGCCGATCAGGATGAAGAGGGGAATCGCGATCAGGCCGTAGCTGTCGACGCCGCCGAACAGCTGCAGCGGATAGGACTGGAATAGCACGGGATTGCCGGATGCCGCGATGTAGACGAGCCCGGCGAGGCACAGGCAGAGGCCGATCGGCACGCCGACCAGCATGAAAACCATAAAGGCCGCTGACGTGATCATCAGTTGACCCCGTCGAGCTCGGAGAGCTGGAAGCCCTTTGGCGGCACGCGCGGCACCAGCCCGAGATCTTCCAGCAAATTGGCGAGGCCGTGAACGGTCATCGACACCGCGAAGATCGGCAGCGTCAGGTAGAGCACCCAGGTCGGCCAGTTCAGCGTCTGCGTGTGCTCGGTGTAGAGGAAGTTGAAGGTTTCGGCCGCGAGCTTGCGCCCGTCGAAGCCGGCGCGGGCGAGGCCAACCGGATCCATCCAGAGCATGCAGGTGACGATCAGGGCGGCACCGAACACGACGACGAGGCCGGTCGAGATCACCTTCGCGATCTTCTGGTGCTGCGGCGAAAGACGTTCCGTCAGCATGGTCACCGCGAAGTCGAGCCGCAGGCGCGTCATCGTGGAGGCGCCGATGAAGGTCAGCCAGACCACGCAATAAACAGCGGATTCGTCGATCCAGTAGATCGGAAAGCGCGCGTAGCGGGTGACGACGTTCACCAGGATCAGGCCGGTCAGCACGTACATCAGGCCCATCAGCGCAAGGCGCTCCACGGCGAGCAGGGCGCTGGAGGCGCGAATGACCATCCGTCGAACGCTGAACGCGCGGTTGGCCGGGATCGTCTGCTCGATCATGAAAGAGGCCCCACACCCCGAAAATTGTCGTGCTATCGACAAATGTATAATTTATACAATTTGGGTGTCAAACGGAGATTGGGGTCATTTCGGCGGCAGGCCGCGCTTTTGCTGGGCACGCCGCTTTGCGGGGCACCCGGCTTTTGCTGGAGCGCCCGACATGCAAGAGAGAGACCGCTTCGGCCGGACGAGTCGGGAAGGACAACAGAAGGTCAGATGAAACAGCCTCTGAAGCATCGCACCCTGTCGGCCGCGATCGTCGACCAGCTCAGGCAGGCGATCCTCGACGGTACCTATCCGGCCGGATCGCAGTTGCGGCAGGATGCCCTTGGCGAGGCCTATGGCGTCAGCCGCATCCCGGTGCGCGAGGCGCTGTTTCAGCTCGAGGCCGAAGGCCTGGTGCGGATTGTTCCGCAGAAGGGCGCCATCGTCTCCGAGCTGTCACTGGACGAGATCAACGACGTCTTCGATCTGCGCCGCATTCTGGAGCCGCGCCTCCTCGCGCAGTCGGCGCCGCATTTCACTGCTGACGATTTCGACGGGCTCGACGACATCCACAAGAGTTTCGAGAAGGCGATCAAGGCGCGCAATGTCAGCGAATGGGGCCAGCTCAACGCCGACTTCCACATGGCGCTCTATGTTCACGCCCCGCAGCCGCGCACGCGCGCGATCGTGCTGTCGCTGCTCCAGACCAGCGACCGCTACACGCGGCTGCAGCTCTCCAACACCAAGGCGATGGGGACGGCCGAAAAGGAGCACGCCCATATGATCGCGCTCTGCCGCGCGCAGAAGGTCGAGGAGGCCTGCCGCTTCCTGGAGCGGCACATCGAAGCCGTGCGCAAAGATCTGTTGCAGGTGGTGGCCGGCAGCGTGGTCGCGCCGAAGGTGCGGCGGAAGACCGAGCCGTAATCGCTGCACGCGTAGGGTGGGCAAAGGCGCATCGCGCCGTGCCCACCATCTCTCCGTGATCATCGACAGGTGGTGGGCACGCTGCGCTTTGCCCACCCTACGGCACCTGTGACGCCGTTACCTGCTCCCGTCCGGCCCCATCACCAGATCCGGCAGCCCGGTCGAAATCGCCGGGAAGAAGCACAGCAGCAGCACTGCCAGCATCATCAGCAGCACGAAGGGTAGCGTACCCCAGATCACCTCGCGCAAGGGGATGTCCGGCGCGACGTTGCGGATGACGAAGATGTTGAGGCCGACGGGCGGATGGATCAGCCCCATCTCCATCACGATGGTCATGACCACGCCGAACCAGATGATGTCGAAGTTCGCGGCACGGAGCGGCGGCAGGATGATCGGTGCCGTCATCAGGATGATCGAGACCGGCGGCAGGAAGAAGCCGAGCACGACGACCATGACGAGGATCGCAAACAGCAACTCCCAGCGCGGCAGGTGCATCGCGACGATGGATTCGGCGACCGATTGCGAGATGTGCAGATAGCTCATCACGTAGGAATAGAGCAGCGACATGCCGATGATCATCATCAGCATGGTCGATTCCCGGATCGTCGACTTCATGATGGGCGCAAGGTCGCTCGGCCGCCACACGCTGTAGATCGCCGCGATCAGCGCCAGTGCCAGCAGGCCACCGAGGCCGGCGGTCTCTGACGGCGTGGCGTAGCCGCCATAGAGCGCGATCATCACGCCGGTGAGCAGCAGCACGAACGGGATCACGCGCGGCAGCACGCTGAAGCGTTCGGCGAGCGTGTATTCGTCGCGGGCGAGGATCGCTGCTTCCGGGCCGCCGTTCTTGTAGATCGCTTCTGCGGCGGCATATTCCTGGCGGAAGCGGATCACGGCGTAGGCGCCGAACAGCGAGACCAGCAGCAGGCCGGGGCCGATGCCGGCGAGGAAGAGCCGTCCGAGCGATTTTTCGGCTGCGACCGCGAACAGGATCATGGTGATCGAGGGCGGCAGCAGGATGCCGAGCGTGCCGCCGGCAGCGATGATCCCTGCGGCAAAGCCGCCGGAATAGCCGCGCTTGCGCATCTCGGGAATGCCGGCCGAGCCGATCGCCGAGCAGGTCGCAGGCGAGGAGCCCGCCATCGCCGCGAACAGCGCGCATGCGAACACGTTGGCAACGCCGAGCCCGCCGGGAACGCGATGCAGCCAGGCATGCAGGGCCGAATAGAGATCCTGGCCGGCGCGCGACTTGCCGATCGCGGCGCCCTTCAGGATGAAGAGCGGGATCGACAACAGCGTGATCGAGGCCATTTCCTCGTAGACGTTTTGCGTCACCGTATCGAGGGACGCCGCCGGCATGTAGATGCCCATGAACACGACCGCGACCGCGCCGAGCGCGAACGCAATGGGCATGCCCGAGAACATCACGAGCAGCGTCGCAACACCGTAGGCAACGCCGATACCGAACACGCTCATGGACGCTTGGCTCCGGTAAACGGCAGCGCAAGCTGCACGAGGATCTGGATGCAGAGCAGGCTCATGCCGAACGCCATCAGCGAATAGGGAATGGCGAGCGGCGGCGACCACATCGAGTTCGAGACCTGGCCGTCGACATAGGCCTCGTGGGCCAGTGTCCAGGACTTCCAGGTGAAGAAGGCGCAGAACAGAAACGTGGCGGCATCGACCAGCCAGAGCCTGATCCGGTTCGCGAGCGGCGAGAGCAGGCCGACAAAGGCCTCGATGCCGATATGGCCGCGGTTCTGCTGCACGTAGGCGGCCGTCATGAAGGTCGCGCCGACCAGCAGGAACACGGCGGCCTCGTCCTGCCAGTAATTGGCGGCCTTGAACAAGGCGCGGCTGAGCACGCTGTAGCTCAGGATGGCGCAGGCCGCGACCAGCGCGATCGCGGCGAACACCACGATGATGCTGTTGAGGATGGCGAGACCACGATCGACCGCTGCCGCAAGGCCTGTCCTTGCGGCCGCGCTGGTTTGATCGTCACGATCCGGAAGCGGACCGTGGCTCATGCGGCGACGTCGGTGGCGAGCTTGAGCAGGTTCGCCGAGGTCGCGGTCTTGGCGCTGTAGTCCTTCCAGGCGGTGTCGCGGGCGATGTCACGCCACTTGCCGACGGTCGCGGCGTCGAGCACCGAGACCTTGGCGCCGGCCTTCTCGTAGACCTTGGCGACCTCGACGTCGTCGTCCTGCGCGCCCTTGCGGCCGAAGGCCTCGAGCTCGGTGCCGACCGCGAGCAGGATGTCCTGCTGGTTCTTCGGCAGCTTGTCGAAGATCGCCTTCGACATCATCAGCGGCTCGAGCATGAACCAGTAGGAGGCGCCTGCGCCCGAGGTCAGGGACTTGGCGACCTCTTCCAGACGGAACGAGATCAGGCTGGTCGAGGAGGTGATGCCGGCATCGCAGGCGCCGGTCTGCATCGCCGCGTAGATTTCGTTCGAGGGCACGGACAGCACCGAGGCGCCGGCGGTCTGGAGCACCATGTCCATCTCGCGCGAGCCGCCGCGCACCTTCAGGCCCTTGGCGTCTTCCGGCGCGACGATCGGCTTGGAGCGGCTGGCGACTCCGCCGGCCTGCCAGACCCAGGAGAGCAGGATGATGCCCTTGTCGGCGAGGAAGTCGGTCAGCGCCTTGCCGACCGGCTCCTTCTTCCAGCGCAGGCCCTGGTCGTAGGTGGTCACGAGGCCGGGCATCAGGCCGATATTGGTCTCCGGCAGCTCACCGCCAGCGTACGGCATCGGGTAGAGGCTGATGTCGAGCGCGCCCTTGCGCATCGCGGAGAACTGCGCGTTGGTCTTGATCAGCGAAGAGTTCGGATAGATCTCGGCGGCGATGTCGCCGTTGCTGCGCTTGCTGACTTCGGCAGCGAACATGCGGCAGAGCCGGTCCCGGAAATCACCTTTGTCGATGGTGCCGCCCGGGAACTGGTGCGAGATTTTCAGCGTGGTCGCGGCCTGCGCGGTGCCGGTGCCGAAGCGGAGAATGGCGGGTGCGGCGACCGCGGTCGCGAGCAGATGGCGGCGCGTGAGCATGGTGTGATCCCTCTGAACGTTTCTTCGAACGGTTCTTGTTGGCGTGATTTGGGCGGGTCATGTGACCGGCACGTAGGCCCATCCTAGCCGGTCTTTCACCCGATATTCTCTCATCTGATAGTTCGAGACCGAATGCCACGGCAAGGGGGTGGCCGTGCTGCGCTGCACACATCCTCTTCCCGCCGCAGGCTCTGGACTCCCCCGAACGTCGGATCGCAGCGGGCTCGTCAAAAATTTATCGGCGGCGGGGTAACAACGCGGGACTCGCATCCGTCGAGATTGAATAGCGGCGTCCGTCGCTGACAAACACCATCTTGAAGGGAAGATGATCCATGACCATTCGCACCCGTATCGTGCTCGGCGTCTCCGCTGCCGCTCTCTCGCTCGGCCTCGCGCTCGCGCCGGCCGCCTTTGCTCAGGACAAGATGGGCAAGGATGACGGCATGATGAAAAAGGACACGATGTCCAAGGACGGCATGATGAAGAAGGACACCATGTCCAAGGACGACGGCATGAAGAAGGATCACATGTCGAAGGACGGGATGAAGAAGGACGACGGGATGATGAAGAAGAACTGATCTTCGACTGTGGTCCGCAGCAGACGGACGTGCGTCGAAAATCCAGGGGCGGTCACGTGGACCGCCCCGGATAGTCAGTTCAAATTCAGTTGAACGCGACCGTGAATGCTACTTGCGCTTGGCCTTGCGGGCGGCGTAGCGGGCGTCGCGCTTGGCCTTCTGCTCGGCCTCGACTTCAGCCTGCTTGGCGACCGCCTCCTCCGCCTCGCGGGCGATCCGGGCTGCCTCCGCGGCTGCGGCTTCTTCGGCGATACGCTTCTGCTCGGCCTTTTCGGCCTCGCGCGCTGCCTTTGTCTCGGCGCGCTTGGCCGCGAGGGCCTCGCGCTCGGCGCGTCGTGCCGCGACCGCCGGATCGTCATGACCCGGTTGCGACTTGAATTTGTTCAAAAGATTTTTGCGTGCTTCCTGCGCCGCCTTTTGTCGGTCGGAGAAGCCTGGTTCCCTGAATCCACTCATCGAACGAACCTTGTCTTCCTCACTTTCAGCCCTACATCACTGCGTGTTGGTACGTCGGCTGGGCATAGCGGGCGCCACGCGACGCAGAAGCGTGTACATCGGCGCGCGTCGCGAAGCCACCCATAATCGCAGCCGATCAGGTAGACGAAAAATCGTCGCCCCGACGATCTCGTAGCCCGGAAAAACTGCCGAATTGTGATGTCCCTCATAAGGGAGCACGAGGGGCGACGCCTAGCGTCCGCCCCGATACGAGACGGAGCACGGGCATGACGATCTTCCGCTTCCGCCAGAAGGCGCTGGCAATCGCCTTGGCTCTGATAGCCGTGGCCGGCGCCGCGCTGCTGCTCGCTCGTCCCCAGCCCATCGAGAGCGCCGTCCTGGGGGCCGACTGGGAATGCACGCAGACCGCGTTCGTGCTCACGACCTGTGCACCGCGGCTCCAGCAGGCGATCCCGGCGGTCGAAACCTCGCGCAAGGATGCGATCCGGGCGACCCGAGGCTGAACCTGACGAACTGGACCGATCGGGATGTGACGGGACGTCGCAGAGGTGGTAAGCCGGCGCCCGCACGGTAGGTAGCCATGTCCACGTCCAAACTCGAGTCCAAGCCCGAACCGGGCGAGAAGCCGAAATCCCGGCCGAAGCCTCAATCCGGCGATAACCGCCGCGGCGCGATCGCCGGCTTGATCATCGCGATCCTGATCCTCGGTGTCGGCTGGTGGCTCGCGCGGGACCTTACCGCGGCCAGCAAGATGCAAGACTGCCTGATGTCCGGGCGGAGCAATTGCAACGTGATCGAGCCGGCCCGCTAGAAGCGCTCCAGCGCGGCCCGTCGAGCCGAAAAATTGCCGTGATCTTAATCATTTGTAACGCGACTTAGCCGAACAAAGCAGGTCAGCTATGTCAGCCGGCATCAAGCCGAGCGCGATCCGAATCGTCTATCGCGCCAGGCACCACGGCAATTGCGAGAGCAATCGAAAGAGTAGGGGTTAAGCACGCATGAGTGCGTCCAGCCGCATGAAGATCATCATTTCCTTGGTTTCGGCCATGTCGTTGCTCGCGCTTTCGGCACAGGCCCAGGACGCCAGGCCGTCCAGGGACGCGGGGCCGTCGAGGGACGCCGGCCAGCCTCCGGCCCGCCCGGGCGCTGGAGCACCGGCTCCGGACAGTCAGAACATGCGCAGGGGCCCGCCCCCGCAGCAGGCGGCCCGACCCGCGCCGCAGCCCGGTGGCCAGCCCCATGCTGGTCCCGGCCAGCACAGCGCCGGCGGCCCGCCGCCGGGACGCTATGTCGCCCGTGGTCCCGCTCCGACGCGCGACTGGGGCGGACATGCCTATCGTGGCAATCGCTCCTGGGATGGCGGGCGCTGGCGCCACGAAGTCCACAACGGCCGCTCCGGCTGGTGGTGGGACGTTGGCGGCGTCTGGTATTATTATCCGCAGCGGATGGCCGGCCCGCCGGCCTACATCTCCGAGGAATATTACGACGACGTGCCGGTGGCCTATGCCCCGCCGCCGCCTCCGGTCGCCTATGCACCGCCACCTCCGCCGCCGCCGGCTGATCCCGGCGCGAGCGCACTTGGCGGCGCCATCGTCGGCGGCGTGCTGGGCGGACTGATCTCGGGCAACGCAACAGGGGCTGCCGCGGGCGCGGTCCTCGGCGGCGCGACCGGAGCCATCGCCGGTGCCACCGCCGCATCCCAGCCGGGCTACTACTGGGCGCAGGGCAATTGCTACTACCGCTATCCGGACGGGCAGTACGTGGCGACCGATCCGCGAGCGTGCCGCTAAGGCACTGGTCGCATCCTGACCTGAAAGAGGCGGGCGAACGCCCACCTCTTTTTGTTCTGGTGCCGTCAACCGATTGTCTCGATGCGTATGTCGGCGCGACGTTCGGCGGCGCACAACAACTGCCTCAAAATAGCACTGGCTCCCGGTGCCGCTTCACGCGATTCTCAAAAGAAAAAACGTTGGGAAAACGATTCGCGGGGACGTGGGACATGCTGGATGCAATCCAGATCAGCTTGGCGCTTTGGGCCATGATCGTTTGCGGCGGGATCAAGCTGGGGCAGATGCTGCACTGCCTGGTTTAGCGAACGAAGCCGGCCGCGAGCCTTACTCGCCAACGCGACGGATCGTTCTGCGTCACACGAGCCAGTTGAAGAACGCAATTGCGCCCCAGACCAGGCCGGCGATCCAGGTCAGCATCACGATGCCGATGGTCCCGAGATAGGCGATGCCGAGCAGGTCGGTCCTCTGTCGTCGCGTCGGGACGTTGGCCGGAGCTGCTGCTTCTTGTTTCATGACGGGAAATACCATCGATGCCTCCGCGTGCTGCTGGAGCGTCGAAACATGGTTTAACCGAGATGCAGGTCGCGGACTGTGACACAATTCACAGATCGCCTGGATGAAGCCCAGCCAAATAGCTTCGCAATCAGCGCATGCGTGCAGTGAGGCAATCGTGCCGGAGCGTTTGCCTCGGTCCGGGAGACGCGGACGTTACCCCGCAATCATACGGACGAAATTGCCATGGGCTTGTCCAGATGGCCGGCTAGAGTCGGTCGCATGTATACCAAGTACGATCCACAGCACGAAGCGGAGGCCGCGATGAAGCGGGCCGCGGCATCGGAAGGTGCCGACCGGCAAAGGCTGATCCAATTGGCTCTGGCCTGGCACGAGCTGGCCCGCGACCGGCGCGATGAGCGGGCGGACTGCGGGCATTCTTAGGGGAATTTCGCGTCAGACGATGACGGGCCGAACTCGGCCGGCCGGCTGATCTGCATGAGAAAGCCCCGTGCTCGGGGGACAAGCACGGGGCCCTTCAAAGCCGACCGGGGCTGGCAGGTCGGCACCACTTGATTTCAAGCCATTCAACGTGCCGGTCGTGATCTCGTTCCATGCCGCTGCTCATTTTGTTGTGCCGTGTTCGATACGCCTGGCGTTGCGCAAGGCGACCCGCCTCGCTCGCGCTCGAACAGGAACCTCCATTCCCCGCGGACGTTGGCCGTCCATGACCGACCCCGAGTTACGCGCACAGTCCTTCGACATTGCCTGGAAATATCTCGACCGATCCGGCTTGCTCACAGGCGAGCACGAGGACTCCGCTCGCTTCATCCTGAACAGGATCGATCGGTTGATGCTGCGAGGAGAGCGCCGCAGGCTGTTGTTGTCGAACGCTGCGATCGACGCCTACCTGCTGCGGCCGACGCTCGTGCCCATGGATACGTGAATGGCGACGTGATCGATCCGACGAAACGCGACGTTAAGAAATGCGCGGCGCCGACATTACGATTACGATTCGTGCTTTTGGAACGAAGCGGAGTCGGATCGTGAACAAACAAAAAGCCCCCGAAGGGGCTCAATGTTCAGGCGGCTCAATGTTCAGGCGGCTTCCGTCTTCGGTACGGCGTCGGCATTCATTGAAAGCTTGACGACATCGCCTTCGACGGCACCGACATATTTCATGTCGATGTAGTGATGATGGTCCTTGTGACCTTCCGGGCTGTCCTTGCGCGTCAGCTTGATGCGGTTGCCCTCGACGCGGTCGACGGTGCCGACATGTGCGCCGTCCTTGCCGATGATTTTCATGTGCTCTCTGATCTCAGACATGTTGTCCTCCTTGCACCGTCTCAACGGCCAGGATCGTTGTTCGTTGCAGCAGGCGTGCGTTGGACCCAAGGCGATTTCCGCACGTTGACGTCCGATCGGATCTGCCCAAGACGCGCATGGAGACTATTCAGGCCTATCTGGAACGGAAGCACAGGGAACTCGGGCTGTTGAATGACTGCCTGAGCCATCGGCTCGATCTGACGCGTCCGCGATCGGTCGACGAGGTCGTCAGGTCCAAATTCCAGATCACTGCGGCGCTCAGGGCAGAGCACGAGCTGCACGAGTGGAAGGCAACGGAAACAGCCTGGTCGCACAGCGCCGATCCCGTCAGCGGGCCGTTCAAGTTCAGTTACGATTACCAGCGGGCCGATCTTACGGTGCGCGGTCCTTCCTTCTATGAGTTCGAATGCGGCTGCATGAGCGCGGCGATCTATACTGCCTCGGGCATGGCTGCGATCTCCGCCGTCCTGCTGGCCTCCGCGCAAATCGTCGAGAGGGCTGATTTGCTGGTGCTTCCCGGCTCCTATGGCGAGACGCTGGAGCTGATCCGGGGCCTTGTTCCTCATTTGCGGCTCGTGGCTTTGAGGCCGCCGTTGGGTGATGCGTTTGCTTCGGCGAATTCGCCGAAAATTCTGCTTTTGGATTCCTGCTCCCGCGCCGGCGCTTTTGAGGCGGCGATCCGAAGCGACGGCTCGAGTCTCGATCTCGTGATTTTCGATACGACATGCTTCGCGGGCAGCTCGGGCCGGATCCGGCGCGTCCTGAGTTGGGCCCGGCGATACGGAATTCCACTGGTGCTGGTGCGAAGCCACAACAAGCTCGATTCGCTCGGGGCGGAATATGGCCGCCTGGGCTCGGCGGTTTTCGTGCAGGGGAATGATGACCTGCAGCGGGCAGGGCGGCCTGAATGGACACGTCTCGCGGCCGAAACCCGCAACGCGGTGCGATTGCTCGGCGGCGCGGCGTTGCCGGCGCACTTCCCGCCCTTTGTCGGCAGCGCGGTCTACTGGGCCCTCACAAAGAGGCGCGTTGCGGCGATCCTGCGCAACGGCCGCAG
Source organism: Bradyrhizobium sp. CCBAU 25360 (assembly GCF_028128695.1). Lineage (NCBI taxonomy): Bacteria > Pseudomonadati > Pseudomonadota > Alphaproteobacteria > Hyphomicrobiales > Nitrobacteraceae > Bradyrhizobium > Bradyrhizobium sp. CCBAU 25360. Next base: position 735,406 of record NZ_LBJA01000045.1, read on the forward strand.
CATGGCCCGCCATTTTGCTGCAACACTCCCGGCGCTCTCTGCCGAACTCCATTTCGCCCACGGTCTCTATGTCACCTTGCGGGGCAGGAGCCCTCTCGACGAGGCGAGCGCGCGGCAGGCCGCCGAGGACATGAGCAACGAACTGCGCGCCGAGGGCCTCCCGATTCGCCATGCCGGCAGCTTCGGTTTCGACTTCGCCGCGACCGAGTGGTTTCACGACGCGACCACGGACCAATACAGCGTGCGGGTGGCGGTCTCGGACTTGCCGACGGAGGTCTGGGATGATCTCACCGCGGCGATTGCGCGATGGTGGCACGTTCGTCAGTCGACAGGTGGCCGAGGATGAATGTCGTCGCTTGCGCGGAAGAGGGCGCCTCGATCAGTCGATCGCCAGGCAGTGCTCCAAGGCCGGCTTTTCGCTGTTGTCGCGGCTGGGACGCGCCCACTCCTGAACGGCGAAGGAAAGGTGATGCTGGCCCATGGCGGCGCCAATGATCGATGCTTGAGCCACCTTGATGGGCCTGGTGACCACACTGGTGTTCACGACGCCTGCGTCGATTGCCAAAAACGACATCGCGACGATCGCCACCGCAGATGCGATGGCCATTCTCGTCCATTCGGCAGGAAGCATCGGAGTCCTTAACGCGGGCGCAATTCGCCCGCCGCTTACATAGGGCTGATCGGCACGGTTCAAAGGCCCGCGTATGGTTACCCACGCGTTCGTGAAGGGCGGTGGATTTAGAAATGAGACTGGCGATCCCAGCAGGACTCGAACCTGCAACCCGCGGAGTAGAAATCCGCTACTCTATCCAGTTGAGCTATGGGACCGTCGCTGCGCCAGCCTCCGTTTGGAGGCCGGCTGGTTCATCTACCATGCCAAATATGAAAAATATCGTCTTTCGCCAAGTCTGAACCGAACCGTTTTCCTCAGAGCCGCGACAAAGCGAGACGGTGGCATGTCAGGGTGCCGGGTTGAGCGGCAGCGGACTGGACGATGGATCACATCGCCGGGAACGCTGGCCAGCTTCCGGGATGTGGCCGCCGGTCGACGGGTCGGGTATCGCTGCGCCATCAGGACGGTGTGAGCGGCGGTATCTTGATCGGTCTCCTCTGGGCTTGCCTTTCCATGGCGAATGCGACGAATTGCACCTTTGGTTCCATCGCCTTGAGTCCGTCACCTTTCCGCGCATTTCATGCTGCCCGCGGGCGGCTGTCCGCGATTTCCGGGAGTCCATCATGATCGGTCTTGTTCGCGCCGTCACACTCTGCGCCACGCTGGCGCTCGGCCTCGCCGCCGCGCATGCCGCGGACAAGGCGTTCAAGCGCGACGACCTCGCCGATTCCGCGATCAAGCTGGAGGCCCAGATCAAGAGCGAGGCCGGGCCGGTCGCCAAGTCCAACGCGACGCTGCGCACCGACGCGGACGCCGCCTTCCGGCGCAATGATTATCGCACCGGCCTGTCGGTGCTCGGCCAGATCGCCGCGACCACGCCGGAGGACGCCGCCAACTGGCTACGGCTCGCCAAGGTCATCTTCCAGATATCGCCGAAGAGCTCGAGCGAGCAGACCTTCCTGCTGGAACGCGCCTCGACCGCGGCCTACATCGCCTACCAGCGCGCCGGCAATCCCGGCGAGGAGGCCGACGCCCTCGCCGTGCTCGGCAAGTCGCTGTCGGAACGCAAGCTGTGGCGGCCGGCGCTGGATTCGCTGCGGCTGTCGCTCGACATGCGCGAGGTCGCCGACGTCCGCGGCCAATATGAGAAGATGCGCGACGAGCACGGCTTCCGGCTGCTCGACTATACCGTGGACTCGGATTCGGCGAGCCCGCGCGCCTGCTTCCAGTTCTCCGAGGAATTGGCAAAACGCACCGACTTTGCGCCGTTCCTGGCGTTGGCGGGCCAGGACAAGCCGGCGCTGTCGGCCGAAGGCAAGCAGCTCTGCGTCGACGGGCTGAAGCACGGCGAGCGCTACAACATCAGTCTGCGCGCCGGCCTGCCGTCCACCGTGAAGGAGGGGCTGCCGAAATCGGCCGAGTTCAACGTCTATGTGCGCGACCGCAAGCCGTTCGTGCGCTTCACCAGCCGGGCCTATGTGCTGCCGCGGACCGGCCAGCGCGGCATTCCCGTGGTCAGCGTCAACACGCCCGCGGTCAACATCAACGTGTTCCGGATCGGCGACCGCAATCTGATCAACACTGTGGTCGACAGCGATTTCCAGAAGACGCTGTCGAAATACCAGCTCTCCGATCTCGGCGGCGAGCGCGGCGTGAAGGTCTGGACCGGCGAGCTCGCAACCGCGATGACGCTGAACCAGGACGTCACCACGGCCTTTCCGGTTGACCAGGCGCTCGGCGAGCTTCAGCCGGGCGTCTACGTGATGACGGCCGCCGCCAAGGGTCCGGGCTCGGACGACGATTACCAGCTCGCCACCCAATGGTTCATCGTCTCCGATCTCGGGGTGTCAGCCTATTCCGGCAATGACGGTATCCACGTGTTCGTGAACTCGCTGGCCTCGACCGATCCGGTCGGCAAGGCCGAGGTGCGGCTCGTTGCCCGCAACAACGAGATCCTGGCGACGCGCAAGACCGACGACAGCGGCCATGTGCTGTTCGAGGCGGGCCTTGCGCGCGGCGAGGGCGGCCTGTCGCCGGCGATGCTGACGGTCACGGGCGAGAAGGCCGATTATGCCTTCCTCAGCCTGAAGTCCTCCGCCTTCGATTTGTCCGATCGCGGCGTCTCAGGCCGCGTGGTGCCTGCAGGCGCCGACGCCTTCGTCTATGCCGAGCGTGGTGTGTACCGCTCCAGCGAGACCGTCTATCTCACCGCGCTGTTGCGCGACGGGCAGGGCAATGCCGTCAGCGGCGGGCCGCTGACGCTGGTGATCGAGCGCCCTGATGGCGTCGAATACCGACGTGCCGTGCTCGCCGACCAGGGCGCCGGCGGCCGTACGCTGTCCGTGCCGCTCAACTCGGCCGTTCCGACCGGGACGTGGCGGGTGCGCGCCTTCACCGACCCGAAAGGCTCCTCGGTCGGTGAGACCACTTTCATGGTCGAGGACTACGTTCCTGATCGGATCGAATTCGACTTGTCCGCCAAGGACAAGCTGATCAAAGCTAACGCTCCAGTGGAGCTTAAGGCGGACGGCCATTTCCTCTATGGCGCGCCCGCGTCCGGCCTGCAGCTTGAAGGCGACATGCTGGTCGCGACCGCGAGCGAACGTCCGGGCTTTGCCGGCTACCAGTTCGGCGTCGCCGACGAGGAGACCACCTCCAACGAGCGCACGCCGCTCGAGAATCTGCCCGAGGCCGACGCCAATGGCGTTGCGACCTTCCCGGTGACGCTGGACAAGCAGCCGGCTTCGACCCGTCCGCAGGAAGCCCAGATCTTCGTCCGCATGGTGGAGACCGGCGGCCGCGCCGTCGAGCGCAAGATCGTGCTGCCGGTGGCGCCCGCGACCGCCCTGATCGGCGTCAAGCCGCTATTCGGTGACAAGAACGTCGCCGAGGGCGACAAGGCCGAGTTCGATGTCCTGTTCGTCTCGCCCGAGGGCGAGAGGTTGCGCCGCGACGGCCTGCGCTACGAGCTCCTGAAGATGGAGTCGCGCTACCAGTGGTATCGCCAGAACAATTACTGGGAGTACGAGCCGGTCAAGTCGACCTCGCGCGTTGCCGACGGTGATGTGACCGTTACGGCCGACAAGCCGGCGCGGATTTCGCTCACTCCCCAGCCCGGCCGCTACCGTCTCGATGTGAAGTCGAACGACGCCGATGGCCCGGTGACCTCGGTGCAGTTCGACGTCGGCTGGTATTCCGACGGCAGCGCCGACACGCCGGACCTCCTGGAGACCTCGATCGACAAGCCGCAATATTCCTCCGGCGACACCATGACGGTGTCGGTCAACGTCCGCAGCGCCGGCAAGCTGACCGTCAACGTGCTCGGCGACCGCCTGCTGACGACGCAGACGATCGACGTCAAGGAAGGCACTGCCCAGGTGAAGCTCCCGGTTGGTAAGGACTGGGGCACAGGTGCTTACGTGGTGGCGACGCTGCGCCGCCCGCTCGATGCCGCTGCCCAGCGCATGCCGGGCCGGGCGATCGGGCTGAAATGGTTCGGCATCGACAAGCAGGCCCGCACCTTGCAGGTCAAGCTGTCGCCGCCGGCGCTGATCCGGCCCAACGCAACGTTGAAGATCCCGGTCAAGCTCGACGGACTCAATCCGGGCGAGGACGCCAAGATCGTCATCGCCGCGGTCGATGTCGGCATCCTCAACCTCACCAATTACAAGCCGCCGGCGCCGGACGATTACTATCTCGGCCAGCGCCGCCTGAGCGCCGAGATCCGCGATCTCTATGGGCAGCTCATCGACGGCATGTCCGGCACGCGAGGCCAGATCAAGTCCGGTGGTGACGCTGGGGCTGCCGAGCTGCAGGGTTCGCCGCCCGCGCAGAAGCCGCTGGCGCTCTATTCCGGCATCGTCACGGTTGGCTCCGATGGCAGCGCGGAAGTCGGCTTCGACATTCCGGAGTTCGCCGGCACCACGCGCGTGATGGCGGTGGCGTGGACCGCGACCAAGCTTGGCCGCGCCAACACCGACGTCGTGATCCGCGATCCTGTCGTGCTCACCACGACCCTGCCGCGCTTCCTGCTCAATGGCGACCACGGCACGGTCAACCTCGAGATCGACAATGTCGAGGGACAGGCCGGCGACTACGTCATCAACGTGAAGACCGGCGGCCCCGTGAAGATGACCGGCAATCCCGCCACCACGGTCAAGCTCGCCGCCAAGCAGCGCAACTCGTTTGCGCTGGCGATCGACGCGACCGCGGCCGGGCAGGCGACGCTGGACGTCGACATCAGGGGGCCGAACGGGCTGACGCTGGCGCGCCATTACGCGTTCGACGTCAAGGCGGCGACGCAGGTCCTGGCACGGCGGTCGATCCGGACGCTGGCGAAAGGCGAGAGCCTGACGCTGACCTCGGACATGTTCTCCGACCTCGTGCCGGGCACCGGCAGCGTCTCGGTTTCGGCCAGCCTGTCGACCGCGCTCGATGCGGCGACGATCCTGAAAGCGCTCGACCGTTATCCGTATGGCTGCTCGGAGCAGATCACGAGCCGCGCGATGCCGTTGCTCTATGTCAACGACCTTGCTGCCGGCGCGCATCTGGCCATGGACACCGAGGTCGATCAGCGCATCCGCGATGCGATCGAGCGGCTTTTGGCCCGTCAGGGTTCGAACGGCTCGTTCGGCCTGTGGTCGGCCGGCGGCGACGACGCCTGGCTCGACGCTTACGTGACGGACTTCCTGACCCGTGCCCGTGAGAAGGGTTTTGCGGTGCCGGACGTCCTGTTCAAGAACGCGCTCGACCGTGTCAGAAACTCCGTCGTCAACGGCAACGAGCCGGAGAAGGACGGCGGGCGCGATCTCGCTTACGGCCTCTATGTGCTCGCACGTAACGGCGCAGCGCCGATCGGCGATCTCCGCTATCTCGCCGACACCAAGCTCAGCAACCTCGCAACCCCGATCGCGAAGTCGCAGCTCGCGGCGGCGCTCGCTCTGGTCGGCGATCGCAACCGCGCCGAACGCGTGTACGGCGCCGCGCTCGACAGCCTCGCGCCGAAGCCCGTGCTGGAGTTCGGCCGTACCGACTACGGCTCGCAGCTTCGCGATGCGGCGGCTTTGGTGTCGCTTGCCAGCGAAGGCAACGCGCCGAAGGCGACGTTGACGCAGGCGGTGTCGCGGGTCGAGACCGCGCGCGGGCTGACGCCCTACACCTCCACGCAGGAGAATGCATGGCTGGTGCTGGCGGCGCGGGCGCTGGCCAAGGAGAACCTGTCCATGGAAGTGGACGGTCAGCCGGTCAAGACCGCGCTGTACCGCAGCTATAAGGCCGCGACGCTGGAGGGCAAGCCGCTGAAGATCACCAATACCGGCGATGCGCCGGTGCAGGCGGTGGTCTCGGTGTCGGGCTCGCCGGTGACGCCGGAGCCGGCTGCGTCCAACGGCTTCAAGATCGAGCGCAACTACTTCACGCTCGACGGCAAGCCGGCCGACATCAGCAAGGTCAAGCAGAACCAGCGCTTCGCGGTGGTACTGAAGATCACCGAGGCCAAGCCTGAGTACGGCCACATCATGGTGTCCGACTATCTGCCGGCAGGCCTTGAGATCGACAACCCGAAGCTGGTGTCGTCGGGCGACAGCGGCACGCTGGACTGGATCGAGGACGGCGAGGAGCCCGAGGATACCGAGTTCCGCGACGACCGCTTCACTGCGGCGGTCGATCGCGCCTCGGATTCAAAGTCGGTCTTCACCGTCGCCTATATTGTGCGCGTGGTCTCGCCCGGCAAATACGTGCTGCCGCAAGCCTATGTCGAGGACATGTACAATCCCTCGCGCTATGGGCGGACGGGCACGGGAACGGTCGAGGTGCGGGCGGCGAAGTGAGTGCTGATGGGATGAGCGCAGCGGAGCCACATACTCAGTCGTCATGCCCGGGCTTGTCCCGCCTGCGCGGCCGAAGCCGCTTCGGCGCGGCGAAGGCCCGGGCATCCACGAACTGCGGCGCGGCCGGCAAGAACGTGGATGGCCGGGACAAGCCCGGCCATGACGGAGTCCGGGGCAGGGGCCTTCGTATCCTCTCCGGCGGTGCTCTCACCCTCATCCTCGCCATCGTCGGCTTCGTGACCTGGGTCTATTCGCTCGGACCTCTCCCGCTCGACGAAGCCCGGCATGTCTCCACTACCATCGTCGACCGCAACGGCAAGCTGCTGCGGGCCTACGCCATGGCCGACGGCCGCTGGCGGTTGCCGGTCGATGCCAAATCCAGCGTCGACCCGACCTATCTGAAGCTGCTGTTCGCCTATGAGGACCAGCGCTTCTACGCCCACAACGGGCTCGACCCGCTCGCACTCGGGCGCGCCGCCTTGCAGCTGGCAACGCGCGGCCACATCGTCTCAGGCGGCTCGACCATCAGTATGCAGCTGGCGCGGCTGATGGAGCCGCGGCGGCAGCGCTCGCTCTACGCCAAGCTGCGGCAGATGGTGCGCGCGATCGAGATCGAGCGCAGCATGAGCAAGGAGCAGATCCTCGACCTCTATCTCGCGCTGGCGCCTTATGGCGGCAATCTCGAGGGCATCCGCGCCGCCTCGATCGGCTATCTCGGCAAGGAGCCGAAGCGCCTGTCGCTGGCCGAAGCCGCGCTGCTGGTCGCGCTGCCGCAATCGCCGGAGACGCGCCGCCTCGATCGCCATCCGGAGGCCGCGCGCAAGGCGCGCGATCGCGTGCTCGACCGCATGGTCGAGGAGCATGTGGTCAGCGCCGACGACGCAAGGCAGGCCAAGGCCGTGCCCGTGCCAAGACTGCGAAGGCCGATGCCGATCCTGGCGCCGCATGCGTCCGACACTGCGCTGTCGACGGTCAAGGATACGCCGGTCATCAAGCTGACGCTGGATGCGAATTTGCAGAAGGTGCTGGAGCCATTGGCGCGCGACCGCGCCATTGCGCTCGGGCCGAACATCTCCGTCGGCATCATCGTGGTCGACAACGAGAGCGGCGACGTGCTCGCACGCGTAGGGTCGGCCGATTACTTCGACGAGAGCCGGGCAGGGCAGGTCGACATGACCCGCGCGATCCGCTCGCCGGGCTCGACGCTAAAACCCTTCATCTACGGGCTCGCCTTCGAGGACGGTTTCGTCCATCCGGAGAGCCTGATCGACGACCGGCCGGTCCGCTTCGGCTCCTACGCGCCGGAAAATTTCGACATGACCTTCCAGGGCACGGTGCCCGTGAGGAAGGCGCTGCAACTCTCGCTGAACGTGCCCGCGATCGTGCTGCTCGACCGCGTCGGCTCCAGCCGACTGGCCTCGCGGCTCCGGCAGGCCGGCGGGAATCTGGTTCTGCCTAAGGACGAAGCGCCGGGGCTCGCCATGGGGCTCGGCGGCGTCGGCGTGACGCTGCAGGATCTCGCCCAGCTCTATACGGGCTTTGCCCGCCTCGGCACCACCAAGCCGCTGCGCGAGGTGATGGCTGACAAGGACGACCGCGAGCCGCTCCGGCTGCTGGACCAGGTCGCGGCCTGGCAGGTCGGCAACGTGCTGCTGGGCACGCCGCCGCCGGAGAACGCCGCTCACAACCGTATCGCCTTCAAGACCGGCACCTCCTATGGCTATCGCGACGCTTGGTCGGTCGGGTTCGACGGCCGGATGACCGTCGGCGTCTGGGTCGGCCGGCCCGATGGTGCGCCGGTTCCGGGCCTGATCGGGCGCGTCGCCGCCGCTCCGATCCTGTTCGATGCCTTCGCCCGCACCGGCAAGACGCTGGCCGCCTTGCCGAAGCCGCCAAGGGGAACCCTGGTTGCCAGCAACGCCAAGCTGCCGCTGCCGCTGAAGCGGTTCCGCCCGGTGGGGGAACTGGTGCGGACCGGCCGTGAGCAGGCGCTGCATATCCAGTTTCCGCTGAACGGCTCGCGGATCGACGTCGATCGGTCCGGGGGCCAGGAGAGCGCCGCGATGCCGGTCAAGGTCGCTGGCGGCGTGCTGCCCATGACCGTCATGGTTAACGGCACGGCGCTCGGCGAGATCGATGGCCGCCGCCAGCGCCTGATCGATCCGCCCGGTCCGGGCTTTGCGCGGCTCACCGTGATCGACGCCACGGGCGCCGCGGACACAGTCGTCATTCGAATTCAATGACCCTGCCTCAAGCGGTTGTGGCGATGGCGGTTTCAGCGTAAGCGGAACCAATGGCCGAGACCTATCCTACTCCCCGTTTTGGAGCGCCCCGCGAGCCGAAATCGCCCGCAAATCCGGGCAGCCGGCTCGTGAGCATGCTCGATGTCGCCACGGCCAGCCATGCCCGCGCCGTCGCCTTCCTGGTGCTGTGCGCGCTGCTGTTGTTCCTGCCGGGCTTCTTCACGATCCCGCCGATCGATCGCGACGAGGCGCGGTTCGCCCAGGCCACCAAGCAGATGGTCGAGAGCGGCGACTATGTCGATATCCGCTTCCAGGAGGACGTCCGCTATAAGAAGCCGGTCGGCATCTACTGGTTGCAATCGGCGACGGTCGAAGCCGCCTCGATGCTCAAGCTGCCGAAGGCCGAATTGCGGATCTGGGTCTACCGGCTGCCGTCGCTGTTCGGAGCGATCGGCGCCGTGCTCATGACCTATTGGGCGGCGCTCGGATTCGTCACGCGGCGCGCCGCGGTGCTGGCGGCGTTGATGATGTGCGCTTCGGTGCTGCTCGGCGTCGAGGCGCGGCTGGCCAAGACCGACGCGATGCTGCTGTTTTGCGTGACCGCCGCGATGGGTGCGATGGCGCGCGCCTATCTGTCCTGGCAGCGCGCCGAGGACGAGACGCATCCGCCGTGGAGCTGGCCTGCGATCTTCTGGACCGCGCTTGCGGTGGGCATCCTGATCAAGGGTCCGCTGATCCTGATGTTCGCGGGGTTGACCATCGTCGCCCTCGCGATCCAGGACCGCGATGCCTCCTGGCTGTGGAAGCTGCGCCCGGTCTGGGGCCTGATGTGGATGCTGGTGCTGGTGCTGCCCTGGTTCGTCGCGATCTTCTGGCGCGCGGGCGATGCCTTCTTCGCCGATTCCGTCGGCGGCGACATGCTGAGCAAGATCGGCGCCCAGGAATCCCACGGCGCGCCGCCCGGTATGTATCTGGCGCTGTTCTGGATCACGTTCTGGCCGGGCGCGCCGCTCGCGGCGATGGCGGCACCCGCGGTGTGGCGGGCGCGGCGTGAGCCCGGCGCGCAGTTTCTGCTGGCCTGGCTGATCCCGTCCTGGATCGTGTTCGAGGCGGTGCTGACCAAGCTGCCGCATTACGTATTGCCGCTGTATCCGGCGATCGCCATTCTCACCGCCGGTGCGGTGGAGCGGCGCGTGCTGTCGCGCTCCTGGCTGATGCGCGGTTCGGCCTGGTGGTTCGCGATCCCCGCGGCCGCCTCAATCATCGCGGTGGTCGGTGCGGTGATGCTGACGCGGCAGCCGGCTTTTGTGGCCTGGCCGTTCATCGCGGCATCGCTGATCTTCGGCCTGTTCGCCTGGTGGCTCTACGACAACAACCGCGCCGAGCGCTCGCTGCTCAACGCGCTGGTCGCGGCCCTGATGCTGGCGGTGGTGGTGTATGGCATCGTGCTGCCGTCCTTGACGCCCCTGTTTCCGAGCATCGAGATCGCGCGCGCGCTGCGCAACGTCACCTGCGTCGGGCCGAAGGCGGCTGCTGCCGGCTATCACGAGCCGAGCCTCGTCTTCCTGACGGGCACCCAGACCCTGCTCACGGACGGGTCGGGCGCGGCCGACTTCCTGAGGCAGGGGAGCTGCCGCTTTGCGCTGATCGAGCAGCGTTCGGAGCGGAGCTTCGTGCAGCGCGCCGAGGCGATCGGGCTGCGCTACAAGGTCGGCACCCGCATCGACGGCTACAATTTCTCGCAAGGGCGCGCGATCTCGATCTCGATCTTCCGCTCGGAAGGCACCGAATAGGATGCCTGTTACGACCAGCCCCGCGCCCCGTCCGGGCTATCCCGCGCAATTGCTCGCCGTGTCCCGGAGCGCGCTGGCGCAGCTCGTCCGCACGCCCTCGCATTCACGCCGCGCAGAGGCCGCGCGAAAACTGGCGCGGCATTCGCTGTGGCTTAGTGCGGCGGGCGCGGCTCTCGTCATCGCGCTGATGCTCGCGTTCGACCAGACCGAGATCCAGCTGATGCCGGCTCGCGGCACGCCAAGCCTGTGGCCGATCCGCATCCTCACCGATTTCGGCAAGGACGAGTATCTGCTCTCGGTCCTCGGGGGCTTGCTGGTGGTGTTGGCGTTCGTTGCGGCCGGGCTTCACGGCACAAGCCGCGCGCTGCTCCTCGGTCTCGGCACACGGCTGCAGTTTGTATTTCTGTCGATTGCCGTGTCGGCATTCGTTGCCGAGGTCCTGAAATATATCATCGGCCGCGGACGTCCGTTTGTCGGCGGCAAGGCCAATCCGTTCAACTTCGTGCCGTTCGAGGGGACGGGGGCTTATGCCAGCCTGCCGTCGGGCCATACCGTGGCGGCGTTCGCTCTGGCATTTGCAGTATCGGCATTGTGGCCGCGCTTGCGCGTGTTCATGTTCACTTACGCAATCGTGATCCTGTTGACGCGTCTGGTGCTGGTCGCGCATCACCCGAGCGACGTCGTGGCCGGCGCCCTGGTCGGCACGGTCGGCGCCATGGCGGTCCGCTATTGGTTCGCGGCCAGGCGGCTGGGCTTTGCCATCTGCGCCGATGGCACCATTGTGCCCCTTGCCGGGGCGGTTTCGGGCCATCTCAAAAGGGTTGCCCGCGGGGCATCCGCCCCATAAAAGCGGCTGCCTGTCGGGGCCGCCGGTTCCCCGGGAAGGCCCATTCCAACCACGAGCCTCGATTTGTCGTCGTCCCAGCCTTCGGTTTCCCAGCCCTCGGTTTCCATCGTCGTTCCCGTGCGTAACGAAGCCGACAACATCGCGCCGCTGATCGCGGAGATCGGCGCGGCGCTCGATGGCCGCTGGGCCTATGAGATCATCTACGTCAACGACGGCTCGACCGATGCGACCGGCGAGCGGCTCGCGGCGATCATGGCGCAGCGGAGCAATCTGCGCCAGCTTCGCCATGCCAGATCAGGTGGCCAATCCGCGGCCGTGCGCAGCGGCGTGCGCGCGGCGCGCGGGGCGATCGTGGCGACCCTCGATGGCGACGGCCAGAACAATCCGGCCTTTCTGCCCGACCTGATCGCGGCGGTCGAGAAGGGAGCAGGGCGCGTCGGCCTCGCCGCGGGGCAGCGTGTCGGGCGCAAGGATACCGGTTTCAAGAAATTCCAGTCGCGCGTGGCCAACGGCGTCCGCAACTCCATCCTGAAGGACGGCACGCGGGATACCGGCTGCGGGCTGAAGGCATTCCGGCGCGAGGTCTTCCTGATGATGCCCTATTTCGACGGGCTGCATCGCTTCCTGCCGGCGCTGGTCCGGCGTGAAGGCTACGACATCGCCTATGTCGACGTGATCGACCGGCCGCGCCATTCCGGCGTGTCCAACTACGGCTTCTTCGACCGGCTCTGGATCGGCATCATGGATCTCGCCGGCGTATGGTGGCTGATCCGCCGCAAGAAGCCGACACCAGATGTGACTGAGGTGAACGCATGATCATTCAATACGGTCAGGCGCTGAGCAACTATCTCTACGACGTCTTCGTCGCCAAGTTCGATTTCTGGCTGGCGTTCGGCCTTGTCGCGCAGCTGTTCTTCACCGCGCGCTTCCTGGTGCAGTGGATCGCGAGCGAGCGCGCCGGCAACAGCGTGGTGCCGATGGCGTTCTGGTTCTGCTCGATGGGCGGCGGACTGATGACGCTGGTCTACGGCGTCGTGAAGCGCGAGCCGGTCATCATCCTGGGACAATCGCTCGCGACCATCATCTATATCCGCAACATCATGCTGATCATCAAGAACCGCGGCAAGGCGTCGAAGACGCTGGAGCGCTGAGCAGGGCTCCCCGCGGCTGCGCCGCTGGACTGATCCGAATTCGGTTGCCATTTTAAGACCGATTGGTTCATATATGGCGATGAGCCCTCGATCCCGCATGCAATTGCCCCGTGGGCGGCCCCGAAGTTTCGACGTGGACGCCGCGGTCGAAAGCGCGATGGGTGTGTTCTGGTCCCGTGGCTACCACGCCACGGCGCTGCCGGACCTTCTTCGCGCGACGAAACTGTCGCGGGGCAGCCTCTACGCCGCTTTCGGCGACAAGCACTCGCTCTTCCTGCGCGCGCTTGACCGCTACATCGCCGATGCCCTGGCGCGGATGGATATCGAATTCGACTCCCGCAAGGATCCGGTCGAGGGCTTGCGGACCTACCTTGCCGGCTACGTTGAGCGCACCAGCGGGATGAATGGTCGGCGCGGGTGCCTGCTGGTGGCTACAGCCATGGAGCTGGCTGGCCAGGACGCCGAGGTCGCTCGGCGCGTTGCGAGCTTTTTCAAGGCGATGGAGGCCAGGGTGGCGGATGCACTTTCCCGCGCGCAGGCTGCGGGCAAGTTAGGCGACAGGGTCGAGCCTGCGAGTGCCGCCCGGATCCTCGTCTGTTTCGTCGAGGGGCTGCGAGTGGTCGGCAAGACGGCACCGGCGCGGACGACATCAGAAGCCACCGTCGTCGCTCTTCTCGATCGTTTCGTCAGGTAGGTATCCCATGGACGTCTCCGCCCATCGACGTGACGATATTTGGACCGTTTGGTCGTGAAAGGACATGCCATGTCTGCCATCCAGATCGTCTGCGCGGTGGCGGTTCCCTTGCTCTGGGGGTATCAATTCGTGGTCATCAAGGTGGGCGTTGCGGAGTTTCCGCCGCTTTTCTTCCTCGCGCTGCGCTTCCTGGCGATCGCGCTGCTGCTCGTTCCGTTCGTCGAAAGGCCCACGCGTCAGCAGCTCGGACCTGTTGCAGCCATTTCGCTTTTCCTTGGCGGATTGAACTTCGGGCTCTTCTACGTTGGTCTCGGGCTCGGCTCGGGAAGCATGTCGGCCGTCGCATATCAACTCGCCGCGCCCTTCACCGTCCTGCTCGCCTGGCCACTGCTCGCGGAGAGGCCGTCTCTCGCCACGTCGGCCGGCGTGGTGCTGGCATTCGTCGGGGTGGTTGTGTTGGCAGCGGGGCCAGGCCTGACGGCAAATGCGCTTCCCTTGCTGCTCGTGGTCGGGGCAGCCTTCGCATTTGCGGTGTCCAACGTCTTGACGAAGCGCTACGGCCCCTTCGATCCCTTGATGTTGATCGGCTGGTCGTCCCTGCTCACGGTCCCGCAGGTCGTGTTGATGTCGTTGCTGCTGGAATCCGGACAAATGGCAAGCCTTGTCACGGCGGACGAACGGGGCTGGCTGGCGCTCGCCTATACGATCTTCATCGGAGGAATTGTTGGGTTTAGCCTTTGGTTCTGGCTGATCGCCCGTTGCTCGATGGTGCGGGTCGCGCCCTTCGGTCTGTTGCTTCCGGTGTTCGCATTGATTTCAAGCATTCTGTTCCTCGACGAACGCTTGAGCCCAAAGCTGATCGTTGGCGGGATACTCGCGATCTCAGGCGTCGCCCTGACACAGGTGCCTGCGCGCTCGACAGGTTTGACCGCTCGACCTCGTGTCGTGTCGACTTCCCGGATTGGTCCGTCGTGACATTCCCACCCGGCCTTCTAACGCGGTAGCACCGAGGCCGCGCCTGAGGCTGGCAGGGCCGCTGTCTCCGCCTCGGTCCTGCGATAAGGCACGCCGGCCGCGTCGAGCACGGGATAGGCGACCGAGCAGATGTGCGAGTGGATACGCCTGAGGTCGCGCAGCACGTCCAGATGCAGCGAGGTCGTCTCGATGGTCTCGGGGCGGCCCTCGCGCAGGCGGTCGAGGTGGCGCTCGACTGCGGCAAGCTCGGTGTTGCGCAGTGCAGTTTTCTCCACCAGCAGCTTGCGCGCCTCGTTGGCGTCGCCGGACATGAAGACGCCGAAGGCGATCCGCAGCGAGTCCATGGTGCGCTTGTGGAAGGCGGCGAGCTCGTCGGCCCCTTCCGCCGAGAACTGGAAGCGCCGCTTGATCTTCTTGGTGGCGAGCTCGCTCAGGCTCTTGTCGATGATGTCGCCGATATGTTCGAGGTTGATGGCGAAGGAGATGATCTCCATCGCGCGCCGCCCTTCGCTCTCGTCGAGGCTGCCCCGCATCAGCTTGGTCACGTAGAGCTTGATGGCCTCGTCGAGACCGTCGACGAAATTGTCCATCTTGGAGACCTGGTCGACCAGCGCACGGTCGCCGGTCATCATCGCCGCCATCACCTTCCGCAGCATGACCTCGACGAGATCTCCCATCCGCAACGTCTCGCGAGCGGCGTCGGCGAGCGCCAGTGATGGCGTCTCCAGCGCAGTCTCGTCGAGATAGCGCGGGCGGGCCGGATCGGCCTCCTGCACGCGATCCGGCAGAAGGCGTGTCAACAGGCGCGACATGGTGTCGAGCAGGCCGATGAAGACGACGGCCGTGCCGACATTGAAGGTGATGTGGAAAGCCGCCGTCATCTTGGCCAGATCAGGCTGCCAGGCGTGCATGTGCTCGGCGATCGTGCCGAGGAAGGGCAGGACGAGCGCAATCCCGATCACGCGGTTGACGAGATTGCCGACCGGCAGGCGGTAGCTCGCGGGATCGTCACGCCTGGCGCCCTCGAACACGGGATTGATGGCACTGCCGAGATTGGCCCCGAGCACCAGCGCCAGCGCCGCGTAGGGCGTGATGAACTGCGAATAGGCCAGCGACATGATCAGCAGCACGCTGGCGACGCTTGAATGCACGGCCCAGGTGACAAGGGCGGCGATGATGATGCACAATATGGGATCGCCCGTGATGGCCGACATCACGATGCGGACGCCCGGTGCGTTCTCCGCCGGCGCCAGCGTGTCGAGCAGGATATGCAGCGAGAGCAGCATCAGGCCAAGGCCGATGCAGACGCGGCCGATGTCCTTGATCCGCGATCGCGGGCCGGAGCGGAAGGCGACGAGGCCAAGCACGAACAGGACCGGCGCGACGGCTGCGATGTTGAACGACAGCACCTGCACGATCAGCGTCGTGCCGACATTGGCCCCGAGCATGATGGCAAGCGCCGCGGCAAGGCTGACGAGCCCCTCGGCTGCGAACGAGCTCGTGATCAGGGCGGTCGCGGTGCTGCTCTGGAGCAGCGCGGTGAGGCCGAGGCCGGCGGCGAAAGCGCTGCCGCGGTTGCTCAGCGCCTTGCCGAGCAGCCGCCTGAGGTCAGGACCGAAGGCGCGCAAGATCCCGCTGTGGACCATGTGCAGGCCCCACAGCAACAGCGCAACGCCGCCCATCAGATCGAGCAGAACCAACGTTCCCATGCTCCGTGTCCGGATTGGAGTCGATTTGTGAGGCTAGCGCCAAATGCTTGAGGTTCAAACCTTTTGTTGGCGCGTCGGCGTTAACGTTTACGCCAGCTGCACGTTCCCACGGCGCGCATTGCGCGTCCGTCGCGGCGCGCGTTGGCGCGTCCGCGGTCGAGATGCCTTGTGAGCAGGCTCACATTGCCGCTTTGAGGGCAGCGAAGCCGCGGTCGAGATCGGCCTTGAGGTCGTCGACGCTCTCGAGGCCAATGTGGAGACGCAGCGTCGGGCCGCCCGGCGACCACTTGGTCGCGGTGCGATAGGCGTCGCAGTCGAAGGGAATTGCAAGGCTCTCGAAGCCGCCCCAGGAGAAGCCCATGCCGAACAGTTTGAGCGTGTTGAGCATGGTGTCGACGGCCTTCTGCGGGGCCGGCTTCAGCACGATGCTGAACAGGCCGGAGGCGCCGGTGAAGTCCCGCTTCCAGATCGCGTGACCGGGATCGGTCTCCAAGCCGGGATGCAGCACGCGCGCGACCTCGGGTCTAGCAGCGAGCCAACGCGCCATGTCGAGCCCGGAGCGGTGATGCTGTGCCAGCCGCACCGACAGCGTGCGCAGGCCGCGCAGCGCCAGGAAGACGTCGTCGGGTCCGGCGCAGACGCCGAGCAGGCGGATGCCTTCAGTGACCATCGGCCACGCCTTGGCGTTGGCCGAGATCGTGCCGAACATGATGTCGGAATGGCCGCCGATATATTTGGTGGCGGCCTGCATGCTGATGTCGACGCCCTGTTCGAGCGAGCGGTGATAGAGCGGCGTCGCCCAGGTATTGTCGTCGATGACGAGCGCGCCGTGCCCATGCGTGACCTCGGCGATGGCGCGAATGTCCGGCATCTCGAACGATTGCGAGCCCGGGGCCTCCACCAGAACGGCCCGGGTGTTGGGCTTGAACAGCTTGTCGATGCCGGCGCCGATCATCGGATCGAAATAGGTGGTCTCGACGCCAAGGCGGGTGAGCATGCCGTTGCAGAAATTGCGCGAGGGCCGATAGACGTTGTCGCAGACCAGGAGATGGTCTCCGGCCTTGAGCACCGAGAGCAGGGTGGTCGAGATCGCCGACAGCCCGGACGGGACGATGCCGACGCCGGCGCATTGTGGTCCCTCCAGCGCCATCAGCGTCTCCTGGAACGCCTTGGTGGTAGGGGAACCGTGGCGGCCATACGTGAACTCGCCGCGATGGGCGTGCAGGTCCTCCGCAGTCGGGTAGAGCACGGTCGAGCCGTGAAAGACCGGCGGATTGACGAACCCCTTCTGCGCCTTGGTGTCGCGGCCGGAGGTGACCAGCCGGGTCTCGGCCTGCTGCTCTTGGGGGTGCGAGGAATCCATGCGTCTGCTTTCAAAACCGCGTTTCCGCTCGGGCTTGGCGCCTGACGGGCTGGCCGAAAGGCCGCTGTCGTTAATAACAGAACACAGAAGAGTCCCGTCAACCCCTTGACCCGGCACGCCAGTCGTTCTGTGATGCGCAGGTGCTATTCAGTCGCCGCATGTTGAGGGGCCTGCCGCGACCTTCGATCCATCGTCTGACCGGACCTTGTGTCACAGCCATATCGGCCGGCGCTGCGGCGGGGATTAAGGTATGGCCTTTCGGGATCGGCGGGTGTTCGGCAAGGTTTTCCAGCATGACTCTTGCAGGGCTGGCCTTGATACGCCTGGCCCTGGCAGGGATGATCCTGAGACAACGTTCCTTGATACGACTTTGAAAGGCCCAAAGCCCATGAAACGCGTAACCCTGGCTCTCACCCTTGCTCTCGCCGCCGGCCTCTCCGCCCAGGCCGCCGATGCGCAAACGCTCAAGACGGTCAAGGACCGGGGCATGCTGTCCTGCGGCGTCAGCCAGGGCCTGCCGGGATTCTCCTCGCCCGACGACAAGGGCAATTGGACCGGCCTCGACGTCGACGTCTGCAAGGCGATCGCCGGGGCGATCTTCAACGATGCGACCAAGGTCAAATACGTGCCGCTGTCCGCCAAGGACCGCTTCACCGCGCTGCAATCCGGCGAAATCGACGTGCTCTCGCGCAACACCACCTGGACCATCTCGCGTGATACCTCGCTCGGCGCCAATTTTACCGGCGTGACCTATTATGACGGGCAGGGCTTCATGGTGAAGAAGTCGCTCAAGGTGAATTCGGCGCTCGAGCTCAACAGCGCCTCGGTCTGCGTGCAGACCGGCACTACCACCGAGCAGAATCTGGCCGACTACTTCAAGGCCAATAACATGAAGTACGAGGTGATCGCGTTCGGCACCAACGACGAAACGGTCAAGGCCTATGAGGCCGGACGCTGCGACGTCTTCACCACCGATCAGTCGGGCCTGTACGCCAATCGCCTGAAGCTTGCCAATCCCAACGACCACATGGTGCTTCCCGAAATCATCTCGAAGGAGCCGCTCGGCCCCATGGTGCGCCACGGCGACGATCAGTGGTTCGACATCGTGAAGTGGACGCTGTTCGCGATGGTCACCGCCGAAGAGCTTGGCGTGAGCTCGAAGAACGTAGACGAGAAAGCAAAGCTGGAAAATCCCGAGTTGAAGCGCGTCCTCGGCACCGACGGCAATTTCGGCGAACAGCTCGGCCTGACCAAGGACTGGGTGGTGCGGATCGTGAAGGCGGTCGGCAATTACGGCGAGGTGTTCGATCGCAATGTCGGCGCGGGCTCGCCGCTCGCCATCAATCGCGGTCTCAACAATCTCTGGAACAAGGGCGGTCTTCAGTACGCGCCGCCGATCCGCTGATCATCCTGATCCGCTGGCTGCGGCATGAGCACCGAGGCCCGAAAACCGCCACCCCAGATCGCGCTGAAGATCAGGCGCGTTCTGGGTGGCAAGGCAGGCTGGAACGGCGTTGCCGTCCAGTTTGCCTTCGCGGCGATCCTGGGCTGGATCGGCTATGAGATCGTCTCCAATGCCCGCGCCAACCTCGAAAACCAGCACATTGCCGCCGGCTTCGGCTTCCTCAGGAATAATGCCGGCTTCGACGTCAACCAGACCCTGATCTCCTATACCGGCTCGGACACGTTCCTGCGCGTGTTCGTGGTCGGGCTCCTGAACACGCTCGTGGTCTCGGTGGTGGGCATCGTCTTCGCCACCTTGATCGGCTTCATCGTCGCGCTGTGCCGGCTGTCACCCAATTGGCTGTTGTCCCGCGTCGGCGAGATCTATGTCGAGCTCATCCGCAACCTGCCGCTGCTGTTCCAGATCCTGTTCTGGTACCTCGCGGTGCTGGCGGCCTTGCCCAATCCGCGGCAGAGCATCTCGCTGCTCGGCGTTGCCTTCATCAGCAATCGGGGCCTCGTCATTCCAAGCCCGGTCGGCGGAAGCGGCCTGGAGCCATTTCTGGCGATGCTGGCGCTCGGTATCGTCGCGTCCCTGGCCTTGCGCTTCTATGCGCGGCGCGCGCTGTTTCAGGAAGGGCGGATGATCCGGATCTGGCCCACTGTGCTTGGCCTGCTGTTCGGGCTGCCGCTCGCCACGATATTGGTGTTCGGTCTGCCCTTTACCTTCGAGCTGCCGCAGCTGAAGGGCTTCAATTTCGCCGGCGGATCGCGGATCATTCCGGAGTTCGTGGCGCTGACGCTGGCGCTGTCGACCTATACCGCCGCCTTCATCGCCGAGATCGTGCGCGCCGGAATCCTGTCGGTCCACAAGGGGCAGATGGAGGCGGGGGCCTCGCTCGGCCTCAGCCGCGGCACCACGCTCCGGCTGGTCGTCGTGCCTCAGGCCATGCGCGTCATCGTGCCGCCGCTGACCAACCAGTACCTCAATCTCACCAAGAACTCGTCGCTGGCGGTCGCGATCGGCTATCCTGACCTCGTCTCGGTGTTCGCCGGCACGTCGCTGAGCCAGACCGGGCAGGCGATCGAGATCATCGCGATGACCATGGGCATCTATCTCCTGATCTCGCTGCTCACCAGCGCGATCATGAGCGTCTACGGGTGGCGCGTCAGCCGGAGTCTGGGCGCATGAGCGATATCGCCTCGAGCAGCTTCGTCCGCCGGGACCTGCTCACCGAACGTCCCGCGCCTGTGAAGACCACGGGCTTTGTCGGGCTGATGCGCACGCGCCTGTTCAACTCGCCGACCAACATCCTGCTCACGATCGTTGGCGCCTTGCTGTTGTGGTTCACCATCGTTCCCTCGGTCAGGTTCCTGATGGTCGATGCGGTCTGGAGCGGCAAGGACCGCACGGCATGCCTCGCGGAGAACGCCGGCTTTGCGGTCGGCGCCTGCTGGCCCTACATCCAGGCCAAGCTGCCGCAATTGATCTACGGTTTTTATCCCGAGGCCGAGCGCTGGCGGGTCAACCTCACCTTCATTCTTGCGGTGGCCCTGCTGGTGCCGCTGCTCGTGCCGCGTCTGCCGGCGAAGGGGCTCAACGCCAGTCTGTTCTTCTTCGCATTTCCTGTGGTCGCGTTCTTTCTGCTGCACGGTGGCGGCATCAAGGGCTTTGGTCTCAGCTGGACCGCCGGCCTGCTGGAATTGTTCGACGACAGCATCATCGGCGCCGGGCAGGCCGTGCTCGGTCTCAGCAAGACATCCGCCGCCGCGCCGTTGTTGTGGTTGGTCGGGAATTTTATCGTGCTGGTCGGCACGGCGATCTCCTGGCTGATCCTTCCGCTGACCTGGCTGCGCGATCAGATCCAGGGCGCGGGTCAGTCGATCTGGGCCGATTTCGCCGTCACCACCGCGGTCGTGTCGTTGATCGCCTTCGGTCTCGGCGGCGGCTTGCGCACCGGCTGGCGCGCTCTGGCCTCGAGCATCGTTGCCTTCGGTGCCATCGCTATCGTGATCAAGCTGATGGGGCTCGATCGCGGTGGACTGCCGGTCGTGACGACGAATTTGTGGGGCGGCCTCCTGGTGACGCTGGTGGTCTCCGTCACCGGCATCGTCACCTCGCTGCCGATCGGCATCGCGCTGGCGCTCGGCCGCCGCTCCACCATCCCGCTGATCCGGATCTTCTCGATCGCCTTCATCGAGTTCTGGCGCGGCGTGCCGCTGATCACCGTGCTGTTCTTCGCCACCTACATGCTGCCGCTGTTCCTGCCCGGCAATTTCACCGTCGACGGCCTCGTCCGCGCGCTGATCGGCATCGCGCTGTTCACGGGCGCCTATCAGGCCGAGAACGTCCGCGGCGGGCTCGCTGCGATCCCGCGCGGGCAGGGCGAGGCCGCCGCGGCCCTCGGCTTGTCCTGGTGGAAGACGACCTCGCTGATCGTGCTGCCGCAGGCGCTGCGTCACGTCATTCCGAACCTCGTCAACAGCTTCATCTCGCTGTTCAAGGACACCTCGCTAGTCTCGATCGTGGCGCTGTTCGATCTGCTCGGCTCGCTCAGGGCCTCGTTCTCGGACCCGAAATGGTCAACGCCTTCGACCGCGTTCACCGGCTTCGCCTTCGCCGGGATCATCTACTTCATCTTCTGCTTTGGAATGTCGCGCTACTCGCTGTTCGTCGAGCACCGCCTCAACGCCCACCGTCGCAACTGATCGAGGTCACCATGTCCGACCCCATCGTCAAGATTTCCGGCCTCAACAAATGGTACGGCGACTTTCACGTGCTGCGCGACATCGACCTCGCGGTCGAGAAGGGCGAGCGCATCGTGATCTGCGGACCCTCGGGCTCCGGCAAGTCGACCCTGATCCGCTGCATCAACGCGCTGGAGGAATTCCAGGAGGGCGAGATCGTCGTCGACGGCATCGCGCTCGGCCCCAACCTCAAGCACATCGACGCGGTGCGCCGGGAAGTCGGCATGGTGTTCCAGAGCTTCAACCTGTTCCCGCATCTGACCGTGCTGGAGAATTGCACGCTGGCGCCGATCTGGGTGCGCAACATCCCGAAGAAGGACGCCGAGATCAACGCGATGAAGTTCCTGGAGCGGGTCAAGATCCCGCATCAGGCCAACAAGTTTCCGGGTCAGATGTCCGGCGGCCAGCAGCAGCGCGTCGCGATCGCGCGGGCCCTGACCATGAACCCGAAGGTCATGCTGTTCGACGAGCCGACCTCGGCGCTCGACCCCGAGATGGTCAAGGAGGTGCTGGACACCATGGTGGACCTCGCCGAGGAAGGCATGACCATGCTGGTCGTCACCCACGAAATGGGCTTTGCCCGCGAGGTCGCCAACCGCGTGGTCTTCATGGACGCCGGCCAGATCATCGAGGCCAACACGCCGAACGAGTTCTTTGCGGCGCCCCAGCACGCCCGCACGAAGCTGTTCCTGAGCCAGATCCTGCGCTGAGCACTCGCCATCCGGAGCCCGCGCCGGCCTGACTGACCCGCCAGCCTGGCACCATCCGAATCAGCTGTGCCTCTTTCCGGGCCATCTTCCGGAGAGAGACCTTGCAGAGCAGTGTCGGCGCGCGCGCATTCCAGAATGCGCGATTGCAAAAGAAGTTGAGGAAGCAGGCGGACGCCGTCATGTCGCTCGCGGTCGAGGCGCTGCGGCAGGGCCGATTTGCCGAGGCCGAGACGCTCTGCCGGGGCATTGTGGAGGAGGTTCCGGATCATTTCCACGCCACGCACCTGCTCGGCCTGCGCGCGTATGAGGGCGGGCGGCTGGAGGAGGCGCAACGACTGTTCGAACGCGCGGTTGCGCTCGATCCGCGCTCGCCCGATGCCCATGGCAATCTCGGCGCCGTGTATTTCGATCTCCAGAAATTTCAGGACGCCCGCGCATGGCAGGAGAAGGCCATTGCGTTGAAGCCGAATTGTCCGATCACCCTGACCAATCTCGGCAATACGCTCCTGAATGTCGGCCTCGGCGAACAGGCGATCGGGCTGCACGAACGCGCGATCGGGCTGCGGCCCGACTATGCCGATGCATTTTGCAACCGCGGCATGGCAGAGCTGTTGATCGGCCGGTCCGAGCGCGCCAAGGAGAGTTTCGATCGCGCCCTGTCGTTTCAGCCGCGTCATGCGGAAGCGATCGCGGGCAAGGGCATGGTGTGCATCGAGCTCCGGCATTATGAGGAGGCGGAAGCCGCCCTCGCGGCAGGGCTCGCGATCAAGCCGGGTTCACCGCGGATTCTGGCCCAGCGCGGACGGCTCAATTTCGATCTGCACCGGCTGGAGCAGGCGGCGGCGGACTTCGATGCGGCACTGGCGCAATCGCCGCGGCTCGAGCTCGCGCTGCGCGGCAAGGCGCAAGTCAACCTTCTCTTGGGGAACACGACGCAGGCGATCGCGGCCGTCAAGATCCTGCTCGAGGACAATCCGCGGTCCGATTACGCAATCGTGCTTCTCGGCGCCTGCTATGCGAACCAGGGAGACGTCGCGACGGCACTCGAGCATCTCGACGCGGCGCTCGAGATCTCTCCGGATTATGTGGATGCGATCGCACGCAAGATATTCATCCTGGATTATCTGCCGGAGGCCGATTTCGCGGTCCAGCAGGCGGCGCGAAAATCCTGGTGGGATGCGATCGGCGCCCGACTGCCGCAACGGACACTGCGGCCCCGGGAGCTCGATCCGGACAGGCGGATCGTCGTCGGCTATGTCGCCTCGGAATTCAGGAACCACTCGGCAGCGTTCGCGCTGTTGCCGGTGCTGCGCCATCATGATCACGCCAGGTTCGAGATCGTCTGCTATTCCTGCTGGCCGCTGCAGGATGAGATCACCGAGAGGTTCAAGCCCCTCGCGGACGTCTGGGTCGATGCCGCGCAGCTTTCGGACGACGAGCTCCTCGATCGCATCCAGGCGGACAAGATCGATATCCTGATCGACGTGTCCGGGCATACGGCTGGCAACAGGCTCCCCGTATTTGCCCGCAAGCCGGCCCCGATACAGGTCACGGGTTTCGGACACGCCACGGGCACGGGCCTTCAGACCATGGATTACGTGCTCGCCGATCCAATCTTCATTCCGCACTCGGCGCGCCATTTGCTGGTCGAGAAGGTCCATGATCTGCCCTGCCTGATCACGATCGATCCCATCCTGGACGTGCCGCCCTCGGAGCTTCCCATGCTCCGGAACGGCCATGTGACCTTCGGTGTGTTCAACCGCATCTACAAGATCTCGGATGAGGCGATCCGGGTGTGGTCAAAAGTGATGCGCGAGGCGGCGGGTTCGAAGATCATCATCAAGCACGGGCTGCTCGACGATCCCTTGCTGCGCGACGGCCTGATCGCGCGGTTCGTGGCCCAGGGCATTGCCGAAGAGAACATCACCTGCCTGGGCTCGACCACGCGCCACGAGCATCTGCTGGCCTTCGCGCAAGTCGACATCTCCCTCGATACCTTCCCGCAAAATGGCGGCATCAGCACCTGGGAATCTCTCTATGCAGGTGTTCCGGTCGTCGCCAAGCTCGGCAACGGCTCTTCGTCGCGCGCCGGCGGCTCGATCGTGGCGGCCGTCGGCCTCGACGACTGGGTCGCCGAGGATGACGACGGCTACGCCGCGATCGCGTGCAAATATGCGGCGCAGCCCGCTCATCTGGCGACGTTGCGGGCGGAACTGCCGGCTCGGATCGCAGCCTCGCCTGCCGGCAACGTCGAACTCTATACGCGTGAGGTCGAGGCGGCCTATCGCCGGTTCTGGCAGGATCATTGTGCCGGCGCCTCGGAAGGCGGCGAGGTGGCGAGCCAGAGCTGAGCCCCGGGAAATCCCGGAGGCGATGCCGGTCTGCTGACGAGCCGGCCAGGGCTGCGAATCAGTTAGACTCCGGGTCAGGGCATCCTCCGGAGAGACACCTTGCAGAACAGCGGCGGCGGCGCGCGCGCATTCCAGAATGCGCGATTGCAGAAGAAGTTGATGAAGCAGGCCGACGCCGTCATCGCCGCTGCGGCGAACGCCTATGGCCAGGGCCGCTATGCCGAGACCGAGGCGCTGTGCCGCGAAATCCTGAAAGCCCTTCCGGATCACGTCGACGCTGTGCATCTGCTCGGCATGTGCGCCCATGACGGCCGGCGCCTCGAGGAGGCGAAAGAGCTGCTGGAGCGCGTGATTGCGCTCGATCCGCGCCTGCACGATGCCCATAACAACCTCGCAACCGTGCATTTCGACCTCGGCAATTACGAGGAGGCGCGGCGATGCCAGGAGAGGGCGATCGCGCTGAAGCCCAATTTCGCGGTTGCGCTGACCAATCTTGGCAACACGCTGATGCATCTCGGGCTATACGAACAGGCGCTCGAGCTGCACGAGCGCGCCATCAAGATCAAACCGGATTATGCCGACGCACTCTGCAATCGCGGCATGGTCGAGATCGTGCTTGGGCAGATCATGCGCGCCAAGGAGAGTTTCGATCGGGCCCTGCTGTTTCAGCCGCGTCACGCGGAGGCCATCGTCGGCAGCGGCATGGTCAGCATGGAACTGCGGCACCACGAGGAGGCGGCAGCCAAGCTCGCCATGGCGCTCGCGATCAAGCCCGGCGCGCCGAGGATCCTGGCCCAGCGCGGGCGGCTCAGTTACGAGCTGCAGCGCCTGGAGCCCGCGCTTGCGGACTTCGATGCGGCGCTTGCGATTTCGCCCAAGCTCGAGCTGGCCCTTCGGGGCAAGGCGCAGGTCTGCCTCGTCATGGGACGGACCGCGCAGGCGATGGCGGCGGCGACGACCTTGATCGAGCGAAATCCGCGCTCCGAGATGGGGTTGGCGCTGCTGGGCTTCGCCTATTCCAACCAGGGAGACATGGACTCCGCGATCCAATATCTCGATCGCGCGCTTGCGCTCCGACCGGATTATGGAGACGCGATCAGGGGCAAGATCTTCTTGCTGGACTACCTCGCGGACGCCGATTTCGCGGTCCAGCAGGCGGTGCGCAAGTCCTGGTGGGATGCGATCGGCTCGAAGATACCGCGAAGGACGCTGCCGAAGCGGCCGCTCGATCCGGACAAGCGGATCGTGGTCGGCTACGTCGCCGCCGAATTCCGGCAGCATTCGGCGGGACTTACCCTGCTGCCCGTGCTGCGCAACCACGATCACGCCAAGTTTGAGATCATCTGCTATTATTCCTGGCCGGGAGCGGACGAGTACACCGCCAAGTTCAAGTCAATGGCGGACGTCTGGGTCGACGCCTGGCAGATGTCGGACGACGAGCTCGCCGATCGTATTCAGGCCGACAACGTCGACATTCTGATCGACGTTTCCGGCCACACGACCGGCAACAGGCTGCAGGCCTTCGCGCGGAAGCCGGCTCCGATCCAGGCCACGGGATTCGGACACGCGACGGGCACGGGCATGCCGACCATGGACTATGTGCTCGCGGATCCCATCTTCATTCCGCCATCGGCTCGGCATTTGTTTCCGGAAAAGATCTACGATCTGCCGTGCCTGATCACGATGGAGCCAGTCACTAATCTGCAGCCCTCCGAGCTGCCGATGCTCCGCAACGGCTACGTCACCTTCGGCGTGTTCAACCGCATCTACAAGATTTCGGATGATGCGATTCGTGTGTGGTCGCGCATCATGCGGGAGGTGCCGGGATCGAAGATCATCCTCAAGCATGGTTTGCTCGATGATGCCCTGCTGCGCGATAGCCTGATCGCACGCTTCATCGCGCAGGGCATTGCGGAGGAGGACATCACCTGCCTCGGCACCACCTCGCGCGACGACCACCTGATGGCCTTCGACAAGATCGATATTTCGCTCGACACGTTCCCGCAGAATGGCGGCATCAGCACCTGGGAATCCCTCTACAAGGGCGTTCCCGTCGTCGCCAAGCTCGGCATTGGAGCCTCTTCGCGTGCCGGCGCCTCCATCGTGGCCGCCGTCGGTCTCGGCGACTGGGTCGCCGAGGATGACGACGGCTATGTCGAGATCGCCCGCAGATTTGCGTCGCAGCCCGAGCATCTGGCGAAGTTGCGCGCGGGATTGCCGGCTCGGATCGCAGCCTCGCCCGCCGGTAATGTCGAGATCTACACGCGCGAGCTCGAAGCGGGTTATCGTCAGTTCTGGCGCGACTATTGTACCGCCGCCGCGGAGAGCGACGAGGCTGCGGCAAGCGGGGCAGACGCACCTGGCGGTTCCTGAGCCGGATCCTGCAGCGAGCCCCGGAATAGCCCGGAAGGATTTCCAGTCCCGCCGACCGGCCGGCCCGGAACGCGAATCAGTTAGACTCGCCGCGGGCCATCTTCCGGAGAGACATCTTGCAGAGCAGCGCCGGCGCGCGCGCATTCCAGAATGCGCGGTTGCAGAAGAAATTGAAGAAGCAGGCCGACGCCATCATCCCCGCCGCGGCGAGCGCTTATGGCCAGGGCAGATATGCGGAGAGCGAGGCGCTTTGTCGCCAGATCGTGCAAGCCGTTCCGGATCATTTTGACGCCACGCATTTGCTCGGCCTGAGCGTGCAACAGGGCGGGCGCCTGGAGGAGGCGCAACAACTGCTTGAGCGCGCGATCGCAATCGATCCGCGTTCGCACGAGGCGCATCACAATCTCGCCGCTGTCCACCTGTCCCTTCAGAAATTTGAGGCCGCCCGCGCGTGTCAGGAAAGGGCGATCGCGCTGAAGCCGAATTTTCCGCCGGCCCTGGCCGGCCTCGGCAACGCCTTGCTCCAGATGAACCTGCCGGAACAAGCCATCGAACTGTATGACCGCGCCATCGCCTTGAAGCCCGACTACCCCGATGCGCTCTGCAATCGGGGTCTGGCCGAGCTGGCGCTGGGCCGATTTGACCGCGCCAGACAGAGTTTCGAGCGCGCGCTGTTGTTTCAGCCGCGTCACGCCGAAGCCCTCATCGGCAAGGGCGTGGTCGGGATCGAGCTCAAGCATTACGACGAGGCGGAAGCCGCGCTCGCAGCGGCGTTCGCGATCAGGCCAGGTTCGGCAAAGCTCCTCGCGCACCGCGGACGGCTCAATTTCGCGCTGTCGCGGCCCGAACAGGCAGCTGCGGATTTTGACGCGGCACTGGCGCTTTCACCGAAGCTCGAAGTGGCTTTGCGGGGGAAGGCCGAAGTCTCGTTGAGCGTGGGGAATACGGCGCAGGCGATCCTGGCCTGCACGGCGTTGCTCGAGGAAAATCCGCGCTCGGCGATCGCCCTGGCGCTGCTGAGCTCCTGCTTTGCCAACCAGGGAGAGATCGCAGCCGCCATCGAACATCTCGACGCCGCTCTGGCAATTGCGCCGGACCAGCCGGACTTGATCGCGCGGAAGATCTACTTTCTCGACTTTCTCTCCGAGGCCGATTTCGCGGTCCAGCAGGCCGCGCGCAAATCCTGGTGGGATGCGATCGGCGCCAGATTGCCACAGAGGAAGCTTGCACCCCGGCAGCTCGATCCCGGCAGGCGGATCGTGGTCGGGTATGTCGCGGCCGAGTTCTGGTACCACTCGGCGGCGTTTGGCCTCTTACCGGTGCTGCGCCACCATGATCACGCCAAGTTCGAGATCGTCTGCTATTCGTGCTCGCCGGTACGAGATGAGATGACAGCCAAGTTCAAGTCGTTGGCGGACGTCTGGGTCGACGCCGCGCAGCTTTCGGACGATGAGCTGGCCGATCGTATCGAGGCCGACAAGGTCGATATCCTGATCGACGTGTCCGGGCATACGACCGGCAACAGGCTTCCGGTCTTCGCCCGCAAGCCGGCCCCGATTCAGGTCACGGGCTTTGGACACGCGACGGGCACGGGCCTTCAGACCATGGACTACGTGCTCGCCGATCCGATCTTCATTCCGGAATCGGCCCGTCATCTGCTGGCCGAAAAGGTCTACGATCTGCCGTGCCTGATCACGATCGATCCGATCCTGGATGTGCCTGCTTCGGAGCTTCCCATGCTCCGCAACGGCCATGTGACTTTCGGCGTGTTCAACCGCGTCAACAAGATCTCGGACGAGGCGATCCGCGTGTGGTCGAAAGTGATGCGCGAGGTGGTCGGATCGAAGATCATCATCAAACATACGCTGCTTGACGATCCCATGGTGCGCGATGGCCTTCTTGCGCGACTCGTGAACCAGGGCATCCCAGAAGAGAACATCACCTGCCTGGGCTCGTCAGCGCGCGCGGAACATCTTCAGGCCTTCGCGAGAGTCGATATTTCGCTCGATCCATTTCCGCAGAATGGCGGCGTCAGCACCTGGGAATCCCTTTATGCGGGCGTTCCAGTCGTGGCCAAGCTCGGCCACGGCGCCTCCTCGCGCGCCGGCGGTGCCATCGTGGCGGCGGTCGGGCTTGACGACTGGGTCGCCGAGGATGACGACGGCTATGTCGAGATCGCCCGCAAATTTGCCTCGCAGCCCGAGTATCTCGCGAAATTGCGCGCGGGCCTGCCGGCTCAGATCGCAGCCTCGGCGGCCGGCAATGTCGCGATCTACACGCGCAGGGTCGAGGAGGGCTACCGCCAGTTCTGGCGCGACTATTGTGCCGCGGCCTCGGAACGCGGCGAGGTCGCGTAAACCGGCCGAACGGCGCTGACGTTGTGGACCCGCGTCCCCGACCCGAGGGGGCGCGTGACGATCACACGAAGGGTGGCTTGATGTTGCTGCGCTTCTCCAACCATTCCGGCACCGGCAGGTTCTTGGCGCGCATGAAGTCCGCGTTGAACAGCTTCGACTGATAACGGCTGCCGGAATCGCACAGCACGGTGACGATGGTCTTGCCGGGCCCGAGCTGCTTGGCGAGGCGTATTGCGCCCACGATGTTGACACCGGTCGAGCCGCCGAGGCACAGGCCCTCGTGCTGCAGCAGCTCGTAGATCACGCCGACGGCTTCGGCATCGGGAATGAGATAGGCATCATCGACCTTCGCGGTCTCCACGATGGCGGTCGCCCGGTTGAGGCCGATGCCCTCGGTGATCGAGCCACCCGGCGTCGCCTTGGGATCGCCGGTCCTGAAGTATTCATACATGCCGGCGCCGTGCGGATCGGCGCATGCGATCCGCACGTTCTTGTTCTTCTCTTTCAAGTAACGGCTGACACCAGCCAGCGTGCCCCCGCTGCCGACCGAGCAGACGAAGCCGTCGACCTTACCGCCGCTCTGCTCCCAGATTTCGGGGCCCGTGGACTCGTAATGCGCCTTGGCATTGTCGAGGTTGTTCCACTGATCGGCGAACAGCACGCCGTTCGGCTCGGTCTTGCGCAGCTCGTCAGCAAGACGGCGACCGACATGCTGGTAGTTGTTGGGATTGGCGTAGGGCAGGGCCGGCACCTCGATCAGCTCGGCGCCGCACAGCTTCAGGAAATCCTTCTTCTCCTGGCTCTGCGTCTCCGGGATCACGATCAGGGTGCGGTAGCCGCGGGCGCTCGCGACGACCGCAAGGCCAATGCCGGTATTGCC
Organism: Bradyrhizobium sp. CCBAU 25360; assembly: GCF_028128695.1. NCBI lineage: Bacteria > Pseudomonadati > Pseudomonadota > Alphaproteobacteria > Hyphomicrobiales > Nitrobacteraceae > Bradyrhizobium > Bradyrhizobium sp. CCBAU 25360. Next base: position 765,484 of record NZ_LBJA01000045.1, read on the forward strand.
GGCGGTCGCTTCCACCACCAGACCACCGGGCTTGAGCTCGCCGCGCTTCTCGGCCTCCAGGATCATCCATTTGCCGGCGCGATCCTTGACCGACTGGCCGGGATTCATGAACTCGGCCTTGCCGAGAATGGTGCAGCCGGTCAGTTCCGAGGCGCGCTTCAGCTTGATCAGCGGGGTGTTGCCGATGGCTTCGACAACGTCATTTCGAATGGTCATGTCGGGGAAATCGCTACCAAGGGGGTTGATCTGGTCGGCCAGAACCTAGTGCTTGGGAGGCCAAAGGGGAAGGCTTTTGCGCTGCGGCGAAACCGGCTGAAACGCCTGTCCAAACAGCGATATTATCGAGAGGCGAGGCCGGCGATGATGTGTTCGGCCACGCGGCGAGATATCGATAGGAGGAAATGGCTGAACTCCGCCAGAGCACGGAGGATGACGGTCGCCACCAGCCGCTTCACGACCGCTTTTTTCCAAGGGTGCGATGAGCCGAAACCCGAGGGACGTGGATGGTCTGGATGGCCGAAATCATATCTGCACGAGGGATGGCTCCCTTTCGGGAATTGAAGGCCAGGCGAGATGGAGCGGCCGGAGCGCACGACTGAACCGACGCCGCGGGGGCTGGTGCGGTCGGATGGAAAGGCTCAGATGCCACTGTGGCAGCAATAACACATGAAATCTTGGTAAGCTTGATCGCGTATCCCAATGTTTCAGAATGAGAGAAATCCCTGCGAGACAGTCACCTTTCGAATTCAGATCGGCTCGATCGCACCTGATTGGCGTGGCCATCTCGCAACTGCGGGACTGTCCCGCTGGTCAGCGCACGGCTAGTATGATTTTCGAGGTTCCGCAGAAAGCACCGCCGCTGTGAACGAGTTGTCCAAAGCCCCCCGACTGTCCCGCCGCGAATCGGCTAATCCGGCTGCGCGGCGGTTCGATCTGCCCGGCGGGGGATGGATGTGACAGAGGATGTTCCTGCGATCGCCATGCGGCGGTCTGAAGGTTCTGCATCCCGGACGCTGCGCGCGGCGCGCTGGATTGCGGTGTTGTGCCTTGCCGCCGGCTCGGGTGCTTGCGTGCTGACCCAGGACCTTCCGGATCCCGCCCTCGACGTACCCACGCAGTACAAATATGCGGGCAAGGGTGATGCGCCGCCGTCACTGGATTGGTGGCGCGGCTTCCGCTCCGCGGAGCTGACGCAGCTGATGGAGGAGGCGCAGACCGTGAACCTCGACATCGCCGCCGCCGTTGCGCGCATCGTCCAGGCCGACGCCCAGGCGCGGCAGGCGGGTGCGGCGCTGCTGCCGAGCGTGTCGACAGGCGGATCGGAAACCTATTCGCGCACTTCGGGCTCCAGCGCGTCCGGCCTCTCCATCGGCGGGCGCGAGGTCGTCAATTACTCGGCATCGCTGAGCGCGAGCTACCAGCTCGACTTCTGGGGCCAGAATCGCGACGCGCTGCAGACAGCGGAGGAGACCGCGAACGCCAACCGCTTCGATCGCGACACGGTCGCGCTAACGACGCTGGCGGCCGTCGCCAATGCCTATTTCCAGGTGCTGGCCTCGCAGGATCGCATCAGGACCTCACAGCGCAACATTGCGAGCGCGCAGCGCATCCTCGATGCGGTCAGGGAGCGGCGCAAGGCCGGCACCGGCACCGATCTCGACGTCGCCCAGCAGGAGAGTGTGCTTGCCAACCAGAAGGCCCTGGTGCCGCCGCTGCGCCAGACGCTCGACCAGAACGTCAACGCACTCGCCGTCCTGGTCTCGCGCCCGCCGGAGAGCGTGCGCGTGCTCGGCGGCTCGCTGGACCGGATCGCAATCCCGCGCGTGACGCCCGGCCTGCCGTCGGAGCTCCTGACGCAGCGGCCCGACATCCGCCGGCAGGAGGCGCAGCTCGCCTCGGCGACGGCGAATATCGGCAATGCCCGTGCTCAGTTCTTTCCGACCATCCAGCTCACCGGCAATGGCGGCTATCAGAGTTCGGCCTTGGTCTCGCTGTTCCAGCCCCATGCGGCCTTCTTCCAGCTCGTCGGCAGCGCCACGCAGCCGATCTTCGACGGCGGCAAGATCCTCGGCAATTTCGAGTTCGCCAAGGCGCGGCAGGACGAATTGCTCCAGACCTACCGCAAGACCATTATCCAGTCGTTTGCCGACGTCGACAATGCGCTGTTCTCGATCAAGCAGACCACGATCAAGCTGCAATTGCAGCGCGACGTGGTCGTCGCCTCGCGCCGCGCCTTCGATCTCTCCGAGCAGCAATTGCGCGCCGGCACCGCCGACATCGTGACCGTGCTCAACACCCAACTGACCCTGTTCCAGGCGGAAGACGCGCTGTCACAGGCGCAACTGGCCCGCTTGCTCGCCATCGTCAGCCTGTATCAGGCGCTCGGCGGCGGCTGGGAGCCGCGAATGGAGAAACCGGTCAATGCTCTTTAAGCCGGATACGAAGCAGGACGCGAAGGAGGGGACGGCGAAGAAGTCGCTCGGCCGCGGCTTCATCATGACCCTGATCACGCTCGCGATCCTCGGCGGCCTGTTCTATCTCGGCTGGACTGCCACGCATCAGCAGCAGGCCAACAACCGCAACAACCAGAGGCTCGATCTGCCGGTGCCCGTGCTCGCGGCCACGCCCCGCGTTCAGGACGTTCCGGTCTATCTCGACGGCGTCGGCGCGATCCGCGCGCTCAACACCGTGACCGTGCGCTCGCAGGTCGACGGCAAGCTGATCGCCGTGAACTTCACCGAGGGCCAGGACGTCAAGAAGGGCGACGTGCTCGGCGAAATCGATCCTGCGCTCTATCAGGCCACCTACGACCAGGCGGTCGCCAAGAAGGCGCAGGACCAGGCCCAGCTCGCCAACCAGCGCATCGACCTGACACGGTACGAGCAGCTCGCTGCCTCCAACGCCGGCTCCAAGCAGCAGGCCGACACCCAGCGCGCGCTGGTCGCGCAGACCGAGGCGCTGGTCAAGGCCGACCAGGCTGCGATCGACAACGCGGCGGCGACGCTGAGCTACACCAAGATCGTGGCGCCGCTCTCGGGGCGAGCCGGCCTGCGCCAGGTCGATCAGGGCAACATCATCCACGCCTCCGACACCACGGGCCTCGTGGTGATCACGCAATTGCAGCCGATCGCGGTGTGGTTCAGCCTGCCGCAGCAACAGATCATGCGCGTCAACGCCGCGGCCGCCAAGGGCACGCTCGCGGTCGACGTGTTCGGCAATGATGGCATCACCGTGATCGATACCGGCAAGCTCACCGGCATCGACAACCAGGTCGACCAGACCACCGGCACGCTCAAGCTCAAGGCGGAATTTCCCAACGCCAACTACCAGCTCTGGCCGGGCCAGTTCGTCAATGTCCGTCTCAAGGTCGAGACGCTGATGCAGGCGCTGGTGGTGCCGACATCAGCCGTGCAGCGCGGCCCGATCGGAACGTTCAGCTATGTCATCGGCGATGACAATATCGTCTCGGCCAAGCCTGTGACGGTGACCCAGCAGAACGAGCATGACGCCGTGATCGCCAGCGGCCTGTCGGCGACCGACAGGGTCGTCACCACGGGCTTTGCCAATCTGTCCGACGGCTCCAAGGTGACCGTCGGCCGCGACGACCAGACCCCGTCGGCTGATCTTGCCCCGCGCAAGCGCTCGCGCGGGCCCGACGCCCAGAAGAAGGATGGTGCCAAGGAAGGGCAGAAGGAGCACCAGAAGGACGGACAGGGTAAGGACGGCGAGTTCCGCGCCAAGCGCAAGAGCAGCGAAGGCGACCAAAAAGGACAGACCGGGCCGGCTCCAGGTCCGGGGGCATCGGGAAGTGGAGCCAAGCAGCCATGATCCCGACAACAGCCGCTTGAAGCGGCAGGCAGATCCCATGGGTGTCTCCGAACCCTTCATCCGCCGTCCGATCGCGACCTCGCTGCTCGGCATCGCGCTGCTGATCGGCGGGCTGCTGGGCTATTTCGCGCTGCCGGTCTCGGCGCTGCCGCAGGTCGATTTCCCGACCGTGCAGGTGACGACGCAGCTTCCGGGCGCGAGCCCCGACGTGATCGCCTCGCTGATCACGGCGCCCTTGGAGCGGCAGCTCGGGCAGATCCCGTCGCTGTCGGCGATGAACTCGACCAGCTCGTTCGGCGTCAGCCAGATCTCGCTGCAGTTCGATCTCAACCGCGACATCGACGGTGCGACCCAGGACGTGCAGGCCGCGATCAACGCCGCGGCGGGCGTGCTGCCCAAGACGCTGCCGTATCCGCCGACCTACGCCAAGGTGAACCCCGCGGACGCGCCTGTCATGACGCTGGCGCTGCGCTCCGACACCATCTCGCTGCGGGCGATGAGCGACATCGCCGACACGCTTCTGGCGCAACGGCTGAGCCAGATCTCCGGCGTCGGACGGGTCTCGGTGCTCGGCGGGCTGAAACCGGCCGTGCGCATCCAGGCCGATCTGGCGCGGCTTGCCGCCTACGGCATCGCCATGGAAGATCTGCGCACCGCAATCGCCAATGCCAACGTCTCCGGGCCGAAAGGCTCGCTCGACGGCGCGCAGCAATCCTACATCATCGCGGCCAACGACCAGATCGCCGCCGCCGACGCCTACAAGCCCGTCATCATCGCCTACCGCAACGGCTCGCCGGTCACCATCGCCGACGTCGCGCAGATCGTCGATGGCCTCGAGAACGACCGCACCGGCGGCTGGTACCAGGGCACGCCCACCGTCATAATCGACATCCAGCGCCAGCCCGGTGCCAACGTGATCGACGTCGTCAGCCAGATCCGCGCCGAAATCCCCAAAGTGCAGCGCGCGATCCCGGCCGGTGTGAACCTCACCATCGTGTCCGATCGCACCGTGACCATCCGCGCCTCGGTCCACGACGTGCAGTTCACGCTGGTCCTCAGTGTCGTGCTGGTGACGCTGGTGGTGCTGCTGTTCCTGCGCTCGCTGCGGGCGACCCTGATCGCCGGCGTGGCGCTGCCGCTGTCGCTGATCACCAGCTTCGGCATCATGTATTTCGCCGGCTTCAGCCTCGACAATTTGTCGCTTATGGCGCTCACGATCGGCACCGGCTTCGTGGTCGACGACGCCATCGTCATGATCGAGAATATCGTCCGCCACATGGAGAATGGCGACGGGCCGATGGAGGCCTCGCTGAAGGGCGCCAGGGAGATCGGCTTCACCGTGATCTCGCTGACGGTGTCGCTGATCGCGGTGTTCATCCCGCTGCTGTTCATGTCCGGCCTCGTCGGGCGCATGTTCCGCGAGTTCGCGCTGACCTTGACGATCGCGGTTGTGACCTCGGCCGTGGTCTCGCTGACGCTCACGCCGATGATGTGCTCGCGCCTGCTCAAGCATGCTCATGAGGAGCTGGCGGTGCCGGGCCTCGCCGCCATCAGCCGCTTCATCGACCGCACCGTCGAGGCCTATCACCGGACGCTGCTGGTGGTTTTGCAGCACCAGCGGACTACGCTGGTCGTGACCTTCGCCACGCTGATTGCGACCCTCGTCCTCTACGTCGTTGCCCCAAAAGGCTTCCTGCCGCTGCAGGACACCGCCTCGATCACGGCGGTGACGGAGGCCGGGCCGGACGTGTCGTTTGCCGAGATGCAGAAGCGGCAGGGCGAGGTCGCCGACACCATCAAGGCGGACCCTGACGTGGTCGGCGTGGTCTCGGTGATCGGCGCTGGCTCGGTCAATCCGACCACCAATGTCGGCCGTCTCGTCATGACCTTGAAGCCGCGCGGCGAGCGGCGGGACGATGTCAGCGTGGTCGTGACCCGGTTGAAGCAGCGGGTGGCGGGCATTCCCGGCATGACCGTCTATTTCCAGCCGGTGCAGGACGTGCAGATCTCGACCCAGTCGAGCCGCTCGCAATACCAGTACACGCTGACCGGCACCGATGCGGCGCTGGTGTCGGAATGGGCGCGCAAGCTGGTTACGGAGATGCGGCGCGATCCCCTGTTCCGCGACGTCTCCTCGGAGGCGCAGGAGGGCGGATTGCGGGCGCAACTCGACGTCGATCGCACCCGCGCGGGCCAGCTCGGCGTCAGCCTGCAAGGCATCACCGATACGCTCAACGACGCCTTCGCGCAGCGCCAGATCTCGACCATCTACGGCCAGGCCAACCAGTACCGCGTGGTGCTGGAGGCGCTGCCGATGTACCAGCGCGATCCCTCGATCCTTTCAAAACTCTATCTGCCGGGCGCCGCGAGCGCGACCGCCGGCGCGCCCAACGCCCAGGTGCCGCTGTCGGCCGTGGCGACGCTGAAGCGCACCACGGCGCCGCTCGCGATCTCGCACCAGGCGCAATTCCCGTCCGTGTCGCTCAGCTTCAATCTCGCGCCGGGCGCCGCGCTCGGCGATGCCGTCGACGCCGTGAAAGCGATCGAGACCCGGATCGAAATGCCCAACAGCATCGTCGGCGTCTATGCCGGCGATGCCGCCGAGTTCGCCAAGGCGCTGGCGGGACAACCCTGGCTGCTGCTCGCGGCCGTGATCACGATCTACATCGTGCTCGGCGTGCTCTATGAGAGCTACATCCACCCGATCACGATCCTGTCGACGCTGCCCTCGGCCGGCGTCGGGGCGATCCTGGCGCTGGTGCTGTGCGGGCAGGACCTCTCGGTGATCGGCCTGATCGGCATCATCCTGCTGATGGGCATCGTCAAGAAGAACGCGATCATGATGATCGACTTCGCGCTCGAGGCCGAACGCGGGCAGGGCATGTCGCCCAACGAGGCGATCGTGCAGGCCTGCCTGTTGCGCTTCCGTCCGATCATGATGACGACGCTGGCGGCGCTGTTCGGCGCCTTGCCGCTGGCGATCGAGAGCGGCACCGGCGCCGAGCTGCGCTTTCCGCTCGGCATCTCCATCATCGGCGGCCTGCTGCTCAGCCAATTGCTGACGCTCTACACCACGCCCGTGATCTACCTCGCGCTCGACCGCATCAACCGCCGCCTCGAGCAGGCGCTGCCGCCCGCCGAATCCGGCGGACCACCGGTCGCGGGCGCGACCGAGGGGATGCAGTGATGGCATCGATCTCGGAGCCCTTCATCCGCCGCCCGGTTGCCACCACGCTGCTGTCGATCGGGTTGTTCCTGCTGGGTGTGGTCGCCTACGATTTCCTTCCCGTCGCCTCGGTCCCGAACGTCGACTTTCCCGCCATCTTCGTCTCGGCCAGCCGGCCCGGCGCCGACCCGTCGGTGATGGCGGCCACGGTGGCTTCACCCCTGGAGCGGCGGCTCGGCGAGATCTCGGGCATCAACCAGATCACCTCGACCTCGACGCTCGGCAATACCAGCATCCAGCTCCAGTTCGACATCGGCCGCAACATCGACAAGGCCGCGCGCGACGTGCAGGCAGCGATCAACGCCGCGATGGTCGACTTGCCGAGCGACCTGCCGACGCTGCCGCGCTTCCGCAAGGCCAACACCGCCGGCGCGCCCGTCTTCGTGCTAGCGCTGACCTCCAAGACGCTATCCGCCAGCGCGATTTACGACGTCGCCGACACGGTGCTGGCGCAGCGCATCTCGCAGGTGCCTGGAGTCGGTGACGTCACGGTATCAGGCGCCGACCAGCCGGCCGTGCGGGTCCAGCTCAACCCCGTCGCGCTGTCGAACGCCGGCATCGCCACCGACGACGTCAGGACCGCGATCGTCAACGCCAACCCGCTCGGCCCCGTCGGAATCTTCAACGGCGAGCGCCAGAGCGAGACGCTGGCCCTCAACAAGCAGATGCGCACGGCGAAAGAGTTCCGCGACATCGTCATCAAGAGCGCCAACGGCAATTTCGTGCGGCTGTCCGACGTCGCCGACATCGAGGATTCCGTCCGAAACGCGCGCTCGATCGCCTGGTTCAACAAGCAGCCGGCGGTGCTGATCCAGATCACCAAGCAGGGCGATGCCAACGTCATCGATACCGTCGACAGGGTAAAGGCGCTGGTCCCCCAGCTGAAGCAGTGGATTCCGGCCGGCGTCGAGATCTCCACCCTGGTCGACCGCACCGGGACGATCCGCGCCAGCGTGCTCGACATGCAATGGACATTGCTGGCGACCGCGGTCCTGGTGATGGTCGTGGTGTTCGTGTTCCTGCGCAGGCTGACGCCGACGATCGCGGCCGGCATCTCGGTGCCGCTGGCGCTGGCCGGAACCTGCGCCGGCATGTGGGTCGCGGGCTTCTCGATCGACAATCTGTCGCTGATGGCGCTCGCGATCTCGGTCGGTTTCGTGGTCGACGACGCCATCGTCATGATCGAGAACATGTATCGCAATCTCGAGCACGGCATGCGGCCGCTTCGGGCGGCGCTGGAGGGCGCGAGGCAGATCGGCTTCACGGTGGTCTCGATCAGCCTGTCGCTGGTCGCGGCGTTCACGCCGCTGATCTTCATGGACGGCATCGTCGGCCGCCTCTTGCGCGAATTCTCGCTGACGCTGACCTTCGCCATCCTGGTCTCGACGCTGGTGTCGCTCACGGTGACGCCGATGATCTGCGCCCATTACATCCGGCAGGCCACGTCCGGCACGGCGACGCTGTTCGACCGTGTTATCGAGGGCTCGCTGACGCGTATCGTCGCCTTCTACGCCCGAACCTTGCGCACCGTGCTGGACTACCCGCTGGCGACGCTGCTGGTGTTCTTCGCCACCATCGGTCTCACCGTGACGCTCTACATCAAGGTCCCCAAGGGCTATTTCCCGACCGACGATTCCGGCTTCGTGATCGGAGCGACGCGCGCCTCGGCCGACATCTCGTTCCAGTCGATGCTCGGCCTGCAGCAGCGGCTCGCCGACATCGTGATGCAGGACCCGGCCGTGGCCGGCATCGGCTCGACCGTCGGCGCCGGAGGCGGGCCGGGGGGAGCGACCTCGAACCGCGGCGTCATGTATATCAGCCTGAAGCCGCCGGAGGAGCGCGACCACGTCTCGACGCAGGTCGTGATCGACCGTCTGAGGCGCGCGCTGTATCCCGTGCCCGGCATCCGCCTCTTCATGTTCGCCGCCCAGGACGTCCGCGCCGGCGGGCGGCAGAGCGATTCCGACTACCAGTACACGCTGACCAGCACCGACCTCGGTCTGCTGCAGAAATGGGCGCCGATCGTGGCCAAGCGCATGGAGAGCGTCGAGGGCATCACCGACATCTCCAGCGACCGCGATCCCGGCGGGCTTCAGCTCACGCTCGCGATCGACCGCCAGAAGGCCTCGGCGCTCGGCGTCAGGGTCCAGGATATCGATAATGCGCTGAACAACGCGTTCTCGCAGCGGCAGATCTCGATCATCTACACCCAGCGCAACCAATACATGACCGTGCTGGAGATCGATCCGAAATTCCAGGTCGATCCCTCCAATCTCGACCGCATCTACGTCGCCGGTGCGGGCGACGCGCAGGTGCCGCTGTCGGCCGTGGTGCACGCGACGCGTGGGTTGGCCGCGCTCGCGGTTTATCACTCGCAGTCGTTTCCCTCGACGACGGTGTCGTTCAACCTGCTGCCGGACGTGCAGCTTCAGGCAGCGACCCAGAACATCCAGCGGGCGGTGGAGGAACTGCACATGCCCGAAGGCATCCGCGGCAGCTTCGACGGCAATGCCGGCGACTTCGCCAAGACCAGCGGCCGCCAGCCGCTGCTGATCCTCGGCGCGCTGGTGGCGATGTATATCGTGCTCGGGGTGCTCTATGAGAGCCTCGCCCATCCGCTCACGATCATCTCGACGCTGCCCTCGGCCGGGCTCGGTGCGCTGCTCGCCCTGCAGCTCACCAACACGCCGCTGACAGTGATCGCCTTCGTCGGCATCATCCTGTTGATCGGCATCGTCAAGAAGAACGGCATCATGATGGTGGATTTCGCGCTCGACGCCGAGCGCCAGCGCGGCCTGTCCTCGGCGGAGGCGATCTTCGAGGCCTGCCAGGCGCGCTTCCGCCCGATCCTGATGACGACCATGGCGGCGCTGTTCGCCGGCATTCCGCTCGTGGTCGCGACCGGCCCCGGCACCGAGCTGCGCCGTCCGCTCGGCATCACCATCATCGGCGGCCTGTTCGTCTCGCAGATCCTGACGCTCTACACCACGCCCGTGATCTACCTCTTGATCGACCGCCTGCGGCGGCGGTCGGAGCCGCGTCCGGTGCCTGCGCCGGCGGAATAGGTTGTTGAAGCGCCGCATCAAGCGTATAGCGGCGCCCATGTCGAACCCGCCAGATATTGCCGCCGCCGATCCGATCCCCGAGTGCCCGCATTGCCAGAAGCCGATGCCGCTGTGCATCTGCGACAGCGTCACGCCGATTGAAAAGAGCCGCCTCGGGCTCCTGATCCTGCAGCATCCGCAGGAGCAGGACAGGGCGCTCGGCACCGCGCGGCTGCTGGCCCGGCATTTTGCCGATGCCACAGTGCGGGTCGGCCTGTCCTGGCCGAGCCTTTCCAAGGCGCTGGGACGGCCGGTCGAGAACGCCTCGCATTGGGCCGTGCTCTATCTCGGCTCGGCCCGCGCCGCCGATCTCGAAGCGGAAGGCGAGATCGTCGCGCTCAACCGCAAGGGCGAGGTCGCGGAGAACCAGCGCGGAATCCTCGGCAAGCTCGAAGGAATCGTGCTGCTCGACGGCACCTGGAGCCAGGCCAAGGCGCTGTGGTGGCGCAATCCCTGGATGCTCAAATGCCAGCGCGTGATCCTCAACCCGGCGCATCCCTCGCGCTATGGGCGTCTGCGCAAGGAGCCGCGCAAGGACGGGCTCTCCACGATCGAGGCTGCGGCGACGATTCTCGCCGGGCTCGAGCGGCGTCCTGACATCGCCGAGACGCTGAATGCGAGCTTTGAACGCCTGTTAACACGCTACCGCGAGGTCCAGGCCGAGATGCCGGAATTGGCGCCCAAGCCTGCCCCGAAGGGCCGGCGCGACTTCCGGCGGCGCAAACGAGCCTGACTTCGGCCTAGTTCATCTGTACGGTCGATTGCACCGCGAGGGCCGGGCGTCTAGAGACGATCGGCCGACACCGGTTTCGATCTGCTCTCCTGTTGCGGCATCGGAGAGCGAGAACCTGAGGGGCAGTCGTATTCAGCTCGCAGCAAAGGAAATTCTGGCACAGGCGGCGCGGCCCGATCGTTGGGGCACGCTCGCGCTGATGGACATTTCGCTGCGCTACCGCAGGACCGTGATCGGCCCGCTCTGGATCACGCTGACGCTGGCCGCGACGATCGCAAGTGTCGGCACCGTCTATGCGGCGCTGTTCAGGCAGGACATCGCCACCTTCCTGCCGTCCTTCGCGGTCGGCCTGATCGTCTGGACCCTGATCGCCACGACGCTCCAGGAGGGCTCCAACATCTTCGTGGCGTCCGGCCATCTCATCAAGGCGGTGCCGGCGCCGCTGATCGTTCATATCCTCCAGATGATCGCGCGCAACGTCCTCATCTTCGCGCATCATTTGGTGATCGTCGTGCTGCTCTATGTCGTGATGCCCTGGCCGCTGCACTGGAGCATGCTGCTCGCGCTGCCCGGGTTTGCGATCCTGTTCCTCGCGCTGCTCGGCGGCTCGGTCGCACTCGGCATGCTCTGCGCGCGTTTTCGCGACATTGGTTCGGCGATCGTCAGCGGCCTGCAATTCGTCTTCTTTCTCACGCCGATCATCTGGACCGAGGACAGCGCGCGCGGCACCGCGTTTCACTGGCTGACGCGGGTCAATCCGTTCGCGACGCTGCTCGATCTGGTGCGGCGGCCTCTGTTGTCGCAGCCGACCGATGCGGAGCAATGGCTGTTAGGGGCCCTCTATGCGATCGTCGTGGCCGTCATCGGCCTCGGCTGCTACGCAAAATACCGCCATCGCGTGGCGTATTGGCTGTGATGCGCATGACCACCACGGCCCACATCGTGCTACGCGACGTCTCGGTCACGTTTCCGGTGCTGTCGTTTCGCGACCGCTCGCTGCGCAGCCGGTTCGTCGGCGCCGTGACGCTGCGCCGGAAGGCGGCGGTCTCGCACCTCATCACGGCGTTGAACGAGGTCAGCCTCGATATCCGCGCCGGCGACCGCCTCGCCATCATCGGCGCCAATGGTGCCGGCAAGACCACACTGCTGCGGGTTCTCGCCGGCATCTATCATCCGACGGCGGGCAGCATCGACGTGCGCGGCCGCTGCCTGTCGCTGTTCGATTTGCAGGCCGGCTTCGACGAGGAAGCGACCGGTTACGAGAACATCATGCGGCGCGGGCTCGTGATCGGCGCGCGGCGCGCCGAGATCGACGCGCGGCGGGCGGAGATTGCCGAGTTCACCGAGCTCGGCGACCGGCTCGACCTGCCGCTGCGCACCTATTCCAGCGGCATGATGCTGCGCCTGATCTTCGCGGTCGCAACCGCGGTCGAGGGCGAGATCGTGCTGCTCGACGAATGGATCGGCGTCGGCGACCAGCAATTCCGCAAGAAGGCGCGGCAGCGATTGGATGAGATCGTCGCCCGCGCCGGCATCCTGGTGCTCGCCTCGCATGACATCGAGCTGATCCAGAGCACCTGCAACCGGGCGATCCTGCTGGAGCAGGGGAAGATCATCGCGGCCGGCGCAACCGATACGATTCTCGCGCAATATCTGGCGGGGTCCGGCGGGAAGAAGGCGTAGCGGTTCGAAGGTCCCCCTGACGGGGCGGCCTCCAGCCAAAATCGGACGAAGGCGGTTGCCTAAACCCTTCATCCCCTATATTGCTCCGGCCTTACGGGGCCACGTGGCGGAGTGGTTACGCAACGGTCTGCAAAACCGTGTACACCAGTTCAATTCTGGTCGTGGCCTCCATCATATCCCTCTGATCTCCCACCATAATTCGATTTCGCCGCCGGCGCCGCTGATGCTGCGCGCAACGTTCTGCCGACGTGAGAGGCGGATCGATCACCGGGTTTGTCCGGAGCTCGCTGGAACCCCCGATTCACGCCCGTTGGCATAGACTTCGCATCTGCGAAGTGATGCGACCGACATCAACGAGCGCTGGAGCACCCGTGGGCGACATCGTCCGATTTGTCCCGAAATCCGAGCTGGAGCGGGCCCGCCTCATCCGCGAGGCCCGTGCGATCTATGACAGCATCTTTCCATCGGCCGCACCCGACCGGGCGCCGCAGGATGGCGAGGAACGCGTCAAGACCTGATCGGCGCGCCACCCGATTTCCGGCGACGGCAAAACGCCCGCGAAAGCGGGCGCTACGGCTCACCGTGAAAGCAGCCCTCAGCAGGCTGCGTACCATCCGTCGGGGAACGGCAGGAGGGGCCAGGCGCCCTCGTTGTCATTGGCGGCTTTGGGCGTCGCGTCAAAACTCCACGAGCGGGGCACGAACTCCTCCTCCGGCGCGGGAGCAAAGTCTTCAATGACCATGGCGTCCCGGACGGCATCCAGCAACAAGTTGAATTCGGCTTCGCTTCTCATCGCACCCTCGCAGAACGCGGACGGCGCAATGTCGCAAAGCCGGTTTGTTACCCGGTTGAGCGGATCGTTCGCATTTTAACGATCCGGCGATCGGGTCCCGATTGGTTAGCGGTTTGTAAAAAATCCCCTGGGAAACTCTAGGTTCCTCCGCCGCGCCGGCAATGTGAAAGAGATCACATCCTCGGCGGTTTATTTCTCCTACCCCTTCGCATACCGGCCCGATGCAGGCTGGAGCGGGCACGGCGGAACGGGAGACTGGTCATGAAGGCGAGGTTCTTGCGGTTTGCGGGTGTGAAGAGCCGGGCGCGCCGCGCCTCCACGGTCGGGCTGTTCCTGACGCTGTTTGCTTCCGCCGCCCACGCGCAGGGGACAGCCGAACAGCGCCGGGCCTGCACGCCCGACGTCTACCGGCTCTGCGCCGGCGAAATCCCCAACGTCCGCGCCATCACGGCGTGCCTGCGGCGCAACCGCTCGAGCCTGAGCGAAGCCTGCCGCAGCGTGTTCGATCAGGCCGGCGGCTGAGGACCTGTGGATTTGTGCGCAGCAAGTGGCTCGCGCCGGCTGACGAATTCGCGATGGCGGTCCTGTGGATATGCTGCGGACAGCCTGTGGATCAACGGGGGCCGCAGCTCCCGTCACCCGGATGGGATCGCAGCGCAATCCGGCTCCTAGCCTACAAGCGGTTGCGCTGCCCGACGGGCAAAACACGCTAGCCGTGGGGCAAGACGCGCAGGTGAAAATATTCGCCTTTACAGAATTTCGGCTTTGTCGCATTGTCCCGCCACCTCACCCCGGTCAGAGGGGCGTATCGCGATCGTTACGAAACGTGGGGTGAGCTGCGGTGGACGTGGGTCACATCGGCGCGAAGGGTTTTGCAGGGCGGAGCGCCGTGAGCAAAGACCTCGCGCACACGACCGGTGTGATCGGCGTACGGCAAAATCGTGTCGTCCTGGCGCCCGGGGTCTGTGCGCCAAGTCTTGCGGTGATGTGTATTGCTCAACCGGGCAAGCGCATCAGCCATCCGCAAGGCGACGGTGGCAATAGTGCAACGCTCCCCGGGGAGAGCACGACATAAGCCGTCAAACCACTGCGCAGGGAAGGCCGGGTTGTCCTGGCTACACCTGTATGCCGCTGTGCAGCTTCTTGTCACGCAGGTTTCGCACAGTGGACCGCGGGTGCCAGCCGGCACCCGGTCTTCCCTGCGCCCTCTGACGGAGGAGGTGACGCAACGAGCAAAGCTCGGGCGAGACAAGCCGCGAGAGTGCGGTGGTGTGTCTGCGCGCTGCGGTGCGGGTTGGTGGAGAGAGGCCGTTGCGTCTCGCTCCGTCATTGCGAGCGAAGCGAAGCAATCCAGAATCCCTCCACGGAAAGACTCTGGATTGCTTCGTCGCAAGGGCTCCTCGCAATGACGGCTTGGAAAGAGCGGCGCACCCAACTCCAGTCTCGTGCCCCGGACGCAGCGCAGCGCCTCTTCGGCGGTGCGCTGCAGAGCCGGGGCCCACGCATCAGCCTGCGGCGCGGCTTCCTGGGTCCCGGCTCTGCGCTGCGCTTCGCTACGCTTGTCCGGGACACGCGAGAGTGACGCGGGCGGCAGCAGCGTTGCCGAACCCTCCCTGCATTTCGTTTCAAATTGCAACCCGCGCGTGCAAGAAGTCTTGATCGGGTGTGATCTAGGGGTGAACGCCCGGCTTGAACGTGGGTCCCTGGCACAACGACTAATAAGTAGCGTGCATGAGGGTCAGGGAAACGTGATTGCGCCTCCTCTTTCTAAAGCACCAAAATGGTGCTTTAGTGCTTTCCATGAGCCAGTCGCCCCGAAACGCGCCGTCCGCGCTGCGTTACAGGCTTGCCCCTGATTCGGCCGCCAAGGCCGCGCTGGAGGCGACGTTCAGGGCTTATGACCGCATGATGGAGATCCTCGATGAGGTCGCGCGGAGCCACAATGTCGGCTCCAATGTCGTCCTGCTGCATGCCCACGCCTATGACCCGATCCGCAAACAGACCGCGCTGCCTTCGCGCCTGGTGACGCTGGGCCTGCGTGACCGCGCCGAGTATCGCGCGGCACAGGGCCGCCGTCTGCCGCTCGACGACAAGCTCGCCAAGATCAAGGGGCCGGCCACCATCTCGATTGCGACCGTCGAGGGACGCTTCAGCGTGCCCTTCGACTATGCCGGCTATGCCGAGGGCTGGGGGCAAAGCGTGCCCGCGCGCCTCATCCGCACCGACGACGGCTTTGAAGTTCACTACGGCGTCACGCCGAACAATCTGCCAGAGGAGGAGAACGCCATGGATACCATCGCTGCCGCTCCCGAAAACTTCCTGTCCCGGGTCGGGCGCCTGATCGCCGGGATCGCCTATGACGCGATCGAGCAGGCGGAAGGCAAGAACAAGCTGAAAGTGGTCGGCCAGGCCATCCGCGAGATAGAGCGGGCCGAGAGCGAAGCGCGCGACGGGCTCGCCGCTGCGCGTGCCGAGGAGTATCGCCTCAACGCGCGCCGTACCGAGATCGAACGCGAGATGGCCGATCTCGCCCCCAAGATCGAGGGGGCGATCGCTGACAGCCGCGACGATCTCGCCCGCGCCGGAATCGCGCGGCAGATGGATCTGGAGGCGCAGTTCGATGTGCTCTCCCGGGCCATCGACGAGAACAACGAGAAGATCGAGCAATGCATCACTTCGCTGCGCGCGGTGCTGTCTGCGCTCCAGGACGCCGAGCAGCGCCGTGCCGATCTCGAAAAGAGCGAGGCGGCGGCGGCAACCCATCAGGCCTCGACGTCATCCCGAAAACAGGGCGGCGGCTCTGCGGCAGCGAAGGCGCTGCGGGCGGGCAGGGCGGTGGCACGCGCCACCGGCGTGCCGCCGGGTATTCCCTATTCGAGCGACATCGACGAGCTCAGCACGCTGCATCGCGACAAGGAAATTGCGGCGAGGCTCGCGCGATTGAAGTCGCGCTCCTGAGTACCGTGTCATGAGCGCTCTGCTCGAACACGTCATGTCGCCAGAGGTCAGGCCGTTCGCGATCGCGGCGGCCATGATCCTCATCGTCGGCTCGATCGAAGTGGTCTCGATGCTGGTCGGGGCTTCCTTGAGCGAAATGCTCGGCACCAACATCGATTTCGCTCACCCCAGCGACAATGGCGTGATCAACGCCATTTCCTGGATCAATGTCGGCGGCGTGCCGCTTCTGATCTTCCTGCTGCTGCTGCTCGGCGCCTTCTCCATCACCGGCTTCCTGATCCAGGACATCGCGCGAATGGTTGCGGGGCCCTTGCCGGCAACGCTCGCCTCGGTCGGGGCCGTCGCGGTCTCGGTTCCGCTGGTCCGCGCTGCGAGCAGGGCGATCGCGCGGGCCATTCCCAGGGATGAAAGCTATGCCGTTGGCCTCGGGGATCTCGTCGGCCGCATCGGTGAGGTCGTCATCGGCCCGCTCGA
Organism: Bradyrhizobium sp. CCBAU 25360; assembly: GCF_028128695.1. NCBI lineage: Bacteria > Pseudomonadati > Pseudomonadota > Alphaproteobacteria > Hyphomicrobiales > Nitrobacteraceae > Bradyrhizobium > Bradyrhizobium sp. CCBAU 25360. Next base: position 782,283 of record NZ_LBJA01000045.1, read on the forward strand.
CCAGGGGCCGCCCGGCCGCGTCAGCGTCGCCGACGTCCACGGCAACCGCCATTTCGTCTGGGCAGTTGCGGCGCCGGCGTCATCGCCCCTGCCACAGGGAACCATGGTCCTGCTGGTCGACCGCGACGGCACCCGCTTCGTGGCGGTCAAGGCCGACGATGAACTCAAACCTTCCAAGCCCACTCTAAACAGCTAGCAAGTCATCATCGGAGAACATCATGTTCGACATCGCAGTCCCGGCCATGATCGGCGTCGCGCTGATCGTCGTCCTGGGGATCGTCTTCACCATCCTCTACAAGCGCGCCACCCGCGACGAGGCTTTCGTGCGCACCGGCCTCGGCGGCAAGAAGGTCGTGCTGGACGGCGGCGCCATGATCCTGCCGATCTTCCACTCCTATGCCAGCGTCAATCTGAAGACGCTGCGGCTCACGGTGGAACGCAAGGAGCGGGAATCCCTCATCACCAAGGACCGGCTGCGCGTCGACATCGTCGCCGAATTCTACGTGCGCGTCCGCCCCGACGATGAGAGTATCGCGCTTGCAAGCCAGACGCTGGGCGCGCTGACCAATGACGCCGAGGCCCTGCGCAACCAGGTCGAGGCCAAATTCGTCGACGGCCTGCGCTCGGTGGCGGCGACCATGAGCATCCTCGAGCTCCAGGAGAAGCGCTCGGACTTCGTCAAACATGTGCAGGCGACAGTCGAATCCGACGTCAAATCCAACGGCCTCGAACTTGAATCCGTGTCGCTCACGAAGCTCGACCAGACCGACGTCAAGTTCTTCAACCCGGAGAACTTCTTCGACGCAGAAGGTCTCACCCAGCTCAAGACCGTCACCGAGACGCGCCGGCGCGACCGCAACGCCATCGTGCGCGACAACGAGGTGGCGATCGCCCAGAAGGACCTCGAGGCGCGGCAGCAGACCCTCGGCATCGAGCGCACCAAGAAGGAAGCCGAGCTGTCGCAGGAGCGCGACATCGCCAACAAGACCGCGAGCACCCGCGCCGAGGTCGCAACCGCGACGCAGACCGCGCGCCTCACCGAGGAGAATGCCCGCATCGATACCGACCGTGCCGTTGCCGAGAAGGAAGCCGGCGCCAAGCAGGTCAAGGAAACCGCGGTGATCGAATCGGATCTGGCGATCAACAAGCGCAAGACCGACGCCCAGCGCGAGATCCAGATCGCGACGCAGGAGAACGAGATCCAGATCGCCTCCAAGAGCAAGCAGACCTCTGAAGCCGTCGCCGAGGCCAAGACCGCCGAAGCGATCGCGGTCTCCGCGGAGGAAAAAGTCGTGACCGCACGCGCGGTCGAGGTCGCCGATCGCGCCCGTCTCACCCAGGTGCTGGCCGCGCGGACCGAGGCCGAGCGCAAATCGACGGAGCTGATCGTCGCGGCCGAAGCCGAGAAGAAGGCCTCGCTCGATCGCGCCGAGGCCGTGAAGACGCTGGCCACGGCCGAAGCCGAGTCCAACAAGATCAAGGCCGTCGGCGTGCGCAACATCGGTGAGGCGGAAGCTGCCGTCATCACCATGAAGAACGAGGCGCAGAACAAGCTCGGCAGCAACGTCATCGACTTCGAGATCGCCAAGAAGCGGATCGAGACGATGCCGTCGGCGCTGGCCGAGATGGTCAAGCCGATCGCCAACCTCAAGGACGTCCGTATCCTGCACACCGGCGGCGCCTTCGGCGGCAACGGCGCCGGTGGAGGCAATGTCGGCTTCGGCGAGGGACTCGCCGGCGAACTCCTCAAGGTGCATGCGCTGCGTCCGATGATCGACGAGATCCTGCGCCAGAGCGGCTTTGCGCCCGACGACGATCCCGTGAAGGCGCTGGTCGGCGCCGTGACGGGGAAGAGCAACGGCGCCGCCGTGCCGGCTCCGGCACCGGAGAAGACGAACACCGCCGATCTATGAATGCCCGTTCATTGCTGCGGAGAATTCGAATCGATAAACAGGCTGAGCGCGTCTCGCGTCGCGCAACGTGCCGGAGTGACGATCGATCGTCTTGAACCTTCGATCGCACTCCGGACGAACCTTCCAAGGCAACGACATTGGTTGCCGCGGCGCCTGCGCCGATCGACGCCAGGCGCTGAAGCCTGTTTCGATCGGGGAATTTCATATGAAATATTTTCTGTCTGGACTGATCGCGATCGGCCTTTCGATCGCCGCCATGCCCTCGTTCGCGGCCGATGCCCGCAACGTCACCGTCGTCAACGAGACCGGCTATGCCATCAAATTCCTGGGCTTCAACGCGCCGGACGATGGCCTGGACGAATGGGACAATGAACTCGAGAAGGTTTTGCAGAACCAGGCCAGCACCTATGTCGAGTTCGACGAGGACGACGAGGGCTGCGTCTGGAACATCCGCGTCGACTGGCAGAACTACGACGAAGCCGTGCTCTGGAAAAACGTCAACCTCTGCAAGATGACCGCGCTTCGGCTGCGCTACGATCCCGGCACCAAGACCACCTCGTTCCTCGCCGAGTAGCGTTTGGCCGACACGGCCCGGAGGAGGGGGCGTCCCAGCCTTCCTCCGGCGCATTGCGGATGATGACGAATTCGTCCTTTGCAAGCGCAAGCGGCTTTGTTATACGCAGCCGCGCGCGAACGACTGGTTCGCCTTTTCCTCGGTAGCTCAGCGGTAGAGCATCCGACTGTTAATCGGATGGTCGCTGGTTCGAATCCAGCCCGGGGAGCCAAATTCTGCCGCAGATTCAATGATTTATGGCCGCGCCCTCATGTAGCGCGCGACGTCGTTGTCTTGCTCTCTGAGCCGCGCATCCATAGATTCTTGCCCGGAATCATCCTCAAGCAGATGTGTGCATGGGCGCCGTCACGCCATGCGGGTGGCGCCAAATCGACTCAATTGAAATCGAGCCTCGGGTTTGCCGGATCTCAACGGAGCTGATTCCCATGCCAGACATCCAGGTCGACCATATGGCCCCCTCGATTCTGCCGGCCGACATTCCCGAGCTCAGCGACGACGAATGCCTCGCCTGTCTGGCGCGTGCGGTCGAGACGCCCGATTCGGCGCGGCTGGACGAAGTCGCCGCTCTCATCGGCCGCCTCGCGGTGGCCATCGAATAATCCGTCCCGACCCTGATGCGGTAACATGCGGATGCCCTAGCTGCGCAGGCTAACGGCCGTGTTGCGTTTTGGCCGTGCATGCTCCAAAGATGCCGCGAATTTCGTCCGCGGCATCGTCCGCCTTGCAGGGTCCGCAAATGTCCGGTTTCTCGACCGCGCGCCTCAAAATGGTCGATGGCCAGGTGCGCACCAATGACGTCACCGATCGTCGTGTTCTCGATGCCATGCTCACGGTTCCACGCGAGGCCTTCGTGCCGGCCGACCGGCAGGCGCTGGCCTATCTCGATCTCGATCTCGACGTGAGCGAAGGCGCTGCAAAGCGGTTCCTGATCAAGCCGCAGCTGACCGGCAAGCTGCTCCAGGCCGCCGAGATCGGCGAGGGCGACAACGTGCTGGTGGTCGGTTGCGCCACGGGTTACCTCGCCGCGCTGACCGCCAAGCTGGCCGGCCAGGTCACCGCCACCGAATGCGATTCGGCTTTGGCCGCGAAAGCCAAGGCCGCCCTGAACCTTGCCAACGTCACCTGCAAGGCTGCGGCCTGCGCCGACGGCGATCCGTCCGCCGCTCCCTATGACGTGATCATCCTCAATGGCGCGACTGAGGTGACCCCGGAAGCGCTACTCGGGCAGCTGAAGGAGGGCGGGCGTCTGGTGGGGGTGTCGGCCGAATCCAGGCCGCCGCGCGCCATAATCGTGACCCATACCCATGGTGAATTCGGCCATCGGGCCCTGTTCGACGCTGCCGCTCCGGTCCTTCCCGGGCTGGAGCGGGCGGCCGCCTTCGTCTTCTGACGCCTAAAACGCGATAAAATCCCGTTCTGAATCAGAAGTGTGGCCGGGATGCTGCACGTGAAGAGTTTCCACCGAGAACTACCCTCAGGTAGTTCCGTCGCGCTTGACCGCGTCTTATGTTGCGGCGGGGCAACGACTCCACTCGTAGACGGTAACCCAGCTCGCGGGCACGAGCCGGGCGTTAGAATGAACGGAATTTTTGGGATGCATGGGGTGAAGCTCTTCACCGGAGCTGCGGTTTCGGTCCTGCTGCTCGCGCTTGCCGGGCCGACGCCTGCCTTGGCGGACACGATCGAGTCCGCGCTGGTGCGCGCCTATCAGAACAATCCACAGCTCAACGCACAGCGCGCCCAGGTGCGCTCGACTGATGAAAACGTGCCGCAGGCGCTGTCGGGATATCGCCCGAAGGTCTCGCTGACGGCGAGCGGGGGCATTCAGTACTCGGACTTCAAAAGTGCCACCAACAGCGATCCGATTAACGGTAAGGGCTATCCCCGAAGCGTGGGACTGACTGCCACCCAGACGCTCTACAACGGCAACCAGACCGCCAACAGAACGCGCGCCGCGGAGAGTCAGGTTTCCGGCTCCCGCGAAGCGCTGCGCAGCCTCGATCAAACCGTGCTGCTCCAGGCCGCCACGACCTACATGGATTATCTGCGCGACGCGGCGACGCTCGAAGTCCAGCGCAGCAACGTGCGGGTGCTCGAGCAGACGCTCAAGCAGACCCGTGACCGCTTCAATGTCGGCGAGGTGACACGCACCGACGTTGCGCAATCGGAAGCACAGCTGGCGGCTGGCAGGACGCAGGCCCTGACCGCGGAAGCAAATCTCACCACGACGCGCGCGAACTTCCGTCGCATCATCGGCAACGAGCCGACGAATCTGGCACCCGGCTCGCCGGTGGATCGTTTTCTGCCCGCGACGCTCGCTGCCGCGGTCGAGCTCGGCCTCGTCGAGCATCCGAACGTCACGGCCGCGATGTTCGGCATTGACGTCAATTTCTTGCAGGTCAAGGTTGCCGAGGGCGCTCTGCTGCCCACGGTCACCCTGCAGGCGGGCGTGACCCAGGCCTACGAACAATCTTTGATTCAGTACCGCTCGCTCAGCGCTTCCGCGCTCGCGCAGATCTCGGTGCCGATCTATCAGGGCGGTTCCGAATATTCGCTGATCCGCCAGTCCAAGGAAAACCTGGCGCAGCAACGTCTCAACCTCGAAAACACGCGGGATCAGACCCGCGCGACCGTCGTGCAGTGGTGGGGTTCGCTGCAGGCCGGCAAGGCGCAGGTGCAATCGGCGCAAGCGCAGGTGACGGCGTCCGAGATCGCGCTGAACGGCGTGCGTGAAGAGGCAAAGGCCGGTCAGCGCACCACGCTCGACGTGCTCAACGCGCAGCAAGCGCTGGTCAATGCGCGCGTCGCGCTCGTGACCGCGCAGCACGACCGTGTCGTCGCATCGTACAACGTCCTCGCCGCCGTCGGCCGTCTGGCGCCGCAGGTCCTCGGCCTTGGGACGACGGTTTATGATCCCAGCGTTCACTACCATCAGGTCCGCGATAGCTGGGCCGGCGTGCGTACGCCTGACGGGCGCTGATTCCCGTACTCGTCCGGTCGGCCTCGTGAATTGCCGAGGCCGACCGGCGCTTTGCTTGCAATCACCAAAATCCCTGACATAGCCTTGCCAAGACGATGCGGGTCGATTCGCCTCGCAGTGATGCCGTATGCGTAAAGCTTGAGTGCCGGGGGCAGGGGCGCACCGCTGCACGTTGAGCCGTGATCTGGGGACAAGTCGGGCTGCCGCGACGAAAATGTCGGGCCACCCATCCGGAACCGGCCAATCCTGTCGTGCTTGGTGTAAAACAACGCATGCGAGGGCGTTGATGATGTGGAGTCGGAGATGACGCAGCCTGCAAAGGTCACAGAACCCTCGATGGAGGAGATTCTGGCCTCGATCCGGCGCATCATTGCCGACGATGAGGCCAAGCCGCCGCCGGCTGAGGCTGCAAAGCCGGCGCCAGCTCCTGCAGCGCCCGCACCCAAGCCGCAGGCGATGAACGACATTCCGCCCTCCAAGGTTGCCCCTGCCAAGCCTGCCGCTGAAAAGCCCGCGCCACCCCCTGCCGCAAAGCCAGCACCGGCCGCACCGCCTGCACCTGCGGCGGATGCATCCAATAACCAGGACGATATCGACGCGCTGCTGGCGGGGCTCGATACGGCAACACCTGCGCCGGAGGTCCGCGAGCCCGAGCCGGAGCCCGAGCCTGAGCCCGACGTGCTCGAATTGACCGACGAGATGGCGATGGACCCGACGCCGCCTCCGCCGCCGCCGAGCTTCCGCAAGGTCGAGCCGCGCGACGATCTCGAATTCGCCGAATCGCCGCCGCCGCGTCCGACCCCGCCGTCGTCCTACGCGCCGGTGGACTTCGATGCCCCGCCGCTGCCGCCGCAGCAGCCCATGCTCGCGCAGTCGACGGTCTCGGCGGTCGAATCCGCCTTCAACTCCCTGGCCCATACGGTGCTCAGCAGCAATGCACGGACGCTGGAGGATCTGGTCAAGGAGATGCTGCGTCCGATGCTGAAATCCTGGCTCGACGACAATTTGCCGGGGCTCGTTGAACGCATCGTGAAGGCCGAAATCGAGCGGGTCTCGCGCGGTGGCCGCTGAGACGGTCGTGCGGCCCCGATAAAGCCCTGCTCCTGTGGCATATTCGGTCTGCGGACCGGGCTGGAAAGCCTTTGCCGCTGAGCTTCCCGTTGACTTGACCCGCACACGCGGCTTTCTAACAGCCCCATGATCGAGAAAAATTACCAGCCCGCCGATATCGAAGCCCGCATGTCCGTGGTGTGGGAGGACAGCCTTGCCTTCAAGGCCGGCCGCCCCGACCGCCGCGACGCCGTGCCCTTTACCATCGTGATCCCGCCGCCGAACGTGACGGGCTCGCTGCACATGGGCCACGCCCTCAACAACACGCTGCAGGACATCCTGTGCCGGTTCGAGCGCATGCGCGGCCGCGACGTGCTGTGGCAGCCCGGCACGGACCATGCCGGCATCGCCACCCAGATGGTGGTCGAGCGGCAGCTGATGGAGCGCCAGCAGCCCGGCCGCCGCGAGATGGGCCGCGAGAAGTTTCTCGAGCGCGTCTGGCAGTGGAAGGCCGAGAGCGGCGACACCATCATCAACCAGCTCAAGCGGCTCGGCGCCTCCTGCGACTGGTCGCGCGAACGCTTCACCATGGACGAGGGCCTGTCGAAGGCCGTCGTCAAGGTGTTCGTCGAGCTGCACCGCGACGGCCTGATCTACAAGGACAAGCGGCTGGTGAACTGGGACACCAAGCTGCTGACCGCGATCTCCGATCTCGAAGTGCAGCAGACCGAGGTGAAGGGCCATCTCTGGTATCTGCGCTATCCGATCGAGGGCAAGACATTCAGCCCTGAGGATCCCTCGAGCTTCATCGTCGTCGCCACCACGCGCCCCGAGACCATGCTCGGCGATACCGGCGTTGCCGTGCATCCCGAGGATGAGCGCTACCTGAAGCTGGTCGGCAAGAACGTGATCCTGCCGCTGGTGGGCCGCAAGATCCAGATCGTCGCCGACGATTATTCCGATCCCGAGAAGGGCTCGGGTGCGGTCAAGGTGACGCCGGCGCACGACTTCAACGACTTCGAGGTCGGCAATCGCCACGGCCTGCGCCGGATCAGCGTGATCGACAGGGAAGGCTGTCTCGATCTCGTCGACAACGAGGACTATCTGCGCGACCTGCCGGAAGGCGCCGGACAGTTCGCCGAGGAATTCCACAAGGTCGACCGCTTCGCCGCGCGCAAGCGCATCGTCGAGCGGCTGGAATCGTTCGGCTTCGTCGAGCGGATCGAGCCGCACACCCACATGGTCCCGCACGGCGATCGCTCCAACAGCGTGATCGAGCCGTATTTGACTGACCAGTGGTACGTCGACGCCAAGACGCTGGCAAAGCCCGCGATCGCGGCGGTGCGTTCGGGCGAGACGTCGTTCGTGCCGAAAAACTGGGAAAAGACCTATTTCGAGTGGATGGAGAACATCCAGCCCTGGTGCATCTCGCGCCAGCTCTGGTGGGGTCACCAGATCCCGGCCTGGTACGGACCTGACGGCAAGGTGTTCGTCGCCGAGACCGAGGAGGAGGCCGTCAGCCACGCGCTCGGCTACTACGTCGAGCAGGAAGTCATCACGGCCGAGCAGGGCCGCGAGATGGCGCTCGACCGCAACAAGCGCGAGGGCTTCATCACGCGCGACGAGGACGTGCTCGACACCTGGTTCTCCTCGGCGCTGTGGCCGTTCTCGACGCTCGGCTGGCCCGAGGATGCGCCCGAGGTGCAGCGCTATTACCCGACCAATGCGCTGGTGACCGGCTTCGACATCATCTTCTTCTGGGTCGCCCGCATGATGATGATGGGCCTGCACTTCATGAAGGAGGTGCCGTTCTCGACCATCTACATCCACGCCCTCGTCCGCGACGAGAAGGGCGCCAAGATGTCGAAGTCGAAGGGCAACGTCATCGATCCGCTCAACCTGATCGACGAATACGGCGCCGACGCGCTGCGTTTCACGCTGGCCGCGATGGCGGCGCAGGGCCGCGACATCAAGCTCGCCACCAGCCGCGTCGAAGGCTACCGCAATTTCGCGACCAAGCTCTGGAATGCGTCCCGCTTCGCCGAGATGAACCATTGCGCCGTGCCCGAGGGTTTCGAGCCGGCGAAGGCCAAGGAGACGCTGAACCGCTGGATCGCGCATGAGAGCGCGCACACCACGCGTGAGGTGACCGAGGCGATCGAGGCCTATCGCTTCAACGATGCCGCCGGCGCGATCTATCGCTTCGTCTGGAACGTCTATTGCGACTGGTATGTCGAGCTCGCCAAGCCCGTGCTGCTGGGCCCCGACAGCCCCGCCAAGGACGAGACCCGCGCCATGGTCGCCTGGGCGCGCGACGAGATCCTGAAGCTGCTGCACCCCTTCATGCCTTTCATCACAGAAGAGCTGTGGGAGGTGACGGCCAAGCGCGACGGTCTGCTCGCATTGGCGCAATGGCCGCTGAAGCCGGCCGAGCCGACCCCGGAGCAGCTCGCAATCCTCGCCGCAGCGGCCGGACCGACCGAACCGCTGATGTCGCCGATGCTGGTCATGCCGATCTTCGACCACGCGGACTTCACCGATCCCAAGGCGGAAGCCGAGATCGGCTGGGTGATCGACCTGATCACGCAGATCCGTTCGGTGCGTGCCGAGATGAACATTCCGCCGGCGACGCTGACGGCGCTGGTGCTCGTCGGCGCTTCCGCCGAAACCAGGGAGCGCGCGCCGCGCTGGACCGACGTCATCAAGCGCATGGCGCGGCTGTCGGACATCTCCTTCGCCGATCGCGCGCCCGACGGAGCGGTTCAGCTGCTCGTCCGCGGCGAGGTGGCCGCGCTGCCGCTCAAGGGCGTGATCGACGTCGCCGCCGAGCGCACGCGTCTCGACAAGGAGATCGGCAAGGCCGACGCCGACATCAAGCGCGCCGAGTCCAAGCTCGCGAACGAAAAATTCGTCGCCAACGCGGCCGAGGAGGTCGTCGAGGAGGAGCGCGAAAAGCGCGAGACCGCGCTGGCGCGCAAGGCCAAGCTGCTCGAGGCGCTGGAGCGGCTGAAGCAGGCGTCCTGAGACGCTATTTCGGGAACGGCTTGCTCAAAAACTTCGAGCCCCTGACGCCATAGCGCCAGGGCAGCTCGACGGCCTTGGTGATGCCGATCCGGATGCCGGCAACCACCTCCAACTCCTCGGTCCTCGCATGCAGCGCGATCGGAGACCGGTCCAGCGGCAGCGTGTTGTGCGCGATGGTGATGCCGAGCGCCTCGGTCAGCTTGCCCGGACCCGAGCACAGCGCGTGCGCATCCTGGAGGTGACGCCGGCGGCGCATGACGGCGATCCCGTGCGTCGGCTCCAGCGCGCGGATCAGCACGGCGCTGGCCGAGCCTTCCTCCTCGCAGACGAAGTTCACGCACCAGTGGATGCCGTAGGAGCGATAGACATAGGCATAGCCGGGCGGGCCGAACATCACCTGGTTCCGCGGCGTCGGCCCGTTGTAGGAGTGCGCCGCCGGCTCGGTATGATGATAGGCCTCGACCTCGACAATGAGGCCGCCGACGCCGTCGACCAGCATGGTGGCACCGATCAGGTCCCGGGCGACCTCGCGGACGTCGCGGTTGAAAAAGGCCCGCTTCAGAACCTTGCCGAGCCGCGGTGTGGAAGTCTTCGATACTGGAGCCATTCGAGGTGAGAATCGCCTGAGAACAGAGCAAGATATTGCCCATATCTGCCATGTTCCCTGAAGCGGCGCGAGCCGGGTTGCGATGCGTGGCGAGACCGACTAGGTAGGACCTGAACAGACCGGACACCCCATGGTCGTTATTGTCGATACCATCACGAACCCGCTGCGCCCGCGCCACCCCGAAAAGGTGAATCGCCCTGACTCCGCTTCGCCGCCGAAGCCGGACTGGATCCGCGTGCGCGCGCCCAATACCCGCGGCTACGGCGAGACCCGCAACATCGTGCGCGCCAACGGCCTGCACACGGTGTGCGAGGAAGCGGGCTGCCCGAACATCGGCGAGTGCTGGGACAAAAAGCACGCCACCTTCATGATCATGGGTGACACCTGCACCCGCGCCTGCGCCTTCTGCAACGTCAAGACCGGCCTGCCCAATGCGCTGGATGCAGCCGAGCCTGAGAACGTCGCCGAGGCGACCGCCAAGCTCGGCCTTGCCCATGTCGTCATCACCTCCGTGGACCGCGACGATCTCGCTGACGGCGGCGCCGAGCATTTTGCCCAGACCATCCGCGCGATCCGGGCGGCGTGCCCCTCGACCACGATCGAGATCCTGACGCCGGACTTCCTGCGCAAGGAGGGGGCGCTCGAGGTGGTCGTTGCCGCCAAGCCCGACGTCTTCAACCACAATCTCGAGACCGTGCCGTCGCGCTATCTCACGGTGCGGCCGGGCGCGCGCTATTTCCATTCGATCCGGCTGTTGCAGCGGGTCAAGGAGCTCGATCCCACCATCTTCACCAAGTCCGGCATCATGGTCGGCCTCGGCGAGGAGCGCCACGAGGTGCAGCAGGTGATGGACGATCTGCGCTCCGCCGAGGTCGATTTCCTGACCATCGGCCAGTACCTGCAGCCGACCCGCAAGCACCACGCCGTGATGCGCTACGTGCCGCCGGACGAGTTCGCCTCTTACGAGAAGGTCGCCTACACCAAGGGCTTCCTGATGGTGTCGGCGAGCCCGCTCACCCGCTCGTCGCATCATGCCGGCGAGGATTTTGCGAGACTGAGGGCCGCGCGGGCCGCAACCGCCCGCTGAACCGCCATGCCCAAATTTTCGAGCAAGCGCCGTGTCAATCACAGCGCCTCCGAGATGTTCGATCTGGTCGCCGACGTCGAGCGCTACCCGGAATTCGTGCCGCTCTGCAGCGCGCTGAAGGTGCGCCAGCGCATGGCCAAGCCTGATGGCACCGAGGTGCTGGTCGCCGACATGACGGTCTCGTTCAAGCTGGTCAAGGAATCCTTCACCAGCCGCGTGAGCCTCGACCGCGCCAATCAGAAGATCCTGGTCGAATATCTCCAAGGTCCTTTCAGCAACCTGGAAAACCGCTGGACGTTCGAGCCCAAAGGTGAGGGCGTTTGCGACGTCGGTTTCTTCCTGTCTTACGAATTCAAGAGCCGCATGCTGGCGCTGCTGATGGGCTCGATGTTCGACGCCGCCTTCGCGCGGTTTTCGAGCGCGTTCGAAAAGCGCGCGGATGCGATCTACGGCCGGCCGAAGCTGGCGTCGTCGTAGGTAACTCTCGTGTCCCGGACGCGCTGCAACGCCCTCGGCGTTGCTGCGCAGAGCCCGGGACCCACGCCGCCCGAACGCCTCGGAGAGATGGGCCCCGGCTCTGCAGCGCACCGCTGAAGCTGCGCTGCGTCCGGGGCACGAGAGCCATCCTCAATCCACCGCCTTCACCACATCAGGCGGCTGCGAGGCGTAGTACGCCGCGGCCTGCTCGATCTCCTGCGGCGTCATTCCGCGGGCGATGTTGCGCATCTGCTGGCTGATGTCGTTGCGCCGTTCACCGGAGGCGAAGGCGTGAAGCTGCGCCTTCATGTAGGCTTCGGACTGTCCCTCTAGCCACGGGCTGCCGGTCTTGTTGTCGAGGCTGCCATGGCAGGAGCCGCAGGGCGCGATCCCGCGCATCGGCGCGCCGTAGATGACGATGTTGGGTTTCGGCAGTTGCGGCGTCGGATGATAGGCTGGAAGCCGCGGCAGATAGGCGTAATAGTTGGAGAGATCGGCGATCTCCTGGTCGGTCAGGTTGATCGCGAACGGCGACATCACGGCATTGGCGCGCGCACCGGAGCGGAAATCGTGCAGCTCCTTGTAGATCACGGCCGCATACTGGCCGGCGAGATTGGGCGAGTCCGCGCGGCTGACGCCGGTGGGGCCATGACAGATCGCGCAGCGCTGCGCCAGCGTCGCGCCGCGCCCGATCGCCTCCTGGCTCGGACGTGACAACGTGTTCGAGGTCAGCACGACCTCGGACAGGCGTTTTGCCTGCTCGGGCGCCGTGACGCTGGCCGCACGCTGCGGTACGCCGGCGGCGCTGCAGATCGCATCCCAGACGCCGGCGAACTGAACCCAGGGCTGTGCGAAAGGCAGCACAATGAAGCCGGCAATCGCGGTGACGACGAGGATCGCGGCGGTGATGCCGACGCCAGTCCTGAAATGGCTGTTGCGGAGAGTAAAGAGGTCGCGCGTGCTCATCACTGCGCTCCCACATAGACGGCCGGCACCGAGGTGCCCGAACTCAGCGCCAGATTCAGGATCGGATAGCCGTAATTGGTGAGGGTGAGGCCGATCATCAGTGCCACCCATAGCGCGTGGGTGTTGAGTGCGACCGGCACCGTCTTTGGTTCATGCACGGCGAGCGCGAAGCGATAGGGCCCGGCGTCGATTTGAGGCGCGCGCATGCCACGCGCCAGGATGACGATGAACATGATGCCCGAGGCCAGCAGGATGAAGCCGCCGATCGCCGACAGGGTGACGGAGAATGCCTGCGGTGCGATCGCGGGATCGCCGAAGTCGAAATAGGCCATGCGGCGCGGCATCCCCAGAATGCCGACCCAGTGCCACGGGAACGTCGTCACGATCATGCCGATGAACCACAGCCAGAGCTGGGTGCGGATCAGGCGGATATCGATCAACTCCCGGCCCGTCAGATGCGGCCAGAGATCATAGGCGATCGCGAAGTACATGATGACGATGGCGCCGCCGAAGATCAGGTGGAAATGCCCGGTGATCCACTGCGTGTTGTGGATCGAGGCATCGAGCTGATAGCTCATGTTGATGAGGCCGCCGGCGCCGCCGAAGCCGAGCATGATGAAGGAGAACGCCAGCGCCAGCATCATCGGATTGTCCCAAGGCAGGGCCCCGATCCAGCCGAACATGCCGCGGCCGCCGCGCAGCCGCGCCGCGATCTCGACCGAGGCGCAGATCGTGAATACGGTCAGCAGCGTCGGCAGCGCGACCAGCGCCGTGAAGGCGGAATGGATGAACTTGAAGCCGGCGCCTACTTGCGGATCGGCAAAGGTGTGGTGCATGCCGATCGGCATCGCCACCACCAGGAACAGGATGAAGGAGATCCGCGCCATCGAGTCGGAATAGACGCGACCGCCGATCGCGCGCGGCACGATGGTGTAATAGGCGATGTAGGTCGGCATCAGCCAGAAATAGACGATGGCGTGCAGCGTCCATGAGAAGAAGATGCGCGCCAGGCCGGCATCGATGGTGGCCTTGAGGCCCGCCGCAACCGGAATGATCTGGAGCAGCAGCTCGAGCGCGGCGCCGACCGCGGTCCAAGCCCACAAATACGAGCCCGCGACGTTGGCGAACATGGCGAGCGGCACTGGCGCGCCGGGATTGGCCTTGCGCCAGACGCGCAAGTTAATCGACATCAGCGCGACCCAGATCCACGAGCCGACCACCACCAGGACGACGCCGAGATAGTAGAAGACGTTGCCGATCAGCGGCGGATAGAAGGTGTAGAGCACCGAGGCACGCCCCATTGCGATCGGAATCACCGCCATGATGCTGCCGGCGACGATCAACCAGAATCCTGCCCAGGCCCAGCGCACGCCGACCAGGCGCTGCTGCAGCGCGGACTCGCTGATGGCGTAGCCGAATGCCATCGCCACCAGGGTCGGGAAGACGTAGCCCATCACCGTGCCGTGGGCGGTCAGCGAGCGGTAATAGAGCTCGGGGTTGGAGAGCCAGGTGCCGATCGGGCTGCGGATGAACATCTGCCAGGCGCCGAGCGTGAGCGCGATGCCGAATACGGCGAAGGCCAGCCAGAAATGGGCGAGGATGAGCTTCCTATTGACCAACACAGCTCAGCCTCCCGCCACCCTTCGCGCGATCGGCGAAATCGGTCTTGTCGATCACCTTGACCTTGCCCCACATGCCCTCGTGGCCAAAGCTGCAAAACTCCTGGCAGGGCATCAGATAGTCGCCGGTTTTCGCGAAGCGCATCAGCTGCTCCGAGATGTAGCCCGGCACCAGCATGGTGTTGACGTTGGTGCCCTGAATGAGGATGCCGTGGACGACGTCGGCGCTGGTGGCCCGCAGCGTGATCGGCGTATCCGCGGGCACCACGATGCAGGCAGGCGTGAAGGAATATTGCTGGCCGATTGCACGCACCGTGACGTTGCCGTTGGCCTCCAGCACGCTGCCGAGATTGCTCTCGACGAATTCGCCGGACAGATGCAGGCGCGAGGGATCGGTGATCTCGACGCGCGGCTGCGGCATGGTCGCGCGATGGATGCCGGCGAAAGCCGCCAGCAGCGCCATCATCACGATGATGATCACGGCGATGGTCGCCCAGCGCCGCTCGACGCGGGCCGCGACCTCGGCGCTGTCGTGATGAGTTTCCTCTGCGCTCATTGCAGCGATCCGCGGGGCAGGAAGACGAACAGATAGAAGGCGAGCCACATCGCGACCACGCAGGCGGTGGCGATGCCGGCGAGCACGATCGCGCCGGACGGGCCTTGCGCGACGACCTCCTCGACGGCCTGGTCGGCGCTAGCAGGGCTGGTCGGCGGATCGGAGTTGATCATGTGATTCTCAATTCAGCGGTGCGGAGCGCAGCTCGTTGGCCTCGCGCGCCGAGACCGGCGTGCCGCGATTGCCCCAGGCGGTGCGGATGTAGGAGACGACGGCGGCGATCTCGTTGTCGGACAGGAGGCCAGCGAAAGGCGGCATGCCGTAGGGCATCGGGTTGCCCCTGGTGCCCGGTGGATAGCCGCCATTGAGCACCATGCGGATCGGATTGACCGCCGACTGCATCTCGATCGACTGGTTGTTGGCGAGCGGCGGCCAGTGCGGCGGCTTGCCTTCGCCCTGCGTGCCATGACAGCTCGCGCACTGCTTGTCGTAGACGGTCTTGCCGAGGCTGATCAGCAGGCTGCTCTCGGTGGTCGGCAGCGTCGAGCTTGCCGGCGGCGGAGGCGAGGGCTCCGCGATGCCCTTGAGGTACACCGCCATCGCCTTGGTGTCCTCGTCGTTGAGATATTGCAGGCTGTTGTGCACGACCTCGGCCATCGGACCGTAGACCACGCCGCGCATGGAGACGCCGGTCTGCAGCAGGTCGGTGATGTCCTTGATGCTCCAGTCGCCGAGGCCGGCCTCGCGGTTTGAGGTGAGCGAGGGCGCGTACCAGTTCTGCATCGGGATCAGGCCGCCCTTGAAGGCATCCGATTGCGAGGTGCCGCCGAGCGCGTTGATCGGCGAATGGCACATGCCGCAATGGCCGAGGCCTTCGACCAGATAGGCGCCGCGATTCCATTCCGCTGATTTCTTCGGATCGGGCTTGAACTCGCCTTCGCTGAAGAACAGCGTGCGCCAGCCGAGGATGAGCTGGCGGTTGTCGTAGGGAAAGCGCAGCTCATGCGGCTTGTTCTTCTGATTCACCGGCGCGATCGAGCGTAAATACGCGAAGATCGCATCGCTGTCGGCGCGCGTGACCTTGGTGTAGGACGCGAACGGCATGGCCGGATAGATCAACCCGCCGTCCGGGAAACGGCCGCTGTGCATGGTCTTGTAGAAGTCGTCGGCGCTCCACTTGCCGATCCCGGTATCCGGGTCCGGCGTGATGTTGGAGGTGTAGAGTGTACCGAACGGCGTCGGCATGGCGCGGCCGCCGGCGAACAGGCGGCCCTCCGGCGCGGTATGACAGGCCGTGCAATCGCCGGCACGGGCGAGATATTCGCCGCGGGCGATGATGTCGCTGCTCTTGTCTTGAGCCTTGTCTTGCGCCTGCGCGGCCGTGGTGAGCGCGGCGAGGGCCAGGAGCTTGATCGATATGAGTGCGGTCGATAGTTTCGAGCCCATCATCCGCCTCGTCAGTTGGGCTGGCTGCCGCAGCCGAAAGGCAGCGCGTAGCTGCCTTTCGGCACGGGAGCCGGGTTCGTGGGCGCCGGTCGTGTCGCGAGCCAGGCCGCGACCGCGGTGACGTCGGCCTCGGTCAGATGGCCTGCGACTTGCTGCATGCAGTCTGGCGATTTCGCCGTGCGGGTGCCGTAGCGCCAGGCGCCGAGCTGGGCGCTGATGTAATTGGCGCGCAGGCCGAGCAGGCCGGGGATGCCGGGTTGCATGCCTGCGAGTCCCGGGCCATGGCAGCTCACGCAGGCCGGAATATTGCGGCTGGCATCGCCGCTGGTGGCGAGCAGCTCGCCCTGCGCCAGCACGTCCTTGCTGACCTCGCTCGGCGCCGGCTGCGGCAGCGGCGGATGTTCGCCGGCAAAATATTCCGCCATCGCCTCCAGATACGGATCAGGCAGAAACTCCAGCAGATAGTTCATGGGCGGATATTTGCGGCGGCCGCTGCGGAAGGCGAGCAGTTGATTGTAGAGATAGCCGGCGGGCTTGCCGGCAAGCCGCGGGAAATAGACGTCGCTGGTGCCTTCGCCCTTGTTGCCGTGACAGGGCGTGCAGGCCTCGACCCGCGCCGCCATCGTATCCGGCGGCTGGTTCGCCGTTTGTGCGGCCGCACCGTCAATGGTGGCCAAGGTGATGGTGGCCAAGACAATGGCGGCCAAGACAACGGCGGCCAAGGTGATAGTCACGGCGACCGAGGCCGCAGCGCGAGCGAACAATTTCGTCGCCCTCCAAAATGCTGGTCCGGTTGATTCCGGATCACAACGTAGAGCGGCATTATTGCGCCAATATTTTCTCGCGCAAGATCGGAGACGCGTGATGACGTTTGGTCGCGCCGTCTGCATTCGCGATTCCGATCGAATTGGACGAACTTGCGTGCTTTTTTCGAAAACTGAACATAACGCTGCGGTCTCGCGACAGTTCCTGCCCGAGTCCTGCATTGGTCATGTCGCCCTCAGATGTCAGAGGGCGCAGGGAAGGCCGGGTGCCGGCTGGCACCCGCGGTCCACTGTGCGAAACCTGCGTGACAAGAATCTGCACAGCGGCATACAGGTGTAGCCAAGACAACCCGGCCTTCCCTGCGCAGTGGTTTGACGGCTTATGCCGAGCTCTCCCCGGGGAGCGATGCACTATTGCCCCCGTCGCCTCACGAATAGCTGACGCGCGCACCCGGTCGGGCAACGCGCATCACCGCAAGACTTGACGCACAGACCCCGGGCGTCAGGACGACACGGTTTTGCCGTACGCAGATCACACCGGTCGTGTGCGCAAAAGGCTCGTCGCTCACGGTTTGCCCGCCCTGCGATGCCTCTCGCGCCGATGTGACTAGCGTCCACCGCAGCTCACCCCACGTTTCGTGACGATCGCGATACGCCCCTCTGACCGGGGTGAGGTGGCGGGACAATGCGACAAAGCCGAAATTCTGTAAAGGCGAATATTTTCGCCTGCGCGCCTTGCCCTACCGCTAGCGTGTTTTGCCCGTCGGGCAACGCAACCGCTTGTAGGTGCGCGGGGTGGGTTGGGAGAAGGCGTAATCCACCATGTCTGCCGAGCAGGCATGAGAAGAGGTGGATGACGCTTCGCTAATTCCCCTACGACGTGTTTCGTGCCGTGTTCCGCTTCGATCCGCACCGCGATCATGTCGCGGCATCGCGAGTTCTCAACGTGCTGTTCGTGCCGAAGCTGGAACGAAACTAATTCCAAGCAGCGCGCTGTTTGTCCCAGCGCAACCAGATTCCCGGTGCGCGCGGCGAGCTTCGCGCGAGATCGCGACGGCGTTCAGCGTCGCCCGCGGGAAAAAGTGGGGCTGGAGTGGGAAGTAGGATCATGAGTCCGTCGTTGGGGCGAGGGCGTTCGTGGCGCACAGGCAGAACGCAAGGCACGGTGCTGCTGTCCTGGACAGCGTCTGCCTTGCTGCTGCCGGCCCTTGCCGGAGAGGCTTGCCTGGCGCAATCGGCGGCGCCGGGCGCGGCGGTCCAGCTCGATCCTGTCGTGGTGGAGGCGCCGAAGAGCGCGGCGAAGCCCGCGGCGGTATCTCGCGAGCGGGTCGCGGCGCGGCGCCGGGCCGCCGAGCCGCAACCGCGCGGCGGTGCCAACCTCGGCGACGAGGTTGCGGGGCCGGCTGCCCCGGCCGCATCGGTGCAGGAGCGCTTCGAGGCGCTCGCGGGCGGCGTCGCGCTGGTCCGGCGCGAGGATCTCTCACCCACCGGCAATCCGACCGCGTCGCGTGCCCTCAGCGGGGTTCCCGGTGTCGTGGTGCAGAACTTCTTCGGCGGCAACGACCAGCCGCGTATCCAGATCCGTGGCTCCGGTCTGCAGCAGAATCCGGTCGAGCGCGGGCTGCTGGTGCTCCAGAACGGCCTGCCCATCAACCGGGCCGACGGCTCCTACATCGTCGGCTTCGCCAACCCGCAACAGGCGGAGGCCATCGAGGTCTATCGCGGCTACATCGCCAACCGCCTCGGCGCCACCGTGCTCGGCGGTGCGCTGAATTTCGTATCGCCGACGGGATCGTCCTCGCCGGGCACGCAGGCCGCCATCAGCGGCGGCAGCTTCGGCCAGATCAATGCCAGCGCGCAGACCGGCGGCAGGAAAGACAATGTGGACGCGCTGGTGCAGGCCGATTTCAGCCGTCGCGACGGCTTTCGCGACTACAACAGCTCCGAGCGCAGCAGTTTCAATGCCAATGTCGGCGCCGTGCTGTCCGAGAACGTCAGCACGCGCTTCTTCATCGGCTACACCGATCTCGGCTTCGATGTGGCGGGACCGCTGACCAAGAGCGCAATGCAGGCCAATCCGCGGCAGGTGTTTGCCGGGCCGACCTTCATCCCGCCGTCGACCTCGATCAATCCCGGCCCCAACGTGGTGCGTGACCGGCCGCGCCGCGAGGCCGAGCAGTTCGTGGCGGGCTCGCGGACCACCGCGACGTTCGACGCGCATCTGTTCGACGTCGCGCTCGGCTATACCCACACCGACGACATGTTCCGCTTTCCGATCTCCTCAGGCGTTCGCGCCACGCGGGGTGACGATGCGACCGGCGTCTTCCGCTACGCCTACAAGCCCGACAGCGCGGCGGCGTTACCGCTGCTCGAAACGACCGCGCAATATTCGGTGGGATCGGCGGATCGGGAGAATTTCATCAACCAGGCCGGGCAGACCGGCGCCAAGTTCGGCGAGAGCCGGCTCGATGCCACCACGCTGGCGCTGCATACCGGCCTCAATCTGCCGGTCTGGGACCGGATCACCGTCTCGCCGGCGATCGCCTATGGCTACGCCACGCGCGACAATGACGACGTCTACCGGAGTGCGACGCGGCCGACGATTGCCTACAATCCGGCAAATCCGACGATGCTGCTGCCGAACGGCGCGGTGCCGACGCAGAGCTCGAGCTATGCGCTCAGCTATTCGGCGTGGAGCCCCAGCCTCGGCGTGACCTTCCGCCCCGTGGCCGGCCAAACCATCTTTGCCGCGGTCAGCCGCAGCTTCGAGCCGCCCTCGCATGACGATCTGCTCGCGACGGTCAACGGGACGCCGAACAGCAGTGCCGGGCGGCCGACGCCGGGCAATCCGGGCCTCGTCGCAGCGGCATTCGCGACGCCCGATCTGAAGGCCCAGACCGCCACCACCGTTGAGGGCGGCTGGCGCGGCCGCGCGGGCATCCTGTCGTGGGACGCGGTCAGCTACTATTCCTGGGTCGACAACGAGCTCTTGAGCCTGCGCGACTCCACCGGCGCGCTGATGGCGGCGTTCAATGCCGACCGCACCACGCATCTCGGCGTCGAGCTCGGCCTCGGCGTCAGGATCACGCCGCGGCTGACCGGCCGCGTCGCCTACACCTACCAGGACTTCCGCTTCGACAACGATCCGCTGCGCGGCAACAACCGTCTGGCCGGCGCGCCGCCGCATCTCGTCAACGCGGTCCTGCAATATCAGGCGACCGACGCCTGGAAGCTGGAAGGCGCGGTGCGCTGGAGCCCCGGCCACATGCCGGTCGACAACATGAACACGCTGTTTGCCGATCCGTTCGTGGTCGCCGATGTGCGCACCGAGTACCGGATCAGCGAGCGCTTCGCGGTGTTCGGCGAGATCACCAATCTGTTCAACGCGACCTATGCCGCGTCGACCCTGATCGTCGATCAGGCGCGGCCGGACCAGGCCGCGTTCATCCCCGGCGACGGACGCGGCTATTACGGCGGCATCCGGGCGCGGTTCTAACTTGCAAAGGAGACACCCATGATTGCAGACCACACGATGCCATCGGTCGACCTGCCGGGCGCTGATCTCGACGTGGCGAAGATGCCGGGCCATTGGCTGCTGGCCCGGCTAGGCAAGCGCGTGCTGCGTCCCGGCGGGCTTGGCCTGACGCGCGCGCTGCTGCACGGGCTGGTGATCGGCGCCGAAGATGATGTCGTCGAGTTTGCGCCGGGGCTCGGCGTCACCGCACGCCTGATCCTGGAGCGAGGCCCGCGGCGCTATGTCGGCGTCGAGCGCGATGCGCAGGCTGCGGCGTGGACGAGCCGGCAGCTTCCGGCGAAGGGAAACGTCTCGGTCGTCGTCGGGACCGCCGATCAGACGCCCCTGCCGGCCGGCTCTGCATCGATCGTGATCGGCGAGGCGATGCTGAGCATGCAGCCCCAGGAGCAGAAGCGCCGCATCGCGGCGGAGGCGTTCCGGCTGCTTCGCCCCGGCGGGCGTTACGGCATCCACGAGCTCGCCGTGACGCCGGACGACATGCCGTTCGGCCAAAGGCAGGAGATCGATCGCGCTCTCCGGAGCCATCCATGTCGGGGCACGTCCGTTGTCCGGCGAAGGATGGAGAGGGCTGCTGGAGAGCGTCGGCTTTCAGATCGAGGCGGTCGAGTTCGCGCCGATGCATCTGCTCCGACCGCGGCGCCTGGTGCAGGACGAGGGCCTGGTGGGCGCGTTGCGGCTCGCCAGGAACCTGCTGCTGGATCGGGCGGCGCGGCGCCGGGTGCTGGCAATGCGGCGGGTGTTCGAGCAGCATCGCGCCAATCTGGCTGCGATCCGTGTGATTGCGCGCAAGGTGTAAGCGGGGGTGCTCAGCCCCGCGGCGACCGTGGCGTCCGGCGTTTGGCCACATGTCGGCGCGGCGAGCGTGTCACGCGCGGGCGCAAGCGGGTGACTGCGGCGGCGCGTTTCGGCTTGGCGGCAACTTGCGGGCCGCGGGCCAGATCCATCAGCATGCGCAACGCCTCGACCACCGAACGGGCGCGGACCGCGCTGCGGCCGATCGCGCCGAAGCGATGCTCGCGGTGGATGATGCGGCCGTCGCGCGCGGCGACGGCGAAATGCACGAGACCGATCGGCTTGCCGGGCGTCGCGCCGCCGGGACCGGCAATGCCGGTGATGGCGACGGCGAGATCGACGCCGGCACGCTCCAGCGCGCCGACCGCCATCGCGGTCGCGGTCTCCTTGCTGACGGCGCCGAAGTTCGTGAGCGTGCCGGCTTCGACGCCGAGCATCGCGCGCTTGGCGTCGTTGGAATAGGTGACGAAGCCGCGGTCGATCACATCGGAGGAGCCGGGGATATCGGTCAGCGCGCCGGCGACGAGGCCGCCGGTGCAGGATTCAGCCGTCGCGATCGTCAGCTTGCGCATCCGGCACAGGTCGAGCAGCGAGCGGGAGAGGGCGCGTGCGTCGCTGCCGCCCATGGCCTAGACGCTCCAGGGAAGACGGATGGTGGCGCTCGCGGTGGCCGCGATGCCTTCCTCACGGCCGGTGAAGCCGAGCCGCTCGCTGGTGGTCGCCTTCACCGCGACGCGCGAGATGTCGACGCCGGAAATCTCGGCGATGCGCGCGCGCATGGTGTCGCGCAGCGGACCGATCTTCGGCCGCTCGCAAATCATGGTCACCTCGAGATTGGCAACGCGGCCACCGCGCTGAGTGACGCGTTCGATGGCGTATTTCAGGAACTGGTCGGAGGAGGCGCCCTTCCACTTCGCATCGCTCGGCGGAAAGTGCGAGCCGATGTCGCCGTCGGCGAGCGCGCCGAGGATGGCATCGACCAGCGCATGCAGGCCGACGTCGCCGTCGGAATGGGCGAGAAAACCCTTGGTGTGCGGCACGCGTACGCCGCAGAGCATGAGATGGTCGCCTTCGCCGAAGGCGTGCACGTCATAGCCGGTGCCGGTCCTGATATCGCCGAGCTGGGCAGCCAGGCGCGCTTCCTCGCGCACGAAATCCTCGGGAGTGGTGAGCTTCATGTTGGCAACATCGCCTTCAAAGGTTGCAACCGTCAATCCCGCCCATTCGGCAATCGCGGCATCGTCGGTGAAATCGCTGCGGCCGTCCTTCGCCGCGCGACGATGCGCTTCGAGGATGACGTCGAAACGAAAGGATTGCGGCGTCTGCGCGATTCGCAGGCGCGCGCGGTCCGGCGTGCCCTCGACATTGCCGCCATCGCCGGTGAGCTTGATGGTGTCGGTGACGGGAACGGCGGGGATCGCAGCGCCAGTGCGGCTCGCCGCCTCGATCGCACGCGAGATCAATCCTTCCGAGACGAAGGGGCGCGCGGCGTCGTGGATCAGCACGATATCGGGCTCGTGCTTGACCAGCGCCTCGAGGCCGGCAAGCACCGAGGCCTGCCGGGTCGCACCGCCATTGGTCGGCGGCTCATGCTTGAGCCCCGCGACCGCGGCCGTGAACATGGCGCTGTCATCGGGGTTCACCACCGGCTGCACCACAAACACGTCGGCGTGGCGGCTGAAGGCTTCCATGGCGCGATAGATCACGGGCACGCCGCCGATCTCGCGATATTGCTTCGGCCCGCCGGCGCCTGCACGCAGTCCACGCCCGGCTGCCACGAGGACGACTGCGGTGCGTTGTGATTTCGCCATAGGACTCGAATACTCGGTTGGTGATGAAGAGTCGGGGAGTGGGGTGATTGCCGCATGCCTCTAGCACGGCAGGCCCGCAAAAAAAGGGGGTTTCCCCGGATTGTTGGAAACAGCATTTTGCTGCACTGCACTTGAAAGATTTGCAGAATTGTCTAAACTGTAGGCATGACGCTTGACTGCACAAGAATTGTGCGCAAGATAGGTCATGGCAGGCGCGATGAGGCCCTGCCCAGTCAACGAGACCCCTGTGACCGGTTCGGCAGCATCCGGCTCTAAGCCGTTGAAAATAGGCGATATTGATGTCGCCACCCCGGTCTTCCTGGCACCGATGTCGGGGGTGACGGACTCGCCCGTCCGCCGGTTGGCTGCCGAGCTTGGCGCGGGTCTCGTCGTGTCCGAAATGACGGCCAGCGATGAGCTCGCGAGCGGCCACCGGATGTCCCGGTTGCGCTGCGAAGCCACCGGGATCGGCCCGCACGTGGTCCAGCTCGCCGGGTGCGAGACGCACTGGATGGCGGAGGGCGCCCGGATCGCCGAAGCCGAGGGCGCCGACATCATCGACATCAACATGGGCTGTCCGGCCCGCCACGTCACCGGCGGCCAGTCCGGTTCGGCCTTGATGCGCGACCTCGACCATGCCGTCAGCCTGATCGATTCGACTATCGCGGCGGTGAAGGTGC
Organism: Bradyrhizobium sp. CCBAU 25360; assembly: GCF_028128695.1. Classification (NCBI taxonomy): domain Bacteria; kingdom Pseudomonadati; phylum Pseudomonadota; class Alphaproteobacteria; order Hyphomicrobiales; family Nitrobacteraceae; genus Bradyrhizobium; species Bradyrhizobium sp. CCBAU 25360. The sequence goes on from NZ_LBJA01000045.1 coordinate 806,164, forward strand.
CGGTGACGCTGAAGATGCGGCTCGGCTGGGACGACCGCAGCCGCAACGCGCCGGAACTGGCGCGGCGCGCGGAAGCCGCCGGCGTCAAGCTCGTCACGGTGCATGGCCGCACCCGCAGCCAGTTCTACAAGGGTGAGGCCGATTGGGATGCGATCCGCGCCGTGCGCGAGGCCACCTGCCTTCCACTCGTCGTCAACGGCGACATCACGACTTACGACAAAGCGCTTGCGGCGCTCGAGGCCTCCGGCGCCGATGCCGTGATGATCGGCCGCGGCGCACAGGGCCAACCCTGGCTGCCCGGCCAGATCGGCCGCCGCCTGAACGGCGGGGCGGCTGAGGCCATGCCGACGCTCGCCACCCAGCTGCATTACGTCCGCACGCTTTATGAAGGCGTCTGCGCGCTTTACGGCCTGCGCGTAGGCCTCAAGCACGCCCGAAAACATCTCGGCTGGGCGCTCGACGTCGCCGCGGCTGCGAGCGGCGCTCCGGTCGAGAAGCTGAAATCCTGGCGCCAGAAGATCCTGACCTCGGAGGATCCGCGCCTCGTCCAACAGTCGCTGCAGGATGCCTTCGACGATTTCGGATGGAGCGCTGCTGCATGAGCTCCGCCGCTGACCATCGCCGGCCCGCCGACAGCGACGCGATCCTGGATGCGTTGCCCAATCCCGTGCTCATGATCGGGCCGGACGGCAAGATCGTCGCCGCCAATATCGCGACCGAAGCCTTCTTCGACATCTCGACGCAGTTCCTGAAGCGGCAGTCGCTGAAAGAGCTGGTGCCGTTCGGCAGCCCCTTGCTGGCGCTGATCGACCAGGTGCGCTCGTCGAACTCGCCGGTGAACGAATACAAGGTCGATCTCGGCACGCCGCGGATGGGCGGCGACCGCCAGGTCGATCTGCATGTCGCTCCGCTGACCGAGCGGCCCGGCCATATCGTGGTGATGCTGCAGGAGCGCTCCATCGCCGACAAGATGGACCGCCAGCTCACCCATCGCAGCGCGGCGCGCTCGGTCATCGCACTGGCCGCGATGCTGGCGCACGAGATCAAGAATCCGCTCTCCGGCATCCGCGGCGCGGCGCAGCTTCTCGAGCAGCAGGCCTCGTCCGAGGACCGCATGCTGACGCGCCTGATCTGCGACGAGGCCGACCGCATCGTGACGCTGGTCGACCGCATGGAGGTGTTCGGCGACGAGCGTCCCGTGTTGCGCGGCCCCGTCAACATCCATTCGGTGCTCGACCACGTCAAGCGGCTGGCGCAGTCCGGCTTTGCCCGCAACATCCGCTTCATCGAGGACTACGATCCCTCGCTGCCGCCGGTGCTGGCGAACCAGGACCAGTTGATCCAGGTGTTCCTCAATCTCGTGAAGAACGCCGCAGAAGCCCTGATCGACGTCCCCGACGCCGAGATCCAGCTCACCACCGCGTTCCGCCCCGGCGTGCGCCTGTCAGTCCCCGGTCAAAAATCCCGGGTATCCTTGCCGCTCGAATTCTGCGTGAAGGACAACGGACCAGGCGTGCCCGACGATCTTCTGCCCAACCTGTTCGATCCCTTCGTGACCACCAAGCAGACCGGCTCGGGGCTCGGCCTGGCGCTGGTCGCCAAGATCGTCGGCGATCACGGGGGCATCATCGAATGCGAATCTCAGCCGCGCAAGACCACCTTCCGCGTGCTGATGCCGATGTATTCCACATCGGTGAAACATGCCGATCAAAGCAGTCGCGCCGACTCTGCCGGGAAGCCGTCGCCTGCGTCACAGGGGGCGAAATGAGGATTAACGATGCCCGCAGGTAGCATTCTCGTAGCCGATGACGATACCGCCATCCGCACCGTTCTCAATCAGGCACTGTCCCGCGCCGGCTATGAAGTGCGGCTGACCGGCAATGCCGCAACGCTGTGGCGCTGGGTCAGCCAGGGGGAGGGCGATCTCGTCATCACCGACGTGGTGATGCCGGACGAAAACGCCTTCGACCTCTTGCCGCGGATCAAGAAGATGCGGCCGAATCTGCCCGTCATCGTCATGAGCGCGCAGAACACCTTCATGACGGCGATCCGCGCCTCCGAGCGCGGGGCCTACGAATATCTGCCGAAGCCGTTCGACCTCAAGGAGCTGATTGCCATCGTCGGCCGCGCGCTGGCCGAGCCGAAGGAGCGGGTCTCGACGCCGGACGAGGACGCCGAGATGGAGGCGATCCCGCTGGTCGGCCGCTCGCCCGCGATGCAGGAAATCTACCGCGTGCTCGCGCGCTTGATGCAGACCGATCTCACGGTGATGATCACGGGCGAGTCCGGCACCGGCAAGGAGCTGGTGGCGCGCGCGCTGCACGATTACGGCAAGCGCCGTAACGGCCCGTTCGTCGCGGTCAACATGGCGGCGATCCCGCGCGACCTCATCGAATCCGAACTGTTCGGCCATGAGCGCGGCGCCTTCACCGGCGCCAACACCCGCGCCTCCGGCCGGTTCGAGCAAGCCGAGGGCGGCACGCTGTTTCTCGACGAAATCGGCGACATGCCGATGGAGGCACAGACCCGTCTGCTGCGCGTGCTGCAGCAGGGCGAATACACCACCGTCGGCGGCCGCACCCCGATCAAGACCGACGTGCGCATCGTCGCGGCCTCCAACAAGGATCTGCGCGTCCTGATCCAGCAGGGCCTGTTCCGGGAAGATCTGTTCTTCCGCCTCAACGTCGTGCCGCTGCGGCTGCCGCCGCTCCGCGAGCGCATCGAGGATTTGCCCGATCTCATCCGTCACTTCTTCGCGCTGGCCGAGAAGGACGGCCTGCCGCCCAAGAAGCTCGACGTGCTGGCGCTGGAGCGGCTGAAGCAACACCGCTGGCCCGGCAACGTGCGCGAGCTGGAAAACCTCGCCCGGCGCCTCGCCGCGCTCTATCCGCAGGACGTGATCACGGCTTCCGTCATCGATGGCGAGCTCGCGCCGCCCTCGGTCAGCCCGGGTGCCGCGGTCCAGCAGGGCGTCGACAATCTCGGCGGCGCCGTGGAGGCGTATCTGTCCTCGCACTTCCAGGGCTTTCCCAACGGCGTGCCGCCGCCCGGCCTCTATCACCGCATCCTCAAGGAGATCGAGGTGCCGCTGCTCACGGCCGCGCTCGCTGCCACCCGCGGCAACCAGATCCGCGCCGCCGACCTGCTCGGCCTCAACCGCAACACGCTGCGCAAGAAGATCCGGGATCTCGATATTCAGGTCTATCGGAGCGGGGGCTAGTTCCCTCGCGACAAACGCTAAACGCGTTTACGCGGACGGTGGCTCAGCTCCCCCTACCAAAGCGGAGCTGAGCCTGTCCGGATCGCGCTGGCCGTTTTGGCTGACGCGGTGAGCAGAAGTCGGAAGGGGGCCGAAATGTTCCGCGGTCACACATGTTCCGCGGTCACACAAGGGTGAGGAATTCAGCCGCCCGCGACGGCAATCCATCACCTGAACAGTCGTTCGGTCGACGGCACCAGGCGCGCTACGTCTGTCGTCGGCTCCTGCAGACCAGGACCGTTGACCAGCAGATCGGACGCCACGATCAGCAGCAGAACGGCAGAAACCATTATCGCGAGGAAGAACCTATCCATGCCGGGTCAAGCCGGAAGGGCCGGAAACAGTTCCCCGTCTGACATTATCGATCTACCTCTAGAAGGTTCTAAGGTTCTGGCGTCCGCTATGCCCGGAACCGCCGACCGTTGACCTATGTCAACGTCGCCGGTGACATCTCTCCTTGACTGGCCTCGCACGACAACGAGGTCAGATTGCGATGGAAAATCTGAAGCTGCCTGCCGGTCCCATGTCGGGGTTGGTCACCTCCGCCGTGGAGTATCTGGTCGATGCCGGACAGCGGAGCGTGTTGTTTCTGGATATCATGCGACAACGCGGCGACCAATATCGCGAGCACGTCGCGCAGACCGCACCGCATGTGCTGCAATATGCCGCCGAGTTGATTACGGACGGCCGCAAACTCGACGAGCCTGTCAACTACGCGCTCGTGCGCATCATCCCGCCCAAGAATGTCGCGATCGACATGAGGCGGCGGCCGTTCGTCGTCGTCGATCCGCGCGCCGGCCATGGTCCCGGCATCGGCGGCTTCAAGGCGGACAGCGAAATCGGTGTCGCGATGAAGGCGGGACATCCCTGCTACTTCATCGGGTTTCTGCCCGAACCCATGCCCGGCCAGACGATCGAGCGCATTGCGCGAGCCGAAGCGAAGTTTCTTGAAACTGTCATCAGCCGTCACCCCGACGCCGACGGCAAGCCTTGCGTCATCGGCAATTGTCAGGCCGGCTGGGCGATCATGATCCTGGCGTCGCTAAGGCCGGAGCTGTTCGGACCGCTGATCATCGCCGGCGCGCCGCTCGCTTATTGGGCGGGCGTCCATGGCAAATATCCGATGCGCTATTCCGGCGGCCTCTTGGGCGGAAGCTGGCTGACGGCGCTGACGAGCGATCTCGGTGCCGGCAAGTTCGACGGCGCCTGGCTGGTGCAGAATTTCGAGAACCAGAACCCCTCGAACACGCTCTGGACCAAGCAATACAACGTCTATTCCAAAGTCGACACCGAGGCCGACCGTTATCTGGACTTCGAGCGATGGTGGGGCGGTCACGTCAACCTCAATGCCGAAGAGATCCAGTTCATCGTCGACGAACTGTTCATCGGCAACAACCTCGCCGCTGGCCGGATCGAAATGTCGGACGGGGAGAAGGTCGACCTGCGCAATATCCGCTCGCCGATCGTGGTGTTCTGCTCCAAGGGCGACAACGTCACCCCGCCGCAGCAGGCGCTGGACTGGATTCTCGACTGCTACGCCGACGTCGATGAGATCAGGGCATATGGCCAGACCATCGTTTACACCATTCACGAAAGCATCGGTCATCTCGGGATCTTCGTGTCCGGCGGCGTCGCCAACAAGGAGCATGCCGAATTCTCCAGCAACATCGACCTGATCGACGTGCTCCCGCCCGGGCTCTACGAGGCGACGTTCGAGGCGAGGGGCAGCGAGACGCTCAACGCCGACCTTGCAACGGGACAATGGGTAATGCGTTGCGAGGCCCGAACGCTCGGCGACATCCGGGCCATGGGCGGCAATTCCCCCGAGGACGAGCGGCGGTTCGCCACCGCCAAGCGCATCTCGGAGCTCAATCTTGCAGCCTATCAGAAATTCGTGCAGCCCTGGATCAAGAAGATGGTGACGCCAGAGGCGGCCAACTGGGCGCGCGGCATGCATCCGCTGCGAATGCAATATGAGGCTTTCAGCAGTCAGAATCCATGGATGTCCATGGTGAAGGCGGCGGCCGATCGCGCCGAAGAGAAGCGCAGGCCGGTATCGCAGGACAATCCGTTCCTGGCCTTCCAGGAGCAGGTGTCGAAGCAGATTGTGCATGCGCTCGATAGCTGGCGCGATGCCCAGGAGGCGTTAAGCGAGACCCTCTTCCTCAACGTCTATGGCTCACCTGCGCTCCAGGCCGCGGTCGGCATCGACCCCAACGCCGTGCCGACACGGCGCCGCGAGATGTCGGACGAGCATCGCGCCATGCTCGAAAGCAGGATTGCGGAGTTGAGGGCGAAGATTGGTGACGGCGGCCTGCGGGAGGCTGCTATCCGCGCGCTGCTCTATATCGGCTCCGCGCGCGGCATGGTGGACGAGCGCAGCATCGAGGCGCTGCGCCAGGTCAGGCGCGACCATGCCGGCTCCCGGATGACCCTGTCCGAATTCAAGATGCTGGTACGCGAGCAGTTCTTCATGCTGCTGCTCGACCGCGAGGGCGCCGTGGCGGCCATTCCAAGGTTGTTGCCCGAGGACATGAACCGGCGGCGCGCGGCCTTCGCGGCGATGCGCGAGGTGCTCTCGGCAAGCGCGGACATCACCGGCGAGCGCGCCAATCGCCTGAGGCGAGTCGCCGAGTTGTTTGGCCTGGACGGAGAGGGCGAGATGACGTCGAACGTCGCGCCATTCGATCCCCAGGCAAGAGCGTCGTAGCGCGGTTTGGCGAAAGCGGGAGTGACCTCATGTCGGCCGATATGACGCACGAGACCGGCGGCAAGTACGACCGGCTGATCGCGGCGGCGAGGGCTGCGCCCCCGACATCGACCGTCGTCGTGCACCCCTGCGACGAGACTTCGCTGCGCGGGGCGATCGACAGCGCCGGCGCGGGGATCATCCGTCCGATCCTGGTCGGGCCGGAAGGGAAGATCATGGACACCGCCGCGAGGTTCGATCTGGACATATCAAGCTTCGAGATCGTGCATGCCGCCCATAGTGACGACGCCGCGGCCAAGGGCGTCGAGCTCATCCAGGCCGCCAGAGGCGAGCTGTTGATGAAGGGCAGCCTTCACACCGACGAGTTGATGCGCGCGGTCACGGCAAAGACCGGCGGCCTGCGCACGGATCGGCGCATCAGCCATGTCTTTGTCATGGATGTGCCGACTTATGCCGAGACGATTTTCGTCACCGACGCCGCGATCAATATCTTTCCCGATCTCGATGCCAAGCGCGACATCATCCAGAACGCGATCGACCTCTACAATCAGGCCGGCTTTGGCCGAACGCCGCGCGTGGCGATCCTGTCGGCGGTCGAGACCGTGACGTCCAAAATTCCGTCGACCATCGAAGCCGCCGCCCTCTGCAAGATGGCCGATCGCGGCCAGATCACCGGTGGCGTGCTCGACGGTCCCCTGGCGTTCGACAACGCCATCGACCCGGAAGCGGCACGTATCAAGGGCATCGAGTCCGAGGTCGCCGGTCGTGCACAGATCCTGGTCGTTCCAGATCTGGAGTCTGGCAACATGCTGGCCAAGAATCTCGCCTATTTCGCCAAAGCGGATGGTGCCGGCATTGTCCTTGGCGCGCGGGTACCCGTCGTCCTGACGTCGCGCGCCGATACGCCGCGTGCGCGCATGGCCTCCTGTGCTGTGGCGGCGCTCTACGCGCACGCCCGGCGCCAGAAGGCGCCGTCAGTGGCCGCGTGATCGCCATGGACACGATCCTGGTCGTCAATGCCGGCTCTTCGAGCGTCAAGTTTCAGGTCTATTCGGCATTGGGCGACGGTGCGCTCCGGCGTCAGATCAAGGGACAAATGGACGGCATCGGCAGCCGCCCGCGCCTGCGCGCCAGCGGTGCGAGCGGCGATGCGCTGGCCGATCGCGCCTATTCGGTTGAAGCTGTGCCCGATGTGCCCGCCGCCATGTCGGTTGCCGGCAACTGGCTGCGCGACGAGCTCCGGATTACGCCGATCGCGGTCGGTCATCGCGTCGTTCATGGCGGGCCGGACCATGTCCGCCCGGTCCTGATCGACCACGGCGTCGTCTCCCGCCTCGAACGCCTTGTCGACTTGGCGCCGCTGCATCAGCCGCACAATCTCGCGCCGATCCGCTCGCTGCTCGCGAATTTCCCTGGGCTGCCGCAGGTGGCGTGCTTCGACACGGCATTTCACCGCACGCATGATCTCGTCGCCGATCACTACGCGATTCCGCAGCAGCTCTATGCCGAGGGTGTGCGGCGCTACGGCTTTCACGGGCTCTCCTACGAATACATCGCCCGCGCGCTGCCCGGCGTGGCGCCCAAGATCGCCAAGGGGCGGGTCATCGTTGCCCATCTCGGCAGCGGCGCCTCGATGTGCGCGATCAAGGAGGGGCGCAGCGTCGAGAGTACCATGGGGTTCACGGCGCTCGACGGGCTGCCGATGGGAACGCGTCCAGGGCAGATCGATCCCGGGGTCATCCTCTATCTCATCGCCGAGAAGGGCATGCCGGCCGCGAAGGTGCAGGACTTCCTCTATCGAGACTGCGGTCTGAAGGGGCTTTCCGGCGTCAGCAACGACATGCGCGAGCTGGAAGCTAGCACGGACCCGCGTGCGCGGCTCGCAATCGACCATTTCGTCTACCGGATCGGCCTCAACGCGGGCATGCTGGCTGCCGCCTTGCAGGGCCTGGATGCCTTCGTCTTCACTGCCGGCATCGGGGAGAACTCGGCATCGATCCGCGCACGTATCGCCGAGCAGCTCGGTTGGCTCGGCGTCCGCCTCGATGCCGGTGAGAACGCCCACCATGCGCCCCTGATCTCGGCAGCCGACAGCCGCGTCCCCGTCTACGTCATTCCGACCGACGAGGAGCTGATGATCGCACAGCATACGCTATCGCTATTGATGGACGGTCAGTTGATCAACACGAGACCTAAGAGGGTGTCATGATCCCAGTATTTCCGGACAGCAAGGTCGCCCTGAAGGGAAAGAAGGGACTGATCGTCGGCATCGCCAACGACCAGTCGATCGCCTGGGGATGCGCGCGCGCGTTTCGTGCGCTCGGTGCTGATCTCGCGGTGACCTATCTGAACGACCGCGCCAAGAAGCATGTCCAGCCGCTGGCGCAGGCGGTGGAAGCGCCGATCTTCATGCCGCTGGACGTGATGGCCGAAGGGCAGACCGAGGCGGTGTTCGAGCGCATCGCGTCGGAATGGGGGCAGCTCGATTTCATGCTTCATTCCATAGCCTTCTCGCCGAAGGAAGCGCTGCACGGCCGTGTCGTCGACGTCGGCCGTGACGGCTTCCTCAAGACCATGGACGTCTCGTGCTGGTCGTTCTTGCGGATGGCTCATCTCGCCGAGCCGCTGATGAAGAACGGCGGCACGCTTTTCACCATGACCTATTACGGCAGCCAGATGGTGGTGGAGAATTACAACGTGATGGGTGTCGCGAAAGCCGCGCTGGAAGCCTCGGTCCGCTATATCGCCGCGGAGCTCGGCCCGAAGGGCATCCGCGTGCACGCGATCTCGCCGGGTCCGCTAGCCACCCGCGCGGCTTCGGGGATTCCCGAGTTCGATGAGCTCATGGACAAGGCGCAGTCGAAGGCGCCGGCGCGCAGTCTCGTCAGCATCGACGATGTCGGGAATGCCACCGCGTTCCTCGCGCTCGACGGCGCCAAGCTGATCACGGGCGGCGTGCTCTACATCGACGGCGGCTATCACATCATCGATTGAGGCCGCCGACGGATCAGACGTTCATTTCCGGGACGTTGTCGGGAACAGCCAGCTCGGCTTCCGTGAGCGCCATGACGTCGCCGACACTGACCCCGGGCGCGGTCTCCAGCAGCGTCGCCTTGCCGCCGGAGAAGCCGATCACGGCCAAGTCCGTGACGACGAGATCGACCGACCGCGCCGAGGTCAGGGGCAGGGTGCATTTGGCGACGATCTTCGACTTGCCCTTGGCCGCGTGCTGCATGGCGACGATCACCCGCCTGGCACCGCTGACGAGGTCCATCGCCCCGCCCATGCCGGGCACCATCTTGCCGGGGATCATCCAGTTGGCGAGGCGGCCCTGCGCGTCGACTTGGAGGCCGCCGAGCACGGTGACGTCGACATGGCCGCCGCGGATCAGCCCGAACGACATCGCGCTGTCGAATGTGCTGGCTCCCGGCAGCGCGCTGATCGGGCGTCCGCCGGCGTCCGTCAGGAGCGGATGCGCCATTCCCGGCTCGGGAATGGGCCCGGTGCCGATCAGGCCGTTCTCCGATTGAAAGAAAACCTTGAGATCGGAGGGCACGTAGTTCGCAACCAGCGTCGGGATGCCGATGCCGAGGTTGACGAGGTTGCCCTCGCGGAGCTCCCTGGCGACGCGGCGGGCGATAATGATCTGCGGGTCCATGGGTCACCCGTTCATAACGAGGTAATCGACGAGCGGCGCCGGCGTCATGACATGGTCGGGCGCGATCACGCCGACTGGTACGATATGCTCGGCTGTCACGATCACCGTATCGGCCGCCATCGCCATGATCGGGTTGAAATTGCGTGCGGTCAGCGCATAAGCGAGATTGCCGAGATGGTCGGCGAGAAACGCGTGGAGCAGCGCGTATTGCGCCGTCAACGCCGTCTCCAGCAGGAACGGCTTGCCCTCGATCTCGATCTCTCGCTTGCCTTCGGCGACAACGGTGCCGACGCCGGTCGGCGTCAGGACGCCGCCCAGGCCGCAACCACCGGCCCGGATGCGCTCGACGAGGGTGCCTTGCGGCACGAGATCGACCTCGATCTGGTTCGCCAGCATCTGCTGCTGGGCCTTGGGATTGAGCCCGATATGCGTCGCGGTCAGACGCGACACGAGCGATGCGTCAAACAACTTGCCGACGCCTTTACCCGGTAGTGCGGCATCGTTGCAGATCACCGACAATCCGGTCTTCTGCTGCCGGACCAGTTCATCGAGCAAGCGCTCCGGTGTTCCAATGCCCATGAAGCCGCCGACCATCACGCTGGCGCCAGCGGGAATCATCGCAACGGCTTCTTCAACGGCCACAGCCTTCATGGGCGGAACTCCGGTCGGGCAATGAGCCCACATTGGCGCGAGCGGCCACCGCGCACCCTTGATCTGCGTCAAGGCTCACCCTCGTTCGCGAATGACGATGCCGGTGCCTTTGTCCAATTCCGTCCAGAGACGGTACGATTGCTGACCGATCAGATCACGACACGCGCCGCCAGAGCTGTGGATGCGCCGGTCCGCCGCGGTGGGGGCGCCGCGGAATTGTCGCAATTCGGCAACAATGTGGTACGAATACATCAGTATCCGCCCATCGCGGCCCCGTTTTCAGCACCACCATTGCCGGAATGACCAGCGCAGACACCTCGGCCGCACACTTTGACACGGCCCCAGCGGAAGAGCCCCGGCGTTGGTCGGCGCGGCGCTGGCTGGCGCCCTTTGCCGTGGCGCTGGCGCTGCTCTCGGCCTTCCTGACCTTCCTGGTTCTGACCGGCCTGACCACGATCGAGCCGACGCCGGCGGTGGTCCGCTCGATCTACCTGATCAACGCGGCGACGATCCTGCTGCTGGTCGGAATCATCGTCCGCGAGCTCTGGCAGCTGATCCTGGCGCGGCGGCGGGGCAGGGCGGCGGCGCGGCTCCATGTCCAGATCGTCAGCCTGTTCTCGATCGTGGCGGTGCTGCCGGCGGTGCTGGTCGCCGTCGTCGCCAACGTCACCATCGAACGCGGCCTCGACCGGCTGTTCTCCGGCCCGACCAAGGAGGTGATCCAGAATTCGCTGACGATCGCGCGGGCCTATATGCAGGACCATGCGCAGCTGATCCGCGGCGACATTCTCGGCATGGCCAACGATATCGCGCATGCCCGGCCGCTCTATGACCAGGATCGCCGCTCGTTCCGGGAGATGCTGAGCGCCAGCGCCAGTTCCCGCAACCTGCCGGGCGCGATGATCATCGACAAGAACACCAACATCCTGGAATCCGCCGACACCGGCATGCGGCTCGCCTATTCGCCGCCCGCGTCCGACTTCCTCAGCAACGTCAACGAGTCCGAGCCCGAGATCGCGGTCCTTCCCGATGCGAGCTTCGTGGCCGCCGTGATCCGGCTGCGCGCCTTCAGCGACACCTTCCTCTATGTCGCCCGTCCGCTTGATCCGAATGTCGTCAATCAGCTCAAGCAGACCGAGGTCAGCGTCGCCGAATACGCCCAGATCGAGTCGCGCAGGCTCGGAATCCAGGTTGCCTTCGCGCTCATGTTCGCCGTGATCGCGCTGACCATCCTGATGGCCTCGGTGCTGATCGGCCTGAACTTCGCCAATTCACTGGTCTCGCCGATCCGGCGGCTGATGAACGCGGCCCACACGGTCTCGACCGGCGACCTCCATGTCCAGGTGCCGGTGCACCAGTCGGAAGGCGATCTCGCCCAGCTAGGCGAGACCTTCAACAAGATGACTCAGGAATTGCGCAGCCAGCGCGACGAGCTCGTCAACGCCAGCGACCTGATCGACAGCCGCCGCCGCTTCATCGAAGCGGTGCTGTCCTCCGCAAGCGCCGGCATCATCGGCGTCGACACCTCCGGCAGCGTCGGCATTTTGAACCGCTCGGCCGAGAAGCTGATCGGGCACGCCGAATCGGAAACGCTTGGTCATCCGCTTTCCGACGTGCTGCCCGAGCTGGACGAGATGATGAAGGCGGCGCGGGAAGGGAGCCAGCGTCTAGTGCAGGGCCAGATCACGATCACCCGCGACGGCACCGAGCGCAATCTCTCGGTCCGCGTCAGCGCCGAGAAGAACCAGCCGCATGACAGCTACATCATCACGCTCGACGACATCACCGAGCTGGTCTCGGCGCAGCGCACCTCGGCCTGGGGCGACGTGGCGCGGCGCATCGCGCATGAGATCAAGAACCCGCTGACGCCGATCCAGCTTTCGGCCGAGCGCATTCGCCGCAAGTTCGGCAAGGGCATCACAGAGGCCAAGGACAAGCAGATTTTCGAGCAGTGCACCGACACCATCGTGCGCCAGGTTGACGATATCCGCCGCATGGTCGACGAGTTCTCGCGCTTTGCACGGATGCCGAAACCGGTGATGGAGGGCGAGGACGTCGCCGACGCCGTGCGGCAGGCCGTGTTCCTGATGAAGGTCGCCCATCCCGAGATCGATATCGAGGCCGAATTCAAAGAGGATCCGCTCCGCGCCCAGTTCGACCGGCGGCTGATCTCGCAGGCGGTCACCAACATCGTCAAGAACGCCACCGAAGCGATCGAGCAGGTCCCGCCGGAGGAGCTCGGCAAAGGTCATATCGACGTCGTGGTGTCGCGTCAGGGCGAGGACGTGCTGATCGACGTCATCGACAACGGTATCGGCCTGCCCAAGGTCGCGCGCTCGCGGCTGCTCGAGCCCTATGTCACGACGCGCGCCAAGGGCACCGGCCTTGGCCTTGCGATCGTTGGCCGCGTGCTGGAAGACCATGGCGGACGCATCGAGCTGAAAGATGCTTCCGACTTCCGCGAGGGCCAGCGCGGTGCCTGGATGCGGATGCGCTTTGCGATCTCCGGGCAACCCGCGAAGTCCGAGGGAGCCGAGCAGGCCCCGGCGGCCGCGGTCAAGGAAGCAACCGGCGAGCAGGCCGGCGCTCCTGTCAAGGACCCGGCGCAGGAAACAAAAGAGCTGGCGGCCGAAACCAAAGAGGCCGCTGAAAAGACCAATGATTCAACGAAAATCGAAGCCTCGACAGGCATCTGACAAGACAGGCGCGACCCATGGCAAGTGAAATTCTGATTGTCGATGATGAGGCCGATATTCGAGATCTCGTCGCAGGCATTCTCGAGGACGAGGGTTTTGTCACGCGGACTGCGCGCGACAGCGACTCTGCACTGGCTGAAATCGCCAACCGGCGGCCGCATCTGGTGTTCCTCGACATCTGGCTGCAGGGCTCCAAGCTCGACGGCTTGCAGCTGCTGGAGCAGGTCAAGAAGGACAATGCCGACCTGCCGGTCGTGATGATCTCCGGCCACGGTAACATCGAGACCGCGGTGGCCGCGATCAAGCGCGGCGCCTACGACTTCATCGAGAAGCCGTTCAAGGCCGACCGGCTGATCCTGGTCGCGACCAGGGCGCTGGAGAACTCGCGGCTCAAGCGCGAGGTCAAGGAGCTGAAGCAGCTGGCGCCGAGCGCAAGCCAGCTCGTCGGCCGCTCGCCGAGCATGAACCAGTTGCGCCAGACCATCGAGCGCGCGGCCAAGGCCAACAGCCGCATCCTGATCGTCGGTCCCGCCGGCGCCGGCAAGGAATTGACGGCACGCACGCTGCATACGGCCTCGGGCCGCGCCGACGGTCCCTTCGTCGTCATCAACGCCGCCGCGATCACGCCCGAGCGCATGGAGCACGAGCTGTTCGGCGTCGAGCAGTCCAACGGCGAACAGGCGCGCAAGCCCGGCGCGCTCGAGGAAGCCCATGGCGGCACGCTGTTCATCGACGAGATCGCGGACATGCCGCGCGAGACCCAGAACAAGATCCTGCGGGTGCTGGTGGAGCAATCGTTTCAGCGCGTCGGCGGCACCGCCAAGGTGCAGGTCGATGTGCGCATCATCTCCTCGACCGCGCGCAATCTCGAAGAGGAGATCGCGGCCGGCCACTTCCGCGAGGACCTCTATCATCGGCTCTCGGTGGTGCCGATCCGCGTGCCTGCGCTCTCCGAGCGGCGCGAGGACATCCCGGAATTGATCGACTATTTCATGGAGCAGATCTCGGCCGGTAGCGGCCTGCCCAAGCGGCAGATCGGGCAGGACGCGATGGCGGTGCTGCAATCGCATGTCTGGCCGGGCAATGTGCGCCAGCTCCGCAACAACGTTGAAAGAGTCATGATTCTGGCCGCCGGTGGACCGGAGGTCATCATCACGGCCGACATGTTGCCGCAGGACGTCGGCTCCATGGTGCCGGCGATGCCGACCAGCAACAATGGCGAGCACATCATGGGCCTGCCGCTGCGCGAGGCGCGCGAAGTGTTCGAGCGCGACTATTTGATTGCACAGATCAGCCGTTTTTCAGGAAATATTTCTCGCACAGCCGAGTTCGTTGGCATGGAACGGTCGGCGCTGCATCGAAAGTTGAAAGCGCTCGGTGTCGGCTAGCGCGTTTTTGTGCAAGGAAAACGCCGTCGAAACAAGATTCTAACGCCGCGACGTTGCGGCGACACCTTTGACGAAAACGAGGAAATTCATCGATTTCCGTAGTTTTTCGGGGCAATACCGCGCCAGCTGCCGCGTGAAGCGGCTTGCCTAATAGGTCCACCTGTCCTCTAATTGCACAGCTGTTCCTTCCGAGGGGGATCTCATGAGGAACGGCAACCGGGAGAGGCTCCGACCTTCACAAAGAGGGCCGCAACCGGCGCAATAAAAAGAAACTCAAAGCGAGAAAAAAACAATGGCGGCAGACCGCGCACAAAACCTACAGGACACCTTCCTTAATCACGTTCGCAAAACCAAGACGCCACTGACGATCTTTCTGGTCAACGGAGTGAAGCTCCAGGGCATCGTGACCTGGTTCGACAATTTCTGTTTACTGCTTCGGCGCGACGGTCATTCGCAGCTCGTTTACAAGCATGCGATCTCGACCATCATGCCGGGTGCGCCGATCCAGTTGTTCGAAGGCGGCGAGGATCAGCCGGCTTGAGAGTGATCTGATTGGAACCCCGGAATTTCGACGGGGATGCCGACCGTCCACGGTCGGCAGGGGCTAAGCAGACGGGGCGGGTGCTTGTCATCGGCCCCTATTTGCGGGTGCGCGCAGGCGGTGCCGACGCGCAATCGGAGACTCATATCCAGCGCAACGCCGAGGCCCGGCTCGATGAAGCCGCCGGCCTCGCGCGTGCGATCGATCTCGTCATAGCCGACGCCATCATCGCGCCGATCAGCCAGATCCGTCCCGCGACCTATATCGGCAAGGGCAAGGTCGAGGAGATCGCCGCACTCGCCAAGAGCCTCGATGTCGAGCTCGTGGTGATGGATTGCGCGCTGGCGCCGATCCAGCAGCGCAATCTTGAGAAGGAATTGCACGCCAAGGTGCTCGACCGCACCGGGCTGATCCTGGAAATCTTCGGCCGCCGCGCCAAGACCAAGGAAGGCTCGCTCCAGGTCGAGCTCGCGCATCTCAACTACCAGCGCTCGCGCCTGGTGCGATCATGGACCCATCTGGAGCGCCAGCGCGGCGGCTTCGGCTTCATGGGCGGTCCCGGCGAGACGCAGATCGAAGCGGACCGACGCCTGATCCAGGAGCGCATCTCCAAGCTCGAAGGCGAGCTGAAGAAGGTGCAGGCGACGCGGCGGCTGCATCGTGCCGGCCGCCAGCGCGTGCCGTATCGTGTCGTGGCGCTGGTCGGCTACACCAATGCCGGCAAGTCGACGCTGTTCAACCGCCTGACGCGTGCCGACGTGCAGGCTGCCGACATGCTGTTCGCCACGCTCGACCCGACGCTGCGCGCCCTCAACCTGCCACATGGCGGCAAGGCGATGCTGTCGGACACCGTCGGCTTCATCTCCAACCTTCCGACGCAGCTCGTCGCCGCCTTCCGCGCCACGCTGGAAGAGGTGCTCGAAGCCGACGTCATCCTGCATGTGCGCGACATATCCCATGAAGATGCCGAGGCCCAGCAGAGCGACGTCGACGCCGTGCTGCGCCAGCTCGGCATCAACCCCGATGATTCCGGCCGCATCATCGAAGTCTGGAACAAGATCGACCGCTACGATTCCGAGCAGCGCGAAGAGCTGTTGAACATCGCCGCGCGCAGGCCGGAGGACCATCCCGCGATGCTGGTCTCGGCCGTGTCAGGCGAGGGGGTCGACGCCCTGCTTGCCGCGATCGAGGAGCGGTTAGCGGCCAAGCGCACCACGCTCGACCTCTCCATCGACGCCGCCGACGGCGCCGGCATCAGCTGGCTGCACCGCAATGCCGAGGTGCTGGCCAAGGAGCTGCACGACGGCCGCTTCGACATGACCGTACGGGTCGACGAGACCAAGCGGGATATCGTGGTGAACAGGTTCGACGCAGTGCCACGCCTCTCGGCCTAGGCGCTGCTGCCTGAGAAGATCACCTCGACAGATCGAGGCTCATGAACTGGTTGTGCAGGCTCGCCTGATAGTCGGCGAACGGCGCGCAGGGCACGAAGCCGACACTGCGGTAGAGCGAGATCGCGGGGCCGTGCAGCGGCGCAGTGCCGGTCTCCAGGCTGAGACGCGCATAACCGCGCTTGCGGGCTTCGGCAACGATGTGGTCCAGAATAGCTCGCCCGACCCCGGTTCGCCGCGCAGTGGGCGCGGCCCGCATCGACTTCACTTCGCCATGCGTCTCATCCAGCTGCTTCAGGGCACCGAAGCCAGCTAGCACTCCGTCTTGCCAAGCAGTCCAGAACGTCACCGACGAGGCCGACAGGCCGCTCGCGTCGAGCGCCTGCGCGTGCTCGCCCATGACGCTGCGGAGTTCTTCGAGGTGATGTGCCAACAAGTCGGCGACATGCGGTGCCTTCGGATCGTCCTGCCTGATGTCCACTGCGTGCCCCGTATCAAGTGGCGGTCTTCGCCGCATTCCACAGCGCATCCATCTCCGCCAGCGACGCCTGCTCCAGCGTGCGGCCCTGCGCCTCCAGCGACCGTTCGATGTAGGCAAAGCGCCGCTCGAATTTTGCGTTGGTCGCACGCAATGCGGCCTCCGGATCGGCATCGACGTGGCGGGCGAGGTTGACGAGGGCGAACATCAGGTCACCGGTCTCTTCCGCAATCTCCTGCTTGTCGTTGCGGTCGAGCGCGGCCTCGATCTCGTCGGCTTCCTCGCGGATCTTTTGCAGCACCGCGCGCGGGTCGTTCCAGTCGAAGCCGACGGTGGAGGCCTTGCGCTGCAGCTCCATGGCGCGGGTCAGTGCGGGCTGGCCGGCCTTGACGCCTGACAGCAGCGATTTGTGCGCAGGCATGTCCTCCGGCGCCCGGCGCGCGGCGCGCTCGGCTTTTTCCTCCGCCTTGATGCGGTCCCAGACTTCCTTGACATGGGAGGAGGCGAGATTGCCGTCCTTGTCGGCGAAGACGTGGGGATGGCGCCGGATCATTTTTCGCGTGATCGCCTCGACGACATCTCCGAAAGCAAAGGCGTTCTGCTCCGAAGCCATCTGGGCGTGGAAGACCACCTGGAGCAGGAGGTCGCCGAGTTCCTCACGGAGATCGTCGAGATCGCCGCGGCTGATGGCCTCGACCACCTCATAGGCCTCCTCGATCGTGTAGGGCGCGATCGTCGCAAAATCCTGCTCGAGGTCCCAGGGGCAGCCGGTCACCGGCGTGCGCAGCGCCGCCATGATCTCGATCAGGCGGGAAATGTCGCGGGAAGGGGTCATTGCGGGGCGCTCTCCTGGCTCCAAAACCTTATGCCAAAAGCGGCCCGCCGTTCCCAGCGTCGCGGCGCGGAACGGGCCGATTTCCACCGATTGGCGGGCCGCGTCCGCAGTGCTAAAGCGCGGACCATGAGCGACGCAATTTCATCACAAACCGCGCTGGTGCTGTTTTCCGGCGGCCAGGACTCCACCACCTGCCTCGCCTGGGCGCTCAGCCGCTTTGCACGCGTGGAGACGCTGGGGTTCGACTACGGCCAGCGCCATGCCATCGAGCTCGATTGCCGCGACCGGCTGTTCGACGGCATCAAGGGCTTGCGCGCCGATTGGGCCGCAAAACTCGGCGAGAGCCATACGCTGTCGATTCCGACGCTGGCGGCAGTGTCCGAGACGGCGCTGACGCGCGATGTCGCGATCGCGATGGGCGCCGACGGCCTCCCCAACACCTTCGTACCCGGCCGCAACCTGGTGTTTTTGACCTTCGCCGCGGCGCTGGCCTATCGGCGCGGCATCACCCATATCGTCGGCGGCATGTGCGAGACCGACTATTCCGGCTATCCCGATTGCCGCGACGACACCATCCGCGCCATGCAGGCCGCGCTCTCGCTCGGCATGGCCAGACCATTCGAGCTGCACACGCCCTTGATGTGGATCGACAAGGCCGCGACGTGGCAGCTGGCGCAGGATCTCGGCGGCGAGGGGCTGGTCGACCTCATCCGCGAGCATTCCCATACCTGCTATCTCGGCGAACGCGGCGCGCAGCACGAGTGGGGCTATGGCTGCGGCGAGTGCCCGGCGTGCAGCCTGCGGGCGAAGGGGTGGCGGGAGTTTGTGGCGGGGAGGTAGATTCGTTGCACTGCTCTCGTGCCCCGGATGCAGCGCAGCGCTCCCGCGGCGATGCGAAGCATCGTCCGGCAGCGGTGCGCTGCAGAGCCGGGGCCCATGCTTCCGCAAGGTATCGTGTCGCCGTCTGGGTCCCGGCTCTGCGCCGCAACGCTTGCGCGTTGCAGCTTGTCCGGGACACGAGCGTCGCAACGCCGAACTTCGCGCCAGCTAACCAAAATCCTCCGGCCTGAGCTCGATCGGCTTGCCGTGCGGGGTGCGATCGGCCGCATGGTCCCAGGCGTCGCGGTAGCGGTGCAGGGTTTCCGTCGAGGCGACGCCCTTGCGCGCAACCAGACCCTCCAGCGTGGCGAGCCAGTGCAGATAATAGGTCTCGCCCGTATCGGGATCGCCGGCCGCCTGCGCGCGCTTGATCTCGGAGGCCAGGCTTGCTGCCCATTCCGGCCAGGTGAAGACGCCGCGCTCGTGCAGCGTCAATGCCATCGCGAACGCGTGCGCCTCCCACGGCGCGCGGAACACCGGGCCGTCGTCATCGCGGGGAATGCTGGGTATGGCCGCGGTGGCTGCGGCAGCAGCGGTACCGCTCATCGCGCCGGGTCCAGATAGGGCTCGAACGCGTCGATCGAGACTTTCAGGGTGGGATCACCATCCTCGCCCCAGAGATCACGGCCTTCGAACACCACCGTGTAAAGCCACTGCGGGTTCTCGCCGAGCTCCATCGCCGCTGAATCCGGAAACACGTGGCAGCCGTGGTTCAATTCGACCACGCCGACATGGCCGCGCACATAGCGCGGCAGCCGCGTATGCGTGGCCGGATGGATGTTCCTGGCGCGCACGCGATCGCCGATCTTGAACTTGGCGGGCGCGGGGGCAGGGCGGGCGAACTTGCCGCGCACCATGGTGCGCTCGACGCCTTCGACCTTCAGCTTGCCGTGCTTGAGGGCCTTGGCAGGCTGCATCGCGTGGCGGGCGGCGAGTTCCTCGCGGGTGAGGTAGCCCTTCTCGATCAGCATCTCCTCGAGCCCGAGAAACCATTTCTTGTAATAGGAGCTCGACAGATACACGTGCGGCGGGATCATCTCGCGATAGAAGCGCGAGGTGTCGATGTTAAAGGCGCCGGCCGCGCCCATTGCACGCACCATCGCCAGCACGCGGGATTCCCATTCCGCATGGAACACCGGCTCGTTGGGCTCGGGTTCGACCTTGCCGAACCCGTCCATGCCGCCCATGTCGTGCACGCCGTTCATGACGGCGCTCCGGGCTGTCGCGGGAAGCCGGTGCCGATCATGGAATCGCGCGTGACGAGCTCGGCGAGCTGTTCCTCGCTCCAGCCCTCGGTACCTTCGGGGCGCATCGGCAGCACCAGAAAGCGCGTTTCGGCGGTGGAATCCCACACCCGGATCTCGATGTCCTTCGGCAGGGTGACGTCGAAGTCGGCGAGCACGCCGCGCGGATCCTTCACGGCGCGGGAGCGATAGGGCGCCGCCTTGTACCAGACCGGCGGCAGCCCCAGCATTTCCCAGGGGTAGCAGGAGCACAGCGTGCACACGACCATGTTGTGGCGCGCAGGCGTGTTCTCGACCACGACGAGATGGTCGCCGACGCGGCTGACATGGCCGAGCGTGCCGATCGCCTTGGAGCCATCCTCGAGCAGCGCCTTTTTGAACGCCGGATCGGTCCAGGCCTTGGCGACGACGCGTGCGCCGTTGTGCGGGCCGATCTTGGTCTCATAGGCCTGGATGATGGCGTCGAGCGCGGCGGGCTCGACATAGCCTTTTTCGGTCAGGATCGTCTCGAGCGCGCGCACGCGCAGCTCGGTCTCCGACAGCTCGGAATGGTCGTGATCGTGGTGGTGGTGATGGTCGTGATCATGGCTCATGGCGGCGAAGATTAAGCGCAATGGCCCAGGCCTGTCGAGTATGCGCTGCGGCGCAACCGGGTCCCATATTCGTGAGGCCGGATGTAGGCTAGCATCGCCGCAAAGCAGATGGGGAGACGTTGGTGACGGACTACGTGAAGATCGAAAAGGGCCTCGGACCCGAGGGACGGATTGCGGTGGTGCGTTTCGATCGGGGCGACGGCATCAACGCCCTGTCACCCGAGGCAATGCGGCAGCTGACCGCGGCGGCGCGCAGCTTCGAGGACGATGCCGCGACGTCGGTCGTCGTATTGACCGGCAGCTCGGGCGCGTTCAGCGCCGGCTTCGACCTCAAGGACGCCGAAGGGCGCTCGCGCAAGGAGATGGACCTCGGCACGCTGCGGCGGCACCTCAAGCTCGGACCGCGCCTAACGCACACCTGGCAAGAGATGGAGCAGATCACGATCGCGGCGATCGAGGGTTTTTGTGTCGGCGGCGGCGTGGCCCTCGCCGTCGCGCTCGACTTCCGCATCATGGGCCGCGATGCACATCTGCGCGTGCCCGAAATCGGCCTCGGCATGAACATGAGCTGGCAGAGCATCCCGCGCATGCTGCACCTGATGGGGCCGGCCCGCACCAAGCAGGCGGTGATCCTGGCTGATGAGCGCATCTCAGCGGATGAGGCCCATCAATGGCGCCTGGTGGAGCAGGTGGTCGATCCCGGCCATGCCTTCGATGCCGCCATGGATCTTGCGCGCAAGGTCGCCGCGCAGCCACCGCTCTCGGTCGCGATGACCAAGCTGACCGTCAACCGGCTCGCGCATGCGCTGGACGATCTCGCCAGCCACATGGACGTCGACCAGTTCGCGCTCGCCAGCCTCAGCGAGGATCACAAGGAGGGCGTCGAGGCGTTCCTGGGCCGCCGCAAGCCACGCTTCAAGGGGCGATAGATTGATGCCAGGCCATTGATCGCACAACCGGCAGTTCGTATACGCGGCGCAGGGACAAGAGCAGGCTCGCCCACGGGCCGCACAGGCGACGACGATCGAGGGGGAGGGCCCATGACTGCTAGCTCGCAGGCGCCGGAGGCGAAAGGCTTTCGCTGGAAACTGGTCGCGCCGCTCGCGGTGTGGCTGGTGATCTATCTGTGGCCGGTGCCTGCAGGGCTCAACGTCAATCAGTGGCACTATTTCGCCGTGTTCGCGGCCGTCATCACCGGGCTCATCCTGGAATCGATGCCGGTCGGCGCGGTCGGCTTCATCGGCCTCACGGTCGCGGGCGTTGCCGGCTATATCGATCCCGATCCCGGCAAGTCGCTGCGCTGGATGCTGGCGGGCTTTGCCGAGAGCACGGTCTGGCTCATCGTCGGCGCCTTCGTGTTCTCGATCGGCTATCGCAAGAGCCAGCTCGGCCGGCGCATTGCATTGGTGCTGGTGCAGCGCCTTGGCCGCAACACGCTCGGCCTTGGCTATGCCGTGGCGATGTCCGACTTCCTGCTCGCGCCGGCGACGCCGTCGAACACCGCGCGCAGCGGCGGCATCGTCTATCCCATCATCAGCAACATCCCGCGCATCTATGGCTCCGAGCCGGGGCCGACCGCCGGCAGGATCGGCACCTATGTGATGTGGACGGCCTTCGCCGCGACCGCCGTCACGAGCTCGCTGTTCTTCACCGCGCTTGCGCCCAACGCGGCGGCGCTGGCGATCGCCAAGAAGACCGCCGGGGTCGAGGTCAGCTGGGGCCAGTGGTTTCTCGGCTTCGCGCCGCTCGGCATCCTGCTGATGGTGCTGGTGCCGCTGCTCAGCTATTTGGTCTGCCGTCCCGAGGTGAAGCGCAGCCCGGAAATCACCGAATGGGCGGCGAAGGAACTCGCCGGGATGGGCCCGATGTCGCGCAACGAGTGGATCATGCTCGGCCTGATCGTGCTCGCGATGTTCCTGTGGATCGCAGGCTCCAGCCCGGACATCCACGTGCCCGTGCTCGGCTCGAACTTCGTAAATGCCACCACCGTGGTGTTCATCGTGATCTCCCTGATGCTGGTGACCGGTGTGATCGAGTTTGCCGACATCGTCAGCGAGAAGAGTGCCTGGGAGGTGTTCTTCTATTTCACCTCGCTGCTGACGCTGGCCTCCGGCCTCAACGAGATCGGCTTCATCAAATGGTTCGCGACCGAATACGCAAAGCCGCTCGCCGGGCTATCGCCGTCGACCGCGATGCTGCTGCTGGTCGCGCTGTTCTTCTGGATCCACTATTTCTTCTCGAGCATCACCTCGCATGCCGCCGCCGTGCTGCCCGTCGTGCTCGCGGTCGGATCGGGCATTCCCGGTCTGCCGGTCACGACCCTCGCCATGCTCTGCATGTACTCGCTCGGCCTGATGGGCGTGATCTCGCCTTACGCGACAGGACCGGCGCCGATGTATTTCGGCAGCGGCTATATCGGAAAGGGCCAGTTTTGGGGTTTTGGCCTGCTCTTCGGGCTGCTCTATTTCGCAGGTCTTCTGCTGATCGTGCTGCCCTGGTTGCAGATGGGATGAGCCCGGGCGGGAGACTGATACCCTCTGCGAAGGAATATTCTTCTCCGGAGAGGGATTGGGGAATCTTCGTCCATCTCCTCGCAAATATCTGAAATTGCAAGAAAGACTGGAAAAGGCGATGGTGCGTGCTGCGGTGCAGCGCGTTGCCCCCAGAGGCGTTTGCTGCTGTTCCATCTCCAGTCGCTGATGCGACCCGGCTTTCGTTTGCCTTTTCGGGTGGGCGAGAGAACTATTGTGCATGAAGGCCGTCTCCATGAACGCTCACCAATCGCTCGCCGTCGGACAGCCGATTGCGCCGCCTGAAGCGATTTCACCTGCCACAGCCGAGCCGGACGCGATGGTTCGCTTCGCCGGCATCTCGAAAATCTATCCGGCCTATCGCGGCAAGCCCGGCGTCAACGCGCTGCAAGATATCGATTTCGCAATCCCGCGCGGTTCCATCACCGGCGTGATCGGCCGCTCCGGCGCCGGCAAGTCGAGCCTGGTCCGGCTCATCAACGGGCTGGAGAAGCCGACCACGGGACGAGTCGTCGTCGACGGCCGCGACATCTCGGCGCTGGCGGGCCGCGAGCTGCGGCTGGCGCAGCGCTCGATCGGCATGATCTTCCAGCACTTCAACCTGCTGTCGTCGCGCACTGCCGCCGACAACATCGCGCTGCCGCTCGAGATCGCCGGCTGGTCCAAGGCCGACATCAAGGCCCGCGTCACCGAGCTGCTCGCGCTCGTCGGCATCGCCGACAAGCACGACCGTTATCCTTCGGAGCTCTCCGGCGGCCAGAAGCAGCGCGTCGGCATTGCCCGCGCGCTGGCGACGCGGCCGAGCGTGCTCTTGTCGGACGAGGCGACGTCCGCGCTCGATCCGCAGACGACACGCGCGATCCTCGATCTGCTCGCCAACATCAACCGCGAGCTGGGCGTGACCATCGTGCTGATCACCCACGAAATGTCCGTGGTACGCCAGCTCGCCAAGGAAGTGGTCGTGCTCGACGCTGGCCACGTGGTCGAGAGCGGCCATGTCGCCGACATCTTCACCCATCCAAAACATCCGATCACGCAGTCCTTCCTCGCGGAGGTCATCGGCGACAGCCTGCCGGTCTCGCTGGCGAGCCGGATCGTAGCGGAGCCGCCCGTTGGCGGGCAGGCCGTGATCCGCGTCCAGGTCCGCGGGGCAGGGGCCGGCGACACCGTGGTGGCGCGGCTCGCCCGCGAGCTCGGCCTCGACGTCGCGCTGCTGTCGGCGCGCATCGACGAAATCGGCGGCCAGCATGTCGGCTCGCTCGTTCTCGGCATTCCCGGCCGCGAGGACGCGCAGGCGCGGGTCCTTGCCTGGTTGTCTCAATATCAATTCCCGGCGGAGCATCTCGGCTATGTCGCCTGAACTCATCAATTTGATCATCCAGGCTACCTTCGAGAGCCTGTACATGGTCGGCATCGCGGCGCTGCTCGGCACCGTCTTCGGCCTGCCGCTCGGCGTCTTCCTGGCGACCAGCCGGAAGGGCGAGCTGTTCGCGGCCCCAGTCGTCAACCGCGTGCTCGGCATCGTCGTCAATGCGACGCGTTCGACGCCGTTCATCATCCTGGTCGTGGCCATCATCCCGTTCACCCGCCTTGTCGCGGGCACCTCGATCGGTTCGACCGCCGCAATCGTGCCGCTGACGATCGCGTCGGCGCCGTTCATCGCGCGTCTGGTCGAAGCTGCGATCCGGGAGGTCGATGGCGGCCTGATCGAGACGGCGTCCTCGTTCGGCGCCTCGCCGCTTCAGATCGTGTTCAAGGTGCTGATCCCCGAGGCGCTGCCGGGCCTGTTGCTGGCGCTGACGCTCGCAGTGGTCAGCCTGCTCGGCTACTCCGCGATGGTCGGTGCGGTCGGCGGCGGCGGCCTCGGCGATCTCGGCATCCGCTACGGCTATCAGCGCTTCATGCCGGAGATGATGCTGGCCGTCGTCGTCGTGCTGATCGCGCTGGTGCAGCTCGTCCAGAGCGCGGGCGATTATCTGGCGCGGCGGGTCAATCGCCGGCTGCGGCATCACTGATACCACCATCCTGAAACTGGAGACTTCAATGCGCTTTCTCGCAACCCTTGCGGCTGCAGCCTTGCTTGCGACCACGGTCCATGCCGAAACCATCCGCGTCGGCGTCACCGCCGGTCCCCATGCCGAGATCATCGACGTCGTGAAGAAGGTCGGCGCCGAGCGCGGCCTCGACATCAAGGTGGTCGAGTTCACGGACTATGTGATCCCGAACCAGGCGCTGGCCCTGAAGGATCTCGAGGCCAATTCGTTCCAGCACGAGCCGTATCTGAAGAACCAGATCTCCAAGACCGGCTGGAAGATCGTCAAGGTCGCCAACACGATCGGCTCGCCGCAGGGCGTCTATTCGCAGAAATACAAGACGCTCGCCGACCTGCCGGAAGGTGCCCGTGTCGCGATCGCCAACGATCCCTCCAACGGCGCGCGCGGCCTGATGATCTTGGCGCTGCACGGCGTGATCAAGCTGAAGGACCCGAACAACGTCGCCTCGACCATCGCTGATATCACCGACAACCCGAAGAAGCTGCGCTTCGTCGAGCTCGATGCCGCCCAGCTGCCGCGCGCGCTGCAGGACGTCGACGTCGTCTCCATCAACAACAATTACGCGGTGCAGGCCGGCCTCAATCCGGCGACCGACGCGATCGCCCGCGAGAATCCCGACGGCCCCTGGGTCAACATCCTCGCCGTTCGCGAAGAGGACAAGGACAAGCCCTGGGTGAAGCCGCTGATCGAGGCCTATCACTCCGCGCCGGTGAAGGAGTTTTTGGAGAAGCGCTTCAAGGGCACCTATCTGCCGACCTGGTAAGGCGAGCGGGCGCGTCAGGCCGCCAACCTGGCGCGTCGCAGCGTCTCCGAGGGCTTTTCGGCGAAGTGACGCTTGTAGTCGAGCGAGAACTGGCTGAAGTGCCAGAAGCCGTGCTGCACGGCGACGTCGTAGACCGAGGCATCGGTGCCGCCGGCGCGTTTCAGATCGCGCCGCACGCGGTTCAGCCGCATTGCTCGCCAGTAGTGCATCGGGCTCGTTCCCAAAACCTCCTGGAAGCAATAGCCGAGCTTGCGCGGGCTGGCGCCGACCGCCTTGCAGACCTGCAGCAGCGAGAGCGAGCGATCGCCGCTGCCATGCATCAGCGCCCGCGCACGATCGACGGTGCGCTTGCGCGCCGCGGCGCTGCGGCCGGGATCGCTGGGGCGTGCGGTCGGCAGCATGTCCATGATCTCGACGAGAAGGCCGTCTTCCAGCGCCTGCCCGACGGCCGGATCGTCGAACCGCTCGGGGGCAGTCGAGATGGTCTCGTGGATCGCGGCAAGGTGAGCGCGCAATCGCGCGACCGGTGCCTGCGCCATCTCGATCACCCGCAACTGGTGCCAGACTGCGCGCGGCAGCTCGATATCGAGCCGGGCCGCAAGCTCCTCGATCAGCGCCGCGCTGGCGACAACACCGCGCAGCTCGAATGATTTCGGCGTGCACATATCGACCTCGGCGTCGATGCAGGCGATGACCTGGGCACCTGCAACGCTGGCGCCGTTGCAATTGACCTCGCCGTCACTGTGCCAGGGCAGACCGATGCCGAAGCTGTCGGCCCCCAGCTGGCCGTATTGGCGGACCTGCTGGCTGGTGATCTCGCGGAAGACGTCGAGCTGGGGCAGGGAGAGTTGGGTGAAGCTGCCCCTGAAGGCTCCGGCGCTGATCTGGTCGTAGCTGAGCCGCCAGCGACCAAGCGAAGCGCAATGCTCGTCCACATCGGTGCTGCTGGCCTGAAACAGGCCGGCAGCCGAGTCCAGAGTCGGAAGAGTTGCGCCTAAGGGCATGACGACACGTCGAAATTCACCACCCAAGAGCCAGCAAGAACCACGCCAGACTGGCACGGCCATAGGCGCTGTCCAGCAAAATATTGCCGGATCTCGATAACGCCCGATGGCGCCGCGGTGCAGGCTTCGGTCCTGCCGTTCCGACATCGCAGCCGGGACGGCGCTTTGCGGAGGGATCGAGATGCGACCGACCGAGATCATGCGCGGCAGCCCGCCCGCGCCCGAGGCGCAGGTGACGCGCGCCAATTGGCGCAGCTTTCCCGCGATCCGCTGGGGCTTTACCCACACCCGCGAAGTGCTGCCGACCGCAGAGATCCGCCGCTCGGCCCAGCCGACGCTAATGCGAAGCGCGCCGCGCGAACTGGCAAAACTCGGCTTCACCGCGCCTGATGGCAAAGCGACCACGATCGAAGCCACGCTCCGCGAGACCTTTGCCGATACGCTCCTCGTCATGCACCGGGGCACGCTAATCCACGAATGGTACGGCGACGGCATGGGCGTGACCACACCGCATCTGATCTGCTCGATCAGCAAGGCGATCGCCGGCACGCTCGGCGGCGTGCTCGCCGCGCGCGGGCTGCTCGATCCCGAGGCGAGGGTGGTGCGCTACGTGCCGGAGCTGGAGACGTCGGTCTACGCCGGCTGCACTGTCCGCAACCTGCTCGACATGGCCGTCGCCATCAAGTTCGAGGAGGATTACGAGGACCCCGCCGGCGACGTTGCGCGCTATCGGTTCTCCTCGGGCTGGGACGTGCCGCCGTCGGGCGCCGAGGCAGGCCACCAGCGCGCCTATCTCACGACCTTGCGCGGCACCGGCAAGCCGCACGGCAAGGTGTTCCACTACGTCTCGCCCAATACCGAGGTGCTCGGCTGGGTCTATGAGCGTGCCTGCGGCATGCCCTATCATCGCATCCTCTCCGAATATCTCTGGCAGCCCCTGGGCGCGGAGGAGGACGGCTCGCTCACGCTCGACAGCCACGGCATGGGCCGCATCGCCGGCGGCATCTCCGTCACCGCGCGTGACCTCATCCGTTTCGGAGAGATGATCCGCTGCCGCGGCGTGGTCGAGGGGCGGCAGGTGGTGCCGGGCTGGTGGATCGACGACATCCGCGAGAACGGCGATCCCAAGGCCTGGGCCGACGGCGACCTCGCCGAGTTCTTCCCGGGCGCGCGCTACCGCAGCAAATGGTTCACGATCGACCCGTCGCGCAACGCGCTGACCGCGATCGGCATTCATGGCCAGCACCTCTATGTCGACCTCGACTCGGACGCCGTCATCGTCAAGCTCGCGACACAGCCCAAGGCGATGGACGTGCCGATCGACCAGCGCTGGTTTGCCGCCTTCAGCGCCATCACCGCGCATCTCGCCTGATTTCTGGACATCCCCATGCTCGATACCGTCAAGGCCAAATCGCAACCAGAGACCGCGACGCCGCATCCGCTTGATCCGCTGACGGCCGAGGAGATCACCGCCGCCTGCACGCTGGTGCGCGCCGACGTGACCTCACCCGAGAACTGCCGCTTCCCGACGGTCCGGTTGGAGGAGCCGACCAAGCATGAGCTGGCTGCAGGCGGCGTAGGGCGCCGCGCCTTCGCGTTGACGCTCGACGTCACCACGGGCGAGGCCATCGAGCATATCGTCGATCTCGGACGTGGCGAGATCGTCGGCCGCAAGGTCGTCCCGAACCGCGAGGCGCCCTACGGGCAGCCGCCGGTGATGCTGGAGGAGTTCTTCAAGTGCGAGGCCGTGGTGAAGGCCGATCCCGGATGGCGCGCGGCGATGGCGCGGCGCGGGCTCTCCGACAAGGACATCGAGCTGATCCAGGTCGATCCGTTTTCGTCGGGTTTCTTCGACAAGGAGTTCGAGCGCGGCGCCCGTATCGTGCGTGCCGTCAGCTATTTTCGCGAGCATCTTCAGGACAACGGCTATGCGCATCCCATCGAGGGCGTTGTCGCTGTCGTCGACCTGATCGGCGGCAAGGTCATCGACCTCACGGATGAGGATCCGATCGTGCCGATTCCGCGCAAGAAGCGGAACTACGGCGCGCATGAGATGACCAATCTGCGCACCGACATCAGGCCGCTGCACATCGAGCAACCCGAGGGCGCGAGCTTTCGCGTCGATGGCTGGAAGGTCGACTGGCAGAAATGGAGCTTTCGCATCGGCTTCACGCCGCGCGAGGGCCTCGTGCTGCATCAGCTCGCCTACCAGGACGGCGCGCGCAAGCGCTCCCTGATCCATCGCGCCAGCGTCACCGAGATGGTGGTGCCTTACGCCGATCCGACCGCGAACCATTTCTGGAAGTCGGCGTTCGATGCCGGCGAATACGGCCTCGGCATGCTTGCGAACGCGCTCGAGCTGGGCTGCGACTGTCTCGGCAACATCCGCTATTTCGACGTACCGGCGGCGGACAGCAAGGGCGAGCCCTTCGTCGTGCAGAACGCCATCTGCATGCACGAGGAAGACTATGGGATCGCCTGGAAACACTATGAGTTCCGCAACGGCCTGTTCGAGGTCCGCCGCTCGCGGCGGCTCGTGATCTCGTTCTTCGCCACCGTCGGCAATTACGATTACGGCTTCTACTGGTATCTCTACCAGGACGGCACGATCCAGCTGGAGACCAAGCTCACCGGCATCATCCAGACCGCCGCCGTGCCATCAGGCGAGACGTACAAATGGGGCGGCATGGTCGACGACAATCTGGGCGGACCGACGCACCAGCACTTCTTCAACGTCCGCCTGCACATGGATCTCGACGGCGGCGGCAACACCGTCACCGAGCACGATTTCGTGCCGCGGCCCTGGGGTGACGACAATCCGCACGGCAATGTCTTCGACACCACGACGCGGGTGCTGTCGCGCGAGCATGACGCGGCGGGCATCGCCAATGGCCAAACCGGCCGGTTCTGGAAGATCAGCAATCCCAACGAGACCAACTCGGTCGGCAATGCTCCGGCCTACAAGCTCGTCGTCAATCCGAGCCCGCTGATGCTGGCGCAGGAGGGCAGTTGCGTGCGCAAGCGCGGCGGCTTCGCCACCAAGCATGTCTGGGTGACTGCATTCGATCCGGCCGAGAAATACGCAAGCGGCGATTATCCCAACGTCCATGCCGGCGGCGATGGCCTGCCGCGTTATGCCGCGAAGGACCGCAACATCGAGAATGCCGATATCGTGGTGTGGCACTCTTTCGGCCACACCCATGTCTGCAAGCCCGAGGACTTTCCGATCATGCCGGTGGAATATGCCGGCTTCCTGCTGAAGCCGACCGGCTTTTTCGCCGCCAATGCGGCCGGCGACATCCCGCCGGACCGCAACAGCCGCAGCGTGCTCGCAACCGCGAGCAACACTGCCGACGAATCCTGTTGCCGCGCCGGCAAGTCATAGAGTTCGATCGGGCTCGATCGGATTCTTCGGTAGCGCCGACCGGCGTGGTCATTGGCGGTTCTCGCGCGGTAGCAAGCTGATCGTTTCCGACCATCGCCGAATGGTGAGGGAATGTTTCTTTCTAGAAGCATTCCAAACGTGTGGAGCACGACGGCTGCGTGGACCGTACGCGGCATCGGCATGAGCGCATTCGTCGCACGCGCCGCGCACGCCTCTGGAGAGATTCTAACTTCGTTCCTATCGCACTCCCAAACCGCCTGAGTTAGGGCGGGACACCAAAAACGATACCGGCAAAGCCGGCAGTGCGTGGGGCCTCGAAAGACGTGACCGACTACCAACTTTCTTCGCGTGAATGCGCGCGTCGTGGACAGATTCGGGTGCTGCTCCTCGGGGCGGTCAGTACATTCTCGCTCGTGGTTCCCTTTGGTTCCGTGGAGGCGCAGACACAGATTCCCGCTGTCACCGTCGATGCGCCGGTTGAGCGCGCCCGTCCTGCCGCGGTTGCTTCGTCGCGAAGAGCGGCAACACGCACCTCTCGCGCCAATCGTCGCTCATCTGCGCAACCAGCCGCGCCAACCCAGTCGGCCTCGTCGAACGGCGCGACGGGCGAACGTGCCAATGGCCCGGTGCGCGGTTTCGTCGCCACGCGAAGCGGCACGGCCACCAAGACCGATACACCGTTGATCGAAACCCCGCAGTCGGTCTCCGTCGTCACCACCGACCAGGTCAGGAACCAGGGCGCGGTCTCGATCGGCGAGGCGCTGCGCTACACCGCCGGTGTCAGCGGCGACGTCAATGGCGGCTCGGACACCCGCTTCGGCGCTCTCCAGATCCGCGGCTTCGACACGACCATGTCGGGTCTCTATGTCGACGGCCTGCGAATCCCCTCGAGCAACTACGTGCACTTCAACGGCCTTGATCCCTACGGGGCGGAGCGCCTGGAGGTGCTCAAAGGACCGTCCTCGGCGATGTATGGCGGCAGCGGCACCGGCGGCATCCTCAACTACGTGACCAAGCTGCCGACAGCGCAGCAGTTCGGCGAGGTCTCGATCTCCGGCGGCAGCTTCAACCGCTATCAGGGCCAGTTCGACATGGGCGGCGCCGCCAACAAGGAAGGCACGGTGCTGTGGCGCCTCACCGGCGTCGTCCGCGACGGCCAGACCCAGGTCGACTTCACCAAGGACAACCGCGTCTTCATCGCCCCCGCCGTCACGTTCAAGCCGAACGAAGACACCACCATTACCTTGCTCGCCAACTATCAGAGGGACAGGGCAGGGTGGGGCCTTCAGTTCCTGCCGGCCTCGGGCACGGTGTGGCCGAACAACGGCCGCACCATTCCGGTCTCGTTCTTCGCGGGCGTGCCGAGCTTCAACGCGTTCAACACCGAGATCGCGACCGCCGGCTACCAGCTGTCGCACAATTTCACCGACAACATCACCTTCCGGCAGAACCTGCGTTACGCCTATCAGCACAACGAGGAAAAGACCTTCTACGGCACCGGATACACCGACGAGGCGGCGGGGCAGCTGGGGCGTTTCGGCAGCTACAGCAACTCCTACATCAACTCCTTCGCGGTGGATAACCAACTCCAGGGCAAGTTCAATACCGGCATCCTCAGCCACACCACCCTGGTCGGGCTCGACTATCGCAACACCACGTTTCGCGATACGGCCTTCGCCGTCACGACCTCGGCGCCGGAGATCAACGTCTTCAACCCGGTCTACAGCTACGACTGGGCCCTCGGCGGCATGTACGACAACAAGGGCATCAAGCAGTCGCAGGTCGGCCTCTATGCGCAGGACCAGATCAAGCTCGGCCGGCTCTCGTTCCAGCTCGGCGGCCGCCAGGACTTCGTGACGACGCAGCTCGATACCAATCTGCCCCCGACCGATACTTCAACCTCGAAGGACGCCTCGGCCTTCACCGGCCGCGCTGCCGTCATGTACAATTTCGACAACGGCATCGCGCCCTATTTCAGCTATTCCGAGTCGTTTCTGCCGCAGCTCGCGACCAGTCCGTCCGGACAGATGCTCGATCCCGAGACCGGCGTGCAGTACGAGGTGGGCGTCAAGTATCAACCGCTCGGCTGGAATGCGCTGTTCACCTTCGCCGCCTTCGACCTGACGCGTGACAACGTCGCTGTGTACGTGCCTGCAACCACCTTTTACGAGCAGATCGGGCAGGTGAAGTCGCGCGGTATCGAGCTCGAAGGCTCGATGTCGCTCGCCGACGGCTGGAACCTGCGGGCGGCGTACGCCTATATCGATGCCATGGTCACGCAGGATCCGGTCAATGTCGGCAAGGCGCCGGTCACCGTGCCGCTCAACCGCGCTTCGCTGTGGAGCGACTACACGCTCCAGAACGGCATGCTGGCGGGCTTGCAGTTCGGCGGCGGCGTTCGCTATGTCGGCGCGACCTGGGGCGATGATGCCAACACGTTCAAGGTGGGATCGGCGACCGTGCTGGATGCGCTTCTTGCCTATACCCGTGACAATTGGCGGCTGTCGCTGAACGTCACCAACCTTGCGGACACGCGCTATGTCGCGGCCTGCTACGGCCTTTCGGGCTGCATGTATGCCGAGGGACGGAAAGCCATCGGCAAGCTGACTTATCGCTGGTGAAATCGAAGACGGTCCGGCGATGGCGAGCCGGACCTGCTGGATGAGAGTGCAAGACGATGAGAGCGACATTCGGCAAGCTGCATCGCTGGGCGGGACTGCTCACGGCCGGATTCCTGTTCTTTTCCGGCATCACCGGCGCGATCATCTCCTGGGATCACGAGATCGACGACGTTCTGAACAGCCATCTGTTCGACGTCAGCAGCAAAGGCCCGGCGATCCCCTCGATCGAGCTCGCCAAGACGATCGAGCAGCGCGATCCCCGCGCGCGCGTCGTCTACCTCTTCATGACGCCGGAGCAGGGCCATTCGCTGTGGTTCTTCGTCATGCCGCGGATCGATCCGGCGACCGGCAAGCGCTACGCCCTCGACTACAATCAGGTCTTCCTCGATCCCAACACCGGCGCGGAGCTGGGCCGGCGCTATTGGGGCGCGGTCTGGCCCGTCACGCGGGAGAACTTCGTCTCGTTTCTCTACAAGCTGCACTACACGATGCACATCCCGGAGTTCTGGGGCAGCGACCGCTGGGGCATGCGCGTGCTCGGCGTGATCGCCATCATCTGGACCATCGATTGCTTCGTCGGCTTCTATCTGACGCTGCCCTCGCGCCGGCGCGCCAAGGCGGCGCGGGCGCCTGCCGTCACGCGCCAGCTCGACCGCGGCTTCTGGGCGCGCTGGGCGCCGGCCTGGACCATCAAGACCTCCGGCAGCGCCTACCGGATCAATTTCGACATCCACCGCGCCTTCAGTCTCTGGACCTGGGGCGTGCTGTTCGTCATCGCCTTCACGGCGTTCTCGCTGAACCTCTATTTCGAGGTGTTCTCGCCGCTGATGAAGATGGTCTCGAACTACACGCCGACACCCTATGAGCAGCGGCCTTATCGCGATCTCGACGATCCCATCGAGCCCAAGGTCACCTTCGCGGACATCGCCGCACGCGCCGCCGCCGACGGCAAGGCGCGGGGCTGGACGATCCCGGTGGGCTCGGTCAATTACGGCCCGGCCCATGGCGTCTATGCCGCCGCCTTCTTCCACCCCGGCGACGATCACGGCGCCGGCGGCGTCGGCCCGGCCCAGCTCTATTACGACAGCGAGGACGGCCGCCCGATCGGCGAGCGGCTGCCCTGGGTCGGTACTGCCGCCGACATCTTCGTCCAGGCGCAATTTCCGCTGCATTCGGGTCGCATCGTCGGACTGTTCGGCCGCATCCTGATCTCGATCATGGGGCTGGTGGTCGCCGCACTCTCGGTGACCGGCGTCGTGATCTGGTGGCGCAAGCGCCGCGCCCGCATCCGCGTCCGCGAGACCGCGGCGGTGCGTCTGACCCGGCAGCTGACGCCGGCGGAGTAGGGCGCCCGCAAGGTCGTTGCGGATGAACCTTCCCGCCTGCAGCGGGCACAAAGACTGGAGATCGCTCCCAGTCCGCGGACATCGAATGAAATCGCTTGCCTTGCTCTGCCTGCTTGTCCTGGCGACGCCCGTCCATGCGGCCACGCCCGAGCAGCACTATCTCGACCTGCGCGACCGCTACATCGCAAAATTCTCGAGTGCCAAGGAAAGCGATGAGATCTACAAGCAGCATGATGCGGCGCTCAAGGAACTGGCGGGCGTGCTGCGCGGCCTGGTGGGACCGGTCACGATCAAGGGGCTCCCCGCAGACGGCAAGTCGAACGTCGACACGCTATTCAAGAGTGATATCGGGTTCGGCCATCTCGACGGGCTCGGCTTCGCTTCCGAAGGCGACAAGATGCAGGCCGTGGTGACCACCACGGGGTTGCTCACGCACTGGCTGCGCGAGCATCGCGAGGACGGCATGCCGCAGGACAGCGGCGCCGCGTTCAAGTCCGACCGCTTCTATTATCAGGCGATCCAGGACGCCGCCTTCGCCAAATATGCCGAGCTGCCGATCACAAAGCCCGCATCCGCGAGCGCTGCAGTCGCCGTGCTCGGCCTGCGCGGCAATGGCGGGCTCAAGGGAGCGCCCGATGAAATCGACGTCGTCGCGATCAAGGGCGATAAGGTCTACTTCCTCGCCACATCGGACGCGGTGAAGACCGCTGAAATTCCGGCCTGCGAGCGCGTGTGGAAACAGATGATGGCCAAACCCGTCAACAAGAAGGATCCGCGCGGCGACATGGCCCGCGAGGATCAGGCCATGGACGCCTACACGACATGCTTCGCCAAGGAAGCGCCGAGCCAGAGCTGGTACGCAGCGGCCGTGAAGAAGGCGCAGAGCCAGTTGGAGCTGCTGCCACTGCAGTAGCGCGCAGGTTAGGCCGACAATTCGACCGATCGGCCGGCCCCATCGATCAGATGCACGCGGTCGATGTCGACATGCGGCAAGAGCGATCGAATCTCATCTTCCGGTATCAGGCTGAACGCCGTCGACAATGCGTCCGCGGCGGTGGCGCTGCGGGACACAGTCGTCACGCTGCGATAGCGGTGGGCGCAGTCGCCTGATCGGGGATCGAACAAATGGTTGAAGCGCGCCCCGGAATCGAACTGGCAGCCGTAGCCGCCCGAGGTGGATACGGCGCGGTCGACGATCGGCAGCACCGTCTTCGTGCTGCCCACAATGTCGGGATCGGCGATGCCGATCTCCCAGGGCAGTCCGTCCGGACGCGCGCCGATCGCGCGGGGTTCGCCCATGTCGACCAGGCTGCGCGAGATGCCGTGCGCCCGCAGCAGGTCGACCACCTTGTCCGTGACGTAGCCCTGCGCGATCCCGTTCAGGGTGACGATCATGCCCTTGGGCATCACGATCCGGTCGCGGCTGATCGACAGTCGGCTGCTGCCGATGCGCGCGAGCGCGGTCTGGATATCGGCTGGCGCAGGACCGGCCGGATCCGCGTCATCTCGCGCGAAATGGCTGGCGTAGAGATCCCACAGCGGCTGCACCGTGACATCGAACAGACCGCCCGTCAGCGTGGAATAGTGCTGCGAGGTCGACAGCAGATCGACCATTTCGGCGGCGGGATCGATCAGGACACCGGTCCGGTTCAGCGCGACCAGGGCGGAATCGTTCAGATAAAGGCTGAACAGCCGCTCGAGCCGCCGCGCCTCGGCGCAGGCCAGCGAGACCAGCCGCTCCGCCCGGCTGCGGTCTTCGTCATGGATCTCCATCGTGGCGACCGCGCCCAGCATCGTGCCACGCCACGTCACCGTCGCGACCTCCGCACGAGCAGGATGTCCCGGGGACAGCGCGCCGAGGCCCGCTGCCGCCGCGCTGATCCGGATGAAGCGTCGGCGCGTCAGTGCTCGCGTCATGGCGTCCTCCTCGGTCGTTCGCCCGGCGGGGCTTCGGCCGCTTCGCCGGCCGCAGCGGCGCCGGTGACATTCACCGACGTCAAGACATAGTCCCGGGGCACGTCGTCGAAGCCGACGATCCTGCCGCCGTTCTCTCCGATGAACTTCTCCGCCGCCGCGCGGTCCGAGAACGGAACGGCCTCGTCTCCGCCCATGCCACTTTTGACCCGGCTCTCGATCACGTACAGCGCTTTGCGCGCCTCAATCCAGTTGTCGGCGCCGGGCTTGTCCCAGTCCGGCGCTTTGCCCATGTCGGACACGTAGATCGCCTGAATGTCCTTGGGCTCGTCCGGCAGCATGGTGAAGGCGATTGTGTCCCGCACCGACGAGAACCACACGGGCTCCATCAGGCTCGCGGCGAAGATATGGCCCTTCGGTCCCGGGTGCTCGAGCACGTTCATGCCGCAGTAATGGCCGATGTCTTCCGCGGTCATCCGATGCGGCGGCGGAATCTTCGCGGCCTGCTTCTCGTTGCAGCCCGCGAGTGCGAGCGGCACGAGCAAGGCGAAGAGGATCGTTCGGCGCCTCATAGCTCCCTCCGCGAGAAGGCGAGCGCGGCCAGCCCCAGCGGCAGCAACGTCCAGCAGAGCAGGGCGGTCAGAAGGACGGGTATCGTCAGGGATGTGGTTTGGGCAAGGCCAGCCATGCCGGCGAAGGTGCTGACATTGGCGAACCCGGTCAGGTTGATCAGCCGGTAGGCGTCGGTCGGATTCGACAGGAGCATGGCGTTGAGCACGCTCGCCGAGATGCTGCGTCCCTGATCGAGCGCAAGCACGCCCAGCAGCGCCATGTCGTAGATCAGTACCAGCAGCAGCCATAATCCGATGCAGATTCCGGCCGCGGTGCCGCGGTCGCGCACGAGCGCGCTGATCAGATATCCGATGGCGACGAAAGCGGCGCCGAGCAGCACCGAGGAGCCCACCATCGCCGCAAACGCCAGGAAGCTGTCGCTATCGATCTGGCTGCCCGTCGCCGCCAGCGCTCCGACCGCCGCGCCGTAGCCGAGGCAGGTCGCAAAGGCGAGGACGGCGAGGTGGCCCAAGAACTTGCCGAGCAGCACCTGCCATCGCGCGACCGGATAGCTCAGCAGCAACAGCATCGTCCCCCGTTCCATCTCGCCGACGATGGCGTCATGGGAGATCAGAAGCGCGATGAGCGGAACGAGAAAGATCGTCAGGCTCGACAGGCTGACGACGACCACGTCCAGCGTGCGAACGCCGACGTTCCCGGTCGGCGCGCTGCCGAGAAAGGTCAGTGACAGGGCAAGCCCGGCGAGCAGGAGCGTTGCGGCAAGCACCCAGCGATTGCGGATGGCCTGGTGGACTTCCTTGGCGGCGATGATCAGGACATTCATGGCGCCTGCTCCGATTGCCGGAGGAAATGAGCATAGAGCTCGTCGAGGGTGGGCGGGACCACGTCGACGTCCTCGACGGAATTGCCGACGGCCGTCGCACGATGCAGAAGCTCGATCTTCCGCTCCGGCGCGGCGTCGATCTCGACGATGTGGCCGTTCAAACGACGGCAGGCCACGTCTTTGGGCGCCCAGGGCGGCATCTCGCTCGGGGCAAGGCCGGCCACCTTGAGGCGGATCCTGGTGGGCAGGCGGGCGAGGCGACGCAGCTCGTCGATCGATCCGTCCGCGACCTTGATGCCGCGGTTCATGATGATGACCCGGCCGGCGCGCTCCTCGAGCTCGGTCAGCGCATGCGACGACAGCAGCACGGTCGCGCCCGCAGCGGAGAGCCGGGCGATGATGTCGTAGAAGGTCTGGCGCAGCTCCGGATCGAGACCGGTGGTCGGCTCGTCCAGCAGCAGCACGCGCGGCTCGCCAAGCAGCGCCTGCGCGAGCCCCAGCCGCTGTCGCATGCCCTTGGAGTAGGTGCCGACCCGGCGGCGGCTGGCGGCTCCGAGGCCCACGGCGTCGAGCAGCTCCAGCGACTTTGCGACCGGCTCTCGTTTCAGCCTGGCATAGAAGGCCTGCGTCTCGCGGCCGGTGAGGGCGGGGTCGAAGGAGACGTTTTCCGGCAGGTAGCCGAGCTGTCGTCGGCCGGCGAATTCGCCTGCGGCGGGATTGTCTCCGAGAACCTCGATGGCGCCGCTGGTCGGCCGGATCAACCCGAGCATGAGCTTCATGAGCGTGGTCTTGCCGGCGCCGTTGTGCCCGATCAAGGCGACCAGTTCGCCCTGGCCAAGCGTGAACGACGCACCGCGCACGGCCTCGACCCGGCCATACGCCTTGGTGACATCGCTGACGCGTACCGTGCTGGTCATCGTGTTTCCTTCGCCGAGGTCCGCGGCGGCGACACCAGCGGATGGCTGTCGACCACGCCGCCCGGCAGCAGCGCGGGAAACTGTGCCTGCGCCCAGCGGATCACCTGGACGGCAGGGCTGTTGATCAGGACCTTCGCAGCCGGCGCCGTCCACAGCACGCGATCGATGAGGTCGTTCGGCCGGTACGCCGTGTCGGCGATACCGTCGCCGTTGAGGTCGAATGCCGGATTATCGCTCCAGTAATTGCCGCGCCCCCCGGTCGACCAGTCGAGGTGCCGGGTGCCGACATATTTCACCTGGTTGGCGTTGCCGACGAAGGCGTTGCCCGTGATTTCGTTGCCTTCGGAGCCGGCCGTGAAGTGCACGCCGATGGCACAGCGTTCGAACCAGTTGTTGCGGAATTTGTTGTGATTGGTGTTGTAGATGAACACGCATTTCTCCGGGCCGCTCTTGAGAGTGGTCTCCCGTGCCTGCTGCGGAAGCATGCCTCGCTCGTCGGCGGGACCTTCCTCCGCACTCTGTGTCATCGAGCCGAGCGGGCCGCCCGTGACCCGGTTGTCCTCGATCTGGGCATAGTTCGCGTAGTTGAAGAGCATCCCATGGTCGCGGTCGTGATCGGAGGAGTTGCCGCGGATCACCAGACGGTTCGAATACATGATGGCGTAGCCGACGTGGTTGCCGATCGAGACGTTGCCGCTGACTTCGCTGTCGTTGGTGTACATGTAGTGGACTGCGAAGCGGACCTGCTCGAAGCGGTTGTCGATGAAGCGGTCCTTTCGGCTCGAAATCGTGAAGATGCCGTCGCGGCCGTAGCGGAACGTGTTGTCCGCGATGGTGACGTCGGGCGCGTTCCACAGCGAGACACCGTTGCCTGCCTCGCTGAGACGCCCGCCACGCAGTCCCTCGATCTCGTTGCGGACGACGCGCGAACCCTGGGCGCCATGCACATAGACGCCGAACAGGTTTCCCACCAGC
Source organism: Bradyrhizobium sp. CCBAU 25360 (assembly GCF_028128695.1). Lineage (NCBI taxonomy): Bacteria > Pseudomonadati > Pseudomonadota > Alphaproteobacteria > Hyphomicrobiales > Nitrobacteraceae > Bradyrhizobium > Bradyrhizobium sp. CCBAU 25360. Next base: position 845,393 of record NZ_LBJA01000045.1, read on the forward strand.
CGGTTGTCCTCGATCTTGGCGCGTTCTGCCGTCTTTTGCAGGAATATCCCGGAATTCATCTCCTGCAGGTCGCGGCCGGATGCCCGGATGGTCACACCCCGGATCGTGACGTCGGGCGCGGTGACGGTGATGACGTTGCCGGAGCCGTCGCCGTCGAGCACCGCGCCACGGCTCCCAACCAGCTCCAGGGGACGGTCGATCCGGATCGAACCGTGATATTCCCCGGGGGAAAGTTCGACGACGTCGCCGGCGCGCGCGCCATCCAGCAGCGCCTGAAGCGGCTGCCCGGGCGCAGCCGTCAACGTCTCCGCATCGGCGAAGCCGGACAATCCGGCGGCGACCAGCGCCGCCGGAAACATGCGTAAGAGAAGACCCACGAGGTCGCTCCAATCAGACCGACGTCAAACCGACTTGGGTTCGACGAACATCCGGCCCTTCATCTCCATATGCATGGCGTGGCAGAACCAGGAGCAGTAGTACCAGTAGACTCCCGGCTTGTCGGCCGTGAAAGTCACCGACGAGGTGGCCATCGGGCCGATCTCCATGTTGATGCCGTAGTTGACGATGCAGAAGCCGTGCGTCAGGTCCTCGACCGCGTCGATATTGGTGATGAAGACGGTGACCTCATCGCCTTGCTTGACCTGGAACTGATCGAGGCCATAGGCGGGCGCGGTGGACGTCATGTAGACGCGCACCTTGTTGCCGTCGCGAATGATCTTCGAATCCGCCTCCAGATTGATGCCGTCCGCCTTGGCCTGCTTGACCGCATCGGCGAACATCGGATCCGCGCGATCGTAGATCGAGATCGGGTTGATCTTCGAGCGGTGGACGATGGTCGCGTCATGCGGCTCGGCGAAGCTCGGGCCGTCGTGCACCAGCTTCATCTGATCGCCCGAAATGTCGATCAGCTGATCATTCTCGGGCTTGAGCGGTCCGACGTTCAGGAAGCGATCCTTCGAGAACTTGTTCAGCGAGATCAGCCACTTTCCATCGGCCTCCTTGGTCTGGCCCATCGAGGAATGGTTGTGACCCGGCTGGTAGTGCACGTCGAGCTTCTGGATGATGGGATTGACCTTCTCACCCTTGAAAGCCCGCTTGGCGAGGTCGATGCTCCACTTGCAGACCTGGCTGTCGAGGAACAGCGTCGTGTAGGCGTTACCCTTGCCGTCATAGGCAGTATGCAACGGTCCGAGTCCCAGCTCGGGCTCCGCGACGACGACGTCGCGCGGCTTGATCTTGTCGTCGAACAGATCGTCGAATTTGCGCACGTCCATCACGGTCACGGTCGGCGAGAGCTTTCCGGCCGCCACGATGTGGATTCCGTCGGGCGCCGTGTTCATGCCGTGCGGATTATTCGAGACCGGAATGTAGCGGGTGTAAGCCGAGCCCTTGCGGCCGTCGATGACGGGCACGCCGTTCATTTCCTTGAAGTCGCCCTTCTTTACGGCCTCTTCGATCCGCTTGATGTTGAAGATGACGACCCAGTCCTGCTCGCTGGCGGTCATTTCGGCGAGCGTGACGCCTTCCTCGCCGTTGTAACAGGTCGCGAAGCAGTACTTGCCCTGGTAGTCGGCGTCGACATTGTCGAGATTTCCGCTGACGATCACCTGCCAGGCCACCTTCATCGTTTCGCCGTCGATCGCGCTGAAGATGGAGTGATACTGCTTGGGATCGTCGAGGACCTTGCCGTCATTGGGCAACGGCACGCCATCCTCGCCGTTGGCGAACACATAGCCCGTGCGCGGATATTTCTGCAGACGCAGACCGTGGACCGTGTGCTGGTTCGGCAGTTCGACGATCTTGTCGCATTTCATGATGTCGAGCCGCACCCGCGCGACGCGGCTGTTGGCCTTGTCGTTCATGTAGGCATAGCGACCGTCATAGGTGCCGTCCGTGAACGAAATATGGGGGTGGTGGAGATCGCCGTTCATGAACGTGCCGCCGCGGTTCTTGAGGAATTCGCGGGTGGCGGGCTGCATGCCTTCGGTCAGAACCTTGAGGCTTTCATTGGTCTGGCCCCAGCCGGTCGCACTGCAGCGGTTGAACACCGGAACACGCATCAATTCGCGCATCGAAGGAAGGCCGATGATGCGCATCTCGCCGGACTGGCCGCTCGAGAAGAACACGTAGTATTCGTCGAGCTCTCCCGGCGCGACCTCGGTCTTCTGCACCGCCGGCCTTGCCGCCGGCGCTTTCGGAGCTGCGTTCTTGGTCTGCGCGTCGGCAGACGAGACGAAGCCGCCGTCCTTCAGCGCCACTCCGCCCGCAAGGCCTACGCCCGCCGCAGCCGCCGTCGTTCCGAGCACTGCTCGCCGGCTAACGCCCTTTGCCTGTTCGTTCTCGCTCATGATTGCCTCCTCGGCTTTCGGTTCAGTTTGGTGGTGGAGTTGCGACGGGTGACGCCACGACAGGCTTGCCGCCGGCGGTGATGACGGTCGCGGGACCCTTGCCGCCTGAGCGCATCGCGGGCGAGGACATCGCCGCGAATTTCTCGCGCTTGAGCCGCACCTGGATCATGTGCGGGCAGCGGTGATCGTCGTAATAGAGTTCCTGGCAATGCATGCAGTAGATGCACTCATTGACGTTGATGTGACCCTCGGGATGGATCGACTGCACCGGGCATTCCTTGGCGCAGCGTTGGCAGGGTGACCCGCATTCTTCCCAGCGGCGGAGCCATTCGAAGGTTCGGATGCGGCCGGGGATCGCGAGCGCGGCGCCGAGCGGGCAGAGGTAGCGGCAGAAGAAGCGTTCGATGAAGAGTCCGATGACGAGCAGGGCGACTGCGTAGGCCACGTACGGCCAGCTTCGCGAAAACTTCAGGATGATCGCGGTCTTGAACGGTTCGACCTCGGCGAACCGCTCGGCCATGTCGACCGAATAGAGCGACAAGCCAAACAGACCGAGGAAGATGATGTACTTGATCGGCCATAGCCGTTCGTGCAGCCCCCACGGCACCGTTATCTGCGGCACCTTCAGCCATTTCGCGGCCGTGTTGGTGAGCTCCTGCAGTGCGCCGAAGGGGCACAGCCAGCCGCAGAACGGGCCGCGCCCCCAGAACAGAAGCCCGCCGGCCGTTGCAGCCCACAGAATGAAGATCAGCGGAGCGGCGAGGAAGAACTCCCAGCGGAAGCCCGTCACCAGCGCATTGGTAAAGGTGACGACGTTGACGACGGAGAGCTGCGCGTTTGCGTACCAGCCGAGCCAGACCAGAACGAGGGCGAGATACCCCCGCCGCACCCAGGTGTAGAACACCGGGCGGCGCACGAGCAGATTCTGGAAGAAGAAGATGCCGGTGAGGGTGGCCAGCATGAACGCGGTGATGCCGATCGAGACGGTGCTCGACCGCCAGATCCGCATCCACAACGGCTCGTCTGCATCCGGGGGCGGGGCGGCCGCAGCGGTGGCCTGCTGCGAGGCCGGAGGCGCCGCGCTCTCCGGTACCGTCACCGCACGCTGCTCGCGGCGTATATAACCGTCGGGCAGGGTGTAGCCGAGATCGAAAGTCAGGAACGCCTTGTCGCGGCCGCCGAGGCTGCGTTGCACCAGCAGTTGAAGCTGCCACGGCTGCGTCGGATCCAGGGTGAACTCAGGCGGGGTGACGAACAGGCCGATTTCCCTGAACTCGGGCGCGCCGACCGCGTCCAGTGCGCCAAGACGGGTGTGGTTGCGGTCGCGGAAGCGGGTGCTGTTGCCGTCCTGCAGGATTTCGATGCGGTCGAAGATGCCGCCGCGGACATAGGCCGACCCCTTGAAGGAGTAGGGGCCGTTGCCGGCGACGACGATGGCCTGCTGCCCCGGTTTCAGGCTGTCCTTCAGCCGCTGATAGCCGTCCTCGCCGAGCAGGCTGCGGCCGATCGTGGGCGCGGTCACGAGCGCCACGTAGAGCTCGATGAAGGTATCGCTCGCTTCACCCGGTTCGGGATACTGGCCCGCCGCGGCGCTGCCGGACTTCGCAAAGGCGTCGTTGATGTCGCCGATGCCGAGATGAAGCCGGCGTACCGAGCCATCGCCGACGAGGCTCTCCCAGTCGCGCACGTCACTGCGCGCGAGATCGAGCGTCTTGACGACGGGGGGAAGGGCTGCCGAAGCCGCCGCGCCGTCGCCGCCACCGACGCGACCGCTGCGAATGAGCTTGGATGCCGCACGGACGACACTGTCGCCCATTACCAGTACGGTGACGGTCGCGCCGCTCACGATGTCGACCTGCGGCGGCTTCTCGGCACCACTTGCGACCGGCTTCATGTCCTTGCCGATCAGGGCGTTCATGGCGGCGACGATGCGGGCCTCGGGAATGCCGACCAGCACGATCGGCTCCTTGTGATCGACGAGCTTGATTCCGGTGATGACGCCTTTCGGATCGATCCCGGCCAGCAAGTGAATCGGCTTGCCCGAGTACCCGACGGAGTTCGCGAAATCGGAGTTGAGGAAGATGAATCCCTGGAGCTGGTCGCCGCGGTACACTGGTACGATGGGCGGATCGCCTTGCGGCGGGCCGAAACGGTCCGCATTCGGGAAAAATTCCGCAGGCGTAATCTTCGGCAGGTATGTTGGTAAGTCACCGGCGGCGCACGCGGGCGAAATATAAGTCAGACACATCAGCAGCAAGCCTGCGAGCGCTAGCGCTGCACGCCTTGCGAAGGCGGTATCGTCATCCGGTCGCTTCAACATATCGATACAAATGCGATTTGCGCGACGGACAGAGGCGCGCGTGCCTTGATATCTTCTTCGATGATTTGTCGCCGCTGACATGCAACACTCATCGCGCGCGACTGACTCTGTCAACCCCGCTCTTGAGATTTGTGCGTGCGCGGAACCGGTTCAGAAATCTGCATGTGGAGTCCTTGGTATGACATTCCTACGCACATCATTGCTCAGTGCTGAGCCCGCAGGTGTATTGGAGTCTCTCGACGAGCTCTTTGCGCTAGCGCATGCAATGGAGCAGGAAGCCGCCAACAGGTACGAATCTCTCGCGCAAGACATGCGCGGGCAGGGCAAGGCTGATCTCGCCGAGGTATTCACTAAGCTCGCGGCCGCCGAGCGCGAGCACGTGGACAGCGTCACGCAGTGGTCGCAATCGCGCCGCGGCAAGAGCCCGGATCCCGCTTTGGTGCGTTGGGAAGCGCCGGAAGCGCTTGCCCCGGAAGCTGCCGCCGAAGTCAAGACATCGCGGCTGATGACACCGTACCGCGCGCTCGCCATGGCGGTCCGCAACGAAGAGCGAGCCTTCGCATTCTGGTCCTATCTCGCCGCCTATTCCAAGGACCCTGACATCAAGAGAGCATCCGAGGCGGTGGCCAGGGAAGAGCTCGGCCATGTCGCGACGCTGCGGAAGGAGAGGCGCCGCGCCTATCATCACGAACACGAACGGAGCAGCGCCGACGCATCGACACCTCGGCCGCCACAAATCGATGCGCGGCGGCTCGAGCTTCGCCTGATTGCTCAACTTGGCGATATCGAACGGCGCCTGAGCGGGCCGGCCGCGGTCCGGACACGGGACATGCGCCAACAGACGATCGCGATGGCCGACGCCGCCGCGGGCCTCGGCAGCTTTCCGGCCTCCATGGAACGAAAGGATCCACTGGAGATCGCCGAAGCCCTGGTCGATGGCTACCTCGACGGCGCCGAGCGGTCGAGCGACGCAGCCCACCTCGAAAGCCTGCAGCACCTGGCCGAGCGCGCGATCTCGAGACTGGCCTGGCTGCGATCGCTTGCGGCGGAGTGACGCGCTTACGGCAACAATCAGAGCTGCCGCACTTCAGAGCCGCATGGCCGCTTGGCCGGGGCAGTGGCCGCAGGTCCTTCGGCGGCGGAGCAGCTCAGCTCAGGCGAGATCTGACTGGCAGGCCGCGTATGGCCATAGCCCAATCCATAATTCGCATAAGGTATATTATGGAATATTCTTATATGCAATTAGATCAATTATTTAGGCGGAATTCCTGTCATCGCACCTTCGCCCTCACGCGATTTTCGGTCCGGGCCTCGACGCTGCCCCGGTTCTCGACGGCTCCTGTGCATGGGGTCGTTTTTCAGATTTTGAATCCGGCCCCATCTCTGCGAAAGCCGATATTGCCGGGACCTTGTCCGGCTGCAATAAGCGAGGCCTCGCGAGATCGCAGATGACCTTCAGGCCTTCCGTCCGTATAGGTTTGCGTCTCAGAACAACAACAAACTTCCGAGGAAGCAGACCCATGAGTTTTTCCCGACGCACGCTTCTCAAGGCCTCCGCCGCGACCGCGGTCCTGGGCGGCATCGGTGCGCCCCATGTGGCCCGCGCCCAGAGCGCCGAGTTCACCTACAAATACGCCAATAACCTGCCGGACACCCATCCGCTGAACGTACGCGCCAAGGAGATGGCGGCGGCGATCAAGACCGAGACCAACGGCAAGTTCGACCTCCAGATCTTCCCGAACAACCAGCTCGGGTCGGACACCGACATGCTGAGCCAGATCCGCTCCGGCGGCGTCGAGTTCTTCACGCTATCGGGCCTGATCCTGTCGACCCTGGTGCCGGCGGCCTCCATCAACGGCATCGGCTTCGCGTTCCCGGACTACGACACGGTCTGGAAGGCCATGGACGGCGACCTCGGCGCCCATGTCCGCGGCGAGATCAAGAAGGCCGGCCTCGAGGTCATGGACAAGATCTGGGACAACGGCTTCCGCCAGACCACCTCGTCGAGCAAGCCGATCACCGGCCCTGATGACCTCAAGAGCTTCAAGATCCGCGTGCCGGTGTCGCCGCTGTGGACCTCGATGTTCAAGGCGTTCGACGCGGCGCCCGCCTCGATCAATTTCAGTGAGGTCTATTCGGCGCTCCAGACCAAGATCGTCGAAGGCCAGGAGAACCCGCTGGCGATCATCTCGACTGCCAAGCTCTACGAGGTGCAGAAGTACTGCTCGCTGACCAACCACATGTGGGACGGCTTCTGGTTCCTGGCCAACCGCCGCGCCTGGGAGAAGCTGCCGCAGGACGTGCGCACCGTCGTCGCCAAGAACATCAACGCCGCTGCCGTCAAGGAGCGCGAGGACACCGCCAAGCTCAATGCCAATCTGCAGCAGGAGCTCGCGGCCAAGGGCCTGACCTTCAATCAGCCCACGGTGGCGCCGTTCCGCGACAAGCTGCGGACCGCCGGCTTCTATGCCGAGTGGAAGGGCAAGTATGGCGATCAGGCCTGGGACCTCCTGGAAAAGGCCGTCGGCAAGCTGTCGTAACGCGTTGGGGCCATCATGGCTCATGTCGAGGTCGAGGTGACCGCAGTGGTGGGCGAGGCGGCGTTTCAGTCCCCTCGCCGACCTTCCGTGCTGGCTTCGGTCGAGCGCATGCTCGGTCTCGTCGTCGAAATCCCGGCGGCGATCCTGGTCGTCGCCGAGATCGTGATCCTGTTTGCAGGCGTAGTCGCGCGCTACGGCCTGCACCGGCCGCTGATCTGGTCGGACGAGCTCGCCTCGATCCTGTTCCTGTGGCTCGCCATGCTGGGCGCAGCGGTGGCGTTCCGCCGCTCCGAGCACATGCGTATGACCGCGATCGTCGCCAGCGCCAAGCCTGCCATGCGGGCCTATCTGGATCTGGTCGCGACCTCGGCGGCGCTGGCGTTCCTGGTCTTGATCGTCTGGCCAGCCTGCGACTACGCCTACGAAGAGAGCTACATCACGACGCCGGCGCTGCAGATCTCCAATATGTGGCGCGCCGCCGCGCTGCCGGCCGGCATCGGGCTGATGGCGGCCTTTGCCTTGTTGCGACTGCTGCGCGCGGCCGATTACCGGATGGTCGCAGCTGCCGTCGTCAGCGTTGCCGTCATTACCGGCCTGTTCTGGCTGGCGGAGCCGTTGCTGCGGCCGCTCGGCAATCTCAACCTCATCATCTTCTTCGTCGGCGTCGCCGGCTTCTGCGTCTTTGCCGGCGTTCCCATTGCGTTCGGCTTCGGCCTTGCGATCTTCGGCTATCTCGCGCTGACCACGCGCACGCCAGTCATGGTGCTGGTCGGGCGGATGGACGAGGGCATGAGCCACCTCATCCTGCTCTCGGTGCCGCTATTCGTGTTCCTGGGGCTCCTGATCGAGATGACCGGCATGGCGCGGGCCATGGTGGCGTTCCTGGCGAGCCTGCTCGGCCATGTCCGCGGCGGCCTGCATTACGTGCTGGTCGGCGCCATGTACCTGGTCTCGGGCATATCAGGCGCCAAGGCCGCGGACATGGCGGCCGTTGCGCCCGTGCTGTTTCCGGAGATGAAACAACGCGGCGCCAAGCCCGGCGATCTCGTCGCGCTTCTGGCGGCGACCGGAGCGCAAACCGAAACCATTCCACCGAGCCTCGTGCTGATCACGATCGGCTCGGTGACGGGCGTCTCGATCGCCGCCCTGTTCACCGGCGGCCTGCTGCCCGGCGTCGTGCTCGCGATCACGCTCTGCATGCTGGTGTGGTGGCGCTACCGCCACGAGGACATGAGCCATGTCCGACGCGCCAGCGGTGGCGAGATCGGCAAGACGTTCTTCGTCGCCCTGCCCGCGCTGGCGCTGCCCTTCGTGATCCGCTACGCCGTGGTCGAGGGCATCGCGACCGCGACCGAAGTCTCCACCATCGGCATCGTCTATGGCGCCCTGGTCGGCCTCCTCGTCTACCGCCGGTTCGACTGGTCGCGGCTGTTTCCGATGCTGGTCGAGACTGCGGCGCTGTCGGGCGCCATCCTGCTGATCATCGGCACGGCGACAGGTATGGCCTGGGGCCTGACCCAATCAGGCTTCTCGCGCTCGCTGGCGGCGGCCATGACCGGATTGCCCGGGGGAGCGGCGACCTTCATCGCCGTGTCGATCCTGGCCTTCACCATCCTCGGCAGCGTGCTGGAGGGCATCCCGGCGATCGTGCTGTTCGGTCCGCTGCTGTTTCCGATCGCCCGGGCCGTCGGCGTGCACGAGGTGCACTACGCCATGGTGATCATTCTCGCCATGGGCATCGGACTATTCGCCCCGCCCTTCGGTGTCGGCTATTATGCCGCCTGCGCCATCGGACGCGTCGATCCGGCCGAAGGCATCCGCCCGATCTGGGGCTATCTGCTGGCGCTGCTGGTGGGATTGATCATCGTCGCGATCTTCCCGTGGATCTCGATCGGATTCCTTTGAGGCGTTTGACGGAGGGTGTCGATGAGTGAGCGGCAGAACCAATACAATATCGGGCTCGACAGGACACCCGCCAACTACGTGCCGCTGAGTCCGCTCAGCTTCCTCGCGCGCAGCGCCGCCGTCTATCCCGATCATGTCAGCACGGTCTATGAGGGCCGCAGCTTCACCTGGGCGCAGACCTATGAGCGCTGCAGGCGCTTCGCGTCCTGGCTCGCGCGCAAGGGCATCGGCGTCGGCGATACCGTGGCGGCGATGCTGCCGAACATCCCGGCGATGAACGAGGCGCATTTCGCCGTGCCCATGACCGGCGCCGTGCTCAACGCGCTCAACATCCGCCTCGATGCGCCTTCGATCGCATTCCAGCTCGACCATGGCGGCGCGAAGATCATCCTGGTCGATCCCGAGTTCTCGGGCGTCATAAGTGACGCGCTGGCGCAGATGAGCGGGCCAAAGCCATTCGTCGTCGACGTCGACGACGCATCGTTCAAAGGCGGCAGTCGCATCGGCGAGATCGAATATGAAGCGGCAGTCGCGGAAGGTGATCCCGCGTTCACGGCGATTCCGCCAAAGGACGAGTGGGATGCGATCGCGCTGAGCTACACCTCTGGCACGACCGGAAATCCCAAGGGCGTCGTCACCCATCATCGCGGCGCCTATCTCAACGCCGTCAGCAACATCCTTGCCGGCAATCTCGGCCAGCATCCGGTCTATCTCTGGACGCTGCCGATGTTCCACTGCAACGGCTGGTGCTTCCCCTGGACTATCGCGGCGGCCGCCGGCATCAATGTCTGCCTGCGCAAGGTCGAGCCGACCAGGATCTTCGAGCTGATCAAGAGCCGCGGCGTCACCCACATGTGCGGCGCGCCGATCGTCTACAACACACTGATCAACGCACCCGATGCGCCCAAGGGCGGTGCGGCCCGCCGCGTCGTCGGCCTGATCGCCGGCGCCGCGCCGCCGGTCGCGGTGCTCGAAGGTGCAGAGAGCATCGGCATCAAGCTGACCCATGTCTACGGCCTGACCGAGGTCTACGGCCCCGCCTCCGTCTGCGCCGAGCAGCCCGGCTGGGACGAGCTTCCGCCGGCCGAGCGCGCGCGCATGAAGCGCCGGCAGGGCGTGCCCTACCCGCTCGAGGAAGGCGTCACCGTCATCGATCCGCAGACGATGCAAGAGGTGCCGCGCGACGGCGAAACCATCGGCGAGGTCATGTTCCGCGGCAACATCGTGATGAAGGGCTATCTCAAGAACGAGAAGGCGACCAGGGAAGCCTTCGAGGGCGGCTGGTTTCACACCGGCGATCTCGGCGTGCTCGACGAGCACGGCTACGTCATCATCAAGGACCGCTCCAAGGACATCATCATCTCCGGCGGCGAGAACATCTCCTCCGTCGAGGTCGAGGACATCCTCTACAAGCATCCGGCCGTGCTGTTTGCCGCCGTGGTGGCAAAGCCCGATCCGAAATGGGGCGAAGTGCCCTGCGCCTTCGTCGAGTTGAAGGACGGCGCCAGCGCGAGCGAAGCCGACATCATCGCGTTCTGCCGCAAACACATGTCGGGCTTCAAGACACCGAAGGCCGTCGTGTTCGGGCCGATCCCGAAAACGTCCACGGGCAAGATCCAGAAGTTCCTGCTGCGCAACGAAGTGGGATCAGTGAAGGCGATCTCGGCCTGAGCTGATTTCCCATTTCAAATGCGGATCGACGCCGGCGGCGCCGGGAAGTCTCGGCAGCGTTGAGGCTCCCGCTCCATTGCCGGCGAGGCCGTATCGCGCCAGGCCGGTGCGCTCAGTGCGTCTCGAGCCGCAGCCCGTCAAAAGCGGGCACGACGCCCGCGGGCAGCGATTGCCGGATCACTTCGTAATCGACGTCGGCCGTCATGTTGGTGATGACCGCGCGCTTCGGCTTGAACCGTTCGATCCAGGACAGCGCGTCGTTGATGCTGAAATGGCTGACATGGTTGGTGTAGCGCAGGCCGTCGACGATCCAGAGGTCCAGATTCTCCAGCGCGCCCCAGCTCTCGCGCGGGATGTCGTTGAGGTCGGGTGTGTAGGCCGCATCCCCGATGCGGTAGCCGAGCGCGGGAATGTTGCCGTGCTGCACCAGGAAGGCCGTCATCGTCACGGCGCCGCCCTTCCCCAGAACAGTCTGGCTTTCGCCAGCTTCGATCGAATGCCGCGTCAGGATCGGCGGATAGTCGCTGCCCTCCGGCGAGATGAAGCAATAGGAGAACCGCGACAGGATGTCCTTGGCCGTCGACTGGTTGAAATAGGTCGGGATACGACGGCGCATGTGCATCACGACCGAACGCAAATCGTCCATGCCGTGGGTCTGATCGGCGTGCTCATGCGTCAGGAACACCGCGTCGATGTGATCGACATTGGTCGAGAGCAATTGCTCGCGCAGATCCGGCGAGGTGTCGATCAGGATGCGCGTGGTGCCGTGCTCGGAGGTCCGTTCGACCAGCAGCGAGCAGCGGCGGCGGCGGTTCTTGGGATTGTTGGGATCGCAGGCACCCCAGCCGAGCGCCGGGCGCGGCACGCCGGCGGAGGAGCCGCAGCCCAGGATGGTCAGCGTCAGCGTCATGCGGCTCCCGGTTTCAAGCTTTCACCTTCGAGAACAGGCGGAAGAAGTTTTCGCTGGTCTGGCGCGAGATCTCGTCAAGCGACACGCCGCGCGTCGCGGCCAGCACTTTTGCGACCTCGACTACATGAGCGGGCTCGTTGCGTTTGCCCCGGAACTTGCCGGGCGCAAGATAGGGCGAGTCCGTTTCGACCAGAATGCGATCGGCCGGCAGTTCGGCCGCCAGCGCCCGCAAGGTCTCCGATTTCTTGAAGGTCAGGATGCCCGTGAAACCGATATAGAGCCCGAGTGACACCGCTTTCAGCGCCAGCTCGCGCCCGCCGGTGTAACAATGCAGCACGGCGCGAAACGCCCCCTTGGCCGCCTCCTCTTCCAGGATGCGCGCGCAGTCCGCGTCGGCCTCGCGAGTGTGGATCACCAGCGGCAGGCCGGTGGTGCGGGCGGCGGCGATGTGGGCGCGAAAGCCCCTCGCCTGCGCCTCTGGCGAGCCGTTGTCGTAGAAATAATCGAGCCCGGCCTCGCCGAGCGCGACGACTTTGGGATGCTCCGTCAACGCAACCAGCTCGTCCGGCGCGATACCGTCCTCCTCATCCGCGTTATGTGGATGAGTGCCGACCGAGCAGTAGACATCGTCATAGCGTTCAGTGATGGCCAGAAGCTGGTCGAGCTTCCGGACCCGGGTCGAGATCGTGACCATGCGGCCGATGCCGGCCGCGCGTGCCCGCGATACGATCCCGTCGAGATCTTCCGCAAAATCCGGAAAATCCAGATGGCAGTGGCTGTCGACCAGCATCGCGCAAACGTCCTAGGCTGCCGGCTCGATGTAGCGCGGGAACGCCGGCGTTGGCGCCGGCAGGGTCGAGCCGGGTGCGATGCGCTTGGAACCGCCGAGCATGACGAAGTTGCGCTCCCCGTCCGGGATGCCGAGGCTGTCGAGCAGCAATCCTGAAGCGGTCGGCATCGCTGGCTGCGCCAGGATCGCGATCTGGCGCACGACTTCGGCCGTGACGTAGAGCACCGTCTTCTGCCTGGCCGGGTCGGTCTTGGCGAGCGCCCACGGCGCCTCGCCCGCGAAATAGCGGTTGGCCTCCGCAACCACGGCCCAGACGGCGTTGAGCCAGTGATGGATCTGCTGCGTTGCCATGGCCTCGCGCGATGCGGCGACCATGCCGTCGGCCATCGCCAGGATTGCCTTGTCGTTGGCGCTGAATTCGCCGGGCTCGGGCAGCACGCCGCCGAGTTGCTTGGCGATCATCGACAGCGAACGCTGCGCGAGGTTGCCAAGATCGTTGGCGAGGTCGGCGTTGATGCGCGCCACGATGGCCTCGTGGTTGTAGTTGCCGTCCTGTCCGAACGGCACCTCGCGCAGGAAGAAATAGCGCACCTGGTCGACGCCGTATTGGTCGGCAAGATTGAAGGGATCGACGACGTTGCCGACCGACTTCGACATCTTCTCGCCCCTGCTGAACAGGAAGCCGTGGGCATAGACCCGCTTCGGCAGCGGGATGCCGGCCGAAAGCAGGAACGCCGGCCAATACACCGCGTGGAAACGGATGATGTCCTTGCCGATGATGTGCACATCGGCCGGCCAATAGCGCCAGTTTTTGTCGCTCTCATCGGGGAAGCCGACGCCGGTGATGTAGTTGGTCAGCGCGTCGACCCAGACATACATCACGTGCTCTTCGTCGCCAGGCACCTTGACGCCCCAATCGAAGGTGGTGCGCGAGATCGAGAGATCACGCAGGCCGCCTCTGACGAAGCTCACCACCTCGTTCTTGCGGGAATCCGGCCCGATGAAATCGGGATGTTCCGCATAGAGCTTCAAGAGCCTGTCCTGGTATGCCGACAGGCGGAAGAAATAGCTCTTCTCCTCGACCCATTCGACCGGCGTGCCCTGCGGGCCGAGCCGGACGCCGTCATCGTTCAGGCGCGTCTCATCCTCAGCGTAATACGCCTCGTCCCGCACGGAATACCAGCCGGCATAGATGTCGGCATAGATATCGCCGCTCGCTTCCATGCGCCGCCAGATCTCCTGGCTGGAGCGATGATGCTGCTCCTCGGTGGTGCGGATGAAGCGGTCGAACGACACGTTCAGACGCTCGTCCATCTCCTTGAAGCGACCGGCATTGCGGGCAGCGAGCGCGGATACGGCCATGTTCTCGCCGGCCGCCGTCTGCACCATCTTCTGGCCGTGCTCGTCGGTACCGGTCAGGAAGAACACGTCCTTGCCGTCGAGCCGCGCAAAACGCGCGAGCACGTCGGTCGCGATCGCCTCATAGGCGTGGCCAATATGCGGACTGCCGTTGGGATAGGCGATGGCGGTCGTGATGTAGAAGACGTTGTCGCGTGCGGGGGCGGCAACGGGCGCGGCAGCCTTTGGTGCGGCTGCGGGCGCTGCGGCTTGCGGAGTTGCAGCGGGCTTCGGCGCGCGCGGGGCCTTCGGCTTGGCAGCCTTCGGCGGCGTGGCGGCGGGGGCCGGCGCTGCGATCACAGGCGCGACCAGCCTCGCCTTCTTGGCCACCGTCTTCGCAGGTAACTTGGCGGGGGTCTTGGCTGATTTGTTGGCTGGCTTCTTGGCGGCCTTCTTCACAGCCTTCTTGGCGACAGCCGGCTTCTTCGCAGCCTTCTTGACCGCCTTCTTTGCCGTCTTCACGGCGCTCTTCTTCGCGCCCTTCTTGGCCGTGGCCTTCTTGGTCTTCTTGACTTTCTTGGCCGCCTTGGCGTTGGCCTTGGACGCGCGCGCCTTCACGGCCTTCTTTGCGGCTTTCTTCGCAGCCTTGTTGCGGCCCTTGCCTTTAGCAGTTTTCTTAGCTCGCGTTGCCACGACGAATTCCTTTACCGGCTTCTCGAAATCTGGAGACGAACCTGGGTTCGATTATTGATTTGCGCATGATCTTTCGGAAAACCGCTGCGCACTGTTCCGGATCATGCTTTAGCGCGTTGCGTCCGCCAGCCAGCCGAACACCGAGAAAACCAAGGGCTTTCGTTCCAGATTGTAGGTTTCGGTGTCGCGCGCGGCGCGGACGATCTTTTCCCATACCTCGGCTAGGCGCGCAAGGCGCGGCAGGTTCTGGTTGGCATTGGCCTCGTCCGCATGCAGGCGTTCCGCGATCCAGCGATCGATGCCGTCGATGAAGGCCGCGAGCGCGACGCGGTCACTGGTGCCGAGCGAATCGCCGAGCGTGTGCAATTCGCGCGGATCGACCTGCGGCAGGCGCGCGAGCAGCGCCGCCGTGCGCTGCTGGAGCTTGAGCGCGTCGCCGCCGAGGAGAGTCAGAGCCCGTGCAACGCTGCCCTCGGAGGCCTCCGCCGCCTCGCGCAGCGCTGGATCGTTCGGATCGAGCTCGGCCGCCGACGCCGCCGCCCCGATCACATCATTCGTGGCGAGCGATCGCAGGCGAAGCTTGCGACAGCGCGACTGGATGGTGGCGAGCACGCGCGCGGGCGCGTGGCTCACCAAGAGGAACAGCGATTGCTGCGGCGGTTCCTCGAGGATTTTCAACAGCGCGTTGGCCGCGTTCGGATTGAGCTCGTCGACGGTATCGACGATGCAGACGCGCCAGCCTTCGGCCGCGGCAGTCGAGCCGAAGAAGCCGATCGTCTCGCGCGTCTCGTCCACGGTGATCACGGTGCGCATCACGCCGCGATCGTTGGCGGTACGCTCCAGCGTCAGCAGGCCGCCATGCGAGCCGGCCGCCACCTGCCGCGCCACGGCGTCATCGGGATCGATCGCGAGGTCTTCGGCGCGCTGCACGGAAGGCGCAAGCGGCTGGCCATGGGCTAGCACGAAGCGCGCCATGCGATAGGCCAGGGTCGCCTTGCCGATGCCCTGCGGCCCGCCGATCAGCCAGGCGTGAGGGATGCGGCCGCTGCGATAGGCCGTCAACAGCGCGGTCTCCGCCTCGCGATGACCGAACAGTTTCGATGTCTCGCGCGGATGCGGAATGCCGGTTTCGCGCTCGGTCTGACGCGGGCTCATACGGAAACCACCGAGGCTGGCGTGGGAAGAAGACGATCGCGCAGCGCGGTCCAAACACGGCC
This sequence comes from Bradyrhizobium sp. CCBAU 25360, assembly GCF_028128695.1. NCBI lineage: Bacteria > Pseudomonadati > Pseudomonadota > Alphaproteobacteria > Hyphomicrobiales > Nitrobacteraceae > Bradyrhizobium > Bradyrhizobium sp. CCBAU 25360. Next base: position 861,125 of record NZ_LBJA01000045.1, read on the forward strand.
TGCAACCGTGTCAGGGTCGGAATTGGCGTCGATCAGCACGCAGCGTGCGGGATCGTCCTCGGCAATCTTGCGATAGGCCTCGCGCAGGCCCTGGTGGAAGCTCAGCTTCTCGCCCTCGAACCGGTCCGGCGTGCCACCGCCCCGGCGCGCGGCGGCGCGTTGCAGGCCGATCTCGACCGGCAGGTCGAGGATGATGGTGAGGTCCGGCTTGAGATCGCCGATCGTGACCCGCTGCATCGCGTTGATCAGGCCCTCAGGCACTTGGCCGAGGCTACCCTGATAGGCCCGCGTCGAGTCGGCGAAGCGGTCGCACAGCACCCAGGTGCCCTGGTTGAGCGCAGGCAGGATCACGGTGCGGACATGGTCATCGCGCGCAGCGGCAAACAGCAGCGTCTCCGCCTCGGGGCCGAGCAGCCTGCCCATGCCCGACAGCACGAGATGACGCATGATCTCGGCGCCCGGCGAGCCGCCCGGCTCCCGGGTGACGCGGATGCGGAGCTTTGCCGCCTTGAGACGGTCGGCGAGCTTTTTGATCTGGGTCGACTTGCCGGTGCCCTCGCCGCCTTCAAAGGTGATGAAGCGTCCGCGTCCGGACGGCCGCTGTGGCGCGCTCTCACTCATGATCAGAGCTTCTCGGCGCCTGCGCGGAACATGCCGATCACGAGCTCGCTGGCGCCGTCGATCGCGCGTCGCACGGTCGAGCCGGTGCCGATCGCTTCGGCCGCATAGACCGGCGTCTCCACCGCGATGTTGCCGCTGCGCCAGACCTTGACCACGCCGACCCGTTGGCCGGCCTCGACCGGCGCCCGCACCGGACCGCTATAGACGACGCGCGCAATCAGCTTGTCGCTGCCGTTCTTGTGCACCATCACCTTCACCGGAGTCTTGGCGACGAGCTTGACCGAACGGCTCTCGCCGCCGAACACCTTGGCGTAGCCGACCGGCTGCTCGGCCGCGATCAGCGTGCGGGTCTCGAAATTGCGGAAACCCCACTCCAGCATTTTCTTGGCTTCCGTGGCGCGATCCTCGGGATCTTCCAATCCGTTGACGACGACGATCAGCCGCGTGCCGTTCTGCACGGCCGAGCCGACCATACCGTAGCCGCCCTCCTTCGTATAACCGGTCTTCAGGCCGTCGGCGCCTTCCATCGAGTTGAGCAGCGGATTGCGGTTGGGCTGGCGGATCTTGTTCCAGGTGTACTCCTTCTCGCCGAACAGTTTGTAGAATTCGGGGAAGTCCAGGATGATGTGCCGGGCGAGGATTCCGAGCTCGCGCACCGTCATCTTGTTGGCGGGGTCGGGCAAGCCGTTGGAGTTGCCGAAGGTCGACTTGGTCATGCCGAGCTCACGCGCGCGCTTGGTCATGAAGTCGGCCGCGAAGATCTTCTCGTTGCCGGCCATGGCCTCGGCAAGCGCGATGCAGGCATCGTTGCCGCTCTGGATGATCGCGCCGTGCAGGAGATCGTCGACCGAGACCTTGCTGTTGATGGCGGCAAACATGGTCGAGCCGCCCGAGGGCGCGCCGCCCCGGCGCCAGGCATTCTCGCTGATCCGGTACTCGTCGGTGAGATTGATGTCGCCCTTCTTGATGGCATTGAAGACGACTTCCGCCGTCATCAGCTTCATCATGCTGGAGGGCGCGCGCAGCTCGTCGGCGTTCTTCTCGAACAGCACGCTGCCTGAGGAGGCCTCGATCAGGATCGCAGTCGGGGCATCGCCGTCGAAGCCGGCATCGTCCGGCTTCTTGGCCCCCTGGATGCTCTGGTTGGCGGCCAGAAGTGCCCCGCTCCAGACGACGCCCACGATCACAGCCGTCGCGATCAGGGCGCGCACCAGCGCCCTCGCGGTGAAGCGGCTGCGACGAAGCGAAGAAGGACGAAATGCCATGGCCAAGCCCTGAGAGCGGCGTTCTAACAGCTGGAACCGGTGCAAACAACACGACGTTGGACGCCTGCCGCGAGATTGCACGATTCTCGCCGCGCCCCTATCGTGGCGCCTTATGTTTCTCGACCAAACCCCTGAAACAAGGCGGAAAAGCGATGTCCTCCACCCGCGTGATCAAGGCCAACGGCATCGAACTCTTCATCCGCGAAGCCGGCCAGGGTCCGCTGGTCGTTCTGTGCCATGGCTGGCCGGAGCTGTCCTATTCCTGGCGCCACCAGATCCCCGCGCTCGCCGCGGCCGGATTTCACGTCGTCGCCCCCGACATGCGCGGCTACGGCCAAAGCGCCGCGCCGCCTGAGGTTGCCGCCTACTCGATCTTCGACACGGTCGGCGATGTGGTCGGCCTGGTGCAGGCGCTCGGCGAGACCAAGGCGATGGTGGTCGGCCACGATTGGGGCGCGCCGGTCGCCTGGCACGCGGCGCTGTTCCGGCCCGACATCTTCACGGCGGTCGCCGGCCTCAGCGTGCCGCCGCCGTTCCGCGGCCGCGGCAAGCCGCTCGACCTCTTGCGCCAGGGCGGCGTCACCAATTTCTACTGGCAGTACTTCCAGGCGCCCGGCGTCGCCGAGGCCGAGCTGGAACGCGACGTCGCCCGCACCATGCGCATCGTGCTCGGCGGACGCGGCCTTGCCGATCCCACCGCCGCCATGTTCGTGCAGGAGGGCAAGGGCTTTCTCAGCCACGCGACCGCCGAGGAGCCGCTGCCCGCCTGGCTCGGCGAGGCAGATCTCGCCTATTTCACCGAGAGCTTCCGCAAGTCCGGCTTTCGCGGCGGGCTGAACTGGTACCGCAACATCGACCGCAATTGGGAGCTGACGGCGCCCTGGCAGGATGCGCAGATCCATCAGCCCTCGTTGTTCATCGCCGGCTCCAGGGACGCCGTCATCACCGGCCTGATCGGCGCCAAGCGCGTCAACGAACTCGAGCGCGTGCTGCCCAATCTGAAGCGAAAGCTGATCATCGAGGGCGCCGGCCATTGGGTGCAGCAGGAACGGCCCGACGAGGTGAACGCGGCGCTGGTGCAATTCCTGAACGAAAGCGCAGTCTAGTAGAGCCCGCGGCCGCTCAGGATGCTGCGGGCCTCGGCAGCGCCGTCGGCCGACGACGGCGCGTTCTCCGCCGCGTAGCGGCCGTCCTCTTCATAGGACACGGCGCGGGCGTTGTGGACCGCCCGGCCCCGGCTGCGGCTCGAGGCCGACATTTCCGAGGTCGCGTTGAGCGAGGCCATGTCGGCGGAAGTGGTGCCGAGATTATAGGGCCGCCCCTCCGGCATCGGCACGTCGCCGCGAATGGCACCGCGGCTCGATCCCGGCAATTCCGGCACGAAGGGCTTGGCCGAGGCGACCCGGACCATCGAGGGCGACGGCGCCGGAACGCCGGTGCGCAGGGTCGCCAGAAGCTGGCGGTCGTCGGAGCCTTCGAGCGGCGCCCGGCCGACATATTCGACGCGGACCTTGGCGACGCCATTGCCTTTGAATTCAAGCAGTTCGGCCGCCTTGTTCGAGACGTCGATGAGGCGGTTGCCGTGATAGGGCCCGCGGTCGTTGACGCGCACGATCAGCGACTTGCCGTTCGAGACATTGGTCACCCGCGCATAGGACGGCATCGGCAGGGTCGGATGCGCCGCGGTCAGCGAGGTCATGTCGAACACTTCGCCATTGGCGGTCAGGCGGCCGTGGAAGTCGTCGCCGTACCAGGACGCCATGCCCTCGGCGCGATAGTTGACGTCTTCCTCCGGCACGTAGGTCCGGCCCGCCACGACATAGGGCTTGCCGACGCGGTAGGTGCCGCCGCCCTTCGGGACCGGGTCCCCGAACGCCACGACCCGGGGGCTCGAGGATACGCCGTATTTCGGATCGACGCGGCTGGCGAATTTGTTGGAGGAGGCGCAATTGGCAAGCGCAACGCAGGCCGCGACCGCCGCAGCACCACGCGCGGCCCGCAAAACCGAATCTGACCGACGGATCCCCATGCGCCCCAAATACCACTTTGCCGGAGGCGTACCCAACCCGCTTTGGCCACGGGGAGCGCTGTCCGGTCCTCTAATCCGAGGCGGCCCACCACCGCGTCGGAAGCGGTAACGATAACGCAACCCGAACACGGCGGAAATGGGGAGCCCACGGCGATCCCGCCGGGATGGTAAACGAGACGTTCGCATTTTTCCGTTGTTCTACGGAGCGATGGCACCGACTCTGTGCCACGGCTGGACATTCTGTTGCGCCAAATCCTCACTCCACCCCCATTGTCGCTGCCTTCACTGGAATTCTTTTGACTGTGCAAGGCCGCACGCGTTCTCTCGGATGCAAGGGCGGGATTTGGAATTTAACGATGATCGAGACGGTTTCGGCACTGATGGGTCTGGTAAGCGCGGGGATCTTCCTGGCCCATGCGTTTGAAGGTTACCGCACGAGGGCCTGAGGGCACTCGCGCGATCGGCAAGCATCACCTCTTTCAAGCGGCGCGTTCGGACAATTTTGATCGATCCGACCGAGCATCGAAAACGAGAGCGGCAGGTGTCACATGCGCAACCATGACCTGGTATCTGACGGCTTCCTGGCATTGACCGCCGGCGGCTTGGTCCTGCTCTGCTCGAGCCTCGTGGCACTGGCGTTCGCCTGAGCCCCGCTCCGCTTCGTTACCCTCCAGCACAGCTCCATCAGGCGCATCAGGCGCCGATGTCCCGCTCCCAATCCGTTGATTGAATTCCCGCGTTCGCTGCCTCGACTCATTTCCAGAGGCCATCACCAACGAGGGTGACGCGAATGCTTGCCGAGAAATTCTTCCTGGTCCTGGAATCCCTGATCCGCGGCGACCGCTCCTATCCCGACGGCAGCCCCCGGGTCATCAGCACCTCCCCGCACGTGCCGGTCAGGCTGCCGGCGCAGAAATAGCCGGCGTCAGGCGCCGCTCTCAGCGCAGGCCCAGCACGGAGCGACGATAGAAGCCGTCACGGGCCTCGTTCAGGCAGACGAAGCTGCCGTCGAACCCCTGGCCGTACCGCTTCTGACCCTTGCGGTAGTAGATGCCCTTCCTGAAGTCGAGCCAGACCACCTTGTCGTGCGGGCAATGACGCTGCGCCTGCGCCTCGTAGCGAAACGGCGTCAGCGGTGTCGCCGAGACCTCCGCGGTGCCCGCGCCGATCATGATCGCGCCGGCGAGCGCGATGCCGCCGGACCATCTGCGAAAGCCGCTCCTCGTCACTCCCCGCCTCCCGATCCACATCGTCGCGCGATGGCCGTTCGGCACGCTAGCACGAAATGGCCAGGTCCGCCGAAGGCGAGACACGCGGGGCGTCTTCCGCCGGCCATGTTGTCGGGCTAGATAAAAGCGATCGTTTCGATTGCGAGGATGCAGCCTGAATGTCGGTTGAGCCTTCACCCCAATCCGAACCTCGTGCCGAACCCCGTTCGCCCCCGCCGCGCCTGGGCCTGCTGCCGATGATCATCTTCGGCTCGCGCTGGCTGCAGCTGCCGCTCTATCTGGGACTGATCGTGGCGCAGTGCGTCTATATCGCGCTGTTCCTGAAAGAGCTCTGGCACCTCTCCTGGCACGCCCTCGATCTCACCGAGCAGCAGATCATGATGAGCGTGCTGGCGCTGATCGACGTCGTGATGATCTCCAATCTGCTGGTGATGGTGATCGTCGGCGGCTACGAGACGTTCGTCTCGCGGCTCGACCTGCAGGGCCATCCCGACGAGCCGGAATGGCTCGGCCACGTCAATGCAAGCGTCCTCAAGATCAAGCTCGCCATGGCCATCATCGGCATCTCCTCGATCGCGCTGCTGCGCACCTTCATCGAGGCCGGCAATCTCGGCTCGAACCGCGCCGGCTTCACCGAGACCGGCGTGATGTGGCAGGTGCTGATTCACCTCACCTTCGTCGTTTCGGCGATCGGCATTGCCTATGTCGACAAGCTCGGTGACTCCGGCACGCGCAAGCAGGCCGAGTGAGGTTACCAACGTCGGCCTTATTGCTTGTCCACTTCGAGCTGCGCCAGCGCCTGGTGCAGGCACTCCTGAAGCTTCAGCGCGACCTGCTCACGCGCGATGCCCTTGGCGGCGAGATCGCCTGACACCTTGTCCACGACATCGGCGATCGCCCGGCTCTCCAGATGGTCCGTCACCAGCGTGGTTGCGTAGCTTGCCGCGGCATCGCCGCTGAGCCCGAGCTGGCCTGCAGCCCAGAGCCCGAGCAGCTTGTTGGACCGGGCGGTGGCCTTGAACATGAACTCCTCGTCGTGGACGAATTTGGCCTCAAAGCCCTGCTCGCGCTTGTCGAACGTGGTCATGGTCAGCTCCATTTGCACTTGCGCTGATGGGTGTCGGACTGGCTGGGGGCGAACGTCTCCGTGCTTCACGTCAGTTCGGATCAGTTGAAGCTTCCGGCGGAAGCCAAACGCCGTCAAGCCTGCCGATGCGCCCCCGCGCCGGGCGCGTGCATGGCCCGCACAAGCCCGGCGCCAGCCGACTTGGCTAGGCAGAGACCGTTTACCGATCGTTAAGCAGACTCAGCGCCGCATGGCTTGGGGCATACCGAGAGCTGACGCATGAACAAAGAGCTGCGGGAGTTTCGACGGCTTGAACGGGTCTGCCTGGAGCAGGCCGCCCTCTCCACCATGGACCTCGCGCGAAGCGGGCTGCTCAAAGTCGCCGACGATTGCCGCATCGCAGCCGAAGCCATCGAAGCGCAATCGCCCCGTGGCGCGTTCACAGGTGCCGTCCAGGCGCTGAGGCTGGCCTGGAGCGCGACGAGGACGCCGAACCGGCACTAGCCGGCGGCATCGCACGGACAGATCGCGTCAGAATATTGCCGGAGGGACCCGCGCAGGATCAGGCCTTCGCCGCCGCCGCCTCGCGCGCCAGCCGTTCGGCCCTCAGCCGCTCCTTGTTGGCGTAAAACGCCTTCTGCGCCTCTTCATGGTCGCGCATGGCCTTTTCGGCCTCGATCCGGCGTGCCGCATCGCGCGCCTGGCGCTGCTCGGGGGTCAGGGGTTTGCGTCGGAAGGAAAGGTCTTCAGTCATGCGGAGACAACGCAGACGCGGCGAAAGGGTTCCATAAGGTGGACCCCGCGGACCCGCAAATTGGAACTCGAGCTGTTCGCCGTGCCCGAAGGCCGCTCCAGCAAATATCGAAAAACAACCCCATGCACAGTAGCTATGCTATTGGACAATAAAGATTTTCTTGGGTTCTCGAAGGCCCCTGGATCTCAACATCGGCAATGACGGGCAGATGGTCCGAGAAGGCTCTCGCCTCCACGTCGGTCCAGACCTTCTCGATCCGGCTATCAGACGTCGCATAAATCCGGTCAAGCCGCATAAGGGGTAGGCGCGATGGGAAGGTGCGCAGCCGCGTACGGTTGGGGCAGGCCTGCGCGAGCACCCGCCGCACCGACTTGACCCAAAACCAATCGTTGAAATCGCCGAGGACGACGGTCCTTCCGGGTTTCACCAGGCTCACCAGGGTTTGTGCCTGGGCATACCGCTCGTGGATGCTCAGGCCGAGATGCGTGGCAACCACGCGCACGTCACCGACCGGCGTCAGGAGGCCAGTGGCAATGGCCCTGCGCGGCTCGCGCTCCCGATACGACACGTCGACGATTTCGGGCACCCCGGAGAACGGAAAGCGGCTCAGCAGCATCTGACCGTAGTCGCCATCCGCAGTGACAATCGACTTGGCGTGAACGCGGTGATCGCCGACGACACTCGCCAGCTTCGCAAACGGATCGTCGGACCTCGATCGCGAATCCACCTCCTGAAGCGCGACGACATCAGGGGCCCATTTGCGAAGGATGGAGCAGACCCCCTCCAGATCGAACTTCGGATTGAGATTGAACGTGCCGTGCACATTCCACGTCATGAAACGCACCGGCGCCATCAGCGCCTCCCGGCGAGCCAGGTCGCGAGGAATTGCGCGCCCGCGCAGACGCCGAGCCAGCCCAGGAACGCCAGCACCAACAGCAACATGCTGCTCCAGGATGCGTTGCGGGCCAAATCCGCGATCTGAGCCCCCAGCACGGCCATGGCAAGAATACCAGGCGTCATGCCAAGCAGGGTTCCGAGCAGGAAGTCGCGTAAAGGCAGCGTGCTCGCGCCAGCCACGACATTCACGACCGAGAACGGTGCGATGGGAATCATCCGGATGACGACGACAGCCAGGACGCCCTTGCCGACAACGCGGTCCTGGATCCGCGCGGCACGTCGTCCGAGCAACTGCTGAAGCCGCTGCCGTCCGAGGGCGCGCCCGATCACGAAAAGGATGAAGGCGCTGAGCAAGACACCGGCGATCGCCGTGGCGAAACCCAGCCATGGCCCAAGCGCGGCAGCCGTTGCTGCAATGAGCACGAGCACCGGAAACACCACCAGCCCGCCGACGACAAAAACCGCGATTGCGAGTGGCGGCCCCCAGACGGACTGGGAATAGGTCGACAGCAAATTCGAGATGCGGCCCGTGTCGGCGAAATCGCCCAAGGAGGTGTACGACCAGGCTATTGCCAAGCCAAGAAGCGCCACGGCGATCGATAAGATCCCGATGACGGTCTTCGTGCTCCACATGCGCGATGCCGCCCGCTCGAGATGAAGGGGCCGCTCAGGGTCCGCCACCGGCTGAACCATCGTGGCAAGGGTGCTGGTCAGGACGGAGGCTTCCACTGCCCGCAGCGTCTTCGGGCCATCGGCTTTCGACACCTCGTCCATAAGAGCAAGAAGACGATCGTCGTTTTGCCTGACGCTCTGTTCGTCGAGGCCACAAAAATGGGCTATCAGGCGATGCCGAACTGAAGCGACGGACTCCCGATGTTCGTCGGATACGGCTTCAAAGATCAGATCACATTCGCTGTCGGCGCCCATCGACCGGTTGTTCAAATTGGCCGAGCCGATCCTCAAGATCCTGTCATCGACGATCATGAGCTTGCTGTGCACCATCACGGCCGCTTCCTTGTCTCCCTCTCGTGAGACCGGGTAGACGAAGCGGATGCGATCTGCCACGCCGGCCTCGCTGAAGCAGTCGATGAACGCGCCACGGCCATTCTGCATGGCCTGGGATTCCAGCCACGAGGAATGCAGTTTTGGAGCGACGACCAGAACCCGGAGCGACGGCACGCGCTGCATCTGCTCCGCCAACTCACGCGCGATCTTGATGGCGCTGGTGAACTGGTTCTCGATGTAGATAAAACTCGTCGCGGAACGGATCGCTGCAATCAAGGAGCGTTCGACCTCCCTGATGGTCGAACCTGCAGGACAGACCACCTCGGTCCGGGCGATCCCAACCGGCATGAGCTCAGCCTCGACCGGCACATCCGCCGGCCAGCGCATCCCCTTTTGCGCACGCCGATCCTGCATCTGTAGGCCTGCCGCACGCCAGCGCTCCTCGGCCAGCTCGAACAGCGAGGCGGCAGCATCCCCGTCGACCACGCATTGAACATCATGAAACGGCGGGTATGGCTTGCCCTGGGGGTCGCAGCGCAGTTCGTGATCGGCGCGATGGTCGCTCGTATCCCAGCGCCTGATCGTCAGATCGAGCCCGCCGACGAACGCCAGCGAACCATCGATACAGACGATCTTCTGGTGCTGGGCCGAACCGAACGGAAGCGTGGAGTCCAGATGAAATCGGACGCGGCCGTCCGTGTCGGCAGTGAATTTGGCCGCGGAATTCCATTCCCGTTCGGAGGCGTAGAACGAGACGAAGTCCCAGACGAGAATGTTGATCCGCAGGTCCGGCCGGCGGTGCACGAGGGCGCGCAGAAATGGGCCGAGCAGTTCCGGCAAGCCGTCGTCCGCCCGCCCCGACGCTCCGACCAGTCTGGTCTCGCTGTGGATGTCCCACCCGATGATGTAGACGATATCTTCCGCCGCGAGCAGCGCCTCGCGCAGGGCCGCGAAATAAGCGGCAGCATCGTTCAGAACCGCCACGTGCCGCGCCTTGCACCGCCGCCAGACGGTGTCGCCGGGGATCAGGGTGGATGAGCTCTGAAGCAGGTGGACCTCGCAATCGCATTCGCGTCTAAACGCGCTGAACGCTCAAGGGGTTCCACAAATCCAGGAGGTCGAGGTTGTCTGGCGCTGGGTCTGCGCTGTGCGAAGCCGCCGTCGCAATTTCGTGAGATCACGATCATTGAGACAGGTCAATACGAGCAAGCCGAAGCTCTGGGAACCTGCCGTCGGCAAGCAGATGGAGACGGCCATGTCACAGCAGAGCAGCATGCACTTCTACCTCAATTGGGCCAAGGAGCGGATCGACGAGATGGACGCCGCATTGGCCTCGTTCGAGGTCAAGGCCGGTCAGGCCAAGGCAGAGTCCAAGGTGAAGACGGATCAACTTCTGTCCGATCTGACGACGCGCCGTGACGCGTTTCAGGCGATGCTCAGGACCCAGGCGGAAGCAGGTGAAGCCGCCTGGACGGACGCCAAGGCTGACCTGGAGAAGCAGTGGGCTGGATTCGAGGCCCAGGTGAAAACCTACTTCGAAGGCGCCGGAAAACAGTTCGAGCAGCAGCAGGCCACCTTCAAGGACGTTGCAGCGGCCCAGGCAAAGGCGTGGCGCGAAGCGGCGGACAAATTCCGCGAAGCCGCGGGTAAAGTGGCTGCAGCCCGCACCGTCGATGTCGATGCCGCGCTCCAGCAGATGAAATCCGATGCGTCCGAAGCAGAAGCGCGTCTGCAGAAGCTGAAGCAGGCCGGCAGCGAATCTTGGTCGGTCCTGAGCGCCGCACTCGCCGAATCCCGCAAGGCGTTCGACCAGGCGAACCAGGCCGCCTGGAACGCGCTGAAGGGCGGCGATCCGAAGAGCTGAGGCTTTCTCTCCAGTCGAGCTGCCCGTCAGAACAGACGGGGGGACTCAAGCGTGTGGGGCCACGGCTGCGCGAGGAAGGGTGCAGATCATCCGCCTTCCTCGTACGCTTTGGTCAATGCTCAGGTGTTCAAGAGTCGCACGTTCTAGGCATCACTGTTCATGTTGGCGGACAAGCTTCCAATCTTAATTAGCCGCCCGAGTTGTCAACGAGCGGCAGCGGTCTGCTGGCTTGCGGAGTTATCCGCGTTGAACTCGCTCCAAGCCTGTCGGAGTATCTGGATCGAGGAGGTCAGGAAGATGCCACCCATCACGGCAGCGACGAGGAGGTCGGGCCAAGCTGTGTCGGTCCCCCAAACGCCCAAGGCGGCGACCATCACGATCACGTTGCCTATTGCGTCGTTTCGCGAGCAGAGCCAAACAGACCGGACGTTCGCGTCCCCATCCTTGTACGGCCTGAGCATCAAGACCGAACCGAGATTGGCCGCAAGAGCAAGAAATCCAATCACTCCCATAACTTCTGCTTTTGGCGTACCGAGAATGAGCGTTTGGTAGACAGTCGACCCGACAACCCAGAGCGCCATCACGCTGAGAGAGAGACCCTTGAAAAGGGCGGCTGTAGCTCGGCGTCGCAGGCTCGCCCCGATCACGGCCAAGCTGAGCCCATACGTCACCGTGTCACCAAGAAAATCCAGAGCATCGGCTTTCAGCGCCTGTGAACCTGCCAGTTGCCCAGCAAGCATCTCGATCAAGAACATCGAGCCGTTGACAGCGATTACCGTCCAGAGGACCCGCTTGTACGTGGGGTCCATTCCGTCGAAGACCGGAACACCGCCGGAACAACCACACGCCGCCTCTGCGGACCCGCACGCTGTGCGCCGAACAGGTTCGAGGTTCAATGGTGGGGGGCTGCAGCAAGAGCCGCTCTGTTCGCAGCAGTCCGTCGCCATGCTGTCGGTCCTCACTTCGTGCCGAACCTACCAGCTACTGACGCTTCGCGGTAGCTGCTGTTCCACTTCGAGTCCGGTGCCGGCTGCGCGACGAAGTCGCTACCGCCCCTCGTCGCTTCCGCTCTCACAGTCTCCGCCGAATTACGGTGACGCTGCATGTTATCAGCACGCCGGCAGCATAGACGACCGACATCGCCATGCTCTCGACTCCGGCCGAAGCCGCGCCCCTCAGCTTCCCTTGCGAGCGGTCTCTGACTGCGACTCGCCAAGGCCGGGATTGATGGCCAGCGACGCGCCGGCGGCGCCGCCGGCTTCATAGGCCGTCATCGACACCATCCGGCTGGTGCTGCGCGCGGTCCGGAGCTTGAGGTCGAGCTTGTCTAATTCTGCATCGACCACCGAGGTCTTGAGGACGACCAGCCCGCGACCGGTGCTTTCGTTGACCTGATCGCGACTGGCCTTCATCGCCACCAGCCTTTGCGCGATGGACGCCACCATCCCGAGCGCGAAGGAGGCATTGGCCAGATGCCGCTCCTGGTGCCGGAACCGGGCGTAGTCGACCGAGGTCTTGAAGCGGCCAAGTTCGGCGCGCACGGCGCCGTCGATCAATTCGGCCAGGTAATGCGCGACCTCGACATCGGCGCCGAGACCGAAGAACACATAGATGTTCTCGCCGGCCGGGTTCTTCTCGCGCCAGACCCGGCAATCGCAGAAATGAGCGATCGCGCCGATGCAGTCGTCGAGCGGAATTCGCTTCTTGCGATAGGTCTCATAGACCCTCCGTTCGCACGGCGAGGCGCGCAGCTCGACGTCGGAGAGTGACAAATCGTGGCGATCCAGCAGCTCGGCGACCTTGGCGGCGGCAGACAGCGCCTCGTCCTCGGTGCAGCCATTGGCGATGGTCTTGGCGCGCAACGCCTGAATGCGGAGCTTGAGCTTGCCGAGCCCGTCCGGATTTAACGCCTGGTCCACCGATCACCTGCTCGGGAAAGCCCGACCGAGAGACCCCGTTCGGATAGACTGGCGGAAGGGGTGGGATTCGAACCCACGGTACCCTTGCGGGCACGCCGGTTTTCAAGACCGGTGCCTTAAACCACTCGGCCACCCTTCCCTCGTAACAATGCCAGGGAGTTAGCTTAGCTTTGGACTGAGCGCAACGCGAACTTGGACCCAATTTGGACCGATCGGTACGATGCCGGCGGTCTCATGCCGATTGCCGGTTCGCATCCACAGATGCGGGCACCTGGGCTACACCGCGGCCTAGGGGCCTATTTCGGCAGGCATTCCACGTTGTACGCGATGATGATCTGAGCTGGATCCGCTTTACCCAGGCTCTTGAGATCCTCCAAGCCGATTCGGAGCTTGGCGCCCGCCCCGCTCAAGCTTCCTTCAAGCGTGGCTTTGGCCTTCCGGCACCGCTCTTCGTTGGAAAACTCCTGGAAGACGACAGTCGGAAGGAGTCGCCATTCCGCCTTGTCGTTCGTCGCGGCAGGACTGATCGAGTAGGAAAAGACATACATCAGCACCCACATCGCTTTACTCCAGCCTTGGCCGGCTCGATCCGTGCGCACTTAGATGGTCACGCCTGGACACAGCTACGCTTTACTTGGAGGGCGCGCGATCAAGCCGCGATCGCTGCGCCCTCATGCGCTTGATCTCTCGACGCAGGTCTTCACTCTTTTCGTCACGCTGCTCTCCGCTCGATTTGATCCGATCATCTTGGCGCAATTTTTCGAGAGCTTTCTCGACCGAGAGCTTGTTCGTTCCGGCCATAACCGACCTCACTTGCGCTTCTGCGTTCATCAATAGCGATAGTAGGAATTACCCTGCGGGCAGGTTCAGTTGCCAATAATCGCCGCGCTGGCGCTTGATGTCCAAAAAGAGGACGCTGCGTCGTCGTGCAAGGCATTCAAGAGGCGCCGCCATCGCTGAGGCGTTGATTTAAGTCAACGGTCAGCGACAAGCTGCGCAGGCCGCACGGCCCGGTCGATGCTGATCCAGGCCGCTGTGAGTTCCCAGGCGACCGAAAGAATGATCGGTCCGATGAACAGACCGATGATCCCATGCGCGAGCGTGCCACCGATCACTCCGATCAGGATGACGAGCGCCGGCGTGGAGAGGCCCCGTCCCATGACCAGCGGCTTCAGGATGTTGTCGAGAAGACCGACGATGACGAGAAACACAGTCAGGAGCAGCGCCGTGGTGACGTCCTTGTCCATCCAGATCCAGATGACGACCGGAATGAGGACGATCCCTGCACCGAGCTGCACGATCGACAGCAGCAGAACAATGACGGCGAGCAGCCCCGCGCTTGGGATGACCGCCAGCTTGAATCCGATGCCGGCGAGCAGCGCCTGGATAATGGCGACGCCGATGACGCCTTGCGACACCGCCCGGATGGTCCCAGCCGCCAGCTCGAGGAAATGTTCGCTCTGTTCCGGCACGATTCGGAACAGGAAACCGCGGATCGCGCTGACGAGCTGCGGACCATATGGAAAGAGAAATCCGGCGACCAGCACCGACATCAGGAACTGCAGGGTGCCAAGGCCGGCGCTGCCTGCGAATGACAGCATCTTGGCGGCAATCGGCTTCAGATATGGCGCAACTTCGCGCACGGCCGCGCGGATGTTGGTGTAGGCCTGATTCCAGAGATCGTAGAGCTGCGGCCCGACCAGCGGCCAGTCCCTGATCCGCTCCGGCGCCGCCTGCAGCGCGAGATCGCCACTACCGAGTTGCCCTGCGAGCTCCCTGACCCCTTCAACCGCACTGAGGCCGAGCCAGGCCGCCGGACCGATGACGATGCCGAGCATGGTGAAGGTAAGGAGCACCGCCGCTGTCCGCGGGCGGCCGCCCAGACATTTCGCGAGCCAGCTGAAGACCGGATAGAATGCCACGGCAAGTACCGCGCTCCAGGTCAGGATCGGCACGAAGGGACGGATGATCAGGAGCGTCCACAGTATTAGCAGCGCAAGCAAGCCGAGCCGGATCACGAGCTGAACGACGTCGCTGGTGGAAAAAAGTTGGCGAAGTGTCTTCAAGGTCTGCGGCCTGCGCCCGGCTGATTGGCTCCATGCGGAAAGCCTAGCGGCCGGACTGGGACTGCAGGCTTGATCCAAATCAACCGGCAAAGGACTGAAAGCGGCCTGATCGGACGGGTGCCGTTGTCACGTAGCGGCTCAACAATTGCGACGCGAACGCATGTTGGATGCAGCAAATTACGCGCGAAACGAACAGCTCCGCGACGGTACGGCCGTGGAGATCCGTGCTCTCCGGCCAGATGACCAGGCCGCCATGCTGGCCGCGCTTGGCGAGGTGGGCACACAGTCCCTCCAGCGCCGCTTCTTCATGCTAAAGCGTCATTTCTCCGAGAAGGAACGCGCCTTTTTCGTCGAGGTCGATTTCAAGGACCATGTGGCGCTGGTCGCGTGCGTGGCGAATGCAGGTCGGAGCACCATCGTGGGCGGCGCGCGATATGTCGCAGCCGGGCCGGGCTGCGCCGAGACGGCCTTCATGGTGATCGACGCCTGGCAAGGACGCGGCATCGGCGGACTGCTGCTGCGTCACCTGATCAGCCTTGCCCGCGAAGCCAGGCTGAAGGAACTGACCGCGGAGGTGCTGCCGGACAACGCTGCGATGCTCAGTCTTCTTGGCAGATTTGGGTTCGAACGCGCAGAACGCCGCGAAGCTGATACGGTCCATATGGTACTGACGCTGACCTGATAGAAGCTCTCGGACGACGCCTCAAGCTCGCGCAAAACGCTGCCGCCTTCTGATACATGTAGCTCGGCAACAAGGGCTTACCGGTTCAAAGATCCGCTCCCTTTACACCGCGCAAAAGAAAGCGGCGCCCCGTGAGGAGCGCCGCGCAAATGTTCTTCGTGACTGCCTCTAGCTCAGTACCCGCAGGACGCGCATCCCATCTGCACCGGGGCGTAATAGGAATAGCCCGGCGAGACCATCTGGACGCGCTGGCGCGTGGCGTATTGCGGGGGGATGCGCTCGTACTGGACGCTCGGCGGCGCGACCATCACGGTCTGAGGCACCATCACGGTGCGGTACTGCGCGGGCGAGCGGTGCGCGACGACGGAGCCCGGGGAGACCATCACGGTCTCGTCGACGGTGCGGTATTGCGGCTGCACGTATTGCTGCTGATAGCAGGTCTGGCACGGCGGCGGTGCGTAGCAATTGTAGCAGCCGGCGGAGGCTGCGCCCGTCATGGAAATCGCGGCGACGGCGGTCGAGAAAACAACAGCGAGAGTACGAGACATTGCGGTGGTGCCCCAGTTGCCCAAAAATGGATTTGCGAAGGTCGCAGGGCAGTATACGCCGCAAAATCCAGGGCTGCCGAACTTCGTCGGGGCATCCTTAATGCGAATGGCCGATCGCGGCCACCCGGTAAGAACTCATTGACCACGCGTATTAACGCGAAAGGCCCTCATCCGCCTCCGTCAAGCTCGCGCTTCAGCGCCTCGCCGCTCTTTCCAAAAACTCCAGCAGCGAGGGATCTGTCTCCTCGAATTCGACAAAGCGGCGGCGCAGCTCGTCCGCTATTTCTGCGGTGGCATCTCGTGACCATCCTTCCGCGGTATTGAAGGCCACGACACGTGCCGGATGGAGATATTGCCCCTCGACGAGATGTCTGAGCAGGGTCGCCCGATTGGCGTCCTCCTCGGCAGTTTCACACCAGGCGCGGCCGAGCCGCCGGCCGAAATCATCGAGCACGAGATAGACGTCCCGGTCTGTCGTCATGTGCGGCACGAGCGATGGAGATTGACTCATGGCTTACTCCGCTAATGGCATCCGGACTGTTGCGGAGGATTCGGCGACCGCCTGGCCGGATTCGGAAAAATGGATTTCGGCTATTTTTCTTAGGATTGCACGATTAAATAAAAAAACAACGAAAATAAATAAAAATTAAATAGCAAAGTGGGCACAAATACACTAAATTCACAGGGCCTGGCGGGCGAGCCCGCACGTCGGGTGCCCACTTCGCAAAGCGGCTCTCGCCTCCACCCCCCAATAGCCCACACCCCAGGAGGCGGGGGCCGTTTCTTTACCACCCGTCCCGGCTTCATTTGTCTGTCCTGCAAAGCGCATCTGCGCGCTCGCGGGGGGACCGCGAGCGCTTCGGAGAAATCGACTCCCGCCTGAGGCATGTCGAGGCGCTATTTCGAACGCCGCTTGACCTCGCGCACGGCGCCGCGCGCGGCGCTGGTGGTGAGCGCAGCGTAGGCCTGCAGCGCGGTCGAGACGTTGCGCTTGCGCGCAGCCGGCTGCCAGGCGGCATCACCCTTCGCCTCTTCCGCGGCGCGGCGCTTGGCGAGCTCCTCGTCGGAGACCTCTAAGCTGATGCTGCGGTTCGGGATGTCGATGGCGATGCGGTCGCCGGTGCGCACCAGGCCGATGTTGCCGCCTTCGGCGGCTTCCGGCGACAGATGGCCGATCGACAGGCCGGACGAGCCGCCGGAGAAGCGGCCGTCGGTGACGAGCGCGCAGGCTTTGCCGAGGCCCATCGATTTCAGGTAGCTCGTGGGATAGAGCATCTCCTGCATGCCGGGGCCGCCGCGCGGACCTTCGTAGATGATGACCACGATCTCGCCGGCGACGACCTTGCCGCCCAGGATGCCTTCGACGGCCGCATCCTGGCTTTCGAACACGCGCGCGGGGCCCGAGAATTTCAGGATGGAAGCATCGACGCCGGCGGTCTTCACGATGCAGCCGTCCTGCGCGAGGTTGCCGTAGAGCACGGCAAGGCCCCCGTCCTTGCTGAAGGCGTGCTCGAGGTCGCGCACCACGCCCTTCTCGCGGTCGGCATCGAGCTCGTCGTAGCGGCGCTCCTGGCTGAAGGCGACCTGGGTCGGGATGCCGCCGGGCGAAGCGCGGAAGAAGGTGCGGACCGCTTCGCTCTTGGAGCGCTTGATGTCCCAGCGTTCCAGAGCGTCGTTCATGGTCGGCGCGTGCACGGTCGAGACCGAGGTGTCGATCAGGCCGGCGCGGTCGAGCTCGCCCAGAATGCCCATGATGCCGCCGGCGCGGTGCACGTCCTCGACATGCACGTCGGCGACCGACGGCGCGACCTTGCACAGCACGGGCACGCGGCGGGAAAGCCGGTCGATGTCCTTCATGGTGAATTCCACCTGCCCTTCATGGGCGGCGGCGAGCAGATGCAGCACGGTGTTGGTCGAGCCGCCCATGGCGATGTCGAGCGTCATCGCGTTCTCGAACGCCTTGAAGTTTGCGACGTTGCGCGGCAGCACCGAAGCATCGTCCTGCTCGTAATAGCGGCGGACGAGATCGACGATGGTGTGGCCGGCCTCGACGAACAGGCGCTTGCGGTCGGCATGGGTTGCCACCACCGTGCCATTGCCGGGCAGTGCCAAGCCCAGTGCCTCGGTCAGGCAGTTCATGGAGTTGGCGGTGAACATGCCCGAGCAGGAGCCGCAGGTCGGGCACGCCGAGCGCTCGATCACCTTGACGTCGTCGTCGCTGACCTTGGAATCGGCTGCGGCGACCATGGCGTCGATGAGGTCGACGGCCTTGGTCTTGCCCTGCAGCTTGACCTTGCCGGCCTCCATCGGGCCGCCCGAGACGAACACGACGGGGATGTTGAGCCGCAGCGCGGCCATCAGCATGCCGGGGGTGATCTTGTCGCAATTGGAGATGCAGACGAGGCCGTCGGCGCAGTGCGCGTTGGCCATGTACTCGACGCTGTCGGCGATCAGCTCACGCGACGGCAGGCTGTAGAGCATGCCGTCATGGCCCATCGCGATGCCGTCGTCGACCGCGATGGTGTTGAACTCCTTGGCGACGCCACCGGCCTGCTCGATCTCGCGGGCGACCAGCTGGCCGAGGTCCTTGAGATGGACATGACCGGGCACGAACTGGGTGAAGGAATTGACGACCGCGATGATCGGCTTGCCGAAATCGGCGTCCTTCATGCCGGTCGCGCGCCAGAGGCCGCGGGCACCCGCCATGTTGCGGCCGTGGGTGGTGGTGCGGGAGCGATAGGCTGGCATGGCGGTTTCCGTCCTCGGTTTGACCGGCCGGGCGGGAAAATCTGGTGCCGCCTCAGGCCTTTGTGGCCGGATAGCGCACGCGGGGAACGCGCGCAACGGGAACTTGGGGCGGACAGGGCTCCCCTGCTCCCGGCGCGGGGTTTTCGGCGCCTAGCCTACCTCTCTCCGTCATTCCGGGGCGATGCGCAGCATCGAACCCGGAATCCATCGGGCGGCAGCACCCGCGGGACAATGGATTCCGGGCTCGCGCCTTCGGCGCGCCCCGGAATGACGGCGGATGATCGCGAGGCGCATCCGTTATTGCAACGTCGGATCGAGCCGGTCGCGCAGCCAGTCGCCGATCACCGAAACTGCCAGCGTGGTCACGACGATGGTGGCGGCCGGCGCCAGCATGATCCAGGGGGCCCGGGTCAGGTATTCGCGGCCGTAGCCGACCATGTTGCCGAGGCTGGTCATCGGCGGCTGCACGCCGAGGCCGAGGAAGGACAGGCCTGACTCCATCAGGATCACCTCGGGGAAGACAAGCGTGGTCGAGACGATCAGGGTCGAGGCGATGTTGGGCAGGATGTGCCGGAGGTAAATCCGGGGCGGCGTCGCCCCCAACTGGCGGACCGCCGCGGCGTAGCCTTGCGCATTGGCGGAGATGGCAAGGCCGCGGGCGATGCGGGCGTAGCGCTCCCAGCCGAACATGCCCATCAGGCCAATCAGCAGCGGCAGCGAATTGCCGAAGAAGGCGAGCACCGCGAGCGCCATGATCAGGAACGGCATGCTGGCCTGGAAGTCGGTCAGCATCAGCACGAACTGCTCCACGGCCCCGCGGAAATGCGCGGCGAGGAAGCCGAGCGTGGTGCCGACCACCGCCGAGATGGCGGTCGCGCCGAAGGCAATCAGCAGCGAGATGCGGATGGAGACCAGAAGGCGCGAGAGCACGTCGCGGCCGAGCTCGTCGGTGCCGAGCCAGTGCGCGACATTGCCGGGCGCGGCCAGCCGATTGCGCAGGTCGAGCTGGGTGAAGCTGTAGGGCGCGATCTTCTCCGCGAAAGCCGCAACCACCAGCATCGCGACGATCCAGGCGGCCGCAAGCAGGACCGAGACCGGGATCGCCGGCAGGCTGATGCGGCGGCGGACGCTAGATTCCAGTTTTAACGCGTTTTCTTTACGCGAACCGGAGACCACTTCGCTTGAAAACGCTTTGGTGTCCTTCAGCGTGGCGTCGGTCATGCGTGCGCTCCTTTGGCGCGCAACCGCGGATCGAGGAAGCCGTAGAGGAAGTCGACAATGAGGTTGGACGTGACCATGGTCATGGCGACCAGCAGCAAGATGCATTGCACGACGGCGAGGTCACGATTGGCAACCGCGACGACGAGAAGCCGCCCTACTCCCGGCCAGGCAAATACACTCTCGACCACGACCGCGCCCGCGATCAGCGTGCCCACCATGAAGCCGAGAATGGTGACGGTCGGGATCGCCGCATTCGGCAGCGCATGCGATGTCACCACCCTGCGCCACGGCACGCCCTTTGCGGATGCGGTGCGGATATAGGGCTGGCCCAGCACCTCCAGCATCGCGCTGCGGGTGAATCGCGCCAGCACGGCCGCGCCGCCGAGGCTCAGCGTCGCAATGGGAAGGATCGCGTGGCGCCAGCTGTCCTGCCCGCCCGAGGGCAGCCAGCCGAGCTGCACGGCGAACACGAGCACCAGCAGCAGCGCCAGCACGAAGCTCGGCACGGTGAAGCCGGCCACCGCCGTCATCATCACGGCGCGGTCAATTGCGGAGCCCCGGTGCAGCGCGGCGTAGATGCCGGCGGGAACGCCGAGCGCGACCTTGAAGGCGAAGGCCGGTAAGGTCAGCGCCAGCGTCGCCGGAATCCGCTCCAGCACCAGCTCGATCGCGGGCCGTCCGTCGCGCATGGAGCGGCCGAGCTCGCCCTTTGCGATGGCGCCGAAATAATCGAGATACTGAAACCAGATGGGATCATCGAGGCCCCAGGCCTTGCGGAACGCCGCGAGCACCTCGGGCGGCGCCTCCGGTCCCAAAATCATCAGCGCAGGGTCGCCTGACAGCCGCAGCACGACGAAGGCGAAGGTGACGACGAGCACGATCGTGAGCGCCGCGCGTCCAATGCGAATGGCGAAGTAGCGTCCCATCACGCCGCGTCCCGTGTCTCGGCGCCCGTGACGAGATGGCAGGCGACCTGCCTGTTGCCACCGACAGCCGCGAGCGCCGGCACCTCGCGCGCACAGCGCGCGATCGCGCGCGGGCAGCGCGGATGGAAGGTGCAGCCTTGCGGTCGCGCGGCTGGGTTCGGCGGATCGCCCGCGAGCACGATGCGGCCTGCGCTGCGGCGGCCCGGTGCCGGCGAGGCGGACACCAGCGCCTGGGTGTAGGGATGCTCCGGTCGCGCGAACAGATCGTCGGCGCTGCCGACCTCGACGATGCGGCCGAGATACATCACGGCGACGACATTGCTGATCTGCCTGACGACGCGCAGATCGTGGCTGATGAACAGCAAGGTGAGCGAGAGTTGGGCCTGGAGATCGCAAAGCAGGTTCACCACCTGCGCCTGGATCGAGACGTCGAGGGCGCTGACCGGCTCGTCGCAGACCAGGAAGTCGGGCTTTGTCGCCAGCGCCCGCGCCAGCACGATACGCTGACGCTGGCCGCCGGACAGTGCGCCCGGATAACGCGCGCCATGCGCAGGCGTCAGCTCGACGGCGCGCAGCAATTCGCGGACGCGCTCATCGCGCATCGTGGGTGAGCCGACGCCGTGAATGTCGAGGGGCTCACGGATTTGCGCCGCGACCGGCAAACGGCGGTCCAGCGCGCCGAGCGGGTCCTGGAAGATCATTTGCATGCGGGCGCGCTCTGCGCTCCAAGCCGGCGTGCCCGGCGCAGCCATCGGCTTGCCGTCGAACCTCACCTCGCCGCTATCGGGCGGCTCGAGGCCGAGCACGACGCGTCCGGTGGTCGACTTGCCCGAACCGGACTCGCCGACGAGGCCCAGCGTTTCGCCTTTGCGGATCGTCAGCGACACGCCATCGACCGCGTGCACGGCTGTGCTGCGCCCGAACATCCCGGAACGCTGGGAATAACTGCGAGCGATCGCGGACACCTCGACGAGCGGCGGGCTCATTCGGCCGCGATCCCGAGCAGCGCGCGGCGCGAGGCTTCGGCGCGGATGCAGGCGACAGCCCGATCATCGGCGATGGGCGCCAGACTCGGCGCGGAAACGCCGCACGCCTCGGCCGCCATCGCACAACGCGGCGCGAAGGCGCAGCCATCAGGCATCATCGCGGGATCGGGCACGGTGCCGGGAATGGCGGTGAGACGGCGGCGTGGTCCGTCGAGCGGCGGCAGCGCGCCGATCAGGCCCTGGGCATAGGGATGCACGGGATCGGCGAACAGCTGGTTGGCGGGGGCCTGCTCGACGATGCGGCCGGCATACATCACCGCGACGCGGTCGCAATTCTCCGCGACGACGCCGAGATCATGGCTGATCAGCACCATCGCCATGCCGAGTTCGCGGCGGACCGTCGAGAGCAGCTCCAGGATCTGGGCCTGAATGGTGGCATCCAGCGCCGTGGTCGGCTCGTCCGCGATCAGGAGATCCGGATTTCCGGCAAGCGCCATCGCGATCATGATGCGCTGGACCTGGCCGCCGGAGAATTCGTGCGGATAGGCCTCCAGCCGCCGGCCCGCATCGGGAATGCCGACGAGATCGAGCAGCCGCCGCGCTTCCGCCTTCACGGCGCTGCCTTGGAGATCGCGATGCAGCGCCAGTGCTTCGCAGAGCTGCTTGCGGATGGTCAAGACCGGGTTGAGCGCGCTCGCCGGATCCTGGAAGATCATGGCGACGCGCCCGCCCCTGACCTGGTCGAGCTCGGCGGCCGGCGCGCCGAGGATCTCGCGTCCGTCGAGCCGCACCGAGCCCGAGACCTTGGCATGCCGTGGCAACAGCCCGAGCGCGGCAAGCCAGGTCACCGACTTGCCCGATCCGGACTCGCCGACGAGGCCGAGCGCCTCGCCCTTGCCAAGAGCGAGATCGACACCGCGCAGGACCGGCACGCCGCTGAAGGCGACGCTCAGGCCTGCAATGCTGACCAGTGGTGACACCTCAGGCCTCGAAATTGCCGGCGCGGAAATCAATCGCGAACGCCGGCGAGGCCTTCCACTTGATCGACTTCGGCTTGGCCGTGAAGGTCGCGTTCTGGTGCAGCACCGTGTAGGCGGGGTCTTCGCGCTCGGCGATCTCCAGCATGCGGCGGAACGCCTTCTTGCGGGCGGCACGGTCGGTCGAGGTCTCCAGGAATTCCGAGAGCTTGTTCAGCTCGACATTGGTCCATTCGCCGATCTGCTGCTGCTGGCCGTTCGGGCCGTGCTGGGCGACCAGCGAGGAGACCGGATCGTTGAAGGCGGCCGAGTTAGACCAATCGCGCACGGCGCGCGTGGGCGCGCGCTCCATGATCTGCGACCAGTTCTCCTTGGTCTCTATCTGGACGTTGAGGCCGACCGACTTCCACATCTCGACCAGCACCTGTGCGGTCGCGACCTGGTTGGTGTAGTAATTGTTGAGCAGGCGATAGGGAATCGGATCGCCCTTGTAATTGGCCTGCTTGAGCAGATCCTGCGCCAGCTTTGGATCATAGGCTGGCACGCTCCAGTCGGAGTTGAACATGTCGCCGTAGAACTCCCACTGCAGCCCCTTCGGCACGCGGGTGCGGCCGGCCCACAGGCTGTCGACGATGGCCTGGCGGTCGATCGCGTGGGTGAAGGCGCGCCGCACCAAGGGATTGGCGAGCTGGGCGTGGTTCTTGTCGAACACGGTCAGGCGGTGGTTGAGGATGGTGCCGCCCTGCACTTCGAACGCGGCGTTCTTCTCGATGCCGGCGATCTGGTCCGGCGGGATGTCGCAGGCGAACTGGTACTCGCCCGAGAGCAGCCCGTTGATGCGGCTGGCAACCTCCGGCACTTCCAGGAAGCGGATGCGCTTGAGCGGCGGACGGCCGCCCCAATATTCGTCGTGCGCTTCCAGCGTCAGCGACACGTCGGGCTTGAGCTCGACAACCCTGTAGGGGCCGGTCGTCACGGGCTTGCGCGCCCAATCGAGATAGCTCGCGGATTCGTCCCAGGCGCGGCGGTTCATGATGTCGGAGCCGTAGCGCGACAGCCGGCCCTCGATCGTGACGTCGGGCGTCGCGTTGTAGAAGCGCACCGTGTATTTATCGACCGCATCGACCCGCACGAGGTCCGGCCAAATCCGGCGTGCGACCGCGGGGACGTCCGGCGGCAATTCCTTGCCCGGCCGCGGCGTCGGGATCTTCTCGAAGGCCTGGATGGTGGAGCGGCTCTTCGCCTCGGTCTCGCCGAACATGCGCTCGCGGCTGAAGGTGAAGACGACGTCCTCTGCGGTCAACTCGTCACCGTTGTGGAACTTGACGCCCTGGCGCAGCTTCACCTCGACGGTCTGGTCGTCGATGCGGCGCCATTCGGTGGCAAGGCCGGGCACGGCCTCGAGGCTGCCGCGCCAGTTCTTGGAGATCAGGCCTTCCCAGATCGAGGAGAAGAACACGCGCTCGCCGACATTGGACTGCTCGCGCAGCACGTCGAGCACGTTCGCATTCGTCACCTTCTGCACGGCGATCGTCACCGACGGACGGTTGTCGCCCTGCGCGATCGCAAAGCGCGGCAGCAGCAGCGTACCTGCGGCGGCGCCGCCGGTTTTCAGGATGGCGCGACGGGTGAATTTGCTCATGGCGGTAGCCCCAGATGATGCGGTTATTCGGCGAGACCGCGCGCGGCCAGATAGGCTGCGCCGGCGCGGACGTCGTCGTGGTTGCGGAGTTCGAGGATCAGCCGCGGGTTGGAATTCAGCCGTCCAAGGGCACGGAACACGGCGACCCAGGGGATGTTGCCTTCGCCCGGCGCCCAGTGCCGGTCGGCAAAGCCGTCGGTGTCCTGCAGATGCACATGGGTCAGCATGTCGCCAGCGGTCTCGACATAATAGTCGACCGGCGGCGCGCCGGTGGAGATGTGGGCGTAGTTGGCGTGCCCGGTGTCGAGCGAGACGCGGACCTTGGCGCTTTCCAGCGCCCTGGCGAGGCGCACCCGGTCGCGCGGATCCTTGTCCTCGATGTTCTCGATGACGATCTCGCAGCCGATGGTCTCGGCGCGCGCGATCACCTCGGCGAGCGTCGCCTTGACACGTTCGACCAGATTGCCGCGATTGTCAGGATAGAGATCGAGATTGTTGTGGTCCCAGGTCGTGAACGGCGAATGGATCACCATCTGCGTCGCGCCGAGGAACTCGGCGGCGTCGAGGCCCTGAAGCAGGCGCTTGGTCACGGCCTGGCGGATCATGGGATCGTGGCTGTCGATCTTGAAGCCCCAGAACGGGCCGTGAATGCCGAGCCGGCCGGTATGGCCTACCAGCATCTGCTTGATCTCGCCGGCCGTGCTCCGCCAGTCGCTGTCGAGAAGATCGGCGCGGAAGAAATCCTGGATTTCGAGATCGCGCTGCCGGTCGAGGAGCCAGTCGCGATGTGCAGGGATCGATTTGATGGACAATGCGGCGCCCAGCACCGGCTTCGACATGGCTTGCTCCTTCGCCGTCAGCGATGACGGGAGCAGCGCTAGACCAGTTCAATGACAGGCCCGTGAATTCGAGTTGCGCGGCGCCGAGGAGATGTGGACATCCTGCCGATCGCGTGCCGCGGACCAGGCAACAGCGATCAGACCACCGATGCAGAACGGGCACATGGCAAGCGGTATCTATGTCCGTAGTGATCCGGAATGGAATCCTATCGCGATGTCACGTACATCGCGTGCATCGATCGGCGGCCACTTCCACGGGCATCACCCTCTGATCGCGCTACATGGGGTTGGGGGACCACATGGGGCGGGGGATTGAAGGCTGGGGCAAGGTGACGAGGTCCGGACTCCTAGGCACTCCGGACCTCGAAACTTTCAGATTGAACGCAGCAACGCGCCGTCCGGTTGGGGCATCCGGGCGGCGCGTTGTCGTTTCAGCGTCGTCTTTCGATCAGCGCGTTTGCGGCTCGATCGTCACCGAGCAGTCGCCCTGCCCTTGCGTCGCGACCACGATATTGCCGGCGGCCGCCCCAAGGGCGACCGGTGCGGACGAGCTGCCATCCGGCATCTGAACCGTCACGCTCAGCGAATCCGTGCGCGCGGTCGAGCCGACCGTTGACGGCTCTGCCTGGGCGACATTGCCCGACGCATCACGCCGCATGATCTGACAATTCACGCTATTGTTCGTCGCGCTGCCGGCGGCTGCCACGTTCGACGAGGCCGCGCCGCCCATCTGCGCGCGGGCTCGCGACGGATCGCGCGGCACTTGGCTGACGATGCGATGCGTCCGCGGCTCCACGATGACGACGTCGTCATCGGTCGCGAAATACTCGTAATCCCGATATTGGGGCTCGATCGTGACGATCTCCGGCGGCAGCCGGTAGAGACGCACGCGCGGTGGGATCGTCTCGCCGATCCGGATCGAGATGTTCAGGTTGCGCTCCGGCTGCGCCAATCGCGCGCGGCTCACCGTTTCAGACATCCGCACCTGCTTCTCGGTGGTCACGCTGGTCTGCTGACCAACCTGCGTGTTGGTCTGGGTGGTCTGATTGGCTTGATTGGTCTGCGTACCGGAAGGTGCGGTTTGCGCATTGTTGGTCGGAGCTGCGCGGTTCGTGTCCGTCGCGGTGGCCGGCCGGTTGTTCTGTTGCGCCGGCTGTTGCTCGGCGGCATTGCGCGGAGGCTGGTTCTGCTCTTTCTGGTTGGCCGCAGCTCCCGTGCGCTCGTTCTGCTGGCCAGCCGGAACGGTCTTGGATTTCTCGGACTCGGCGGTTGATTTCTGCGGCGCAGACTTGTCCTGCTTCGTCTCGGCGCTGCTCTTGCCGGTCTCGCGACCTTGTTTCGCCGTGTCGGCTTCTCGGTTGCGATCTCGCGATGGCTCGCGAGACTCCTGGGCCTGCTCTTTCGCATTGGGCTGGCCGCGTTCAGCGGCGGTGCCTTGTCGTCCCTTCTCTTCCTCCGCACGGCGGCCGCCGCCTTTCTCCTCGCGGCCGGCTCCCTGCACCTTCTCTTGTGCGCCCTGGGCGCGATCTTGGACGCGTTCTTGAGCTGCACCACCGCGCTGGGGCGCGGCGCCTTTCGCCGGTTCCTCGGTCCGTTTTGGCTCGTCTCTGCGCTCACCGGGCGCCTGGGCGTAGGCGATGCCGGACGCGAGCATGAGCCCGACGGCCGCAGTCGATAACATCAAGTGTTGACGCATGGTCCCTCTCCTCGACAATTCGCAACAACAGACGCGAACGCTCTGTAGGTGCGAAGGTTCCTGAGCAGGAACGAGGGCCGATCACGCGGATTTAAATCGCGTCCTTCAATGTGAGGCGGGCCGTGAATGTCACGCTGGTCTTGCCGACCAGTGCCATGCCTTCGACCTCGGCACCGCCTGCGGAATAGTCGCCCGAGAAGCCGCAGGTGACCTCCCTGCCGCCGAACGCAAGCGTCCTGCCGACCGCTTCGGTATGCTGATTGACGATCATGTCGCCCCGCCACTTGCCGTTCCGGAAGGTGTAGGTGCCGGTGTAGTAGAAATAGCTGTCGCCGCCCATGATGCGTCCGTCGCACAGCACGACGACGCCCCTCGCCTGCCCGCGCTTGCCGTCGCGCATTTCGATGTCGAAGATGTAGAGGCCGTTGACGACCCTGGCCTCCTCCGCTTCCGCTCCATCCCCTGCCGACATCAGATCATCTCCCCAACGATCCGCCTCCCCGATCAGTTCGGCACGTTCCGCTCGAGATCCTCGAGCCATGCCGCCGCGCTCGAATCCGAGGGCGCACGCCAATCGCCGCGGGGCGACAGCGAGCCGCCCGCCGAGACCTTTGGGCCGTTCGGCATCGCCGAGCGCTTGAACTGGCTGAAGGCGAAGAAGCGGCGCAGGAACACCTCGAGCCAGCGGCGGATGTCCTTGAGATCATAGGCCTTGCGCCGGTCGCTCGGGAATGCCGGCGGCCATTCGCCATTGGCGACATCCTTCCACGCGTGCTGCGCCATGAAGGCGATCTTGGACGGACGCATGCCGAACCGCAGCGTGTAGAATAGGTTGAAATCCTGCAGCTCGTAAGGGCCGACGGATGCTTCGGTGCTCTGCGGCTTCTGGCCGGGCTCGACCGGCACCAGCTCAGGCGAGATCTCGGCGGCCAGGATCGAGCCAAGCGTCCGGTTGACGTCGTCGCCGAACTGCTTCGATGAGATTACCCAGCGGATCAGATGCTGGATCAGCGTCTTCGGCACGCCGGCATTGACGTTGTAATGTGCCATCTGGTCGCCGACGCCATAGGTGCACCAGCCGAGCGCGAGCTCGGAGAGATCGCCGGTTCCGATGACGATGCCGCCGTGATGGTTGGCGAGCCGGAACAGGTAATCCGTACGCAGGCCGGCCTGCACGTTCTCGAAGGTGACATCGTAGACCTTCTGGCCATTGCCGAAGGGATGGCCGATATCCTTCAGCATCTGCGTCGCGGTGGTGCGGATATCGAGCTCCTGCCAGCTCGTCTGCAACGCCTGCATCAGCGCCAATGCATGGGTCTTGCTTTCACTGCCGGTGGCAAAGCCCGGCATGGTGTAGGCCAGGATGTTTTCGCGCGGCAGGCCGAGCAGGTCGACTGCCTTGGCGGCGACGATCAGTGCATGGGTGGAATCAAGCCCGCCCGACACGCCGATCACGACGCGCTTGGTGCCGGTCGCGCGCATGCGCTGCACGAGGCCGGCGACCTGGATGTTGTAGGCCTCGTAGCAATCCTGCTCGAGCAGGCTTTCGTCGCTCGGCACGAACGGAAAGCGCTCGACCTTGCGCAGGAAGCCGATGTCGGCGGCCGGCGGCTTCAGCGCGAATGTCACCTTGCGGAAAAACGCCTCGCGCTGCCGGCGGTTGTCATCGAACGTCCCCATCGAGGCACGCTCCTGCCTGAGCAGATCGAGATCGACGTCAGCCAGCGTGATCTGGCCGCCCTGGCGGAACCGCTCGCCCTCGGCCAGCAGCACGCCGTTCTCGTAGATCGAGGTCTGGCCGTCCCAGGAAAGATCCGTGGTCGATTCCCCGGCCCCAGCGGCCGAATAGACGTACGCCGCGAGGCAGCGCGCCGATGTCGATTGGCACAGCAGCGCGCGCGAGCGCGCCCGGCCGATCGTGATCGGGCTGCCCGAGAGATTGATCAGCACGCTCGCGCCCGCAAGCGCCAGCTCCGAGGCCGGCGTCACCGGAATCCACATGTCCTCGCAGATCTCGACGCCAATGGTGAGGCCCGGAACGTCCTCGGCCGCAAACAAGAGGTCAACGCCGAACGGCGCATGCAGCCCGCCGAACGCGATCGTCTCTCCGACCATGCCGGCGCCGGAGGCGAAATGCCGCCCTTCGTAGAATTCGCGGTAGGTCGGCAGGTACGTCTTCGGCACCACGCCGAGGATGTTGCCGCGGTGAATGACGACGGCACAATTGTAGATGCGATGACCAAAGCGCAGCGGCGCTCCGACGATCAGGACCGTCATCAGTCCCGCTGAGGCCTCAACGAGGCCTACGAGGCCGCGCTCGACCGCATCGAGCAGCGGATCCTGCTTGACCAGGTCTTCGATCGCATAGCCGGACAGGCACAGCTCGGGAAACACCGCGACCGCCACCGACTGCTCATGGCAGGCATCGGCCGCCGCCAGCACGGCCTTTGCGTTGGCCGAGGGATCGGCGACATGGGACGTGGTGACACAGGCCGCCACGCGCGCAAATCCGTGGGCGTAGATCGAGTGGAAAGTCATCGAGCGCAGTACCCTTAATCTCTTCGCTGCCGAAGCCGTCAGCTCCAGACCCTATGTAGCCCATCGACCCGGTCCCGTGCAGGCCATCCGCCGTCATGCATAACGGATTTGCGCCGCGGTCTGCCCAGCGCCATCTGCCCAGCGCCTTGGTCTGCCCGGTACCTTGGCGAGCTCAGGCGCTGCGGGCCAGCACGCCGGACAGATCGTCGCGCAGCCACGCGGCGATCCGCGACCAGGCGTGCGCGTGGGTGCGCGCGCCCATGAACAGGCCGAGATGATTGCTCGGCTCGGAAGCCGCCGCAATGAAGGCTGGCGGCGTGCCGAGGAGACCGGCGGTGGCGAGCGCCTGCGCAGCCGGCACGACCTCGTCGTCGAGTCCGGCCAGCAGGAAGACCGGCGCCTTGACGTCCGTCGGATCGACCGTGCGACCAAGAGCGACGAAACTGCTGCTAGCGATCTGGTTCTCCCTGAAAATCCGGTTGACGATCTCCAGATAGTATTTGCCCGGCAGATCGAGCGTCTCGGCGTTCCAGCGGTCGAACCGCGCGAGCAGCGCCGCGCCCTCCTCGTCCGACAAGTCTCTCTGCAACGCCGTTACGATGTCGTCGCGGTTCGGCGCCTTGGACCAGAAGCGCAGCATCTCCTCGCCGCGGACATTGCCGCCGCCGCGTGCGACGAGCTGGTCGTAGACCATCTCGGGCGCGTTGCGGGTGAGCCGGCACAACGAAGATTCAATCGACAGATCCACGGGAGCGCCGACCAGCACCAGCCGCCGCACCTTGGCCGGAAAGCGCGCCGCATAAAGCAGCGACAGCCAGCCGCCCTGGCACAAGCCGACCAGATCGACCGGCGCGCCGATCTCGTCAACGGCGACATTGAGATCGCCGAGATAGCTGTCGATCGAGAGATAGCGCATATCCGGCGTCGCCGACCGCCAGTCGGTGAGATAGACCCGGTCGATGCCGCCGGTCTGCAGCGACTGCACTACACTGTGGCCGGGGGCGAAATCGGCGATCAGGGCCCGATGCAGCGCATAGGGCGCGCAGACCAGCGCCGGCTGGCCGGACCGCGTCTGCGAGCAATCGCGCAGGCGCATGGTCGCGAGCTCCAGCGCCACGGTGCTCGGGGTCGTCCAGGACAAAGTGCTGTCGTCCTGCTCCGCCGGACCGCGCTCCAGCCACCAGAAGCAGCTGTCCATGGCGAGGCGCGCCGCTGCCAACGGCCACAGCAGCGGGTCGTCCGGGACGGGCCCCTGCGCGCCGCTCTGTTTGCCGGCCTGATTCACCATGGCTATCTCACCATCGTCACAGGAACGCCTCGAGGCTCACGATGGAGATGCCGAGGTCGCGAAAACTCCGATGGGCCGCGGCGACGGAGCCGTCGAGATCGATGCCGCGGCAGGCGTCCTCGATGACGGCGACCTCGAACCCTGCCTTGCGCGCATCCTCCGCCGAGAAGCGGACGCAGAAATCAAGCGCGAGGCCGGCGACGAACACGGTCTTCAGTTCGCGTTCGCGCAAATATCCAAGCAGTCCCGTCGGCGTCCGCTTGTCGTTCTCGAACAGCGCCGAATAGGAATCGATGCCACGGCGAAAGCCCTTGCGCACCACGAGGCTCGCCCTGACCACGTCGAGATCGCGATGGAACTCCGCACCAGAGGTACCCTGCACGCAGTGCGCCGGCCAGAGCACCTGGGTGCCGTAGTCGAGTTCGATGGTCTGGAACGGCTGCTTGCCCGCATGGTTCGGCGCGAACGAGACGTGGTCGCGCGGATGCCAGTCCTGGGTCAGCACCACATTGGCGAATTTTTGGGCGATTCGGTTGATGGCAGGGACGACCTTCTCGCCGCCGGGAACGGCAAGCGCCCCGCCGGTGCAGAAATCGTTCTGCACGTCGATCACCAGCAAGACGTCGCGGTCGGAAATCTTCATCGCCGGTCTCATTCGATGTGCCCGGCGCGCCGGCGCCGGACAAGTCCGCTGAGTGTCGGCCTTCCCGCGCCGCTTCGCAACCGCCCACGCCATGCGAAGCCCCGCGCGAATTGGTCATGGGAAGACCCCCATGATGCAACGGTTTGGCCTCGTCCGTGTTGACTAGGCGCACCCAAGGGCGGATTCTCGCACTGTCCGCGCCTGCGCGGATCGGGTCGAAGGACTGGAGGACAGGGTTGTCGTGCCGCAAGGCGGCGGCAGCCACGGAGTCATGAATATCGGCAAGACAGGACAGATACTTCTCGCCGATATCGGCGGCACCAATGCGCGCTTCGCGCTGATCCGGAGCGAATTGGACCGCGGCGACCTCGGCAACGGCGACCAGACCGGACCGATCGACTATGTGAAGGTCGCCGACTTCCCGACCGTTCGGGAAGCCATCGTGGACGTGCTGGCGCGCCGGTCCGGCGGCGAGCAGCCGCAAAGAGCCGTGCTGGCCGTGGCGGGTCCCGTCACCAACAACCGCTGCGTCATGACCAACAGTCCCTGGGTCATCGACGGCAACGAGCTGCAGCCGGCTCTCGGCTTCGACAGCGTCCATGTGCTCAACGATTTCGAGGTGGTGGCCTGGTCCCTGCCCGCCTTGCGGCCTGCCGATCTGATCCCGCTCGGCGGACAGGATGGCCTGCCCGGCGAGCCGTTGCTGGTGGTCGGCCCCGGAACCGGCTTTGGCGTCTCGTGTCTGGTCGAACGCCATGGCGCGCGCCTCGCCGTCGTCACCGAGGCCGGACATGCGACCCTGCCGGCGGAGAACGAGCGCGAGGAACGTGTGATTGCGTGCTTGCGCCGACGCCTTGGCCACGTCTCCATCGAGCGTGGCGCGCTCTCGGGTTCCGGGCTGCAAAACCTCTACGAAGCCTTGGCTGAGGTTGACGGCGCCCAGGTGCCGCACCGCGACGCTGCCGCCATCACCAAGGTCGCGCTGGAAGGCACCTGTCCCGTCAGCCGCGCGACGCTGGAGATGTTTTGCGCCATCCTTGGGTCGGTCGCCGGCAATCTCGCGGTGACGTTCGGTGCCCGCGGCGGCGTCTATGTCGCCGGCGGAATCGTGCCGCGCTTCCCCGAGTTCCTTCTCGCTTCTGCGTTCCGGGCGCGCTTCGAAGCCAAGGGGCGCTTCCAGGACTATCTGCGCAACATCCCGACCAAGCTCGTGACCAAGCCAGACGCGAGCTTCGTCGGCCTGAAGATGTTCGCCGACTCCAATCCAAACTGAAGTCGGTCGTCCTCCCTGCTCATGGTTCCATTAATACACAGCTGATTGCCGCGCACACGCGGTTCCACGCAGGAACGTGCTTGCTTGCGTGTTCCGGATGAGAAACAATCCTGCCGTGTGTTTGTGTGTGGCGTAGTTGCGGGGGCGTGACATGCGTAAGCAGGATTTGGGTTTCGACTACCACCGCTATCATCGCCTGCTGAGCGAGGCGGATGACGAAGACAAGCGGCTGGCCCTGATCGACTTGCTGATCGAGGAAAAGGCGCGAGACCGGCTGGCCGCCCAGCGCGCTTCGGACCGCGCGGCCATGACGGCCCACACCATTGCCAGGGTGCTGAAGAACGGCCGCAACTGAGACTTGCAATCCGGCCCGCGACGCCGGAGAACGCGGGATCCAATTGGGATTCCGTTAAGGATGCCCCGCAATCTGACGTCAAACTTTTTGCTCTAGGGTTCCCTCACCTGATGCAATTCAGGGTCAAACAAGGGGGCAATGACATGAGCATGATTTCGATCGCCGCGATGCCGGCCGTCGTCGAAACGCGTTTCGCCGATTCGTCCTTCAAGACCATCTTGCTGTTCTGCTGCACGGGCCTGGTCGCCTCGTTCGGCCTGATGACGTACGGCATCGACCTCGGCGCCGGCCTGATGTGAGACCGCGACAAATTCCGCCGCCAGATGGCCGCCCCCGACGGGCGGCCATTTTCGTTGGGCTATCTCAGTGCGGCGTCTTCGCCGTCACCAGTGCGGCGCCTTGCCGTCACTCAGTGCGGCGCTTTGACCGGGGCTCCCGGAAACATGGAATCGATCATCGCCTTGAGCTGATCCATTGCGATCGGCTTGCGCAGGATCGGCCTGCGCCGGAGCAAGGACGGCAGCAGTTCGGGACCGTACCCCGTGGCGAACATGAACGGCTTTCCGCGACGTTCGATCAGGTCGGCGACGGGATCGACGTAAACGCCCATCAGATTGATGTCGAGGATGGCCATATCGTATTGCGCGGTCATGGCGAACGCGCTTGCGTCCCGGACATTGTCCGCTTCCGCGACGACGTGGTGGCCGAGTTCCACCACCATGTCGGCGATCATCATCCGGATCAACGCCTCGTCTTCGACCAGGAAAACGGAGAGTCCGTCCGCCATATCAACCCCGCAGTCAGCTTGCCAAACTAATCATAACTCAATTGCGGAGAAGATTCACGAATTCGTGGCGGGCGCCGTTAATTCACACGCGCCCGATCCGATTCAACTTGATCAATCCAATCCCCGCTCGTGGCTCAGCCGCACCATCTCCTGAATGAAGACCTGCTTCTGCTTGTCATCGAGGCTCGAAAACAGCGGCTCGGCGGCGTCGGCGACATTGCGCTGGTCGGCGGCGCGGTCGATCAGGAACTGCGCCTCGTTGCGCATCTGCTCGATAATGTCGTCGGGCGGATCCCGCTTGGCGCGCGCAACCCGCAAGTTGAGCCGCTCTGCACCATTATGCCCAAGGTAGTGCATTGCGCTCGAGAAGCCGTACCAGTGCTTCTCCTGATCAGCCGTGAGGTTCAGCTGAGTCTTGATCCGCTCGATATAGGAATCGCTGTTGGCGACGATCTGCTCGGCGGTCTGCTGCGGCGCGCCGGTCTGAGTGAGGACGGTGACATCCTTATTGTCCTTGCCCTGCGGTGCGTTCTTGGCCTCCTTGCTCGCCTTGGCGCCCTTGCCTGCCTTGGCGCCCTTTGCATCCTTGTCCTTGGCCGCGCCCTGTTGCTTGGCGTCCTTGCCTGCATCCTTGGCGGCCGGGGCCTGATTGCCATTGTTGTTGCCGACGCCGAGCACGCCGGTGAAAACGCCGACCACACCGCCGATTGCACCGCCGAGCACGCCACCGACGGGACCTGCCGCCTTGTTTCCGGCCGCCGCGCCGTCCTGAACGCCTTTGACCAAGCCTTGAGCTTGGGCCATTGCGGCCGCACCGAGCAGCAGCGTAAGCACGGCCCCCAGCGCAAGCCATCGCCGCATGTGAAGCCGCGCAGACGGCGCCGGGTTGATCATTCTCGTCTCCATCGTCGATCTGACTGGCCTGGCCTGTTAGGGCGGAGTCACCCGCCAGCTGCAACTCTATCGTTTCCGCCGCTTCGCGGTCCAGACGCAGCCGAATGCTGTCCACGTCCGAAAAGTCTTTCGCGCGAAGCGGTTATGCAGGCTTATTCGAAACTGCGGCGTAATTGCGCACGGATCGTTCGGGGCCGGTTCACGCGAAGTGTGCGTCGCAAAACAAACGATCGCAGCTCACGACCGGCACAGCGATGCCGCGTTCGGGGACGCAACGTTAGTTCTAGGCGCGAGACGTTCGGCTTTCTCGACAGACGCGGTCAATCATGATCTGATCGCGCTACCAATTTGCTGCGGCCTGCGTGAATTGTTCACTCGGGCCGATGGCATCAATAAGAAAATCCAACAAGAGCTCGGAAAAGAAGTCTTAGAGGAAACTCCAACAACAAACACCCAGGCGAGGAAACGAGATGTCACGCAAGACACTGACGCGACGTCAATTTGTGGCTGCCACTGCAATGTCCTCCGCGGCGCTGATCACAGCGCCCTATGTCCGGGGCGCTTACGCCGCCGGCAAACTCTCGATCGGCTTCTGGGACCATTGGGTGCCGGGCGCCAACAAGGCCTCCACCGATCTCGTCAATGAATGGGCCGCGAAGGAGAAGGTCGAAGTCTCCATCGACTACATCACCAGCAACAACAAGAAGATCGAGCTGACCGCCGCGGCCGAAGCCCAGGCCAAGTCCGGTCACGACATCCTCCAGATGCCGAGCTGGTGGCCGCAGGCCTATTCGGAGAATCTCGAGCCGCTCAACGACGTCATGGAGCCGCTCCTCAAGCAGAACGGTGAGGTGAACGGCACCGTCAAATATCTCGGTCAGTCGGGCGGCAAATGGCTCGCAGTGCCCGCGACACCCGGCAGCCAGATCAAGGGTCCCTGCTCCCGCATCGACCTGATGAAGAAGCATGCCGGCATCGACGTGCAGGAGATGTACCCGGCCGGCGGCCCACCCAAGGTCGAGAACTGGACCATGGAGTCCTTCCTGAAGGCAGCCGAGGCTTGCCACAAGGCCGGCGTTCCGTTCGGCATCGGTCTCGGCGAGACCACCGACAGCGTGGACACCGCCGGCGCGATCTTCCAGTCGTTCGGCGCCGAGCTCGTCAACGCCAAGGGCGACATCACGGTGAAGACCGATCAGGTTCGCCAGGCCATGGAGTTCTACAAGAAGCTGATCGCCTTCCTGCCACCGGATGCGCCGTCCTGGGACGACGCGTCGAACAACAAATGGCTGATCTCCGGCCGCGGCGCGATGATCCTCAATCCGCCGAGCGCCTGGGCCGTCGCCAAGCGCGATGCGCCACAGGTCGCCGAGCAGTGCTGGACGCACGGCTTCCCGTCCGGTCCGAAGGGCCGGTTTGCGCCGTACCTGCCTTACTTCTGGGGCGTCTGGAGCTTCGGCAAGAACAAGGAAGCGGCCAAGAGCCTGCTCATTCACATGTCCTCGCCATCGTCGATCGAGAAGTTCGTCGCGGTGAGCGGCGGCTACGACCTGCCGGCCTACGCCAATATGACCAAGCTCAAGACCTGGGCCGAGGAAGGACCGCCGCAGGGAACGCTGTTTCACTATCCCGACCCCTACAAGCATCAGACGCTGTCGATCGCGGCGTCCCCGGCACCGCCCAAGATCGCGCAGCAGATCTATTTCCAGGCGACGCTGACCAAGATGGCGCTGCGTTTTGCACGCGGCGAGACCATGGATCAGGCCCTCGCCTGGGCCGAGGGCGAGTGCGAAGGCTTCATGCGGAGCTAGCCGGGGTGTGCGGGCGGTTCACGCCATCTGCGTGAGCCGCCTGCATCCCGTCATCGGATTCGCATGGCCGGGAAGCCGACCCCAATGGCCGGCTTCGAGGTGGACAAAGAAGTAGATAGAGCTGATTCAAGGAAGCTGAGATGGCCGATGTCGTCGTCGAGCAAGGTCGCGTCGCCCGTGCAAGGGGCGCGCGGAAGGGATCAAGCCTGCGCAACGCGCTCGGGCGAAAATCGACGGTGGCGTTCTTCCTGACGCTGCCGCTGATCCTTCTGATCGTCCTGCTCGTGCTCTATCCCGCCTTCTACTCGGTTTACCTCGCGACCCTGAACAAGGCGATGACGAAGTTCGTCGGCCTCAGCAACTTCACCTTCCTGTTCAAGCGCGAGACGTTCTGGATGGTGGTGCGGCAGTCCTGCATCTTCGCCATCACCGCGGTGGTCTTCAAGGCGCTGATCGGTTTCATCGTCGCGCATTTCGTCCACAACATTCCGGGCAAGAAGCAACGCAAATGGCGCGGCATGCTGCTGGTGCCCTGGGTGATTCCGCCGGCGATGAGCACGCTGGCCTGGCTGTGGCTGTTCGACCCCTCCTACAGCGCCTTCAACTACACGCTGTCCTTCTTCGGCGTCGGTCCGATCCCCTGGCTCGGCGACACTTTCTGGGCGCGCTTCTCCGTCATCCTCGTCAACGTTTGGTACGGTGCGCCGTTCTTCCTGATCATGTATCTGGCCGCGCTGAAATCCGTGCCCGACCAGCTGTACGAGGCCGCGGAGATCGACGGCGCCAATTGGTGGCAGAAGATCTGGCACATCACTTTGCCGATGATGCGCAACATCATCGCCATCACTACCTTGTTCTCGCTGATCGTCACCTTCGCCAATTTCGACATCGTGCGCATCCTGACGTCGGGCGGCCCGCTGGATACGACGCATCTGTTCGCCACCTGGGCGTTCCAGGTCGGCATCCAGAGCAGCGACATTCCGCTCGGCGCCTGCGTCTCCCTGTTCATGGTGCCGATCCTGGCGGTCGCTGCGATCTTCATCCTGCGCGATGTCAACAAACGCGGAAACGAAGCCTGATGAGCACGCTCGCAATCGATAAGGCCGGACCGTCCCGCAAGGTCAAATACGGCAGCATGAGCCGCGACCGCATCTGGGCGCTTCGCTGGTCCTATTTCTTCCTGGTGCTGTTCGCCATCTTCTTCCTGACGCCGCCGGTCTACATGCTGATCACCTCACTCAAGAGCAGCGCGGAGATCTCGGCGGCAACCAACCCCTGGTGGGTGTTTCATCCGACGCTATCGAACTATGTCGAGCTGTTGAGCTCGAACCAATTTCTGCGCTTCTTCTGGAATTCGTCGATCATTTCGATCATCGTGGTGATCGTGACCATGATGATCAGCATCCCCGCGGCCTTCGCGCTGGCCCGGATGAAGTTCTGGGGCTCGGCGACGCTGGCCACCGGCGTCTTCCTCACCTATTTGATTCCGGACAGCCTTCTGTTCATCCCCCTGTTCAAGGTGCTCGGGATGGTCCAGGACCTGACCGGCATCACGCTGCTTAACCGATGGTACGTGCTGGTGTTCATCTATCCGACGCTGACAGTGCCATTCTGCACCTGGATCATGATCGGCTATTTCGCCTCGATCCCGAAGGAGCTGGATGAGGCGGCCCTCATCGATGGCGCCTCCTGGCTCCAGACGCTGACGCGGATCTTCATTCCCGTCGCGCTGCCCGGCCTGATCGCCGCCACCATCTTCGCCTTCACGGTGTCCTGGGCGCAGTTCCTCTATCCCCTGGTGTTCACGACATCGGTGGATCAGTTGGTGCTGCCGGTCGGCATCACCACCACGCTGATCAAGGGCGACGTCTTCAACTGGGGACAGATCATGACCGGCGCGCTGCTCGGCGCTGCGCCGCCGCTGGTCATCTACGCCTTCCTGATGGACTACTACATTGCCGGCCTGACCGCCGGCGCGACAAAGGGTTGATGTCTGATGGCTGACGTTGCATTGCGGAAGGTAGTTAAGCGTTACGACGACGTCGAAGCCGTGCGCGGCATCGATCTCGATATCGCCGACCATGAGTTCATCGTCCTGGTCGGCCCCTCTGGCTGCGGCAAGTCGACGACGCTGCGCATGATCGCGGGGCTCGAGGACATCAGCGACGGCGACATCATGATCGACGGCGACGTCGTCAACGACGTGCCGCCGAAAGACCGCGACATCGCGATGGTGTTCCAGAACTACGCGCTCTATCCGCACATGACGGTCGCCGAGAACATGTCGTTCGGGCTGCGCCTGAAGCACTATCCCAAGGCCGAGATCAAGGCGCGAGTGACGGAAGCCGCCCGCCTGCTCGACATCACCGACCTGATCGACCGCAAGCCGAAGCAGCTCTCGGGCGGCCAGCGCCAGCGCGTCGCGATGGGCCGGGCCATCGTGCGCAACCCGAAGGTCTTCCTGTTCGACGAGCCGCTGTCCAATCTCGACGCCAAGCTGCGCGTGCAGATGCGGATCGAGATTAAGAAGGTGCACCAGAAGGTCCGCACCACGACTGTGTACGTCACCCACGACCAGGTCGAGGCGATGACCTTGGCCGACCGTGTGGTAGTGATGAACAAGGGCAAGATCGAGCAGATCGGCACCCCGAACGAGCTCTACCACAAGCCGGCCACGCGCTTCGTCGCCGGCTTCATCGGCTCGCCCGCCATGAACTTCATCCCGTGCCGGCTCGAGGACGCCGGCGGCACGCTCCAGATCCGGCTCACCGACCGCATCGCGTTCGCGCTGCCGCCGGCCCGCGCGGCGCGCTACAACGCGCTGCCGCGCACCGACAAGCTGCTGCTCGGCCTGCGGCCCGAGCATCTCACTGAGTCGCATGCGCATCTGGGGCCGGGCGTCGAGAGCTTCGACACCGTGCTCGACGTCACCGAGCCGATGGGAATGGAGACCCTGGTCTATTTCGGGCTCGATGGCACGCCGATCTGCGGCCGCGTCGATCCCAACGCCGGCGCCAAGGACGGGGCACCCATGCGTTTGGCGATGGACCTCAATAACATGCACCTGCTAAACGAGGCGACCGGCGTCGTGTTGTGACGCCGGTCCAAGAAACTCGCGCAGGCAGGGGACGATGGCGACCAACAAGAAGAAGATTTTCATTACACAAACTTTGTCGCAAGGGGCACGCGCCCTCCTCACCCAGCGGGACGATATCGAGCTCGTCGAGTTTGCGAACCTAATCTCGGCAAAGGACTTCGAGGCCTTGCTGAAGAGCCATGCGCCGGTCCATGGCGTGGCGCTCGGCGCCACCGCCTTCGGCGAGACCGAGCTCGAGGCGTCCAAGGACATGAAGGTCGTGACCCGCATCGGCGTCGGCTACGACGCCGTCGACGTGCCCGCCCTCTCCCGCCGCAAGGTGCCGCTGATGGTCGCGGGCAGCGCCAACTCGCCCTCGGTCGCCGAGCAGGCGCTGTTCATGATGCTGACGCTGGCCAAGCGCGCGAACGAGTTGCACGCCTGCGTCAAGGACGGCAAATGGGCCGACCGGCTCGGCATGCTGCCGTTCGATCTCTACGGCAAGACCGTGCTGATCATCGGCTTCGGCCGCATCGGCAGCCGTACCGCCAAGCGGTGCCTGGCGATGGAAATGACCGTGCAGGTCTACGATCCCTACAAGCCAGCCGCCGAGATCAAGGCCGCCGGCTGCGAGCCTGTCGCCGACCTCGACGCCGCGCTGCCTCACGCCGATTTCGTCACCATCCACTGCCCAAAGACGCCGGAAACGGTCGGCCTGTTCGATGCGGCGCGGATCCGCCGGATGAAGCCGAAATCCTATCTCATCAACACCGCGCGCGGCGGCATCGTAAAGGAAGCCGCGCTGTACGACGCCCTGGTCTCCGGCAAGCTCGCCGGCGCCGGCATCGACGTGTTCGAGGTGGAGCCGCCGCCGGTCAGCAACGCGCTGTTCGCGCTGCCCAACGTCATCATCGCCCCGCACGTCGCCGGCGTCACGGTGGAGGCGGTGAGCCGGATGAGCGAGCAGACCGCGCGCAATATCCTGAGCGTGCTGGACGGCGATCCCATCAGGCAGAACATCATCAATCAGGACGTGCTGGGCTGAACAAGCCGAAGGCGGGCGGATTAATCTACCCGCCTTCGGAAGGCCAGAATGCGTCCCATTTTGGTGCAGATCGAGCCCCAACTCAGCCTTAATCAAACGCGCCTAATGTTCCCGGCCGCGGCGGCAGTGGGACAGACTGGCCGGCCGCGTCGAGCTGGAGGATGGACCTTGTCAGAGATCGACCCGACCGACCACGCGCTGGCGACCATCGCCAGCATCCTGGAGCACCCCGAGCCCGTCCTCGTCGTCCGCCACACCGAGACCGAAATCGTGGTCGCCGGCGAGCGTGAGCATGTGGCTTCCGACGAGCAGGCAGTCATCGACGAACAGCCGGCTCTCGACGAGCATCCGGTCGTCGAGGAACAGCCGCTGGTGCCGGAGCACACCGATGCCGACGGCTACAGCAAGGTCGGGCCCGGGCCCATGGTGGCGATCCGCCTGAAATGGACGGTCCATCGCGGCGATGACGGCCAGTATTACGTCCACGAGACCATCGGCGAACAGTCCACGCCCGTGGTCAGCGGCCCCATGACCAGCGAGGCCGCGGTACATTTCGTCGACGTCCAGCAGGACGAGGCGAACAGGCGCTTCGAGCAGCTGCGCAGCGAGATCGCCGGCCGCAGCTCGCTCGCCGATTACGAGCGCAAGGGCGAAGCCTAGCGCTCCGGCCGGAGGTCTCGGTACACCTTTCCCGAAGGGAGAGGTGTACGCCGAGCCTCGGCAACTACTTCCTTCCCAGATAATCCTTCTTCACGAGCTCGACGCCTGCGTGCCGCAGCAGGTCGTAGGCCGTCGTGACGTGAAAGAAGAACTGCGGGACACTGAACGTCAGCAGCAGCGCGCGCCCGGTGAAGGGCAGCTCGGTCCCGTTCTTCAGCCTGAAGAAGACATTCCGTTCCGCCGCCGCATCGATCTCCGCGCGCGGCAGGCTTTCGATGAACTCGATCGAGGTTGCGATCCGCGCCTGAAGCCCGGCCATGTCGTGCTCCAGCGCCGGCAGCGCCACCGGCTCGAGCTCCGCCAGCAAGGCCGGGGCGACCACCGCATGCCGGCAGGCCTCGCCGACCTGCTGCGCCAGATCGTACATGTTCGGGGCCAGCCGCATACCGAGCAGAACGGCCGGATTGAACTTGCGGGTCTCCGCATACGCCACACCCTTGTCGAGCAGCCCCGACAGGTTGCGCAAATGCGGGACGAAGAGGCCGACAGAGGCCTCGTACATCGAGATCGTCACGTCCAGATTCCCTTCAATTCCATCTCGCCAGCGACCGGCATCTGGTCTAAATCCACCCCTCAAGGGCGGCACAATGACAGCTCGCGCAGGGGTGGAAAAGAGATGATCGTTCGGATGGCTGTTCGAATCGTGGTGGCTGCGGCCGTGGCGTTGCTGGCAAACCTTTCGGCTCACGCGCAGCAGGCGCCCTCGCGCCTCGACGAGATCGTCAAGCGCGGCACCTTGCGCGTCGGCATGACCGGCGACTACAAGCCTTTCACCTATCTGGACAAGGCGACGCAGCAGTTCAGCGGCTTCGATGTCGACATGGCGGAGTCACTGGGCAAGGCGCTCGGAGTCAAGGTCGAGTTCGTGCCGACGGCCTGGCCGAAGCTGATGAAGGATTTCGAGGCCGACCAGTTCGACGTCGCCATGGGCGGCGTCTCGGTCACGTTCGATCGTCAGAAAAAGGGATTCTTCTCGACGCCGATCATGCGCGAGGGCAAGACGCCGATCACGCGCTGCGCCGACGTCGGCAAGTACCAGACGCTTCCTGATATCGACAAGAAGGGCACCCGCGTGATCGTCAATCCCGGCGGCACCAACGAGCGCTTTGCGCGTGCCAACATTAAGGACGCCGAGATCAGCGTTTTCTCCGACAATACCGTGATCTTCGACGAGATCGCCAAGGGCAACGCCGATCTGATGATGACGGACGCCTCCGAGACGCGCTACCAGCAGAAGCAGCACGCCGGCGTGCTCT
This sequence comes from Bradyrhizobium sp. CCBAU 25360, assembly GCF_028128695.1. Taxonomy (NCBI): domain Bacteria; kingdom Pseudomonadati; phylum Pseudomonadota; class Alphaproteobacteria; order Hyphomicrobiales; family Nitrobacteraceae; genus Bradyrhizobium; species Bradyrhizobium sp. CCBAU 25360. The sequence continues at coordinate 903,791 of NZ_LBJA01000045.1, forward strand.
GCGCGGTGCATCCCGAAAAGCCGTTCGACTTCTCCGAGAAGGCCTATTGGCTCCAGCGCGACATGGCGTTGAAGGCCTTCGTCGACCAATGGCTGCACATTTCCATGGAAGACGGCAGCTACAGGAAAATCTACGCCGCCTGGTTCGATTAGAGCGTTTTCGGACGAAGTGGGTACCGGTTCGCGCAACGAGAGCCCCGTCCCGATTGCGTCGGAACTGAATGGGCTCCAGCCGCGTCCTCCTGTCGCTTGCCCCCGCCAAACTTTGGACCGGCTGTTGGCCTATTGAACCCGGAACCGCAGGACGACGACTCATACCGTGACAGTGATCTAGATCACTTTTTACGATCGAGCCGGCGCGTAAGCGTCGGTGCGGGGACCACCTTTTCAGGAGATGGAAATGAGGAAGCTGTTGGCCACGGCCGCATTCCTTTTGGCGAGCACCGCTGCGCAGGCGCAGTACACCTTCGAATATGGCGGGCGCACCATCCGCATCGACCCGGACCGCGGCACCGTGCAGATTCCGGGCGTGTACGACAACACCGGCCAGGGCAAGGCGAAGAAGGCCAAGAAGAACGAGACCACCCCGGGCCAGCAGGCGCCGCAGCAAGCCACCGTCGAGCCGCAAACGCCGGCTGCGCCAGCTCCCGCTCCTGCGCCGGTCGCCCCGCCGCCAGCGGCTGCGCAGGCGCCTTCGCCTGTCCCCGCCGCCGTAGCCCCCCCGCCGCCTGCTCTGCCTCCGGCCGCGACCGCCAGCAATGCGCCGGCC